>DAIUFT010000135.1:0-1789 GCA_036844425.1 Prevotella sp. | reverse complement strand
GGAAACGATACATACAATGAAATTCACACCGTTAAATTGTACCAAGTTGTTTTTTATCGTCACTAAGTAAGAAATAGCAACACAGAACCAATGAGAATAAAAAAAATCACCACATCGGCAGCAACGCTACTACTGTTTCTTTGCGCCCTTTTCACAGGCACATCATGCAGCAAGACTCTCCCGATGACCGACATAATGATACAGGATTCCATCCGACACTACTATCCTTTAGTACAAGGAACGGACCTAATACTACTATGGCGCGTAGCGAATGTGGGCAACACCCCACTCGTCCTTACCGACATACAGCCCTCTTGTGGTTGCGTCGTAACTGATCAAGATGAGAACAACGTCATACCGCCAGGCAAACAGAAACTGCTAAAGTTCACGTTCCGCAGCGAGAAAAACTCTGGATATGTTAAACACACCATTCATCTCTTCGGTAATATCAGTCCGAAAGGCATGGCGAGCATGGTGTTCGACCTCAATGTTGTCGTTCCCGCATTGGGTAGCCCTGACTACGAGGAGCAGCATAAAGACCGTAATGAATTCGACATCACGGCAGGCGTAAAGTCACTTGTTGACGGTAACGAAGCGCAGCGAGGCTATTGGACCGACAATAACGAATATTCTCGTAACTACAACAGATACTATTGGAATAAGGACAAGAATTAATAGTAATGACCAAAAGTCATTACTAACATCAAATTTTACATAACTGTGGTAATTTTATTGAACCACTCTTAATAAGAAGCAACGCAGCCATTGCGGACCCAAGAAGTCCGATGGCTGCGTTTTTATTTTTGTTATAGACAACATTTAATCGTAACTTTCCCCCACAACAACATATGTATTGAGGGCAAAGATTATATTGTTTCTTAGCGTGATACACGTTTAAGCGTAAGGGTAACTGTACCTGCTTTTCTGCCAGTTATACTATAACTGCCATCGCCAACATAATATACAAGTCTTTGGATTCTATCAGAACTTACAAACGCTCTATGTCCAGTGCTGAGCCATGACTGTTGAACCATCCATCATACCAAGCAACGGGAACAAAATTAGTTAAAATATGACTAACGACAAAACTCTTTTCTGCATAATCATTCCTTTTTAACGATTCATGTGACAAAGGTAGGATACGGATTTCTATTCATCGTGACATCTTTGTGTAATTGTAGGGCATATAGAGAGTATATTACACAATAATGTATGACGTTAATATAAAAAGCCCTCAACACATTTGTATTGAGGGCAAATATCATAACGTTATAGAATAATGGGGGTACTTTTAGCGTGACACACGTTTCAGGATAAGAGTTACTGTGCCAGCATTTCTGCCCACAGCACGAGGGGCATAATGACTTAGAGTAAGAATGTCCCCCTTTAAACTAATGATCTCATAATATAAAATCTTTTTCCTTAGTTTCGAATAATATATTATATGTGTTCCTGTGCCTATATTACCTACTTTGGAACTATCGTAAACATCAGGTATCCCTTTAGATAGATAATAGGATAACTCATATTTACTAGTATCTACCTTATTACCGTAAACATATTTATCTTCTACTATAATACTTGTTTTTTGGAAAGTCCACGTCTCTGTATCTACTTTATATGTATCCTCCATACGTTGCCATTTCCCTTGTAATTGTT
Source organism: Prevotella sp. (assembly GCA_036844425.1). Lineage (GTDB taxonomy): Bacteria > Bacteroidota > Bacteroidia > Bacteroidales > Bacteroidaceae > Prevotella. The sequence goes on along the minus strand of DAIUFT010000135.1, from coordinate 130 downwards.
GAAGCGATGCAAATGTTTCCGTTTTACCAATATTACAAGAAACAATTAGTATAACTAAGATTAATATCAAAAGTTCTTTCATACGTAAATTATTATCGTCCAACATTACTGTAGGACATATGTTTTACAC
>DAIUFT010000134.1:0-1907 GCA_036844425.1 Prevotella sp. | reverse complement strand
TTACGCTTTGGGCCGAAAAGAACTCGAAAGATGACAAAACGTCATTACATCATTTTAGTTTTATATAACGGTGGTAATTTATAGAACCACCCTTATAAACATACAACAAGAACGGCAGCAAAACTCACGTTCTACTGCCGTCCTCTTTGCCTATGCCATGGATAGCACATTAGTTTTATGCACTAACCACTTTATCGGCTGTTTAAGTTTGCGTGGCACAAAGTTAACATTTTTTCTCGTATTATGCCACAGATTATGAGTTAACAAACTTTAATTACAATATTGTTACATAAATGTCTGCCATATTTTTATTAACTTTGCAGATGTATAATTATATTAAATAGGTAGAATGAGCCCAATACAAACCACAAAGATGAGTAACCACAGATGGACAATATGTTCTCTGCTCTTCATCGCCACAATGATAAACTACATAGATCGACAGGTGTTGTCGCTCACATGGAATGACTATATTGCACCAGAATTTGCATGGTCTGACGCCGACTACGGTCGTATAACGTCTTACTTTGCTCTTATCTACGCCATTGCCATGCTTTTCGCTGGAACTTTGATGGATAAACTCGGCATGAAAAAGGGTTACGCCATTGCCATGGCAATATGGAGTTTGGGCGCCATAATGCATGCTTTCTGCGGCATTGTAACTTGTGGACTGCTTACAGATACATGGGTAAACAATTTTGAAGGGGCTAAAGAGGTGATGCACAACATGGCTATAACGGGATTACCAATAACCACAATGTCTGTAACCCTGTTCATGATATGTCGCTGCATACTTGCGTTCGGACAGGCAGGCAACTTCCCTGCTGCTGTTACTATCACCGCAGAATACTTTCCTAAGAAAGACAGAGCATACGCAATCAGCATCTTTAATAACGGTGCATCGGTCGGTGCACTCCTTGCCCCTGTAGTTATTACACTGCTGGCACGTAACTATGGATGGGAAATGTCGTTTTTCCTAACTGGTTCCGTTGGCTATCTTTGGATACTGGCATGGCTCATTCTCTACAAGAAGCCTACAGATTCTTCATACGTTAACATGGCAGAACAAGCCTACATCACTCAAGATGAAAGGCCCAAAGACAGCAATACGACAGCAACGAACACCCCCTCTGCCACTAAAGACAAAGGAAAAAGAATAGGAATGTGGCAAAGTCTTAAACGTCGTGAGACATGGGCACTTATCGTAGGCAAATTCATGACAGACGGTGTATGGTGGTTTTTCCTTTTCTGGACACCAGTTTACATATCCGACTTCTACGGTTATACAGCCGATTCACCAATGAGTATGTCACTCATCGTGCTGCTTTACCTTATCTCTATGCTGTCAATCGCAGGCGCATATCTGCCCACATACTTCATAAACAAGCACGCACTGTCACCTACTGCCAGCCGTACACGCTCTATGCTCATATTTGCTCTCGTACAACTTATAGGTATTATAACAGTACCAGCAGGTGAAATATCTCCATGGCTTTTTGTCATCATAATCGGTATACAGGCAGCCTCGCACCAAAGTTGGTCAGCTAACTTATTCTCTATGGTCGGTGACTACTTCCCTAAGAATTCTATCGCCACCATAACAGGTATCATCGGAGCAGCGGGTGGTATATCATCATACATTATAATGAGGTACTCAGGAAGCCTGTTTACATACGCAGAAAACCTCGGAATGACGTTTTCATTCGCTGACTACAGAGGAAAGCAGGCGGCATACATGATAGTATACTGCATTTCTGCTGTAATGTACATAACAGGTTGGGGCATAATGCAACTCATCTTTAGTAAACCCAAATCCGCAAAGAATACAAATTCGAATAAATAAGGGTTACGAATAAGTAAGTGTTCAAAATTATTTTAATATTTAATATAGGCTATTTGGGAACAGA
>DAIUFT010000133.1:0-2330 GCA_036844425.1 Prevotella sp. | reverse complement strand
TTACTCATTTTATAAAAATAATTTTGAATACTAACTTATATTTTTATTTTCATTACATAAAACTTATCGGTACAACACATTTAAACGTGAAATTGCGTCCCATATTGTACACTCCCATCTTGCCAGTAGCATTGTTCATATCGAGATATTTCAGGCGGCTCAGATGATTCTGATAAACCTTGTTTGTAATATTCTCGCACGATGCGTAGAGTGAGAATAGTCGTTTGCCGTGGTAGAGTACATCGGTTCCAGCATAGATGTTGAAAATTGTGTAAGCCGGAGTGGCTGTCTCTGTGTTATTGGCAGCGTAAAAATGGTTCTGCCTCAGGTTGCAGTCCGACTCTACTTTGATGAAGAGATTATCGAAGTTTCTTCCTTTACATACAAACTCATACCTTATGTCGGCAAGCCAGCGCGGTGCTGGAGTGAAGGGAAGATATTTAGAGTCTGATGGTTGTCCGAGTTGCATAGAGTTGACGTAGGAGAAACTGTTCCCCACATGCAGTCCTGTGATAGGGTGCACATCTACACGAACCTCGCCACCGAGCAGGCGTGCATCGCCAGAAGTGAAGATGTATGCCGGTGTGTCGTCTATGGAAATGGTGTTACCATCGCTATTGGCAAGTTTCTCGGTAAAGATATAGTTGCTTATGCGATTGGCGAACAACGATAGTTCTGCCGACACGATGTCCGATGTGTAGTCGGCACCAATATCTATCTGCCAACTGTGCTCAGGCTTCAGGTCGTTATTGCCTATCTCGTAGCGGCTTGTGCCCTCGTGCTCACCATTGGCTGCAAGTTCGCTGATGTTTGGTGCGCGGAAACCTGTTGATACATTCGCCTTGATATTAAACCCTGGTAGAACGTTTTGCGCCACTCCAATGCTTGCTGAGAAACCGTTGAAAGATCGTTTGAAGGCGTTGAAGCGCATAGCAGTCTCTTCGCCAGTGTCGTTGCCATCATCGTGTTCCTCAGTGTCCGCCATAGCGTTGCTGTGCAGGCGACGATGGTCATATCGAAGACCGCCACTGAGACTTGTACAGCCAAACTTGCGACTTGCGGTGGCAAATATTCCGTAGTCGAACAGGTTATAGTCGGGGATGAGAAACTCCGAACCAAGGTTCTGCGACTTCTGCCACATGCCGTTGATACCTGTTGCCATTCGCCACCCATGAAACTCAGGTGATTGGTAGCGCAGGTCATAGTTTACTGTGTGCAAACGTAGGTATAGACCGTATGCGTCTCTCGAATCCTCGTATTCCTGTCGACGGTTCTGCTGGTAACCTAACAGCAGTTTAAGATTTCCGTCGCCGATAGCCCACAAATTGTTGAGTACGGCCTTGTAATGGTATATTTGCTGGTAGGGCAATGGTGTACCGTAACTCTTTCCTGAGAAACCATCGGGAGTCGAGAGAATGCCAGTATTCTCATCGCGCTCACCCTCAATGATACCAGGTGTGAGATGATAATAGTCGAGTGTGAGATGTGTGTGACCATTACGGTGGTTGTAGCCCAACAGTTGTGAGAAGGACTGCTCGCGAAAGGCCGAACCATACACGTATCCATCGTAGGCGTTGTGGTAGGAGTGGGCAAACTTACCGCTGTAACGTGAGTCCCAGATAAATCCGTGCTTGTTGCCTGCAAAGTTGAGCGAATAGTCGAAGAGTCCGTTGTTGGTCTGATAGCCTGTGGAAAGGTTGCCTTGCATCTCGCCAGGTCGCATGGTCGGAGAACTGTTAAACACAATTACGCCCGCCAAGGCATCAGAACCGTACATCAGACTGGCAGGACCTTTGAGTATCTCTGCAGAGTGTACAGAGGCAGCGTCAATCTCCACACCATGCTCGTCGCCCCATTGCTGTCCTTCCTGACGTATACCATCGTTGACCACGACAACACGGTTGTAGCCAAGTCCACGTATGATAGGCTTTGATATACCACTGCCCGTTGTTAGTTGTGACACACCAGGCTGGCGTGATATGGCATCAATGATGTTAGTGCTTGGCAGTGACTCCAACTGACGGTGTGAAACAATGGATACGGGGGCAGGTTGTTCGCGTAGCCTTTGGGTGCCAGTAAGTCCTGTGACAACGACCTCGTCAAGTCGTACAGGACTCTCTGTTATTGGCTTGTGTATTGTTGAATCTGACTTTTCTTCATTGTTAACAGGTGGTTGGTTTATAGCCACAACATGGGCTGTTGCTGATGAGCATAAGCCTATCAGCAATATAGAATTTATGATTTTGTTCATTTAGTGTGTTTGCCTTATTTAATATTAGGGTGGTTCTATAAATTACCTTTGTTATATTTCGAGGTTATTTTCGAGGTCA
>DAIUFT010000132.1:0-2450 GCA_036844425.1 Prevotella sp. | reverse complement strand
TATCAAGTATGAGCGTTTGCAGGAGAAATAGAGACAATAGCCAAGAAAAGATTAAAGACAGATTAACGGGTGATTACACGAAGATTAATGTTAAAGAAAATCCGTGGCAGTTCGTTCATGCAAGCCCAACACAAGTCTGCGAGACGGATTGAGACGTAAGTACTCAAATTAGGGCTTAAAAATAAATACCTTATCTTTGCTGCGAATTTTAAAACATCAGAATTATGTATAGCAGCGACCGTTTTCGTTAAGCCAGATGAACAGAACGAAGTTTACTTCTGTTATGCCATGGCGAGAAAAGGTGTGCAAATGCAAAGATTTGGAAAGTTTTTGATAAGCGAGTACAATGAAAGATTACTTTCAAATTGTCGAGCGAAGAAAATGTATTAAATAGTTAATAAACACATTGATTATTTAATACCTCAATATACAGGCACTTGCAAAAGTGCCTATACAAAGGAGGATGCCCTAATTTGTGTACTAACCGTGCAAGGTGGTCAGATGATTGTTTCATTGCCTAAAAGGTCTGATTTTACGATGAGTTAAAGAGAAAAACCGGTTAAAGTTTTGAAATATCTTTGAAAAAGATTATCTTTGTAAAAAATATTTATAAGACTATGGTTTTGAGGACATTTGTTGATAGAGAAAAAGATAAGAAACGCCTAAACGTGGCATTGCGTAGAGATGATTGCCAGTTCGTTGTGGTGTATGGTAGACGTAGGATAGGTAAGTCTGCTTTGATAAAGCATATACTGCGACCAGGTAGAGATTTGTACTTCCTTTGCGATCAAACGTCGGAACAGAATCAACGACAATTGTTTGCCAATATGGTTGCAACTCGCATCGATGGTTTTGACAAGGTGACATATCCTGATTGGGAAACGTTGCTTCGGGTAATGAATAACCAACTAAACGAGCGAATTACTGTTTGTTGGGATGAATTTCCATATATGGTGAAAAGTTGTCCTGTATTACCTTCAGTGCTGCAAAAATTGTTGAACCTGCGTATTTTTAAATTTGACTTGATATTGTGTGGTTCTTCGCAGCAACTTATGTATAATTGTGTGTTTGACAAGAAATCACCTCTCTATGGTTTGGCGGATGAGGTGATGAAACTTGCACCAATACCTGCACACTATATAATGGAGGTTATGGAGTGTGATGCGGAACAGGCAATAAAAGAATATTCGGTATGGGGAGGCATACCACGTTATTGGGAATTGCGCAAGGATTATGCTGATTGTGATTCTGCCATAAGATACTTGCTTCTTGACACACAGGGCATTTTATCAGAAGAACCGCAACGCTTGTTGCGTGACGATATGCGTGATACTGTGCAAACGGCAACCTTACTTTCTATTATTGGGAATGGGGCCAACAAAATGTCAGAGATTGCCTCAAGAGCTGGAAAAAGTGCCAATGAGATAACAGAGCCACTAAAAAAACTTCGTGATTTAGGGTATGTGCGTCGTGAAATCCCGTTTGATGAAAACGAACGTAACAGTAAGAAGGGCGTGTATTTCGTTGATGACAATCTTTTCAAGTTCTTTTATCGTTTTGTAGCTCCTCATACCTCTATCTTGGAACTTGGGGCAATCGATGCTGTTATGGATGTTGTAAATTCACAGATGCCGTCTTTCGTAGGAGAATGTTGGGAAAACCTATGTCGAAAGTTTGTCGGAGGAAACGTTATTGACGGGGTGCTTTACGATAAAGCTTCTCGTTGGTGGGGCAAAGTGTTTACAGATGAGTGTCCTGATGGCGAAATGGTTGAACTTGATGTTGTTGCGGAGTCATTTGACAAGAAGCATATTCTTATCGGTGAATGTAAATGGACGGGAATGGAAGATGCAGAGCGTCTTTATAATAGACTACAGAATATTGTGAAGGCATTGCCTTTTGTCAAACGTAAACAAGTGCATATTGCGCTTTTTACAAAAGTAGTGCCTATGCACAGAGAAGGCAAGATGGTGTTTTTGCCTACGGATGTGCTGGAGAGAGTATAACTTTGGTGAATAAGCCTACTATAATTATAATGCAAGTGCTTATTATGAGCCGAATTATGTGCAGACTCGCGCATTTTTATGGCGGATTCAGAATATACTTATATCTTTTAATCCCCTCTCGAGTGGCGGCATAGCGCAGAGCGATACTGCGGTGGGGAACAAATCCCAAATTTTATTTAATCCAATAAGGCGCAGCCATGTTGCGCCCGATGCTTCGTACATTTTTCTATGGTGCCTTAACACTTGCAGCATGTTCGTTAATGCATTCTACATAAGGGAATATATGGAGCCTTAACACCCGTAGCATGTTCATTAATGCTTTCTACATAGGGGAATTTATGGAGCCGAAGTTTCCAACTTCGGAGAAGCATACTTGTCGTTATATGTTTACAGAGTTTTAAACATGATGCTGAACTTTATTTCCATGGAGCAGAAGTTTCCAAC
>DAIUFT010000131.1:0-2682 GCA_036844425.1 Prevotella sp. | reverse complement strand
TAGCGTTCCTGGTTTGGGACCAGGCTGTCGCAGGTTCGAGTCCTGTCACCCCGACTTAAAAGGAAGCATCGAGTTCTCGGTGCTTCCTTTTTGGTTATAATAGGTTTTGGAATATTAATGCATATAGATGTACCGAAGGAAATTGGTATGATGTATGTTTTTCAAAAATAAAATAACAACATCAAACTTTAAAAATAGATTTATGAAACTTAACATCGCAGTCTTGGCCGGTGATGGTATCGGACCAGAGATTATGGAGCAGGGTGTGGCTGTAATGTCTGCTGTAGCAGAGAAGTTTGGTCACGAAGTTAGTTATAAAGAAGCATTGTGCGGTGCGCATGCTATTGACGAGGTGGGCGACCCTTTCCCTGAAGAAACATATCAAATATGTGAAAAGGCTGATGCCGTTCTGTTCGCATCTGTAGGTGACCCTAAGTTTGATAACAACCCTTCAGCAAAAGTACGTCCAGAGCAAGGACTTCTCGCTATGCGTAAGAAGTTAGGCTTGTTCGCTAATATACGTCCTGTAACAACATTCGATTGCCTTGTACACAAGTCACCATTGAAGGATGAGATCGTAAAAGGAGCAGACTTTATCTGCATACGTGAGTTGACTGGTGGTATGTACTTCGGTAAGAAGCAGGAGCCTGCCATGAATGCAGAACTGGGAGAGGAAGATGCTCTTGACACAAACTATTATTCACGTCATGAGGTAGAGCGCATCTTGAAAGTTGCTTACCAGTATGCACGTCAGCGTCGTAAGCACCTTACTGTTGTAGATAAGGCAAACGTACTTGCTTCATCACGTTTGTGGCGTAAGATTGCTCAGGAGATTGCACCACAGTATCCTGACGTAACAACCGACTTTATGTACGTAGACAACGCAGCAATGCGTATGATTCAAGAGCCAACATTCTTTGATGTCATGGTAACAGAGAATACCTTTGGTGATATCCTTACAGACGAGGGTTCATGTATCACAGGTTCTATGGGATTGCTTCCATCTGCCTCTACCGGTACTTCAACTCCTGTCTTCGAGCCTATTCATGGTTCTTGGCCACAGGGAAAGGGATTGAATATTGCTAACCCACTTGCACAGATTCTTTCCGTTGCTATGCTTTATGAGTACTTCGACTTAAAGGAGGAAGGTGCACTCATCCGCAAGGCTGTAGATGCCTCTCTTGACCAGAACGTGCGTACTCCAGAGATTCAAGTAGAAGGTGGCGCAAAATACGGCACAAAGGAAGTAGGCGCTTGGATCGTGAACTTTATAAAGAATGCATAAAAAGTTTTAGAACCCATTAAAGGGTGGTTCTATAAATGAAAAGGTTAATAGTATCAGTCACGCTATTTTTGCTTGCGATGATCAGTTATGGTCAGTCGCAGCAAGAATGGCGTGATTCCGTTTCTGTACTGTCAACCATGATAGAGCAGAACCCACGTGATGTATCATTAAGACTAAAGAAAGCCGCTGCCAATATAGAATTAGGCCAGTGGAAATATGCTCTTGATGAATATAACACCATTTTGACGTTAGACAAGAACAATCTAAATGCCTTATACTATCGGGCTTATGTAAATCAGCACCTTGGGCGTATAGCCTTTGCGCGTAAAGACTACGAAGATGTATTAGAACAAGCCCCCCAGAACGTTAACGCCTTGATAGGGCTGATATATGTAAACGTAGAAGATAACCGTATCGGACAGGCGTTATATGATGCTAACCGACTTGTAGAGGCTCATTCCCAAGAAGCCGAGCCCTATGCAGTAAGAGCCGATGTAGAAAAGGCTTTGAATATGACCGATGCAGCAATAGAAGATATAGAAAAGGCTATAAAGATAGAAAAAGTAGAGGCTGAAAAGAAATTCCCCTTTTCTGTTGATGATGATATAACATCTTATCAACTAACAGCCTTTGCATTATATATGCAAAAGCAACAAAAAGAGAAAGCAAAAGCAGCGTTAGATTATCTCGTTGCGAACGGAATACCCAGAGGAGCGTTGATGGACAATTATGCTTCTCTGAAATAAAATGTGGTAAATTTACCGTCACTATATAACTACCCATAAAGTAAAAACTCGCGAGTTCTTCACTCACGAGTTTTTTTTATAATAACACGGAAACAATTAATCCCTTGATTAGTCCAAAAGACTACACATATAATGAAGAAGATTACTTTATAGAGAACGCCATGGACAAGAAGCGACTGAACGCCACGCAGCGCAATCTACACATCTACGTGGGACGCTACATTAACGTCAACCGCAAGCCCGACGGCACTATCTATTCTACCTTCAACCGTCCGCAGTTTACGAAAGACTTTACCTTCAAACACTTCTGCCTCGCTGCAGCCGAAGAACTGCTCGTTGTGGCTGGAGACATAGGATAAGCCTCGGAGAGGGAAGCCCATACATACGGGCAGGACTGAGAAAAAAAGCGTTTCAATTTCAGTTATTTCAGTTATTTCAAAAAGGGTACGAACATTACAAACCCCTTATTAATAACTATATAACTAATTAATTATTAAGTAGTTATATATAACATGAGGAAAATTGTCAACCCTTGAAAATTAATTGGAAGATTTGGAATTGGAAGATTTCCCTGCCGTTGCTTCCCTCTAAGAGGCTGATAATCAGCAGTTTAACTCATTAACGAATAAGACAGAATGAAATACGATATCA
>DAIUFT010000130.1:0-3003 GCA_036844425.1 Prevotella sp. | reverse complement strand
TATCCGTAGGCTGCGCCCACGGTTACTCAAAGTACAGCCTTCCAGGCTAATCCCCATCTATACTTTGCACGTAATATCCCTTAAATCGCCGCTTAATAGTTACTCTGGTATCTGATGCCCATCAACTTTTGCAACCCAGTTGCAAACTATTCTTCATAACTTTGCATCAAGAAAAGTAAAACATAAAAGAACATACACAATGGAGGAAAAGAAACATTGCTCTTGCGAAGAGCACCACCATGAACATGAACACCATCATCATGAACATGAACATGAACATCATCACCATCACGACCACGACCACGGCTGCGGCTGCCATCACCACCACCACCACGAGGAGGGAGGCGTAAGGCATAAACTGCTGCTCATCGGCACTACCGTGGTGCTGCTCATCGGGGCGGTGCTGATAGAGAAGAACTGCAACCTCGAGGTGTGGCAACTGCTCCTTGTCTATCTCGTGCCTTACCTGCTCGTGGGTCACGACACGCTGAAAGAAGCATGGGAGGGCATCACGAGTGGCGACCTGTTCAACGAGAATTTCCTCATGACCATCGCCACCATCGGTGCACTGTGCATAGGCTTCTTCCCCGGAGCCGAGACGGAGTTTCCCGAGGCAGTGTTCGTAATGCTCTTCTTCCAGGTGGGCGAGATGTTCGAGGGATATGCCGAGGGAAGGAGCCGCGAGAGTATATCACACCTGATGGACATTCGTCCCGACACGGCTAACGTTGAGCGCACCAACGGCACCGACGTAAGCCTCACCACCGTAGCCCCCAGCGAGGTCAGTGTGGGCGAGGTGATAGTCGTAAAACCAGGCGAGAAGGTGCCCCTCGACGGCACCATCATCAGTGGCACCTCGGCACTCAACACACTGGCACTGACGGGCGAGAGTATGCCGCGCGACGTAGCCGAGGGCGATGACATCATCTCCGGCTGCATCAACATGACGGGCGTGCTGCGTGTGCGCACCACCAAGACGTTCGGCGAGAGCACCGTGTCAAAGATTATAGCCCTCGTGGAGAGTGCCAACGAGAACAAGTCGCGCAGCGAGGCGTTCATCACACGCTTTGCACGCATATACACCCCCATCGTGGTCTTCGCCGCACTGGCACTGGCGTTCATCCCGCCACTGCTCTGCCAGTGGTTCTCGCCCTGCGTGTTGGGGGGCGGCAGTTTCATCGACACCCTGCCCCTGTGGCTCAACCGCGCACTGATATTCCTCGTAGTCTCCTGTCCATGCGCCCTTGTCATCAGCGTGCCCCTGACATTCTTTGGCGGCATCGGCGGTGCATCACGTAAAGGAATACTCATTAAAGGGAGCAACTACATCGACGCCCTTGCCAAGGTGGGCACGGTGGTGTTCGACAAGACGGGCACGCTGACCCATGGCGAATTTGCCGTAGAGGCTGTTCACGCCGGAGACCACTGCGAGGAGCACAGTGGCGAGCGCACCGACATGGAGAAGATACTGCTGCACCTTGCAGCCCATGCCGAACACTTCACCACCCACCCCATAGGCATAGCCCTGCGTGCCGCCTTCCCCGAGGAGGCTACCGACGGATGCGAGATTAAGAACGTGGAGGAGATAGCGGGCCACGGCATACGCGCTACCATTAACGGCAGTGTGGTATGCGTAGGCAACAAGAAGATGATGGACAGCATAGGCGTCCAGTGGCACGCATGCCACACCGTGGGCACCATAATCCACGTGGCGGTAGATGGTAAATACGCAGGCCACATAGTAATCAACGACCGCGTAAAAGAGGGTAGTGCCGACGCCATCCTCACACTGAAGCACCTGGGCGTAGAGCGCACCGTGATGTTGACAGGCGACCGCCGCGAGGTGGGCGAGGACGTAGCGCGCCGCATAGGGCTTGATGAATGTCGTGCAGAGTTGTTGCCAACGGACAAGGTCACCGAGGTAGAGCGACTGTTGGCAGAGAAGCCCGCAGGCAAGACGTTGGCATACGTGGGCGATGGCATCAACGACGCGCCCGTGCTGAAGCGTTCCGACGTAGGCATAGCGATGGGCGGACTGGGCAGTGACGCAGCCATAGAGGCAGCCGACGTAGTGCTGATGGACGACGAGCCACGTAAGATAGCCCTTGCCATACGCATAGCGCGCCGCACCATACGCATAGCGCATGAGAACGTAGCCTTCGCCATAGGTGTGAAGGTAGCGGTATTGCTCCTTGCCACGGTAGGTATGGGCACCATGTGGATGGCGGTCTTCGCCGACGTAGGAGTCACGGTGCTGGCAGTGCTCAACGCTATGAGGGCACTGCGGAATTCATAATTCATAATTCATAATGCATAATTCATAATTGGTAAAGCGCAAATCGTAATTATGAATTATGCATTATTTTTTTTATTTACCTTGTAAACACTATGCTTTTACCTTGTAATCACTATCTAATTATTAATTATTAGTGTTACGCCCAGTTTAATATTCGGCTATGGGTGTTAATGCCACTTTTGGTTACCGATGTTTCCTGCCTTCGGTATCAGCCCATTCCCCACGCCTTCTTATTTTTATTACTTATTTCTTTCTTTATAAATTTAAAAGAATATAAGAAGAAGTATTAAGAAGGCAGTGTGGATTTGTTGATAACCACGGTGACAGGGTATTGCTGAGAAGTGGTAATACAGTGGTTTATAGTGAATTAACAGCAGGACGAGGGAAATACCCACTTGTGTTGTTAACCTCTGGAAAAGCCTATGGATATTAAATTAACAAGTGTGTGGATATCCACGGAAGGAGTTTATAAGGATTTTCCTTGTTGATAAGTTTTCCTTTATAAAATAGTTTTCAATGGCTTTTACATAGGTTATTAACGTGTTTTCCACGGAGAATTGTGGATAAGTGCACGTATTAACCACTCTTACAATAAAGAGTTGATTCTGTCGGCAAGATACAGTGGGATATTTATCAAGTCGTTATTTTTTTAGTTCATTTTTATGCACCTTTTCTCGCCATGGCAGAACATAAGTAAACTTTGTTCT
>DAIUFT010000129.1:1940-3131 GCA_036844425.1 Prevotella sp. | reverse complement strand
CTGTTCCCAAATAGCCTATATTAAATATTAAAATAATTTTGAACACTTACTTATAATGTAACTAATTTGTTTGTATGAGAAAGATAATCGGAGTAGGAGAGACTGTGCTTGACATTATATTCCGTAATGATCAACCATTAAAGGCGGTGCCAGGAGGTTCTGCGTTCAATGCCATTATATCTATAGGACGAGCAGGACTGCCATGCGTTATGGCTACGGAGGTAGGGGATGACCACGTGGGTGATATTGTAACCAATTTTCTTAAAGACAATAACGTGGATACCTCTTATGTGTTCAGACATAAAGGCACCCAATCACATTTGTCATTGGCTTTCCTTGACGAGAATAACGATGCGCAGTACCAGTTTTATAAGAACCATGCAGTGTTATCTATGCACAAGAATATGCCAGAAGTGGAGGAAGGTGACGTCGTACTCTTTGGTTCTTTCTTTGCTATAAATCCAAAACTGCGTGAATATGTAGCAGAATTCTTGCATAAAGCAAAAGAGAAAGGTGCTATACTGTATTATGATGTGAACTTTCGTGCATCGCATATAAAGGATATTCCTGATACATTTCAGAACATATTGGACAACATGCGCCTTGCTACAGTGGTGAGAGGCTCGGCTGAAGACTTCGAGATACTGTTTGGTTCGAGGGATGTTGACAAGATATACGACGAACATATCGCGCCGTACTGTAAGTGTTTTATCTATACTAACGCTGCAGAACCAATAGAATTGCGTACTCCTACTGTTGCAACCTCTTTTCCTGCAAAAGACATAAAGACTGTAAGTACGATAGGAGCAGGTGATAACTTCAATGCGGGTTTCTGTTATAGCGTTGTGAAGAGTGGTATATTGCATGCAGATGTCTTTCAGCAGATGTCAAAAGATCAATGGACTCCTCTTGTAGCCTCAGGACAACGCTTCTCTGCCGCTGTTTGTCAGTCGCTGGACAACTATATTCCGAAAGACTTTATAAGCGATTGTAGGTAGATTTTCGTATGCCTATAGATGTGCTTTCGTTAAGTGAAAATTCTTCTGGCGAGCAATAAACATTATATTATGTAGTGTAAGTATGAATCCCATACGAAAAAAGCCTCGTAGCATTTGCTACGAGGCTTTTGTATGTTAGTAAGTAAATTCCTTGTGATTATTTATTCAATGAATGTTGTTTGCTTATTCAATG
>DAIUFT010000129.1:0-1840 GCA_036844425.1 Prevotella sp. | reverse complement strand
AATGTTGTTTGTTTATTCAATGAATGTTGTTTGTTTATTCAATGAATGTTGTTTGTTTATTCAATGAATGTTGTTTGCTTATTCAGTGAATGTTGTTTGCTTATTCAACAACGATAGGCTTGTACTTAGGTACGAGTGCCTTCATGATTACCCAACCGATGAGGTAGGCAACGGCGCAGATGCAGAAGATTATCATATAGCCTGCAGGTTTACCGTCAAAGCCCATGAATGAGAATGCGCTACCCTGACCTTCTGCATATGTGAAGAGCATGCCAGAGCCCTTGTTGATAAGGAATGAGCCGATACCGCCAGCCATTGCACCGATACCTGTGATGGTAGCGATGGTTGATTTAGGGAACATATCGCTGACAGTAGAGTAGAGGTTGGCTGACCATGCCTGGTGACCTGCACCAAGAAGACCGATGATTATTGCTGGCCACCATGCGCTGTACTCACCCATTGGCTGTGCAATAAGGCCAAGAAGTGGGAAGCAAGCGAAGATAAGCATAGCACGCATACGACCGATATATGGGTTCATGCCCTTCTTATCTACGAAATATGTAGGCAGATAGCCACCGCCAATGCTAAGGATTGTTACGATAGTGTAAAGCGTGAAGATAAGCATGATGGCCATTGTGGAGTCTGATGTATATCCATATTGGTCAGAGAAGTATGCTGGTGCCCAGAAGAGGAAGAACCACCATACACCGTCAGTCATGAACTTACCCATGATGAACGACCAAGTCTGGCGGTAGCAGAAGCACTTGAAGAAGCCAATTGTCTTCTCTTCTTCTTCTGTTTCCTGCTTAACAGGTGTTTCTTCAGCTTCTTCGTCCTGCTCAATGTAGTTGAGTTCTGCCTGGTTTACGAACGGACTCTTGGCAGGTTTCTCATAGAGCCATACCCAGAAGCCCATCCAAACGTAGCCTAATACACCGATGATGATGAATGCCCATTCCCAACCCATAGCACGAGCAAGGATAGGTATGGTAGCCGGAGCAGCGAGTGCACCGATAGAAGCACCGCTATTAAAGATAGAAGTTGCGAATGCACGGTCTTTTTTAGGGAAGAACTCTGCTGTTACTTTAATGGCAGCAGGGAAGTTTCCAGCCTCACCTGCAGCAAGAATAAGACGGCATGAGAGGAAAAGCCATACGCTAATTGTAGCAATTGCCACTGCTGCGTCAGAGCCTTTCTGTACCATTCGGAGTGCTTCTATAGAGTCATAGCCCTCGATTTGCATTGCTACCCAGCCGCATCCAGCATGCATTACAGCACCTGTTGACCATACAAGGATGGCGATAAGGTAACCTTTCTTGGTGCCCATCCAATCGACGAACTTACCTGCGAAGAGGTTTGCTATGGCATAAAAGATAGAGAAACATCCGGTAATCGTACCGTAGTCGTCATCGGTCCAGTGGAATTCTGGTGCGATGAAGTCTTTCCATGTAAGTGACAGAACCTGTCTGTCCATGTAATTCACTGTGGTTGCCAAGAATAGCAAGGCACAGATTACCCAACGAAAGTTGGACATTTTGTTTGTAGTGACTGAACTCATTGATTAGTGTTGTTATTTGTTTACTTCCTTAGGCGTTACCAGGTTTAGGCTTATTTCTTTTAGTTAGTTTTACCTTAGTAGGTTGCTGATAACACGTTTAATGCAAAGTTACAAAATAATATCGAAAAAATATTAAGATAAGGTTACATCTGTTACTTAATTTAACAAACTTTATCATCCGGTTGGTTAATTCCGTACAATAGTTTCTTTTACCTCTATTTATTACGTAAGTAAGTATTCAAAATTATTTTTATATAATGAGTAAGCGTCATCTCTCGATTA
>DAIUFT010000128.1:0-3181 GCA_036844425.1 Prevotella sp. | reverse complement strand
ATACTATGGTTGCCGGATATATGTAAGGATAGCCCATTCAATAAATTGATGGACGAGGTGTATGGGGCGTTGGATGACAGCATCCGAATAACTGTGATATACCCGAACAACGGCAAGAAGGTCAGTGAGTTCATCAAGGAAAACATGGAAGAGATAAAGCGCATGAAATTGATTTGATGCGTAGATAATAATTTGTGGAAAAGACACAAATGACGAAAGAAATACAGTTGTACGAATACCAGAAGGATATGTTACGGCAGATAGAGGATGCGTTTGTGACGCACCAATCTGTGATGGTACAGATGCCTACTGGAACAGGAAAGACCGTTCTTATTTCGGAAGTAGTGAAGAGAGAAGAACGAAGAGTGAAGAATCCATGTGTGTGGATTGTGGTACATAGGCGTGAATTAGTAGAACAGATAAAGGAAACGCTTGAGAGACGATTAGGCACTTCTCTTGATGCAGAAAGAGAAAAATCAAACGTTATAGAAGTTTTCTCTATACAGTGGTTGTCGAGACACTATCAAGAACTGGAGGAAAGACCAACACTCATCGTGATAGACGAGGCACATCATGCCCTGGCAAAGACCTATGCCGAGATGATGAATGCCTATCCAGAGGCAAAGAAACTCGGAGTGACCGCCACCCCTTGCAGACTCAACAAACGGGGCTTCACCGATTTGTTTGAAGTACTGCTTACTTCACACTCCATTTCCAACTTTATCAAAGATGGTTATCTGTCAGACTTCGATTATGTGTCGCTCAATCCGAGCAGTGAAGACCAGAAGAAGATTGACAGAATGTCAAAACGAGCCACCGATGGAGACTATAGCATTGCAGAGATGCAGGATGTGTTGGACTGCAAGCCATCCATTGGGCGGTTGTATCAGACTATAAAGGAATTTGCGGCAGGAAAGAAAGGCATCGTGTATGCCATCAATATAGAACATGCAGAGCATATTGCAGCGTATTATCGTGAGCAAGGAATAGAAGCCGTGGCGATAAGCAGCAAGACACCGTTGGCGGAAAGGAAGAGCATCATTGAGAAGTTTAAGGGGACAAGCATTGATAGTAAGCCTAATTATGCCTCTTTGAGCCTTTCTATGCCGATGGAGAGGAAGGCTGATGCTGATAACAAACCATTGAGTACGGAAAATGGTGACAAGACAGATAAGACAGGTACGGCAACAGAACAAATGGGCAACATTCAGGTATTGGTGAATGTGGACTTGTTCGGTGAAGGCTTCGACTGTCCCGATGTAGAGTTCATCCAGTTGGCAAGACCCACACTGTCGTTGGCGAAATACCTACAGATGGTAGGACGTGGTCTGCGTGTGGCGAAGAGCAAGGAATGCTGCATCATCCTGGACAATGTCGGATTGTACCGACTATTTGGACTGCCCACCACTGAATGGAACTGGGCAGCGATGTTCCTTGGCAACCAGAGCGGCATGGGCGAGGTGAATATGGCAAAAGACTTTGCTTTGAAAACCATTGGAGCATGCTACAGCGGTCAGAAGAGAGAACGGATGGACATGGACAACGACACCATGGTAGTGATAGCACGTCATGATGTCCCCAGAGTACAGGCACAGATGCAGGAACTGACAGATATGTACCGCACGATACGCAACTTGCGCAAGACGGAATGTGGATATATCGGTGATGGAGTCTATATCCGAACGATAGAAAAGCAAGGCATCTACAAAACCACCAATGATATACGTTTGGGATGGAGAATGGTATACAGAACGGTGGATGGCGTGACACGCTATTATGCGCTGCATGAAAGAAGTGAGCGCATGGAGTATGTCGGCAGGAGAAATCCATGGAGTGAACGTGCCACAGGCATCATCAAGCAGTACTTCTATCCGTGTGAAAACAACGACAACCAGTTGACTGAAATACCCGTAGAAGAACCGACCTACATCACAGGCGAAAAGCGCAAGCAGCAGAAAGGCAGCATACAGCAGGAAGTGAATGGCGAGTACTATATGGTGACATACGTCTATTATGGCGTAAACAAGAACAAGGGAAAGGAGTTAAACAGCAAGGACGCATACGTCTGTGAGCATTTCATGCGCAACGAGTATGCCATCAGCAACAACAACAATCACATCATCCTAAGAGGACTGGAGAAAGTGAAACTCTCCGACGACAATATAGCAGAGGTAGTGTTTGAAGGAGAAAAGAAGACAACATGGGTAAACCTGTATACCATGCAAGAGTTTGACAAGCGTCCGCAAGTGGAACGTATGGGATTTATGGAACTGCTGAAGGTAGGTTACAACTACTATTTCTATAAGAACAAGAAACTCGCCGGCATACCGCTGCGCGACTGGGGATGTGCCGTGAACAATAGAATGTTCATGTTTATGGAACAATATGTGATATTGCAGGAAGAACCAGACAAAGTGTACTACGTGGAGGGCGAGTACAACAAAGGCAGACAATGGTATCTGAAGTTGCAGGACGTATGGGGAAAGAATCCACGAAAAATGAAAGAGATACCCTCAGCATATTTGCCGAGGAGATACTGATATGAAGGATATTCAGCTATACGACTATCAAAGAGAAATGAGTGAACGGATTGAGGCGGCTTTTCGGTCGTGTCAATCCGTGATGGTGCAGATGCCGACAGGTACGGGAAAAACTGTGCTCCTAACGGAGCAAGTGAAGAGTGAAGAACGAAGAGTTAAGAATCCGTGTGTGTGGATTGTGGTACATCGGCGTGAATTGGTAGAACAGATAAGAGAAACGCTTGAAACCATGCTAAGCAGTCCTTGCTCTACTTCTGGCACTACACCTTCCCTCTTATTGGATGATTCTCGCATAAAAGTAATGTCGATACAATGGCTGTCAAGACACTATCAAGAAATGAAGGATAAACCATCATTGATAGTTATCGACGAGGCACATCATGCCGTGGCGAAGACCTATAAGGAGGTGATGGATGCTTTTCCTGAATCGAAAAAATTGGGATTAACAGCCACGCCCTGCCGACTGACCAGACGAGGGTTCACCGATTTGTTTGACGTGCTACTGCAGTCGTGGTCAGCAAAGAAGTTTATTGCCGATGGGTGGTTATCGCTGTATGACTATATGTCCATCAGAGAGGACAGCGATGACTGGCGCTTGGTGAACTCGCTGAAGAAACGAGGTGCCGACGGAGACTTCTCGC
>DAIUFT010000127.1:0-3183 GCA_036844425.1 Prevotella sp. | reverse complement strand
AGTTGCGCCGCTTCTGCGTATTGTGCACTATCCAACAATTGCCTGATTTGCGCAGTCTGTTGCGCCACAAGCGACATCACTGACATGCAGAGTGCCGCCAAAAGAACTGTTAATCGGTTCATATCTTTATATTTGTCTTGTTTTACTAAATCTGTTATCCTTCCCATTCTATGCGATATTCTTGCAGTATCATTGCACCACTTCCTGCGGTACACAACTTTGTGGACCACACGATTGTGAACTTATAGTACAACGAGTAAGCATCATCACTTTGTATTTCTAACCAATCTTACTGCAAGTTTTGTTCCTACAGATTCTCCTGTGCCCATATATACATTATTCCATCCCATAGAAAATGATAGTGTATAAGCATTTGACAAATCATCCTCCCACGAAGTAGAGGTCCAATAACGTCCTCCTTCCCAATCTCCATATGGAGAGGCTCCAAAAACTCCATTGTAAGTACAAATTCCAGACGCTGGTAAAAATACGGCTCCTGTTCTTTTCATCTTATCCCAATTGATATCAAAATATGAATTTGTTGTAGGGCTCTCTGCTAATGACGTGAATGTTAAGCCTTTGGGACATTTCCAATTGTCAGGCAATATAATAAGTCCATGCACCCCATTTACTGTGCCGATAGAATATAACTGTTTAGCCTGCGGACGTATTTCAAACAGGTAACGTATTTCCTTTTCTGTCAAAGTGCGCCAACTATAACCATTACCATTATCTATGAAACAAAATTTCCCCCAATCATAATTTGTTTCTGATATATTAAATCCTTTAACACCGCTATAGGTAGGGTTCGTATCATTATATCCAGTTGCGCCATAAGGAAAGAGGTCATACCATTCACCTCCTGCGTAAGGTGAATTGGAGTTTTTGTATCCGAGACGGTCCCATTCGTTGGAAGCAAATCTCCAACGCTTAGTTTTGCAATTGTACTGCAAATTCCCATTCGAAAAGAACACATACGTATTGTCAGAGACCGAAAATGTACCTTTGGGAGCCTTTGATATTTCTTGTTTTACTCTATATGATTTTGTATTAGACAAGAAATACATGCCATATTCAAGCGTGTAAACAGAAATTGTTATTTGTGTTGCTGTATCATGAGGAACAATAATTCTCGTGTTGAAAGTTTCGTTATAAACAATAGCACCTCCTGTAATTTCTATTTTCCCCTAAGACTTAAAATCTTTAATTATAACCTTTTCTTTTCTTCCAATATACATTATGCCACTATCTTGATTAGGTTTTACTTCATGAATAATGGGGCTTGGAGTTGGTTTAATATTTACAACGGCATATTTTTTCTCCAATAGCAGAACCTTTTCTCGTATGGATTTATGCTCAAAAATAGCGTAGATATCTATACAAAGTTCTGTGGCTGCGGAGTCTATTGTTAAAAATATATCACAACTATTAGTAAACAATTGTTTTAATTCCTTTTTTGAACAACCTTGTACTTGTATGTCAAGTTTCTCTACACCTATCCCCAATGTATTAATTCCAAATTTTTCCACAAACCCCGCAAGAACCGTTAAATTCTCATAATCTTGTGATAAATCTATAATCCGACCTTGTGTGTTTTTTCTTCCATTATGATAAATAGATGCTGAGATGTTATGGCTACTAACATCGTTTTTGAATTGGTTGAACTTATACTCAAAGGTGTTTGTGTGGACAAAATAGCCAATACAACAACTTACAAATGCAAGTAATAGTAAACTATATACTATCCATCCTTTCTTTGTGCTCTTATCACTTTTTAAGATTCCGTCACTTGTAGTAATGGCACTCGTAGGCTGTATTGACGGAACATTCGGCATAGTAATGGTGGGACGATTACATTTTGCTGTATGTGTAGAAAAATGTCCTTTTGATATAGTTGCTGCAGTAGGTCTATCCTTAGGATTTGGCATAAGCATCTGTATTACCAATTGTTTCAGATCCTCAGAGTAGTCGCCACGCAAATTAGGTATCTCTGCGCCCGACTTTTGGATAAGTCCGCCATGCTCTCCAAATGGTGTGTCTCCAGTCATCAGTTCATAAATCGTTGCCCCAAGTGACCAAATGTCACTGGCTTTGGTTGGTGCTGGTTCTTTACTAAAACGCTCTGGTCCCATGTAAGCAATTGTTCCACCCGAGTTAGCAAAAGAGGTCGTCATGTTTTTGCGTAAAGTACTCCGTGCACGAGTAGATATACCAAAATCCGTAATGACATAGTTCCCTGTTTCATCAATAAGGATATTATCTGGTTTAATGTCTTGATGAATTATATTGTGCTCATGCAGATATGCCAAGCCTGAAGCAACATCATGAATCACTCTGCGTATCTCATTTTCGTTCATTTTGCCGATTCGTTTTACTAATGAGCCTTGCGAACAATAGGGCATAATAAGATACGGCATACCTTGCCAGGAATCTACATATTGTGGTTTAAGTAGATTGGTGTGACTAATGTTATATACCCGAGCCAACTCACGGCTAAAGGTCTGCAAACCATCATTATCCATTCCTGTACTTGGAGCATAAACCTTTAGTGCCAATTCCAAGTTGGTAATACTATCTTTTACCAACCATACTTCCGAGAAACCGCCTCTGCCAAGCAGTTTTTCTAAATAATAGCGATTATTCTCGCCAAAATAAGTATTTTCTGTTAGTTGCATACAAAAAATATTATAAACTTATCAACGATTTAATTTTGCACGTATTGTGTTACTATGTTTGTGCACATACGACTGACCATATTTTCTCAACATACCACCAATTCGATTTCCCGAAGTCCGTTCCAATGTAAGATACTTATATGATCCCGTACAATATATCAAGTTCCTAAAATCAATATAATCATTAGGTTGTACTTTCATAGGTTCTTTCTTCTTTTGGAATCCATATACAGTATAAAGAAAACCAGCAAATACATTAATGTACAGAGAAAAAGTTTCTTTATATACCTTCAAAGAGAGTATCCGAAATGGATGATGCCGAAGTATAACTCGATGTCGAAAGATATATGCTATAGTATCTCTTCTCAAACAGAATGCGACATAATGTCTAAAAGTATCTTCAGTTAAATGTTTTTTCTTATTGGCTATAATAAATTTATTCAGTTGTTCTGCTATGTTATGGGTTGTACGTTGTCTTCCTATAGACACCTCTTGATAATTGTATTTC
>DAIUFT010000126.1:0-3456 GCA_036844425.1 Prevotella sp. | reverse complement strand
GTAGATTAGTAGATTAGTAGATTGGTAATTAGCCATATCTACAAGGCGAGCTTGCTCGCAAAATCCTTTTTAAATCAGCGCCGTAGGCGTGGGTATATCCGAATTTAGCACGGCTCATGATCCGTGAAAAGACCAATCTGTGCATTTCTGTGTTATCTGTGTGCTTTTGACCCGAGTCCACTCGCCGTAGGCGGTGGACGCTTTGATGAAAAACTAAATCAGAAATTTGAGTCTGTTTTTTTATGCAATGTGCTATACCGAAGTTGGAAAGTAACTATTAAGCGGCGATTTAAGGGAGATTACGTGCAAAGTATAGATGGGGGATTAGCCTTCCAGGCTAATCTGGATAATTATGCCATGGTGAGAAAGTATGCACAACAGTGAAGACTTTAGTTGACGTGACCATCGCTGAATAACTACATACCGAAGACGTTAAGTTAACTTTATTAAAATATTAACATATTTTAATAAAGAAATTTTTATATTGAACCGTTTGTGCACATTAGCGCAGTAATTTTGCATGCGTTATCTAATATTAAGTAAGTATTCAAAATTATTTTATATAATGAGTAAGCGTCATTTCTCGATTATTGAGAATATTTAATACAGTCTCTTTTGGGCATCTGTTCCCAAATAGCCTATATTAAATATTAAAATAATTTTGAACACTTACTTCTGAAAAACATTAATCTAATACACATGAAAAACATTTTTGAGATGAAGGAACAGGAGCGTAGGATGCAGAAGTTGAGGGAGAGGGAGATGCGCGAGCGTATTGCCTGCGACATGCTGAGTTTGCTGACGCACAAGGAGGAGGATGGGCTGATGTGGAATTCCTCTAAGACGGACCTTATGGAGATGACGCACATATTGTATTGCACTGACCTTGTGCGTGATGATGAGGGTTTGCCCATGACGTTTCGCGAACTGGTGAGGCGTGTGTGCCAGATAGTCCATGTCACGCCGCCGTGTAACCCTTACCACCTTGTTGGCAGGGCGCAGATAAGGAAGGGGCGTAAGGTGCTGCCGCTGTTTGAGCGGTATAAGGGACTATTCATAATTCATAATTCATAATTCATAATTCATAATTGGGCTTGTGCCGTGGGTGTTATCGTTACACACAAAAAAATTAGCCTGGAGGGCTATGCACCATAAAAAATGATGTATGGACCCTTTTGGCTAATTCATAATTCATAATTCATAATTCATAATTGGGCTTGCGCCGTGGGTGTTATCGTTACACAAAAAAAATTAGCCTGGAGGGCTATGCACCATAAAAAATGATGTATGGACCCTTCTGGCTAATTCATAATTCATAATTCATAATTGGGCTTGCGCCCGTTCAAACCCGCAAACTAATAACCCAAACCACCAAACCACTAAACCACCAAACCACCAAACCACCAAACAACCAAACCAGCAAACAACTAATTTGCTCCCTTTGCCGTTGGCGGAATGTTCTTTATGCTACCGTCAGCATTATAGTACATAGGCTCTACGATGACGGAGCGGCTGTAACTGGTGCCGTCGGGCAGCCCGCCGTTGTGGGAGAAGAAATACCACTTGCCCTTAAACTCTACGATGGCGGGGTGTGTGGTGTTGCTGTTGCCCGCTATCTCGCTGATGATGCCCATTGGCTTGTAGGGGCCCGTGATGTTGTCTGCCACGGCATAGGCTATCTTCTCTGGCCACTCGCTGGCGTAGGTGAGGTAGTACTTTCCGTTGTACTTGTGCATCCATGGTGCCTCTGTGAAGTTAGGCACGTCGATGCGTTGCACCTTGCCGTCGATCTCGGTCATGTTGTCCTTCAGTTTGGCGATGTAACACTCGCGGTTGCCCCAGATGATGTAAGGCGTGTTGTCGTCGTCGATGTATATCGCTGGGTCTATGCACGCCCAACCGTGTTTTGAGTCGAAGCAATCCTTATTGGTAAGCAATGGTTTGCCTAAGGCGTCCACGTATGGGCCGGTCACCTTGTCGCTGACAGCCACACCGATGCCGCACCAGTTGGTTGATACGTACCAATAGTATTTATCACCTCGCTTCACAACGTGTCCGGCGTAAGCCTGCTTACTCTTTGCCCATTTGAAAGCCTCAATGTTCAGAGGTGATGGGTATTCCGTCCAGTGCTTCATGTCGGTGGTAGAGTACAGCAGCCAGTCGCGCATGACGTAGCCTCGCTGGTTGCCCTCCTGGTCGTGACCGGCAAAGAGCCACAGCGTGTCGCCTTCTACCATGACGGCAGGGTCGGCGGTGTGCTTGTCGCGAATGATAGGGTTGCCTGTGCTTACGAAGTCGTGCTTAAGGACGTAGCCCCACTTCTGTTGTATGCGTTCGAGTTCGTCGGCAGTGACAGACATCACCGTGCCGTGGCGTGGGAAGAAGTTCTTGTTAAACGACTGTGGCTTGGTGGTAAAGGTCTTGAGGTCCTTGG
This sequence comes from Prevotella sp., assembly GCA_036844425.1. Lineage (GTDB taxonomy): Bacteria > Bacteroidota > Bacteroidia > Bacteroidales > Bacteroidaceae > Prevotella. The sequence continues at coordinate 1,022 of DAIUFT010000126.1, read as the reverse complement.
AGGTCTGGTACTCATAGCGTCCGCTGCTGTAGAGGTCGTACATTACAACATATTCCTCGCTGTCGTTGAGTTTGAACACTCCGCTGCCCTCCACACCCGTACGCGTGTTGGCATAGGCATCGATGTATTTAAAGTCCTCCTTCCACTTTCCCGAGGTAAGGCTCTTCGCCGTAGCCTGCTGTATGCCGTTCTTAATCTCCTTGCCCTCAGCGTTCTTGGTGTTGCCCTTGTAAAAGAGGTGGTAGGTGCCGTTGCGCTCAATGATGTCGTTGTCGATAGAGCCATACTTAGCCGAGAAGAGCACCTTCGGTTCGCTCTCGAAGGCGGTGAAGTCCTTGTTGGCATAGGCGTAATAGGTGATGAGCGACTGGCGGTTGTCGCCCGTGCGCTGCAGCGTGAAGTAAATCATGTACTTCTTCGCCTTGCGGTCGTAGATGGTCTGCGGTGCCCATACCCAGTAGGCGTCCTTAAAGGCGGGCCAGTCCTGCGAGAGGTTAATCTTAGCGTGGCTCCAGTTTACGAGGTCTTTCGACTTCATGAGCACAATGCCTGGGTTCTCCTTCCATCCATATTTAGCCGTGTTCATGTCGGTCGCCACGATGTAGTACTGCCCGTCCTCACCGCGCAGGATGTGTGGGTCGCGTATGCCTCCGCTGTTGCTGATGCTGTCGCTGAGGACCACGGGGCGGTTGTTGTTGAGAGCATACCAGTTCTTGGCGTCCTCGCTGACGGCGAAGCGCAGGTGTTCCTGTAGTTTTCCCTCTCCCCTACCCTCGAAGTATGCGAAGAGATAGCCAGCGTACTTAGGTTCGGTGGCTTTCTTAACGGTTTTGGCGTGCACGGGGGCAAGCAGTCCCAGTGCCAGTGCTGCTGTAGTTAGTAATTTATTCATAAGAGTTTAGTATTAAGTAAGTATTCAAAATTATTTTTTCATACGTAAATTATTATCGTCCAACATTACTGTAGAACATATGTTTTACACTAAATTTATATTTACGTGAGTATTAGACACAAGAAAGAAT
>DAIUFT010000125.1:0-3606 GCA_036844425.1 Prevotella sp. | reverse complement strand
CAACTGAACTGTGCGATAGTTCCGTTGATTGTCACTCGCCCCATGATAGGGACAACTCCGTTTCTCTCCTTGCCTCCATTTACATAGAAGACTGTTTTGAATGTACTTCTCATAATTTCTTGCTTTTTGTTCGGTGCAAAATTAAACTATGAGAGCTGCATGGCAAATTCGCAACCTGTGCAGAATGTAGAAACAAGAACCGATACCGTTAAAAATGCTCATTAGGGCGTTTCCGTGAGGTAATGACTTGAAAGCGTTTTCACTTCTCAAATCCGCCATTTCCGCATTTCCTCACGAACGCCACTTAAAGCCAACGACTGCCACAACCGCTTGAAACTCAAAATAAAAGCTCAAATCTGCTATTTTTTGCTTTTTTTATCAGTCTTTTTTAAAAAAATGTCAATCATGGGGTTACTTTCCCATGTTTCTTTACATAAACAAGTAAATAGTGTACGCAGAAAAAACGTTATTCTTCAACGTTCAGTGTGTCGTGAACATAATATTAACAACAAAACAGAAATTCTATGAAAAAACAATTACTCATGGCGGCTATGGCGGCAATGACGCTGGGAGCGAGTGCGCAGGTGACTGAAGTGGCAAGGGGAAGTTTCTATTTTCTTCCAAAGAGTATGACAACGACAGGTGAAGTGGTACCGTTTACAGCCAATAATATTTTAAACTATCTCCAGTATTTGCATGCAACGGTTTATGATCAATCATTTAATGTTGTGAAGACTATTGATTATTCTGGAAAAACGTTTGAGTATATATCTACTCCTATGAAGGCTACTGTTGATATTTCTGAAACAGAAAGAACAATAACATCAGTCTCTGGCGGTTTTAAGTATGAGTCAGTAGAAATAGAATCATTTGACGCTTTCAAGGAGTATGCTCGTTCTAAATATGGTGATATTCCCGATGTTGCTTTCTCTATTACCCCAGAGGGCTATTGGGCTTTTTCGGAACTCAAAGATGGGGGTGGAACAATAGATTATGAAGAAGGGGAGAATAATATATATTTCTCTCCAAGTGATATTACTGTTACGTATTATAACAGTGACGAGAAAACTATCCACAGTGGACACTATGGTAATACAGTAAAGATAAAAGTAAATTTGGACAATGTTGCATGGGAGGTAGATGCCGACAATGAGCCTACTGTAGGTAAATGCGTAGAGCACCTCCGTAACGCAAGTGTTAAGAATTATGATTTGGGGGGTATTACCAATGGTGTTGCCATTACTCAGAACCTATTTAATGATGATGAAAAATACGAGTTTTTAGTACAGTCGTATAAGGAAACATCTGCCCCAACTACTAAACAAAAAATAGACAGAGCTGAATATGGTGATGGAAAGTTGAAACTTTTCAAGTCGGTAAATGACAAATCTTTCAGTGGAATAGTGAAAGTCGTTAACGAGGATGGTGATGTACTGTTGAGTTTTGATGATGTATATCTCAATATGCTTTATTCTTCTATAGATTTCTACCAATTGAATGGAAAAAAATATATAGAACTACCAGTATCGGATGGTGAGAATGGATACGTCAATGTTCTTTATCTTCTTGGTGACTCTGGCACCAGCGTTCAGGAAATTGCCCGCACCAAGCCTGTCAAGGTAGAGAAATACTACAACGCTGCTGGCGTGCAGGTGGACAAGAACGCCAAGGGAATCGTCATCACCGATGACGGAAAGAAATACATAAACCAGTAACAAATAATACTGTTTGCTTCCCCCATTTTTGCTGCCTCGCGAGGGGCAAGAAACGAGATGGGCAAAATGGTAAATTTGGGAAATAGCGTAAACACTACTTAATTGCGATGTAATCACTATGCGATTACATCGCAATCACATAGTGATTACACGGTAAAAAGGGCGTGATTACGAGGCAATTGCTATGATATGTCGTGGACTACGTCTAAAAGGTTGATATATAACAAATTATCCTCCATAATAAAATAATATGCCCCAAATGGTAAATTTGGGAAATCGTTGCAAAACAACTCCTCCTTTTTTGTCCCCCAAAAAGTAACCTTTACACCAAGCACCTAAACACTTAAAAAGATATGCATATTGGTAACATCTTACGAGAGCGTCTGAAGGCAGAAGGCAAGAGCGTTGTGTGGCTTGCCCGTGAGTTGGGATGCCATCGCACCAATGTGTATAACCTGTTCGACAAGTATAGCCTCGACACCATGCTTCTTGAGCGACTTAGCATAATTCTCGACTATGACTTCTTCGAACTTTATTCCGAAGAGACGAAGGAGAAGATGAAACGTAAGGCGGAAAAGTAATAGGGAAACGTCAGGCAGCTTATTGCCAAACCCTTTGTTTTAGCCACATCTTGAGTATAGGGTCAGAGAAGTCAAGAGTGTTTGGTGCAATAGTCTCAATAAGGTCCTTCTCCGTCAGTGCCTTTTTCAGTCGGGTAATGTTAGCGGAAGTGCCCAGTCGGTAGTTTGACAACACGCTGCTCGCGGTGAAGCCCTTGTGTATCCCGTCGGCGATGGCATGGAGAAAGTTCATCTGATATTCAGAGAGACTCTCCGTCTGTTGTATGAACAGTGACTCCTGCGAGTCAAGCAGCCTGTTGATAGCGAACGTCATATCCTCTTCAACCACCTCCCCTTTACATTTCAGCCATACGAACCATGCCAACTGTTGAACGTATGAAGAGTAGCGGTCAGTAAGTTGGCATATCTGGCGAGCATATTGTTCGGAGATGGATTTGCCCGTAACCATAAACCTCTTGCATATATACTCCACCCAGTCAGCCTCACTTATCTTCTTCAGATATACTATGTCGCCAAAGCGGTAGAATGGATGACTCTGGCTAAGGAAAATCTTTTCCATCATGTGTTTCTTGCTTCCGTATAGGCAGTAAGAAACGTTCTTCTGTAGTTGCCATACACTTCTCAGTTTCTTCTGAAAGGTTATGGAATCGTCAAACTCTCCAATCTGCTGGAATTCGTCTATACACACCACAATCTTGTAACCTTTCTCTCTGGCTATCCGTTCAGGAAGTTGCAGTACTTCCTCCGTTGTGTTGTTAGAAGCGTTATACTCTAAAGACACAGAAAAATCCGTCATAGGGTCCTGTCCAATACTGATTTTAGGCACAAAGCGTCCCAGGAAGAGTTTGGCATTCTCCATCCATTCTTCCCATACGGTAGATGTAGCCTTAACGACAGCGGTGGCAAAAGAGTTGATAAAGTCTATCTCGCCCCTTATGCCGAAGGCGTCAATATGCACGATTCTCGTCTTTTGCTTGTCCACCAATGTGCAGACCTTTTCTACGAGTGATGTTTTCCCCATGCGTCGTGGGGATATAAGTATAGTGTTAATACCGTAAGTGAAATTCATCAGCAGAGCCTCCGTCTCCGCTTTTCTGTCAGTGAAATTATCACCTTCAACTTTAACACCAAATACAAATGGACTTTCTGACATCTCTTTCATGTGCACCTCCTTCGTTTATATAACGGGTGGTTCTATAAATTACCACCGTTATGTAAAACTAAATTAAAGTAATGACGTTTTGTCATCTTTCGGGTTCTTTTCGGTTCAAGCCTGAAGTGCATTCAGTCGAGTAGCACGCTACTTCAAT
>DAIUFT010000124.1:0-3633 GCA_036844425.1 Prevotella sp. | reverse complement strand
AGTCGTTTAGTAGATGTACCAACTTACAATCTGAAAGCGGCCAAATTACAAGGTAATCAGGCCCAAATTACAAGGTAATTAGGTACAGATTACAAGGTAATCAGGTACATATTGCAAAATAAGCGGATGCCTCTGAAAACTGTAAGTAAAACACATCGTAAAACTTACAGATCGTAACTTTTATATGTATAGAGGCGTAGAAAAATTTAGAAAGAAAAATAAAGAAAATTCAAAAAGATGAAACAGGAAGAAGATATAAAGAATGCAGTAGAAGTAATGAAGAAGGGTGGAGTGATACTCTATCCAACAGACACCGTGTGGGGTATAGGTTGTGATGCCACGAATGCCGATGCTGTGGCGCGGATATACAAGATAAAGCGCAGAGAGGAGTCAAAGGCTATGATATGCCTTGTTGATAGCGACAACAGAATACAACGTTACGTTAGGAATGTGCCAGAGGTGGCGTGGGATGTAATGAATCTTGCAACAAAGCCTACCACCGTAATACTGGACGGTGCCAATGGACTTGCCCCTAACCTCATAGCCGAGGACGGAAGCATAGCAATGAGAATAACACATGAAGAATTCTCAAAGGAACTGTGCTACAGAATGCAGAAACCTATCGTATCGACCAGTGCCAACATAAGTGGAGAGCCTGCAGCACAGAACTATAGGGATATTTCGGAAGAGATATTGTCACAGGTGGACTACGTATGCTTTGCGCGTCGTAACGAACATAAGCCACATACTCCATCCTCAATAATAAGGTTGCGTCCTGATGGCGAGGTGACAATAATAAGATAATATGAAGAGCGATTATTTCGACGACGTGCTGGAGTGGCGGCAGAAGCATCTTTCAGACCGCCAATTTACCTTGGTACTTGCATTCTTCGTAGGAGTGTTCGCTGCTATTGCCGCGTATATACTTCATACGCTGATACATGTGATACAGGGGCTTGTGATGTATGGCATCAAGGTAGAGAGTTATAACTGGTTGTTCCTTGTGCTGCCAGTGTTCGGTATATGGCTCACGATGCTCTTTGTGAAGTATGTTGTAAGAGACAATATTTCACATGGTATAACCAGAATCCTCTATGCTATTTCATCAAAGAAAAGTCGATTGGCGCGACACAACTGTTGGTCGTCAGTGGTGGCATCTGCCATTACCATCGGCTTCGGTGGATCCGTAGGTGCTGAGGCACCAATCGTGTTAACGGGATCAAGTATAGCGAGCAACCTGGGACAACGATTCCGCATGAACAATAAGACGCTCATGCTACTTGTAGGTTGTGGTGCCGCCGCTGCGATAGCGGGAATCTTTAAGGCACCTATAGCCGGACTGGTGTTCACGATAGAGGTGTTGATGATAGACCTCACCATGGCGAGCATATCGCCAATACTCATAGCGAGCGTAACGGCAACATGTTTTACTTACGTATTGGTTGGTGATGAACAATTATTTACCTTCCACATAGCCCATCCGTGGATAGTGGAGCGTGTGCCAGCAAACATACTGTTGGGAATATTCTGTGGCATGGTATCGCTTTATTTCATCAGGATGATGACAGCGTGTGAGGGAGTCTTCGGCAAAATGCAAAACCGTTATGCCAAACTCGCATTGGGAGGCGCTATGCTTAGTACGCTGATATTTGTCTTTCCGTCGCTTTACGGTGAGGGATATTCCGCAATCAACATTCTGTTGCGTAGCGAGGGCGATGGCAATTGGAGTGACGTTATGCGCCATTCGCTGTTTAATGGTGGTGGCACGTATATGCTTTTAGCGTATGTAGCCGGTGTGATACTAACCAAGTGCGTGGCAACTGCGTGTACCAATGGCGGTGGCGGATGTGGTGGTACCTTTGCACCATCACTCTTTATTGGGGCATTTGCAGGCTTCTTTTTCGCAAGGTTATGGAATCTTTATGATGTAGGTCCATACCTTCCAGAAGAAAATGCCGCTTTGTTAGGAATGGCGGGTGTGATGTCGGGCGTGATGCATGCGCCGTTGACAGGAGTGTTCCTTATAGCGGAGTTGACAGCAGGTTATGCCTTGTTCATGCCGTTGATGATAGTCAGTGTGTGTGCGTATCTTACTATTCTCGCTTTCGAGCCACACAGTATATATGGTATGCGATTGGCACGACAGGGAAAACTTATCACACACCATACGGACCGAAGCGTGCTGACCCTGATGACGCTTGACTCCGTAATAGAACGCGACTTCGTCTCGGTTGATAAAGACATGGAATTGGTAGATTTGGTTCATGCCTTGAGCAAGAGTCACAGTTCCCTGCTACCAGTGCTGGACGCTGCGGGAAATCTGTTGGGACAGATAGAATTGGACAAGATAAGACACATAGTGTTCCGTACAGAACTGTATCATCACTTCCGTGTGTCGCAGTTGATGACACCGCCTCCGGTATTACTCCGACTGGGCGACCCAATGGAGGACGTAATGACGGCCTTTGATAAATACAACGCTCACCAGTTGCCAGTAATGGATGATGATGGGCATCTGTATGGATACATATCACGTTCGCATCTCCTTGCGCAGTACAGAAAGATGGTAGCGGACATGAGTAACGAATAAAAAAATTATGCAAAAGAAAGACTTAAGAATAATATTCATGGGAACCCCAGAGTTTGCTGTGGGTACTCTAAGGGCTCTCGTTGAGGGAGAATATAATGTAGTTGCAGTAGTAACACAACCCGACAAACCAGTAGGGCGACATGGTTCTGTGCTACGTGAACCAGCCGTAAAGGTTTATGCCAAGGAACACGGCATTCCGGTCATGCAGCCCGTAAAGATGAAAGATGAGGCTTTCATAGAGGAGTTGCGCTCATATAATGCTGACCTGCAGGTAGTGGTGGCATTCCGTATGTTGCCAGAGGTTGTGTGGGCAATGCCGAAGTATGGCACCTTCAATGTTCATGCAGCATTGTTGCCACAGTATAGAGGTGCGGCGCCAATCAACTGGGCAATAATTAACGGTGAGACACAGACGGGAGTGACGACGTTCTTCCTTGACCATGATATAGATACTGGTCGCATAATACGTCAGAAACAGTTCGAGATACCAGACGATGCCGATGTAGAGTATGTTTATGACGGTCTGATGGCACTTGGAGCACAAATAGCCGTAGAGACGATAGACGATATCATTGATAATGATGGTAATGTAAAGTCTATGCCACAAGAAGAGATGATGGCGACGGAGACAGTGCTACACGATGCTCCAAAACTGTTTAAGGACAACAGTAAGATAGATTGGACACGTCCGGTAAAGGAAATCTATGATTTTATTCGTGGACTGTCTCCTGTTCCTGGTGCTTGGGGAGAGGTTGTGTTGCCAAACGGCAAACCAATGGAAATAAAATTCTACAAGACGGCAAAGACAGTACAGTCGGTCGGTGCAGTTGTCCCAGGCACATTCGTGAAGGAAAAGAAGCATTGCTATGTAGCGTGTGGTGATAATATGTTAGAATTGGTAACCATACAGCCTGCGGGCAAGAAACGCATGGAGGCTATGGCGTTTGCCAACGGATTGCATTAAGGGCGGTTCTATGAATTATCCCCCCTTAGTGACGGTGAAAAAATAAATTGGTATAATTTATGTCATAGATTTTTGAGAT
>DAIUFT010000123.1:0-3799 GCA_036844425.1 Prevotella sp. | reverse complement strand
TATATGATACAAGTTTCAAAAAACGTGTATCAAAGATATGGCGTAACACATACTCATATCATTCCAAAGTTTACGATGACGAGAATGCAGACTTCTCCTCATTTTCCAAATTTGATAATCCATTCATTGAAGATGTTACTGACTTATACGGTTACGACGCTTCTATTAATATTTGTACGCCATTTAATAACGGAGATTCTTACCTATGCACATTCAAGTCTGGCATGGGTTGGCAAACTGTTGCACATTCCCATAGTAATATAGGATACTACACATTTCATAATATGCCAGACTCTATTATATATATTCATGCCTCATTTGACAACAAGCAGAAACTCTGCCCCCTTGGCGACCCTTTTGTTATAACTTCAGTTGGCAAAAAAACATTTACTCCAGATTCTACGAACCTAATAAACATCAGAGTAACTCGCAAGTATCCGTTCACACTAAATTCTGCAAAGTCATGGACACAAGCAGTCGATGCAACTTTTGAAGCAAGCAATGACAAACTCTTTCATAATAATGATACTCTATTTATGTTTACCCACACTCCAGTTTTCCGCAATATTATAAATGTAAAATGCGACAAAAAATATCGCTATATAAGATATCGTTCTAACATAAAACGTCATGCTTATATATCTGAAGTTGAGGTTTATTCTGGCGAAAATCTACTAAAAGGAGAACCATACGGAGAAGGCTTTATTAACCCAGAAGCATGTTTTGACGGAGACACTTTTACCTTTCTTGACAAAGTTCATCATGGAAGTTGGGTGGCTTTAGATTTAGGAGAGCCTAAAGACATCAACAAACTTATATTATTTCCTAAAAACGACGGAAACCATATTGTAGCAGGAAAGACTTACGAACTTCGCTGTTTCATCAATGGAGAATGGAGAATATGTAGCAAACAAAAGAGTAAAGGCTACGAACTAACTTTTAAGGATGTTCCTTCGAATGGAGTATATTGGTTACACTGTGTTGATGGCGGCAACGAAGAGCAAGTATTTACATACGAAAACGGCAAACAAATATGGTGGTAACTATAAAACACATAACAAAAATTGCTTTTACTATACTGTATAGAATATCATACCTTATAGTCGGTTTCACACTAATATTTCTTTTAATAACCCTGTTGCGCATCTTTTGTTTTGACATATTTCCTATAAATTCTTCATCAATGGAGCCCACAATACGCCCAGGAGACAAGGCTATAGTCAACAAGATGATTATAGGTCCAAGAATATACAAGGAGATTAATTTCAACAAGAAATACGAAGACCTTAAATGTTTTCGTCTTAGAGGTTATCGAACATTACGTCATAACGATATTGTGGTATTTAATTTTCCTTTTCATAGTGGCAAAGTGAATTTCGACATTAATCATGTTTATATAAAACGATGTATAGCCCTACCAGGCGATAGCATCAGTATTGTTAACGGATTCTACCACAACAACAATTTTCACAAAGAAATAGAATATAAACCCACACAACGTAAACTTTCCCAAACACGAGATTGTGACATAGACTCTACCATATTGATGAAGAAACACTATGACACACATTATTCGTGGACTATCAAGAATATGCCTCAACTATATATACCTCGTAAAGGAGATATTATCAATATCACTCCTAAAGAAGCATATCTATACAAAATAATATTAGAATGGGAAACTAAAGAAAAAATAAAGATTGACTGGGAAAGGAGTATGGTTATTGCTGGTAACAAAGTAATTAAAAAACATACTTTCCGCAACAACTACATCTTTGTAGTCGGTGACAACGTCATGGACTCACAAGATTCCCGTTATTGGGGTGTTATACCTGAAGAATACATTATAGGAATTGTTGGCTTAATAATTCATTAATAAGCACGTATGAAGAAAGAAATTTTTATACACACATTATCCTTCTTGGCTATTATACTGATACTACTTACAACTCTTATACCTGCAAAAAACAATCCATGGGGCATAGAAGACTGTGCGCTACTGTGCATCGTGCCTATCATCGGTGCCATCAGTGTGTGTATTGCTATACTCACCAAACGGAAATATGAAATTTGCGCTATTGACATTTTGCTTACTTCATGGTATTTATACGTTACCATATATGCCTACATATATCCACAATATCCTATCGCATCAACTATAATAAGAATAACATTTCTTTTAGCACTGTATTATGCCTTAAAGTACATACTGTGCATACACAAATACAAAAGAGATATCATTGTCTTACTGATAGTAAATGTTTGTATAATAGAATGTTTTATTGCCATATACCAAAGTATAATTGGAGAAAGCCGCAATAATCTATACTGCATAACTGGTACATTATTGAACCCTGGACCTTTAGGAATTTTATTAGCAGTCGGCACAACACTCTACATAGGTACAATAAAAAAATATTGGCAGTATATATTGCAATTTAAATATACAAATCACATAATATTCGCAATCATATCATCATTGGGTATGATGCTCACAATTCTATTCGCGACAGGAAGTAGAACTGCGATTTGTGCCATTATCTTATATTTGATATGCGACAACAGACAGACACTTAGAAAATATGCTTTATATATTACCATAGTCATAGTTATACTCATTCCCACTTTATATCTGTTCAAACAAGACTCTGCAAACAGCAGAGGAGTGATGTGGTTAGTCTCCCTACACAACATAATACAGCAACCTATCTTTGGCGCTGGCATCGGTAGTTTTCTGCATCAATATGCCTTCGGAATGCGAACCATATCCATAACATTACCGAACGCTGCATTAAACAACACAGATGTTATTCGTTACATTTTCAATTTTCCTCTTTATATTGGTGTAGAACAAGGAATAGTGGGTATTTTATTTATGTTGGGCACTATTGCCACTATCACAAAATATTCATGGAACAGTAATGAAACTATTAAATGGATATTACCTATACTCTTCTTTACTTCATTTTTTTCATACACATTCGAAATGCTTCCACTACAGATTTTCAGTGTTGTATCATTAGCAGTCATCGCTGCTGACTTTAATAAGTATAAGGAAACGACCAAAATCTCAGCATTTACATTTTTTCTACCTATATTCATTTTAATTATTACCTTTTCCGGATTTATCATACAAAGAGTAAAAACGAACAGTTACTACAACAAGATAAAAGGAACATGCACAAATTACTACATTAAACATTATTATGATATGCTACCTTATATGTATGACAATCAAGATTTTTTGTTTAACTTCGCAAAAATGCTTTCTGCCCAACAACGATATAATGACAGTAACGGTATTCTCCAAAAAGGAGAACTTATAAGTGCAGATCCCATGTTCTACATCGTTCAGGGTAACAACTATCAAAGTATGAAAGAGTTTTCTCTTGCCGAAGAATATTACAAATGCGCATTTCTCATAATGCCTAACCGCATATACCCACTATATAAGTTGATGGTCTTATACAAGACTTCTGGCCAAATACATAAAACAAGACAAATGGCATTACAGGTCATTAATTTCAATGTGAAAATAGAATCTGAAGCGACAAAACACATGAAAAAGCAAGCTACAACAGTTATTCAGGATGGACCTATACATTAGGTAACGGTTGTAATTTATAGCCCCGTCGTAAGAATTTCATCTTTGCATGATTCAGTCATTATCAAGAAAGTTATTATCACTTTATCGATTATATTCGATAAAACTTGCGTATATCAGAAAAATGAATACATCTGCACTAAGTAAGTATTCAAAATTATTTTTATATAATGAGTAAGCGTCATTTCTCGATTA
>DAIUFT010000122.1:3297-3958 GCA_036844425.1 Prevotella sp. | reverse complement strand
AATTAGGGCTTCGCCACGTATTACTCTTTGCGCGGTGAAGCCCTGATTCCTTTTTTGTGTGGGACTCTCTACACGTGTGTGGTCTCACGGTCCGTGCTTCGCACTGGTTTTCTTTTACATTAATCTTACGTTAATCTATCACTATTTTTACGTTAATCTATCACTATTTTTACGTTAATCTATCACTATTTTTACGTTAATCTATCTTTAATCTTACGTTCTAACTATTCAGTTCACCACAGGGGTCTTCCCCTGAGCAAAACGGGAAATAACATTTCCATCTCTGTGCTGCAGATTCGTTTGAAAGTAGTTACCTTTGCTCAGGGCGCAAATAACACTAGACAGACTCAATCGCAAGTTCTCTGTAACGCAGGGATGATACATGTTATATAGAAACGGTAATTTTGGGGAGATCATGTGCAAGGTATAAATGGGGTTTAGTCTGGAAGGCTGTACTTTGAGTAACTGTGGGCGCAGCCTACGGGTCGTTGGTACATTCCTACCAGGCTGCCTGGAAGGCAGTGCCGTGTTAGGTGGTGTACTGCCTTTCAGGCAGATGCTCCTTTAACCCATCAAATTCGGGGACTGCGTTCTCGGTTACTCAAAGTATTAGCTTCTTGCTAAGGTCAAGCGGCAGAGCGAGTTCAGCCAAAGCATGCGG
>DAIUFT010000122.1:0-3197 GCA_036844425.1 Prevotella sp. | reverse complement strand
TGAATCAATACGCAGATAAGGTAAGCGGCAGAGGCGAGTTCAGCCAAAGCATGCGTTGAAGCAAAACGCAGATAAGGTCAAGCGGCAGAGCGAGTTCAGCCAAAGCATGCGGTGAATCAATACGCAGATAAGGTAAGCGGCAGAGGCGAGTTCAGCCAAAGCATGCGGTGAAGCAAAACGCAGCCAAAGAAAGTCTGACATTGTCATGGCGAGGAAAGGTGCATGAATATGACGGCTTTTGTTGACGTAACTATCGCTTCTATATAACATGTATCGTTATTTCCCGTTTTGCTCAGGGGAAGGCCCCAGTGGTGAACTGAATGGATACTAATCCATAAATGAGTCCACTCGGAAAAGTCAGAGCACTTTCAATTTAAACGTTATATAGTAAAAATAAGCCAGGAACAGACGTGTAAGTGACGGTGAAAAAATAAATAGGTATAATTTATGTCATAGATTTTTGAGATAGTTTGGAGACATGAAGATGGTTGCCCTCCCCCGCCAAACGGGGGAGAAGCGGAGCGGAGGGGGTGTAAAGACCATTGACCAATGCCATGCATTGTGACTGATGAATGGCTCCAAAATATCCAAAAAGATATGACAAGGAAACGATATATACTATGAAATTCACTCCGTTAAATTGTACCAAGTTGTTTTTTTATCGTCACTAAATGCTAAATACCACATCCTCTGTTTTGTGGGCACTTTTTAAAGTTGACTCATAAATGAATTAATCTATAATTTTTTTCTCAAAAATTTGCTAAATCAGAAATTTTGTATTATCTTTGCCCCCATATTTGTTTCCTACCTTACTATCCTAATAATAGAAAGAAAGCAAAATACACCTACCAAGCGAAAACATAACAAAATAAAATAACTAACTAACAACAAAAACTTAAACGACATGACGAAAAAGTTTTGCCCCCCCTATTAGTTTTACTGGGACTGTTGTTCTCGGTTAACGTGATGGCAGCAGATGTCACCATTGGTTTAACTAACACTGTTTCTACAACCAAAAAAGATACAAATACAGGTGAGAAATATGCTGGTTCTACTGGGCTTACTGTAACAGAGCATTATGGTTCATCAACAACTGTTTATACAACTGGTGACAAAGGTATGAATAATGGTAGTGCGACCGCCTATTATTCAATGAAATGTTATAAAAATGGAACTGCATATACCGCTTTTCAAACTAACCAATATGCAGGTTATGAAGTAAAGATAGAAGATGGTAAGACATTTTCTGTATCATCAATTAATTCTACCATATATGCAAGCGCAAACATTACATATAAAATTGCTATAGAAGACGAAAACGGCAATTCTTTATATTCTACAGCATCAACTACCATAAACAACTATAAGAGTTCTACAAGTGGTATTACGTTGAGTGAAAGTGGTATAACCGATGAAGCTGTACAGAATTTGAAAGGAAAATTCTATGTTAAGGCATATTTCTACCTCAACAATACGGGAAAATATTTGTGTTTCCCTAAATTACAGATAACAGGAACACTTGCAGAAGCTGGTGAACAAACACAGTGGGAAAAACCAACATTCACAACAGGTGAATATAATGGCAAAACGTATTCTGTTACCATTGCCTCCGAAGAGGGTTCTACTATAAAATACTCTTACAGTGGCACAGAGGGCGTTTCTACCACTAACAGCGTAACAATAGATGTGGCTCCTAAAACAGAAATTACTGCAGTAGTAACAGGAGAAGGTCTTGATGATTCAAATGAAACGACATATACTGTAAAAGACGCACCGACAGTTGCAACACCAACAATCACTTTAGGCAGTTATAACTATACAGAACAGGGATATCCTGTCACTGTAACATGCCCAGAGCCTGACGTTACACTTACGTATTATGCTAATGATACAGAAGGTGGTGAGTGTGAAAATGGAAAGCCATTGTATCTGAAAGATGTTAAGTTATACGTCAAAGCGACAAAGGAAGGTTACACAAGTAGCACTACAGCTGCAATGCAACTTAACATAGCACCTGATGATGACAACTCACGCCCATTCCAAACAACAGCAGATCAGGACGATAAGGACAAAGACCATAAGTACATATCATATACTATTCCAGGAACATACATAGGAGGTATTGGAACAGACAAGAATGGTATTAAGTTCCGTACCCAAAGAGCAAGTTTGACAAAGGTTAATGGTAACGCAATAGCAAATGCCGTAGAAATCAAGGTTAACGATGGATACATTATTGATGAACTAAACATTAAGGATTTCAGGGCAAACAGAGATGGCAATGTTACAATTATAAAAGTGTATGTAGATGGTGTTGAAAAAACATTTGCCGACATGGGACGTACCGATGAGAGCATCGTTATGAATTCAAGCTCTGGTAGTTATACCACTGCTAAGGCGTTTAAGAATCTAAACGCAGAAGAAAGTATTATCATAGAATTAGAAAACGGAACGTATGACAAAAGTAGTACCGTAGACCAATTCCTGGCAACCTTACAGACCGTATATCACCGCGCACCTGTAACAGTAACCCTCGGACAAAACGGTTACAGCACTTTCGCTACAGACTATAAGTACACATTCACTGGCGCAAAGGCTTACAAGGCTACATATAACGAGGCTTCATCTAACGTAACACTGACAGAGGTTGAGGGCGTTATGCCTGCTAATGCCGCTGTGATATTCAAGGGTACAGAGGGTGAGGAAGTTACCATAACAGAGTCAAAGGATGATGCTGTGGAACTTACATACAACGATCTTGTAGGCGTAACAGCTTCAACAGTAAGATTCCTTGCAGGCGATAACTATGTACTCGCATCTAACGGCACGCAGACAGCGTTCGTAAAGATGGCAGAAGGTAAGAGGGTTGCCGACATGATAGGTAAGGCATATCTCAGTCTCCATTCTACAGCTGCTGCCAAGGCGGTATTGTTCTTCGGCGACAACGCTACTGGCATTAATGCTGTTAGCAATGACAACGCGGCTACTGACAATACATTATACAATATAGCAGGTCAGCGCGTGACAAAGAACGCCAAGGGCATTATCATCGTTAATGGCAAGGCATATATAAGGGTGGTTCTATAAATTACCACCGTTATATAAAACTAAAATGATGTAATGACGTTTTGTCATCTTTCGAGTTCTTTTCGGTTCAAAGCGTAAGTTTACTCAGTCATTATGCATAGCATTCTTCG
>DAIUFT010000121.1:0-4095 GCA_036844425.1 Prevotella sp. | reverse complement strand
ATCGAGAAATGACGCTTACTCATTATATAAAAATAATTTTGAATACTTACTTATATTTCGTTTTGTAGATAGGAAAGTAGGTATAGAATATCTTTGCAATGAAATAGTAACAACTTCAAGGGATAGCCTATGTGTAACATCGAGATAACAGAAGACGAAATTCGTCGTAGGGCAGGGGAAGTGTTTTCGGCAATGGAGAGTCGTTCTACATTAGCGGAAATGCAAATGATGAAAGATGCCTTTAACTTTGCGTATGAAGCGCATAGGAATCAAAGGAGAAAAACGGGTGAACCATATATCATTCATCCTATAGCCGTCGCGAAAATTATTGCGGAGGAACTGCAACTGGGTGCCCATCCCGTGTGTGCCGCGTTCTTACATGATGTGGTAGAGGATACACCGTGCACCAATGAGAAGATAAAGGAGCGCTTCGGAGATGATGTTGCATTCCTGGTAAAGGTGGTGACTAAGCAGAATAAGAAGCACTACAACATGTCGAAGCAACTTGATAACTTCAAGCAAATGCTCGACTCTGTTCACTATGACATAAGGGCTATCCTCATAAAGTTGGCTGACAGACTGCATAATATGCGCACGCTTGACTCCATGCGCCCTGATAAACAGATGAAGATTGCAGGAGAGACAGACTATTTCTATGCACCGCTCGCAAACCGACTGGGGTTCTATACCACAAAGATAGAACTGGAAAATCTTTCATTCCGTTATCGTTGTCCGCAGATATACGAGAACATCCTGAAGATGATAGAGCAGGACAAAGAGCGTGACAGGGTAAGGATGAAGGCGTTCGAAGACAAAATAGACGAGATACTTACCTCGCACGGCATACGCTATCGCCGAGAGGTGACATACAAACAGCCGTATAATATATGGCGAAAAATCAATACACAGAAGGTTGATTATGAGCATTTGGAGGGAAGACATTTTACAAGAATAGTGTTCCCAGAAGACGTTTATGTGTCTGAAAAGAATATGTGTCTGAACATATATTCCCTTCTTACAGATAACTTCAAAGAGCGTCCTAACTCTATTATCAACTATGTAGATCAGCCGAAACAGAATGGTTACCAGAGTTTTCATACGCAGTTGTTGTCTGATTATGGCGTATGGGAAGAGGTGCACATACAGTCAGAGCGCATGACCAAGAAGTCACACCTTGGCTATATGCTTGAAGCAGGAAAGAGCGACCAAGTAATTTACGAATGGCTTGAACGCTTCCGCAGTGTGCTGAAGGATGTGGCAAAGAACAGTAACGAGGGGGCAGACTATTTTATAGAATCAGTCCGTGCTTCGTTCTATAATGACGACATACGTGTTTATACGCCAAACGGAAAGGCGTTGAAACTGCCAAAGAATTCAAGTGCGATAGATTTTGCGTTCGAAATACATACAGAGGTGGGCATGCACGCTAAGTATGCAAAGATAAATGGGCATCTTGCGTCTGTTAAAACAATACTGAAGAGGGGAGACAGTGTAGAGATTGGTACCGACCCTAATGTGTGGCCACAACGAGATTGGGCTGGAGCGGCAAAGTCATATAAGGCTCTTAAGAATATTCACATGTATCTTGAGCGCCTTCCTAAGCAACAGTTCTGTCGCTGCCCATTATGTAACCCTATTCCTGGTGAGGAGGTAATAGGATTTAATAAAGATGATGGAACTATAATGGTACATCGCCGCGACTGTGCAGATGCTATCAGTTATGCCTCACAGTATGGCGATAGCATAGTGGCAGTAGATTATAAGGAGCAGCCAGACGTACTCTTTGCAGCGAGCCTTACGGCAAAGGCTGTGGACAGACAGCATCTGCTTAGCGACATTATCGACAGTATTTCCAATAAACTTCATTTAAGTATCAACGAACTCCATACCGTGACCGAAGAGCAAATAGTTACGTGCAGGATAGAGTTTATGGTGCATTCTTATCAAGAATTGCAGACCATCGTGAAGAGTGTTCTTGACATTCCCGACGTGGACGAGGTCATATATAAGAATAAATAAAAGTTGTTAATTTTTTTGCAAGATTCAGAAGTATAATATATCTTTGCAAAAGTGTTTGGAGGTATTATAGCGCTTGTGCTGTTATAATACCCCAAAACAAGTAATGTGAATTGTATTTAATATCGCTTGCCTATAGAAAGACATTTACTTAACAAAAAGATTAAGAAAATGAATAAACTCACTCGGTTTACCGATGAAGAGTTGGTACAGATGTATGTGCATGGTAACAACCGCGCGTTTGACGAGTTGTTAGCACGTACTCAGAGCGGTATCTTCTCCTATATCTTATTTATTGTCCATAATGAAGAGATGGCTAACGACATCTTTCAGGAAACGTTTCTCAAGGCTGTAACAAAGCTTCGAGAGGGACGCTATACCACTACGGGTAAGTTTAATGCCTGGTTGATACGTATTGCGCATAACATCATAATGGACTGGTATAGAAGGCAACGTACAAAGAACGTTATTGACACCTCCGTAGAGGACATAGCGTTGGCGCAAATGACGGACAGTGAACTGATAGAAACGTCGAAGGAAGATATTATGAGCAACAAACAGGTGCTGTCGGATGTACGTAACCTGATGAGTTATCTGCCAGAATCACAGCGTGAGGTGGTGCAGATGCGATTCTATCAGGATTATTCCTTTAAGGAAATAGCGGAGTTGACAGGGGTTAGCATCAACACAAGCCTCGGTAGAATGAGGTATGCACTTATAAATATGCGTAGGCTTGCAAGGGAGAATAATATGCAATTGCAGTTTGCATGATGCTAAGTCACTGTTTTAAAAAGGACATGTTACAGTCTTCATGCTGATATCTTCTTGCTTGCGTGATAATTCCTCAGTGCTCTAATCAAGCGGTTATGTGGCTCTTGTTGGGCAGATGTAGTGATTTAAGGGTAAATGGTACACATGAATACTTATTTATAATGTGATTGTATCGTAAGATAGGTTGCCCTTGACATATGATAAAAGCGGCATGATATACTGTAGTAGTCAAGTATATCATGCCGCTTCTTTTTGTTAAAGTTTTCGCAGTTGTGCAATCGTTTCTATGGGGTTCTTTGCCCCGAAGACGTAACTACCAGATACAAGAACGTCAACCCCCGCTGCAGTAAGGCGTGGAGCAGTTTCACCCTGTACACCTCCGTCAACCTCCACAAGAGCCTTTGAACCGCTTTTCTTTATCAGTTCCTTAAGCCTTCCCACTTTGGCGATAGTATTTTCTATAAACTTTTGTCCGCCAAAGCCTGGATTAACACTCATAAGAAGAACCAAGTCCACGTCGTTAATGATGTCTTCCAGGCATGAAACAGGAGTGGAAGGGTTTAGTGTAACGCCCGCTTTCATGCCAGCGTTATGAATCTCTTGTATAGTGCGGTGCAGGTGTGTGCACGCTTCATAATGAACGTTCATCATGTAGGCTCCTATTTTCGCTGTTTGGGCTATGTAACGCTCTGGAGCGTTTATCATGTAGTGTACGTCCAGTTTCTTAGTACAAGCCTTTGCAACGGCTTCTAATACAGGAAATCCGAATGATATATTGGGGACGAACGAGCCGTCCATAACGTCTAAGTGTAGCCACTCTGCTTCGCTGTTGTTTATCATTTCGATTTCCTTGTCAAGGTGAAGAAAGTCAGCAGCGAGCAGTGATGGAGAGACTATTGTCATTGTTCTAATGTTTGTAGTTGGAGTTATAGTAGGTTATAAACTTACTTTTTTAGTGTCATTAAGTATATAGGCGTGCAGATATCAACTTCCTGTTTTGGGCGATATGTATGTGCGAAATGCCTTATAGCGTCAAGTGTTTTTGCTGATGGAGCAAAGTCTTTGATAGAGTAATTTTGTTTCATAGGCCAAGTGGGTGTATTGTGTAAAAGTATTCCAAAGTATTTCTCTGTTTTATTAAGTAACGTAACAACCCATGAAATATTATACTTGTTAGCAAAGTAATAAGGAAAAAAAACAATATAGTTGTTCTTTTAAGTATTTTTTTTATAAGTATTTTTTTATAAGTATTGTTTATAAGTATTGTTTATAAGTATTGTTTATAAGTATTGTTTATAAGTATTGTTT
>DAIUFT010000120.1:0-4494 GCA_036844425.1 Prevotella sp. | reverse complement strand
TGTTTATGTAAATCTTGTCAAAGAACTCTTGTCACTTCTCTCGTGACTTAAGTGTATTGCTTTCGTATCATTTCTGTATTAGTTTTGAAATACTTCGTTGTTGAAAGCGATTGCAAAATTACACACTTTTTCGTTATCGGCCAAACATTTTCTTCTTTTTTTTTACTTTTTGCATTATATTCTGCATTTTTAAACCGTTAGACGGAATTATAGGTTTGTCAACGACGCTTTTCCTTATAATAAAGTAAAAAAAACGAATTATACCAATTATATAATTCACTCCGTTAAATTATAGCAAATTATTTTGTAACTATTCAGTTCACCACTGGGGCCTTCCCCTGAGCAAAACGGGAAAGCCCCAGTGGTGAACTGAATAGTTACGTTATATTTTACCGTCACATATTTTATAGCAGTAACAGTTTACGAAATGGTATTTTTGTTCATTTTTATGGCGCTTTATGTTCAACAAATGATTCTTATACCTTTGTATCATTCAAAAATTTGGTCATAACAGAATTATTTATTAAATTTGCATGAGAAAAATTAACATAAACAATAAAACTAACCAAACATTGTAAATTGTAATGAAAAGATTTTCGTACACATTATTATTATTAATTGGAAGTATGGCCTCCTTTGCCAATACACATAGCGTGACTTCCCCCGATGGTAAATTATCCGTTAACATTGACGATGCTAATGGACAGTTAAAGTATTCTGTTAGTTATGATGGAAAGGAAATGATGAAACCATCATTACTTGGTCTTAAAACTGACATTGGTGATTATACGCAAAATCTTAATGTTGTCAGTAGCAAAGAACGCAAAGTTTCTTATTCTTATACAATGCATGGAACTAAGGCGGCCAAAAGTGATTATAACGCTAATGCCATAGACCTTCTTGTGTCAGCAAAAGGAGGCAAGCGCATTATGACCGTTGAAATGCAAGTAAGTAATAACAACATTGCATATCGTTATCACCTTGAGGGAGCAAAGACAGAAGATCGTGATGAACCACGTCGTACGACTATTCTCTCAGAAGCAAGTGGGTTCAACTTTCCTGACTATACAACGACATTTATTTGCCCACAAATAGACGGTGATCACAAAGGTTGGATGAGCACCAAACCAAGTTATGAGGAGGAATATAAAGCCGATGCCCCAATGGCAGAGAAATCTAAGTATGGTAAGGGGTACACCTTCCCTTGTCTTTTCCGTGTAGGCAATGATGGTTGGGTGCTTGTCAGTGAAACAGGCGTTGGCAGCAACTACTGCGGTGGTCATCTCAGCGAATATGATGCCTCTACTGGCTATACTCTCTCCTACCCTGACGTAACGGAACAGCACGGTTTGGGTTCTTCTACACCTGCAATAAGTCTCCCTGGCTGCACGCCATGGCGCACTATCACCGTAGGTAGCACTCTCAAACCTATAGCAGAGACGACTATTCCATATGATGTTGTTGAAGAGATGTATCCCGCACGTGAGAACTACAAGCCTGGTCGTTACACATGGAGTTGGCTAATATGGCAAGACGGTTCAATAAACTATAACGACCAGAAAGAATTCGTTGATGTTTCTGCTGCCATGGGCTTTGAATACTGCCTTGTAGACAACTGGTGGGATGCTCGCATAGGTCGCGACAAAATAGAAGAATTGAGCAAATATGCCCAGTCAAAGGGTGTCAGCTTGATGCTGTGGTACAACAGTAACGGTTATGTGAACGATGCCCCACAGACTCCGCGCAACTGTATGAACACTGCGATCGCTCGCGAAAAGGAAATGGCGTGGCTTGAAAAGATTGGTGTTAAGGGCATCAAGGTAGACTTCTTCGGTGGCGACAAACAGCAGACAATGCAGTTATATGAAGATATTCTTAGCGATGCCAACCGTCACGGCATACAGGTAGTCTTCCACGGTTGCACCCTTCCACGCGGTTGGGAGAAGATGTATCCGAACTTTGTTGCGTCAGAGGCTGTACTTGCTTCAGAGAACACTTTCTTTAACGAGCACCATGCAAAGCAGGAGGGCTTTGAACTAACCATGCATCCATTCAGTCGTAATGCGGTAGCCAGCATGGACTGGGGCGGCACCATCATGAACCGTTTCATGAGCAAGGACAACAAGAGTCGCCACAAGCGTTACACGAGCGACACGTTCGAAATGGCTGCTGCCATCATGAACCAGACCCCTATACAGTGTATCTGCCTTCAGAAAAGTAACCTCACGGAACTGGAGCAGTTTGAACTTGACTTCCTTAAGGCTGTTCCTACCACATGGGACGAGACGAAGTTCATTGAAGGCTATCCTACGAAACTCGCTATCCTCGCCCGTCGTCATGGCGACAAATGGTACGTAGCAGGTCTGAACGGTGAGAACACAGCCAAAACTATGACCATACAACTGCCTATGTTCGCTGGTAAAGAGGTAACATACTATACTGATGCTGCTCCGAAGAAAGGTAGCACTGCACCGCTCACACCTGTAAAGAAAACAATAAAGGTTGACAAGAAGGGCAATGCGAAGGTTACTCTCCAGGCGTGGGGCGGAATTATCATCGAAGGTTAATTATAAGTATGTGTTCTAAATTATTCTCAATAACACTATATTATTCACTTACCCACTTATATAAGAAGTGGCTATAAAAATAATTCTGAACACTTGTAATATTTCATAGACAAGGCAGGTATCATGAGGTTTCACTTCGACATGATGCCTGCTTTTCTATTCAATATATACACACACTACATTTAAAGATATTTATATGAACAAAGAAAGATACAAAGTACTACTGCAGCGATATAAGAAATGGTGTGCAAATAACACTAAACAGATGCAACTCGACATGGAAGAACGCAGACAATGCTGCATAGATATGCAATCGCGCACAGAAGAAGCTCTATCAAATTTCAATGAAGAAGATTTTTACAATTTAATGGCACCACTATGGTCTATGAGTATGTGGGGCAACAAACATTACAAAATAGACCAAATCATAGAATGCAACGGTATGCCGTCATTACGTAAAGAACTGACAAATCTGCTTCATGGCAAAGATTCTATAGCAAAGCGATGGGATAGTTTCAGAGATAAAATTAAGGGAATAGGCCCTGCTGCAATGAGCGAGATATTAAATAAGTTTTCTCCGAACAAATATATACTATGGAACTCAAAAGCCCAAACAGGATTTAATCTTCTTGAGATTGAAAATATACCGAAAACATCTAGTCTTATTGATGGTAAGAGATACGAATATCTTTGTCAAAAAGGTCGCGAACTTGTCTCTTTTGCAAAAGAAACAGGAGTAGAAGAGATTGATAACCTACTTACATTAGACTATTTCATTTGGCAAGAAATGCAAGATATAAATCCTGATACACTTATAGAAACACCTGCCAAACCAGAAACAAAAGAAGAATTGATGTTTGTCCATAACGATGTTAGAGACAAAATCAGGGACATTGGCGAATTGCTCGGCTTCAAAGCAGGAATTGAAAAGAAGATTGCTGACGGTGCTGTTGTAGATGCAATATGGGAAGTTTCTGTCAGCAACATGGGTAGAATTACTTATGTTTTTGAAGTGCAAACAAAAGGCAGTATTGACTCTCTTATATTAAACCTGCTTAAATCAAAAAATAATTCTTCAGTACAAGGCATTGTTGCGGTGTCTGACTCTTTACAAATTGAAAAAATCAAGAAGGAAGCCGCATCGGTAAAAGGACTGGAGGACTTAAAATTCTGGGATTACAATGAGGTTATAAAAGTGTATGAAAATCTCTCTAATGCTTTTGAATCTATAAACGCATTAGGTCTTGTCCCTAATGGTTTATTTTAAGGTTGGAGACTAAATGAGGCAAAAGCATAATCGTATAATTGTTGTACTGTTACAACCATGATATTAACAAGTAATTATCATCATTGAATAACACAGTAAAGTTTAATGACTTTATATTATCTGAAAACCAAGTTTTATTGTCTTTATTCATCCATGCAGGATATTGATATACTAAACAGGTATAACCATAAGATGCTCTTGTTTCTATATCAGATAATATTCTTTTATACTCATCATCAAGCAATTCCTCAATAGAAGGTGCTTCTATTCTACCATAAGCATATATGGAATATGCTTTGTTTTTGTCTGTAGGAATAGCCTTAGTATCAGTTACTCCTAAGATTGATTTGATTGTCTTTAATACTTTCATAATATAAAATGTTAGTTGTTATTATACTAAAAAAGCACAACCCTGTTTAGGATTGTGCTTCTGATTTTTATACATCTATTTTAAATTAATCTACTTTTATATCCGACCTTAAACCTATAAGATATTCATATTCAAATCCATCTGTTTCTCCTTTTTCCTTTTTTTCTTTAGCTTCTTCAATTTTTTTATTTAACTCACGATTGTATTCATCTGCATTTTTAGCCCCAATATAAGCAAGTGGAATAAGTAAAATAAATAAAATTAAGACAAAAATAAACATTATAATAACT
>DAIUFT010000119.1:0-5060 GCA_036844425.1 Prevotella sp. | reverse complement strand
TTCAGGCTTGAACCGAAAAGAACCCGAAAGATGACAAAACGTCATTACTTTAATTAAGTTTGACATAATGGTGTAGTTTATGGAACCACCCATTAATGAATTATTCTCACTTTCCATACAAATGAAAATAAAGTTCGTTACATATATAATAATACTGTTGAGTATTGTCTCTTTTGTTTCCGCCCAGCCACGTGAGCGTAAGATGTATGTCATGTGCGTAGGAGTTGGAGACTATGCGGACCCGAGGATACATGACCTTACGAAGCCTACGTGTGACGCGGATACTGTGGCGAGTATGTTTGCAAAGGGAGATAATGAGGTGATGGTGCTGAAAGATAGTATGGCTACTGGGGATAATGTGCGCCGACAGATGAAGGCATTCTTCTCACAGGCTACGCAGAATGATGTTATTATGTTCTTCTTTAGTGGACATGGCATTAAGAGTGGATTCTGTGCACACGACTATTTCCAGAGTTATACTGGGGCGTTGTGGTATGACGATATAAAGAAGATATTCAACGGTATTAAGGCGCACGGAAAGATAATCATGGCGGATGCTTGCTTCTCTGGCAAACTGCGTTCGAAGAAGGATACGGTCACTGCACAATCGCTGAGGCTTGCAGGGAAGCAACAGGTGATGCTTTTCCTATCGTCAAGAGGAGAAGAGGTGTCGTATGAAAGTCCAAGCATGACCAACGGTTACTTTACTACGTACCTTGTAGAAGGGTTGCGTGGTGCTGCTGATGTTAATAATAATGGTAAGGTTACGGCGATAGAGTTGAGCAACTATGTGGCGAGTAAACTGAAAGTGGCGTTGGGTAATCAGCAACACTCCGTTATGTGGGGAAACTTCAGTAAGGGCTGGATATTGGCAAAAGTGCCGCAACAGGCTGTAGAAGAAAAGGAGGAAGACAGGTAATGAAAACATGGGATGTAGGGACAGAGGGAAATCAGAACTTCCCTATAAAAAATAAAGACAAGGTAGATTCTCTACACGCACGTATTACCTTTGACGAAGAGAAGAACGTATGGACGGTAGAGGATTTGCATTCACGTGGCGGGACGTTCATTGTTAATATGCAAGGAATGCTGGTGCAGGTTAGGAAAAAGCGCATTAATGAGTTTACACGTATTGTGCTGACGGATACTACTGCCATGGGTATGACGTTCTTTCCTCATCACCTGTTAGAGTCTAATCCTAAGAACTATAAGGCTGAGTTTCAATATGTAGTAAGGCAATACTGGGATATTAAGGAAGAGAAAGAGAAGTTGGACGAACGTATCCGCCTGCGTCGTATGCAGTTAAGTCTTGTGCCTGGCATTGCGTCATGCGTGCTTGGTGTAGGTCTCCGCTTCGCATTCCGTAACAGTCCAAATATGATTTTTACTGTAATCGGTATGATGTCTGCACTTACTGCCATGCTTAATGTTATCATTGCATGGTATAACAACAAGGATCGTAGTATCATGGATTTCGCCAAACGTATGCAGAGACATGTTATGTGTCCGCAGTGTGGCAGGATGCTGTCTGAACAGGATATACAGAACCAGATGTGCCCTTTCTGTAAAGCACATGCTTAAGGGGGGCTATAAATTACCACCGTTATGTAAAACTAAATTAAAGTAATGACGTTTTGTCATCTTTCGGGTTCTTTTCGGTTCAAGCCTGAAGTGCATTCAGTCGAGTAGCACGCTACACTCCTTCATTTACTTACACTTTGACCTCGAAAACAACCTCGAAATATAACAAAAGTAATTTATAGAACCACCCTTAATTCTTGAATGATATGGGAAATAAAATGGCTATTATAGAATGTACTTGTCCACATTGTAAAAATGTTGTTAGGATAAGAAAGGCACAGAAGCCTGGTAAATACAAATATGTATGTCCGTCATGCAAGCAACCGTTTGCTGTAACGTTCCAGGAAGAAGAACCCCCATCAATTCTGCATGAGAAAGAAAAAAGCAGTGAAGAACAAACTTCTCAACAGTCTGAGGACAATGAAAATACTGTAGGATGCTTTACCTCGGAGGGTAGATATAATACTATCGGAGGGCTGGTGGAGAAACGTAAGGGGCTTTTTAAAAAAGACCGTGTCCACCCTTTGGCTGAGAGAAAAATAATAATCGGTAGAAAGAATGATAATTTTCCTTCAGACATTATGTTCGATGACCGATACATGAGTAGGCAGTCTTTAGAACTGACGGTAGAGAAACAAGAGGATGCGCGGGGACAGTACTTTACCTATGTGTTAAAGGTGCTTAGACAGAGGAACCCCATTTTGCATAATGGTGAGCCTTTGAGTGATGGGGAAGAGATAGTGCTACACCTTGGAGATACAATCACTGTTGGTAAAACGGTATTGATATTAAATTAAAAAACAGATATGGATATGGGCAGTGAGGAAAAACGAAAAGAGAAGAAAGGCATAAAGGTCGTAGCGGAGACCGCTGCTACGACCGCAACGATAGTGGTCAGTGGCAAGACGATTGCTACGGTGCTGGACTCTGGCATAGAGGCTATTCGAGAGGTAACTCAAGAAAAGTCTGTTGCCGAACCAATAGAGGAATTACCACAAGAAGAAGATGTTTCTGTGCCAGAAATAGGTATAAAACAGGAAGAAGTGTTTCGGGAGGATGGAGCAATTGCGAATGTGGTGTTTGAAAACGATGACATTGAAGTTGTTCCAAAACAAAATGATGGCTCTGCGGAGGAAACAGATAATGACACAGAAGATATAACCCTTATATCTACAGAGCCGTTGAGTGAATATACTCCTGTTAGTGACAATGAGGAATCGGAGGTGTCAGAGGATAGGGGCGATACACTCGAGAGTGCCGAAATAGAAGAGAATTGTATGGAAGAGAAACCAGACTGCACCTATCAAGATGATCCCGTAAGCAATACGGAGGAAATGGGTGTTTCAGATAATGATAGCCTGGATACTGACTGGATATCTGATGATTTTACAACAATGACATAATACTAATCATAAACAATAGGTCTATGGAAAAGAAAAAAAAGAAAGTAGCAATGGGAACTGCTGCAGCCGCTACTGCAGCAGCGGCAGTTGTTGGTTCACGTCTTGGTGATGATGCGGAGATTAATCAGGAACCAATTGCAGAGGTAATAGCAGAGCCTGATGATACAATTATTGATGGCGAGGTATTACCGGAGATTACTATAACGGGGAGTGCGTCAACCGTGAATGAAGAGGGTAAGCAAGATATAGCGGAAAATGGCGCAGAAGCGGATTTGTCAACTGATACCGAGGAAAGTGTTTCTCAAGAATCAGCAGAAATGGATTCTTCTATAGTAGAGAATGAAACTGAAAGCGGTGGCGATACAGAAGATGTTGCCGTAGAGAGTGTAGTTGATTCAATAGAAGACACAGTGACGGAACCAATTACAGGAATGGATAATATTGAAGGAAATATAGCGGATATAGAACAGGGAGCGGAAATCTCCGATGTAGCAGAGGCATCGCCAATGATGGGGGCGAATGAAGTAACACTGGAGGAAACTGTAGACGATCCGCAGCAGGATACAGTTAGCGAACCAGAGTTCGTTGATGAGATTGATGAAAGCGATGAAGGGGAGGGCTTCATGGCACAGGTGGAACAGAAATTGGAGGAGATATCAGACTCTTTGTTCGGTCGTGGTGACACTGACGGTGGAAGTATGTCTGATGGTACAAATGTTGATACTCCTGATTTCGTAAATAATGCTGATACGAGCGAGTTCTAAAAACTTGTTTACATAGTGACGACAAAAAATCTGTTGGCAGAATTAATTATGCACTAAATTAATTCCGCCAACGGGTATAATCATAGAATAATTGATAGTAAATCTCCTTGTGCGGTGGCATTGAAACGCCACCGCTTCACTCTTTTGCCTACTTGCAAAAAACTGTTTTCCTTTGCCTCCAAAGGGATATTTGACAAATTTGTTTCCTCATATGATATAATGACGATGGACTATACTACAACCACAAAATCCACAAGAATAATAAACCTTTCATTCTTTATGGCCCTCGGCATAGTGTGGACACACTCTCGCTTTGGCACGGTAGAGGGACTGCCAGGGTATTTCAATAGCCTGTTTGTCTTTAACGAAATAGGCGAGAAAGTAGTGGCAGGTTTCTTCTTTATCAGCGGTTATCTGTTCTATCGCAATTACAAGTTGGCAGACTATGGAAGGAAGTTAAAAAGCAGAACGAAGACATTGTTGCTACCTTATATAATATGGAATGCGCTATCCGCCTTGGGGTGGTACCTCGCCATGATGATAGATAATGGCAGTTGCGTAGCAGATAATCATGCATACGATGGCGTTGTTAGTGTAATAAGCGGTATTCTCTCGTGTCAGTATTCCATTTTGTGGTATATAGGAGTACTGATAGTGTATGCCATCGCCTCGCCATTGTTTTACGTGTTGTGCCAGAAGAAGTGGGTTGCCATGACATCTATTATATTGTTCGGTATCGTTGGCGTGTCGTTTCATCACCCCTTTTGCAGTCCAGTAGTATGGATGGCGACATATATGGCAGGAGCGTACACCGCAACTTATTACAAAGACTTCTTCTATGATAGGCAGAACGTGTTGCTAACGGTAATATCTCTTATCGTCTTCCCAATCGCCTTTTGGCAGAATCATGCGCATGAAACCATGCTAACCGTGAATCTTTGTCAATGGAGTGCCCCGTTCTTTTTTTATGGTATCTATGACATAGCCGATCGTTATCTGCATTTTAAGCCACATGGAGTTTATAAATATTCCTTCTTTCTTTATGCAGCGCATTATATACCGCTACACGTATGTCAACGCCTCGTAATAAGATTATGGGGTGGAATAGCGGCTTATTGGTCGGCATATATATTAGTACCAATATTGGTAGTGGCGTTATGTTTGGCAATAGCACTCTTCCTTGACAGGAAATATCATCGCATATATGCAGTACTGTCAGGTGATAGGTAAAGAAATCCCCTTTCCCCCTTAAAATCCCCTTTGGCTCCTTGTGCGGCGGCGTTTCTACGCCGCCGTTCTCCCTTTCACCCAA
>DAIUFT010000118.1:0-5256 GCA_036844425.1 Prevotella sp. | reverse complement strand
AGGCGGCGACAAAGACATGGTGAGGGTCTACAAGTGGGGCGATTTTTACTGAAAATCAATATCAGCAGTCAGAAGTCTTGTATCATAATCAACAAACAATCTCTCAGTTTCCACGATAATCGATTTTGCCCTTTGCATAGAACCAATGGTATAGAGTTCTCGTGACATATTGTATAAAATGAACTTATAACGTAAACCATACATAGCATACACTAAATTGTTATTAAAATATTCACATAACTTTTCATACTTTTCTATAGACTTGTTATGTTTACTGCGCTGTGAATAGTAAATAGCAGAACTCATCAAGTTATCTATATAAAATAGACCACATACCCAGAGAAGAACTATCACGACAATAAAACAAGTTATATTTACCACATATTTTTTCGTTTGGTTTACCAAATTGACTACAGTGACAAAGAACAGAAATATTATCGTATAAACTGGTAAAGGGTAACTTAATGGGTATGATAACGAACAACATACAAATAAACACACCTCTACCATAACTATATTTACATTTCTTCTATATACAATCAATGGTAGACTTATTAGCAATAGCAGAATAAACGGTCCAACTACTCCATAGTCTATCCACAATCTGATGAATTCATTTAATGGATGCTGTATATTATCAGCTAAATAGCCATATTCTGATTGTGGATGCAGTTGAAAGAAGAGAGCCTGATTAAGCATATATTCTTTAAGAAAGCCATCTGTACCATATCCACAAAATGGCCTTTGAATTATTAGTTCTACAGAACGTAATACTACAAACATTCTTCCAACAGAAGAATCATTCTTAAACACAAAAGATATTCCTACTACCATCATAAACACCCCCACACTAATGATGAATTTATAAACCTTTTTTCTCCATTTGTGACGGTATATTGCGATTAGCATATATAAAACAATAATTATTATTCCTGTTCTTGAATTAGTCTCACTAACAAGAAATAACGTTATTGTTAATACAGCTATAACGTATTTTTTTTTGAAAAAGTTTTTCTTATTTGATTCTTTAAAGGTAAATTTTGATAAATCAATAGCAAAAGGTAGCAATATACATAGTGTTATAGCCAGAACATTAGGGTTATCAAAAGTCCCTTTAATTCCTATCTTAATTATTTCTGGTGATTGCAATATCTCCTTAATTACCACCACTGTTTGAATAAATATTCCCTCTCCTGCAACTATTGGCAGATACTTTTTCCATACACTGACATTCCTCGATTGCGGGCAAAGACAAAGCATAATAACGGCAATCAATACAACACATATACTTGCATACCATTTCGGAATGATATAAGCATCCCAACACCATCTGTAAGGTGGTAACATGCATGCAAAAAGGAAAAGAGTCTGTAGCACCAACACGCAACAGGAGAAGGATTTAAACATATTTCTTATTCTAATTCATTTGTTATTTACATTCTTTAATTATATAGTTTTTCCACTGCATATATACTGGTAACGTCACAGCATTTAATTTCTGTTCAAGAATATTCTTTATTCCACTATACGATTTAATTTTATCCCCTTCACCATAAATCTTTACAAAAGTCAGCCATTGTTCAAGGAGTTTGTCGGTGCCCAAAGGTTTTCCTCTATGTTTACGAAGTTGGTGCACATATTGCTCACCCAAATATAATTGGTAGTCATCCTTTTGCATTGTTTTACGAACAACGGACGATATATCTATTCGAAACAAAGGAGAGGCTTGCATTTCTCTTGTTAATTCTTCCAAGGAAGGAACAATAAGAAATGCCTTACTGTCTGCCTTTAATAATGAAAGAACAGAAAAGGCTGGACCATTATTTAATGCTTGTATCGTATCAAACTGACTATGGGATGGATAACTTGTACGAAGGCTCTTCCAATACTGATAACTGTTCTCCAACACATAACTGTTGACACATCTTAACGCTTCACACATCTTTGACATATTCGCTTGTGTCAGGAGTAAACCCGTCTCTATTTTTGAAAGATGGTACTTATTGGCAATATAGCAAGCAGCAGTTTCACTAACGCTTACAGTTCGCTTTAAACTGTCTACATTTACAGTCATACTATTGACATCATTGTTGTTTCTTGTCGTAAAGATTCCTGTCTGTGCTAACAAAGAATTATAAGTGTTAGTGCCACCTTGCCAAGTGTATTTTGGCTCAGTGTCATAGTCATCTATAATGAGTGAGAGATGTTCGGAAGGAAAAAACATAGCAGGTATTGTCTTGCTGACGAAATGTTTTTCTTTACCCACTACAAGCAGTTCTGTCCACATTGGTCCAGCTACGGGAATGGCGCCACAGAAAGTTCCGTCAGAATTAACATCAATAGAATACACACGTTTATTTCCACAGACAGAGGGAATAGGCACTACAACATTAAGCATACATTTCTCCTTTTCAAAGAGTGTCGTCCCTTTAAATTGGCCAGATATCCACACAGTGTCTTGACCAAACTTTTTGTCAGGGAATGCTTTATCAAGGGCATCATATATCCCTGTTGTATCTACTGTCGTAGATATATTCGATGTTATACCATATTGATGAATATTAAGATAATGCGTCTCTGAATTTCTATATTTCTGAACCATATCAAAGCAGGATGTACCTTTGGGGAGAGCTGGGAACGAAAGATTATAGGTCAATTTTCCACTCTTGCCTATTTTCTTTTTCTCATTCAAGACTATCCCGCTAGTCTCCTTCACCTTATAATGATTCCCTTGCTCATCCGTAATGTACGTTGTTACAGGAACAAAGACCTCTGTCCCTGCCTGCCCTGTACATGTAAGATATACAATGGTACCATGCTTATCAATCTTTACTTTTTCTATTCGCTCGCTTCCATTATGAATATCAATGTATTCTGGCTGACTTATATTCAACCAACTCTGTGCCAAGAGATTATTAGTAAAAAAAAGCGTACACAATACAACAATAATTTTCTTCATGTTCCTAATAATAAGTTTAATCAGTAATCTCCCTTTATAGGATCCACTTCTTTTGTCTCTACAGGTGCGTTTGCCTCACCATAAACAGAATATGTGGTTGATATCTCCTTAGTTGTATCCGTGTTCTCTATTGTACCACTATATGTAAAATGGACTCCACTGCTTGATACAGACTCATTACTTATGGACCAACCTGTTAATTCCCAACCTTCTTCATTTGAAGAAACACCTGCTTTTATTTCCAAATGATGTGTATCATAGGTAAATCCACCTGTCCAAGACTAACCTATAGTAAGACAAATTTCATTACGTGGACCATAATACTCATATTCCCGCGCAGAACCAGGTAACAGATATACTATTTTAGGAGAATTATTCTCGTCCGATACTGACCTCGTCTTTGTTGCCAAAGATTTTCTCTCATTACCTTTCCATCCGTCATCTAATGTTTCATCTTGATCACAACTCGCAATGGCAATGCCACCCGCTAACAGTGTGGTAGCCAACAACAAATAACTTTTCTTTCTCATCTTTTCTGTTTTTTAAGTTAGTAAAAATATCGAAATAACGCTTCTCTCACCACCACACTTGGCGGTTACCTTCATACATAAAAATTCTTTCCTCCGACCCTTTCGTCTTGTCTCTAAGGATATATAAACCACCTGACGGGATATTATTAAAGTTCAGTACATTGTCACTTGCTTTCTTCGTCCCTAACAACTGCCAATGACCTTGAGGATTCCAGCAATAGAGTTCATAGACATCTCCAACCTCTATGCCGTTGCCGTCATTCCTGCCTATGTATCTTATTTTAGATACATGCGCGGCTTTAGACAAACTTAACCCTACCCAGTTGCCGTCGGGACTCTTACCTCCAAAACCTGTAAGAATATTACCATCAAACACTGTTTCTTTTCTTGCCCATGACTCTCCCTCTGTTCCTATTATCGCTCCACTAATCTTGCTTCCATCGGGAGAATAGAACTCTAATTCATTTATATTACAAAAAGACCCTTTGCTGCCCATATAACGAAGATACTTGAATGCACGACCATCCTTTACTGGTATTGTGTACCAGTTTCCATTCGTAATACCACGATGCTTGTAAAGCGTAACGGCATCAGAGAAATCTTTTTTGTTTGCCCCTTGAAAGAGTCCTCCGTTCATACGGCTATTAAAGAAATCTTGTGCACCCATAAACGGATATTTACGGAGTAACCTCAAATTTGTCTTGCGCTGATAATTTAATTTCACCACTCTTAACGTCCCCTCCTTAGTAAGTCACAGGCTTCGTTTATTCGCTTAATGAGATAGTCAGCCTTCATACAAGAAATATCATACACCATACTTACTCTTGACAAATCTTTCGCAAACAACATTGATTCCAAAAACTTGGTCCTATTGTTTTGACTTATACTACTGGCCCTTACGTATAGAAAATCGAAAGCATCTACCGATGTACCTTGTTCATGATATTGTGATGGCATATTCTCTATAAGAAACCTTGCTGCTTTGTATCTTAGTGGGTCTGAAGAATTTTTAAAATGGTCAAGCACCTTTTCCAATTCATTTCTATTCCTTTCTGACAATTTCAATGCTTTGTCAATGTTACTGTTACATGCCGCAATAATAACGAGACATGCCGACAGTGCAACGGCTGCAGCGACGCCGCGCCATCCCGACTTAAGCATTTCTTTCTTCGTTTTCATTTTGGTCAGTATATTTTTTAGGTTTCTACTCAAAGAATAACGATGCAAAGTTAATAAGTTTTCACTACTTTTATATTTTGAAAAATAACACATACTTTTCTTTTTATAACATATCACGCCCACAAGAGGGAAAAACCTCCTCCTCGCGCCTTCCCTACTGTCATGTTATGGTATCGCCTCCCAACCCCTGAATTTCGATGAAACCGCCAAAAACTTTCAAAAAAATAACATAAACTTTCAAAAAAATAACATTGAGCCCCGTCTTCTGCCATATCCAAGCATTGTTTCTCGCCATGGCAAACCGAAGTCCCCAACATCGGTTTACGCATATCCCGTCTTAGGAAACCTCGGCTCCATATTCCATCTGCTCGAAATATTATGCTGCACTTTGCTTCACAGCAGGGCTTTGGCTGCGCTCGGCTTCACAGCATGCCTTGGCTGCATTCGGCTTTACTGCAGGGCTTGGCTGGAAGCCAATACTTTTAGTAACCGTGGGCTTAGCCCACGGATTGTGGGTATGTTCCTGTAGGCCACCTGCGCTCGGCTTTGCCGTTTGCCATAGGCAAAAACTCGGCTCTGCCGCTTGCC
>DAIUFT010000117.1:0-5526 GCA_036844425.1 Prevotella sp. | reverse complement strand
GAAATTTGAGTCAGTTTTTTTATGCAATGTGCTATACCGAAGTTGGAAAGTAACTCGCTTGAAAGTAGTTACCTTTGCACCAGCAAGTAAGTAGGCCATAAGACACATGTTATATAGAAGTGGTAATTTAAGGGGAATTGGATTACGTGCAAGGTTTATATAGATTTAGCCTGGAAGGCAGTACATAATCTGCAGCGTACTGCCTTCCAGGCAGCAAAAAGGGAGAGTACCTAAAATCCGTAGGCTGCGCCCACGGTTACTAAAAGTATTGGCTTCCAGCCAAAGAAAGTCTTACATCGTCATGACGAGAAAGCGTGCACGTAAGCGAGGACTTTTGTTTACATAACCATCGCTGAATGGTTACAGGGAAAATAAATTGGTATAATTTATGTCATAGATTTTTAAGATAGTTTTTAAAAAAAGGCGGTAATCCTAAAAATAGGATTACCGCCTTAGTTCTTATATTAACGGATTCTCCATAGAATAACCTTAGTTATTTACAGAACCCTCCGCAGCAAGATTCAGACTTACTTAATGACGCCCTGCTCCTTGAAGATACCCTTCAGTATTTCTACAGAGCGATCTACCTGCTCCTTAGTATGAGTTGCCATAAGAGCATATCTTACGAGAGTGTCTTGTGGAGCACATGCTGGTGGAACAACAGGATTGATGAAGACACCACGCTCAAATGCCAATGCTGTGATAAGGAATGTCTTATCTACATCGCGGATATAAAGAGGTATGATAGGCGACTCTGTGTCACCAATCTCAAAGCCCTCTTCCTTGAAACGCTTGAGAGCATAGTTTGTTACATCCCACAACTTCTCGATAATCTGTGGCTCAGTCTTGAGTATGTCAAGTGCCTTCTGTGCTGCCGCTGTAGCTGCAGGTGTGTTAGATGCAGAGAAGATATATGTACGTGCAGAGTGACGCAGGTAGTTGATAGTATCCCAGTCGCCAGCAATGAAACCACCGATAGAAGCAAGAGACTTAGAGAATGTACCCATGATGAGGTCAACCTCATCGGTCAAACCAAAGTGGTCACAAACACCACGACCATGGTCACCAAACACACCGATACCATGAGCCTCATCTACCATGATAGAACAGTTGTACTTCTTCTTCAGTTCTACTATCTCAGGAAGTTTGCAGAGGTCACCCTCCATAGAGAATACACCATCAACAACAATAAGCTTTATAGCCTCATGAGGTAACTTCTTAAGAACATTCTCAAGGTCAGCCATATCGTTGTGCTTATACTTCAACTGCTTGGCGAAACTAAGACGACGTCCATCTACAATACTTGCGTGGTCACGGTCATCACAGATAATGTAGTCTTCACGACCACCAATAGCAGCGATAACACCAGCATTTACAGAGAAGCCTGTAGAGAAACAGAGGGCATCATCTTTGTGTACAAACTCGGCAAGGTCCTTCTCCAGTTTTACGTGTATGTCAAGTGTTCCGTTAAGGAAACGGCTGCCAGCGCAACCCGTGCCATACTTGTCAAGAGCCTCTTTTGCAGCATCTACTATACGCTGATCGCCTACGAGACCTGTGTAAGCGTTTGATCCAAACATGAGAACCTTATGGCCACCCATTTCTACTTCTGTACCCTGCTTGCCTGTTATCTCACGGAAGTAAGGGTAAACACCTGCCTCCATAAACTTCTGTGGCAATCTGTACGATTTAAACTTTTCTTGTAACTGTCCCATTATAAATAATAATGTGTATTTTTTCCTTTTTCTTCTTAAATCATAGGCTTTCTGAAGCCATTCAATTGGCAAAGTTATATAAAAAAATTGATATAAGGTAATTTTTTGTTGATAAAATGGCTAAAATGTGAAAATATCACAACATAAATCAACTAAAGCCCTCTTTTTTTTGTAATTTTGCAACTATTATCAACCGAAAATAACCATCAGTAAAATGACCAAAAAGAGAATAGCATTTATTGTTAACCCTATATCGGGCACATGCAACAAGGATGTCGTTCCCGCAATGATAGGCAAACATATTGACGCATCGTTATATGATACCGATGTTGTATTTACGGAGTATGCTGGCCATGCCTCGAAGTTGGCTGCACAATATGTGGCTGATGGATATGATATTGTTGTTGCCGTAGGTGGCGATGGTACCATAAATGAGGTGGCACGTTCGCTTGTAGAGACTAAGACTGCTCTTGGCATCATACCGTGTGGGTCTGGCAACGGACTGGCACGCCACTTGATGTTACCAATGAACTTCGGAGGTGCACTTGATATTATTAATATGGGCGAGGTGCACGACCTGGACTATGGCATCATCAATGGTCACCCATTTTTCTGCACGTGCGGTATGGGGTTCGACGCTTTCATCAGCAAAAAGTTTGCCGAGGCTGGCAAGCGAGGGCCACTTACATACATAGAGAATGTACTGAAGGAAGGACTTAGTTATAAGCCTGAGACATACGAACTAATACTCGACGGCAACGAGGAACAACGTTACAAGGCTTTCCTCATCTCCGTGGCTAACGCCTCACAATATGGCAACGATGCCTATATAGCACCGCAGGCTTCTATGTCTGACGGATACCTTGACGTGGTAATTCTACAACCCTTCGATATTCTTGAAGCGCCACAGGTAGGCATAGACCTTTTAAACAAAACGTTGGATAAATCTTCTAAGATTAAGTGTTACAAGGCGAAGGACATAATCATTCGCCGTAAGTCTGCTGGTGTAATACACTATGATGGCGACCCGATAGAGGAAACTGCTGAGATACATGTTACCCTACGCAGCAAGGGCATACGAATGGTTGTCAATCCTTTTGCCGACAAAAAACACCGCAGACCCAACAGGGTGCAGTCTGCTTTCAACGCCCTCTTTAATGAGATGAACGCGGTGCGCGAAGAGGTTACCAACCCTACTAAACACGTAAAGGCTCTTAATAATTTCATACAAAGCAAACTATCATGACCGATACATACCTTACCATTGCTAAGACTGCGGAGGGATATTACACTGAGAAACGAAGTAAATTCTATGCCTTTGCTCATCACGTGCAGACGGTGGACGAGGTAAAGGAACTGCAAGCGTTTTACAAGAAGAAATACTACGACGCTCGCCACGTATGTTATGCCTATCGCCTCGGTCCCGATGGAGCAGAATTTCGCGCAAATGATGATGGGGAGCCTTCAAGCACTGCTGGCAAACCTATTCACGGAGCGTTACTGAGCGCAGGGCTTACCGATATCGTAGTATTTGTTATAAGATATTATGGTGGTGTGAACCTCGGCACTGGCGGTCTTATCGTTGCCTATCGTGAGGCCACGCAAGACGCCCTGGCGCACGCTGAAGTGGAAGAACGACAAGTGGAAGAGACATACACATATACGTTTGCCTACCCACTGATGAATGCGGTCATGAAAGTTGTTAAGGATATGCAGCCACGTATAGTAGCACAAGACTTTCAAACTACCTGTAGCATAACTCTCTCTATACGCAAGAGCCTTATGCCGCAGTTAAAACAACGCCTTGAAGCATTGGCTTTCAGTTAGTTTGGTGGTTTGGGAGTTTGGTAGATTGGGAGATTGGGAGATTGGGAGTTTAGGAGATTAGGAGATTGGGAGATTAGGAGATTAGTGGTTTGGGAGATTGGTGGTTTGGGAGATTGGGAGATTGGGAGATTGGGAGATTGGGAGTTTAGGAGATTAGGAGATTAGTCGTTTGGGTATTTAGTTGTATCTATCCCAATCTACTAAACGACTAATCTACTAATATACCAAACCACTAAACAACCAAACAACTAAACAACCAAACAACTAATCACTTTACTACATGTGTACCAAGGAAAAACGATTTCTCCATGTCGCCAGTAGTGTTAAAGATATCCGCTTTTGCTGAGATGTTATCAAGGTAATTCACCAGTTGTGCCTCTGGCGTGGCGGGTTTTACAGGAGAACCATATTCCAGTTCACCGTGGTGAGCCAGCACGCAATGTACTATTAGATTTATCTCTTCCCTGTCTATTCCCGCTTTCTTAAGAATAGTTTGCACCATTTGGGCAGACATATAGATGTGGCCAAGAAGGTACATATATTTTGTATATTCTCCCTCCTTCGTGTATTCGCGTGTCTTGCCCCAGTCATGAAACATGATTGCAAGAATACAACGCTCTATCTTCATATTCTCCTTATAAGGAATGGTTGGGAATATTCCCTCAAGCATATGCAGCATCTGATATGTATGGTTTAGCAGTCCACCAGGGAACGCATGATGCACTGTCGCAGATGCAGGGTACTGTATGTATAAGTCGAACAACGTCTGTGCTTGTTCCGTAATGATTGCTTTTATACTCTCATCATTACACATATTACAGAGAGCCCCGATGCACTCGTCCCATTCTTCTTTCTTTATCGGACGAGGAATAAGGTTATACAGAGGGTCGGTCTCATTAGGTTCTGGACTCACTTTCATCTCCATTCTTGTAGTAGACTTCTTTCCTTGATAGTCACGCAGATTAGTAAACTCCACCACCTGCCCTATCATGGGTCCCATGTCCTTTGCCACGTCAAAAACGCAGACCGTCTCATTGCCATTCTCTACGCTTGCTATCTTTATGTTAATATATGGGCTACCGTTGCGGGCAACCGCATCCTGTCGTGAGGTTACGATGTATCTTGTCATATTTCTTTTATTGTTACTTATTATTTGTTTTAGGTTTTATTTCGTCAATAGTTATAGTGTGGTTCTATATGGCAAAGTTACATTATTTTTTTCAATATAGCAATAATTGCACCATAAAATAATTCTGCATAACACTTATAATTTGTAATTTTATCACAAAAAAGTTATGGTGTATGGTTATATAAGAGTCAGCAGTGACAAGCAGACGGTAGAAAACCAACGATTTGAGATTAACAACTTTTGCAAGCGCAATAAATTGACAATAAATGGTTGGATAGAAGAAACAATTAGTGGAACAAAATCCTACACGAAACGTGAATTAGGGAAATTACTTAAGCGAATACAAAAGGATGACTTAATTATCTGTGCAGAGTTATCACGTTTGGGGCGTAACCTGTTTATGATTATGGAGATTCTTAATATCTGTATGACAAAGGAATGTCGTGTATGGACCATCAAGGACAACTACCGTCTTGGTGACGACATACAAAGTAAGGTACTTGCTTTTGCTTTCGGTCTATCAGCGGAGATTGAGCGTAACCTTATCAGCCAGCGAACAAAGGAAGCATTGGCAAGGAAAAAGGCAGAGGGTATTACTCTTGGTAGGCCTAAAGGACGTAAGACTTCTCCAGAGAAGTATAAACTTCATAGCAAAACTACGCTTATACGAGAACTGTTAAAAGCTGAAGTATCGAAACGAAAAATAGCAAAACTATGCAAGGTTGACCGAAATACATTAGACCGTTACATTAAACTCTTCCTTTCTGAAAATAATTGAGCCTTTATGTGCAGCAGAACGCATCAGAGTGTGAGTTCCGCGGTTCTGACTCATGGGTAATCCTATCCGCCATAGAG
>DAIUFT010000116.1:0-5616 GCA_036844425.1 Prevotella sp. | reverse complement strand
AGTTTTTATCTCAGATTGCTGAGATATTTTTAGGATATGAAGATGGTTGCATAAAAATAATTTTGAATACTTACTTATTTCTAAAACACTACTAAGTACAACTTCATATTCGCTTAATATTGCTGTAATATCCATGTAACAAGTTCGTGATAACTTTGTACTCGTAAAAAGATTGTAGAACAAAATTATCAAGAATAGTTAATGATGAAGAAATTAATGGCTATCGCCCTTCCATTCCTTGCGGCATGTTCTTCCGTTCATGCGCAAGAGACAGAGAATTATTCTGAATCTTATCCATCGTCACGTCCACGTCTTGTCGTAGGCATTGTAATCGACCAGATGCGCTGGGACTATCTCTACCGGTATCAATCACGTTACGGTGAAGGCGGATTTAAGCGACTTCTTAACGAGGGCTACACCTGTGAGAACACCCGAATATCTTATGTTCCGTCGGTGACCGCCATTGGTCACACATGCGTTTATACTGGTAGCGTGCCCTCAGTACATGGCATTGCAGGTAATAATTTCTATAAAGACGGGCTTAAGGTATATTGTACCGACGATAATAGCGTTAAGTCCGTAGGCACATCAAGTGCGGCAGGACAGATGTCACCGCGCAATCTCTGGACCACTACCATCGGTGATGAAATGAAAATAGCCACCAATGACCGCTCAAAGGTAGTGGGCGTGGCACTAAAAGACCGTGCTTCCATTCTGCCAGCAGGGCATAATCCAAACGGAGCGTATTGGTTTGATGACCAGACTGGTACTTTTATCACCAGCACATACTATATGGAGACATTACCAGAGTGGGCAGTTCGCTTCAACAGCGAGAAGCGACCAGACCGTTATCTCGCCTCAAAATGGCAGACACTCTATCCTGTCGGCACATACAGCGAGAGCCTTGGCGACGCTACAGAGTATGAAGACGGCATAAAACCCAACGAGAAAGCACTTCTGCCACTTAACCTTCCAGCACTGTTCAAGAAATATGGCTATGGCATTATACGCAATACGCCGTTCGGAAACACGCTGACCTTCGACATGGCGCGAGCCGCCATAGAGGGAGAACACCTCGGTGAAGACAACGATGTGGATCTGTTGGCTGTCAGTTGTTCAAGCACAGACTACATAGGTCATCAAGTGGGCACGCACGCTTTGGAGACAGAAGACACCTATCTGCGTCTTGATCGTGACATCGCCACATTCCTTGACTATCTTGACCACAAAGTAGGCAAGGACAATTACATACTCTTTCTCACGGCAGACCATGGCGCGATGAACAACGCGCGCTACCTTCAAGACCGCCGAATACCAGCTGGCAGTTGGAGTACCGACAATGCGTTGGAGAGCATTAACAGTGCCTTGACGAAGGAATTTCCCTCTGCTGGGAAGTTAGTCAAGGCGGTAATGAACTATCAGGTGTTCTTTGATGTGGCGAAGATAGATTCACTAAACCTTGACTATGAACGCGTAAAGCAAGTGGCGGTAAGCGCATTGCAGGCCGACAACGATGTGCTCTATGCTTGCGACATGGCAAAGGTGGCGACAGAGAACATACCGTCAGACGTGAAAACGAGGATCGTAAACGGTTATTGCCGTACTCGTAGCGGTGACGTTCAGATAATATTGAAGCCTGGATACTACGCCCACGGCATGAAAGGTACCGACCATGGCGCGTGGAACCCTTATGATACGCACATTCCACTAATCTTCATGGGACGCGGAATACCCCACGGTGGCACTCGCAAACAGACCTACATGACGGACATCGCGCCTACGTTAGCAGCGTTACTGCACATACAATCACCCAACGGCTGCGTGGGACAGCCCATCTTTTAACCATCATCTAACCTCTGATTACATAGAAGAGACATTATCCAAAAGTAAATAAAGAACAGTTATGTTTAGAAATTTAATTTCTGCCAGCATATTATGCGGCATGACAATCGGCTGCTTCACGTCGTGTGCAGACGAGCAACAGTTTGTCAATGACAATACAAATGCTAAACGAATAGAAGTGGAGCACATCTCCGACGAGATGGCTAAGGTGCGTGATTACGTTCCATTGTATGCCGTAGTCGCACACCGTGGTTCTACGTTCTGGACTCCTGAGGAGACGGAAGCAGCGTGGAGATGGGCGCGAGAGATGGGTGCCGACTACTTAGAGTCGGATATGCAAGCAACGAAAGACGGTATAGTGCTTGCCAATCACGATGAGAACCTAAAGCGTACCACAAATATCGCCAACGTATATTCTGAGTATGTGCCTTCATCTCGCAAGGACTTCTACCGTAGTTTCCGTAATGCTGACGGCTCACAGCACTTCTCTGAGGCTGACATCGAGGCACAGTATCAGCGTGACGTCAATGACTTCCGCCCTTATTACACCATGTCTTATTACTACCACGAACTGCTTGCGCTCGATGCAGGTAGTTGGTTCAACACCTCAAGCCCCGACCAAGCGCGCTCGTCATATTCACAACAGGGTGGCACTCACCTCTACGTGTCGGCTTTGCAAGACCAGATAGCATACGCAGAGGGTAAGATGCTACGCCGTGACGCACGTGGTGAGCGTGTGCTCAGTTATCGTATCAAGGACAAATACAAAGACATGACATTGGAACAGATATACAACTCGGCGAAGGTCACTACGAAATGTGACGATCCGAGTATCTCGTTCACCTACGCAGCCAAATACATGGACTTCGTGGAATATGACTTTTCTAATGCTTATGTAGAAGATCCGCAGGACACGGGAAATCGTCCTGGAGTGTATATAGAGTTCAAGGAGTCATGGCTTAACCCTAAAGACATGGAGGTACGTGTATATAACGTGCTCGCAGATTGCGGTTGGAACATCGTCACGAAGCCCGAACAAGAAAAGCCTTTCTATGTAAACGGAAAGGTGAATGTAGGTAATACCAACGGAAAGGTTATCCTGCAGACCTTTTCGTTTGACGCTTTGACACGTGCATACAGTGTCTTCAACGGAAAGATACCTATGTGTTTCCTCTTGTGGACGGGTGACTACGCTACAGACCTCAAATATAATACACCAACAGGATATGCAGATTTCATAAAGTATGGTATAGAACACGGTGCGCATATCATGGGCCCTGCAATATCAGGAGCACCAAATAACTATCCGGAGATGAACAACCCGTGGCAGGCTTACATGATACGACGTTCTGGAATGATTAACCATCCTTATTCGTTTGACTCGTATGCGCAGATGGCGAAGTACATGGGCTACTACAATGACTATTACAACGCTGGCAACACTACACAGTTTGATGACTTGTTGCTCACTACTGTTTCTGCGACAAATTACACTAACTTCCAGGGCCAGAAGTCAATGCCTGTTTACATGGACGGTTTCTTCACCAACCGCTCAGAGATGTCGCTGCGTTTCATGATAGAGAACGGTTTTCGTTGTAACGCTAATCTGCCTAACCCTTTCCACAAAGGCGAGAAGTATGACAACTCGCAGGCACCGCACAATGTACCCGATGCTGAGGCAACACTAATGAGGTTAGGCT
This sequence comes from Prevotella sp., assembly GCA_036844425.1. GTDB lineage: Bacteria > Bacteroidota > Bacteroidia > Bacteroidales > Bacteroidaceae > Prevotella. The sequence continues at coordinate 2,074 of DAIUFT010000116.1, read as the reverse complement.
ACTAAACACCAACACTCATACACCAACTCCTTATTCATAAACAAAGGAACAAAAGAAAAAATGATGACAAAAAGATTCATAACCCTTCCCCTTGCCGTGTTAGCCGCCCTGTCAATCGTGGCTCAAGACTTTGATACGGCACCTTCACTTGAACTCCATAATAAGGAAAAAGAAATGGACTTCACAATTGGCGCACGCATGATGGCAGACGCTGCGTGGTATAACTCAGACTTCACTCCGCTGCAATCAGGCGCATCGCTCACCGACGCACGCATCAGAACGTCCTTGACCTACCGCAACTGGTACTTCTATGCCGACTTTGGCTTCGGTGGAGGAAAGTTTGATCAGAAAAACATCTTCCTGCAATACAATAAGGAAGACAATAAAGGCGGCAAACATTCTATCAAGGCTGGTTACTATACTGACCCTGCCGGCTCCATGGCGCGACTGACATCACTCGGCAGTTACCACTTCATCTCAAGGGCAGGAGCTGCCAACGCTCTTGGCGAAGGACGCGAACTCGGTGTGACTTATAAGTACACCAACGACCGTTTTACAGCCAATCAGGGTGTGTTCTCAGAGAATCAGTATAACAAGATTGATGCGGGCTACAACGGACTGACGCTGAGCGGAAGGTGGATTGTGCGCCCAATAAAGGACGATAACCAAACGTTGCACGTTGGTGTTAATGCTCGTTTCGCGCATATCGGTGGCGGTGAGGAGTACAATAACACTCTGCGTAAGAGCCTAACCCTCGGCCAGACGCTTGAGACATATGTTGATGAGGACAAGGAGTTCTCTTCTTGTACACTCGACTGGGTAAACAATACGTTTGACCTCGGGGCGGAATTTCTCTACCATAACCGCCGTATGTTTGTGCGAGGAGAGTATTTCTACAAGAGCGTAACAAAGAAACGTGACTCGCAGACCCTCTTTGAAGCGTCAAATAACAATATCGACACATGGGGAACACTTGATGCTTGGGAGGCTGCCAACCCTCTTCGCACTAACCATTTTCATGCAGGATATGTTGAGGCAGGACTACTTCTTATTGGTGACAAGTACAAATATAACACCGAGGACGCGGTGCTCGGAGGCTTAGGACCTCGCTCTTTGGAGATTGTAGCACGTTACAACTACACGGGCTTGAACGACATTAATAAGGGAGAATACTTCTCTGCTGGACGTAATCAGTACTATCCTGATGGTTATATGGCTGACTATCCTTACAACTCAAGCAGCGTAGGTGGTGGAAACGTCAATTCTTTCACCGTAGGAGCCAACTATGCGTTCAATGATCACGCCCAGATAATGCTCGACTATACATTGCACAAGATTAACAAGGATGCTCTGCCGTATGACAAGAATGTCCATTCCGTACAGACACGTGTCATGTTTACATTTTAGAAAGTAAGAAGATTTCAGACAAAGAATATTGTAGTGACGGTCATCAACAGTGATGTTGGTGACCGTTTTTGTGTATCTCTGTTAGTGAATGTCATAACTTTACTTCCCTAAGAACTTCGCTTTCACATACTCCGTTAGTCGTTCTCGGTAACTATCGCCAATGGAAATGCTTGCTCCCATGTCAAGAATTACTCGGCTCTTGTTAATCTCCGGTGTGTTATCCTCGTCCACAGGCGATGCGGTAGCGGCGTGCATCAGTTCGTATCGCTCCTTAACGTGTTCCGCCGCTCGCATGATGTCCGCCATACATCCCCGATTACAGCAAGAATACTCCAGAAACCCTATTACATCAAGCGTGATGAGTTTAAGCGTGCAAACAAGGAATTCCTTAGCGGTTTTAGAACGTGGAAGGAACTTTCTCATGCAGGAAATTGGCTTGTGTTTTAGAAGAATGCAGAGAGCCGAAAGAAATACCTCGAAAGAAATGGCGTAAAGCGAAAAGGAAACCAAAGTAGCAAACCTAATATAGGGTGGTTCTATAAATTACCACCGTTATGTAAAACTAAATTAATGTAATGACGTATTGTCATCTTTCGGGTTCTTTTCGGTTCAAAGCCTGAAGTGCATTCAGTCGAGTAGCACGCTACTTCGGGTGGTCTTTACACCC
>DAIUFT010000115.1:0-5897 GCA_036844425.1 Prevotella sp. | reverse complement strand
CACTTTTCTACCGTTTAGAGCGTATAACACTGATAATCAACTAATAATAAATTCTATGGTTGTACCTCTCTTAAGTCAGTAATAATACCAGCAAGTGTAACTACTATTGAGGAATGTGCTTTTTTTCTATGCTATGTTCACTATGTAACCTGTAAATCGTACAATCCACCAACAATGGGATATAATGCATTTATGCCTTACATTACAAGTTTTACAATATACAGAGGTGCATATGAGGCATATAAAAAAGACGCGTCATGGTCAAAATTTATTGATTATGTTTTATTCATGAATGACGAAACCGACATCAAATCCGTCAATACTCGTGGTGTTATGGTTAATGTGGCTGATGGCGTGGTGACGCTGTGCGGACTTGATAGCGGTGAATCTGTGTCGTTCTACACCACCAATGGACAGAAGATAAGCAGCGTGAAGGCTGTGGAAGGGGTGGCTTCATGCGCTACATCAGAGAAAATCATCGTGGCAAAGGTTGGAGAACTGAGTATTTCTATTATGAATAGATAAAATCCTCATCTTAATAAGATGAATATAACAAGGTGCGGGGGAGTGACGAACTCCCCCGTTTTGTTTTTGTTCTATCCCTTCCATAGTCCATGGAGGTTACAGTAGGCACGGGCGGTAGGATGCTGGCAACACGTCATAAATACTGCCTCTGGTGCTTCGTCGGGTTGCAGTTCCTTGCGCATTACGCAGTGGTCTGTTATCAACTCTATCCACTGTATATGGTGCTCCTCGCTCATAGGGTGGGGTGTGGAGCCGATAGATACCCTATAGCCATTGTTTGTAGGCGTTATTACAGGTACATGCTTCTCTGCGGAGGCATCGGTCGTGTTCTCCTCCATTAACAGCATTGGCTTGCCACAACACACCATCTGCGCGCCTGGGTTCAGAACTTCAACAATGTTGCCGCATATAGGGCAGTGATAGATTTCGTGTTTCTTTGTCATACGTTTGTCCTCCTCTTTTTAGTTTGGTAGTGCAAAGTTAATGAGAGACGGTGTATGAGGTTAGTAACATATGTTATCATAAAAGCAAAATAGCAAGGAAAGCAGTGCTTTTCCTTGCTATTTTAATGTGTTATTGTGTCTAATGTAGTTCTGTTGCTGTTACAGGGCTTTCGCTTGACGGATTATATGCTAATAGACATTCCTTCGTGTGAGCGTATGAAGTCCACGAGGTTGCGGTTAATCCTTATTCCTGGTAGTTTAGAAACCAGTTGCAGTGGTTGTGTGCTCAGTGATGAGTCACGTATGTTGAATGCCAACTGTGTAGTGCCAGGCGAAGTTTTTATTATAGTGCTGAGGTCGTTAAGAAAGTCGCCAAAGTCTGTTGGTGTTATCTCCTCATTATTCTCTGTTGTATCTTCAGAGTCTGTGGTGTACAGTTTGTCGAGGTCAATGTGAATTGTAACCTGCGACATAGCCTTCTCTGCTATATCCTGCAAGAATTCCACGCTTACCAGATTCAGCATAGGTTGTGATTTCTCAAACCTTCTCTCGCATTTCATAGTGATAAAGACAGTGCATCCCACCGTCAGCATTCCTTGCCATCGTGACCAATCATCGCCAAAGAGTGCCAATTCGCCCTGTCCATGGAAGTCTTCTATGGTAACGATACCCATAGGCTTGCCATTCTTGGTGAAGCGCGGCATGGTGGATGTAACAATACCACCAAGCGTTATTATGTCACGTTTCTCCAGTTCCTCCTTGTCCGCCGTACGACCAATCTCTTGGCACAGCGTGTTACACATGCACTCCATCACTACAGAGTATTCATCCAACGGGTGTGCAGAGAGATAGATACCTACAAGGTCACGTTCTCTGTTCAGTTTCTCTATTGCGCTCCATTCCTCTACCTGTGGTGGCTTAGGCTTAGAGATGTCTATTGAGTCAAATCCACCGAATAGGGAGTTCGTAGCCTCGTTCTTTGCCGTCTGGTACTGTTGTGCGTAGCGTGAGAGCGTGGCAATGAACGACTCTTTTCCTTCCCCTTGCTCCACGTATTGCTCGCGTGAGATACCAAAACTATCCAGTGCTCCAGCCAGTGCCATGCACTCTAAGGCCTTCTTGTTCATTGCCTGGGCAGGTACACGTTCCATAAGGTCATATATGGAAGAGAATGGTCCGTTGGCTTCACGTTCTTTTATAATAGCCTCCGTTGCAGCCTCACTCATGCCTTTGATGGCAGCCAGTCCGAATCGTATTTCGCCCTTTTTGTTAACACCAAAGTTGGCGATACTCTCGTTGACGTCAGGTCCCAGTGTGGCAATCTTCAGAGCCTTACATTCGTCCATCAGTTTTGTTATTTCTTTGATGTCCGTGCGTCGGCGTGTTAACAGCGCAGCCATAAACTCTGCAGGGTAGTTGGCCTTGAGGTAAGCCGTTTGATATGCTACCCATGAGTAACATGCGGCGTGCGATTTGTTGAAGGCATAAGACGCGAACTTCTCCCAGTCTGCCCATATCTTCTCCAATATCTTAGGGTCGTGCCCATTGCTCATTCCGCCCTCAATGAATTTAGGTTTCATTGCGTCAACGATGTCCTTCTTCTTCTTACCCATCGCCTTACGCAGTGCGTCACTCTCGCCACGCGTAAAGTTTGCCAACTGACGTGACAACAACATGACCTGCTCCTGATATACCGTGATGCCATACGTATCCTTAAGATACTTCTCCATGCAGTCTATGTCGTAGGTAATAGGCTCTTTTCCGTTCTTTCGGGCAATGAACGACGGAATGTAGTCCATAGGTCCTGGGCGATACAAGGCGTTCATGGCAATAAGGTCCTCGAACACTGTAGGGTGTAGTTCGCGTAGATACTTCTGCATGCCAGCCGATTCAAACTGGAATGTTCCTATAGTCTGCCCGCGCTGATATAGTTCATACGTTTTCTCGTCGTCGATAGGAATGTGGTCAAGGTCAATGTCTATGCCACGTGTCAGTTTTATCAAACGGCACGCCTCCTTCTGCTCCGACAACGTCTTCAGTCCAAGGAAGTCCATTTTGATAAGTCCAGTAGATTCAATGACGTGGCCGTCATACTGTGTCACCGCAGTTTTTATCTCCGGAAAGTCTGGGTCGTCAGCCGTTGAAACAGGCACATGGTCGCTGATAGGGTCGCGGCAGATAATGAAGCCACAGGCATGAATACCCACGTTGCGCACAGTACCCTCGAGCATCTTCGCATATTTTATAGTATTGCGCTCACGTTCATCGAGCGAAGCCTCCGCCTGTTGCAGTTCTGGGGTACACTTAATGGCATTGCCAAGATTCATCTTCAAACCATCTGGCAGACGGTCAGGAATAGCCTTACAGAGTGCGTTAGTCTTATCCAGCGGCAGTTTCTCTACTCGTGCCACGTCCTTGATAGAGTTCTTCGTCGCCATGGTACCGTAGGTGATGATATGTGCACAGTTCTCGTGACCATATTTATTCATCACCCATTGCAATACCTTACCTCGACCGTCATCATCAAAGTCGGTATCAATATCAGGCAAAGAGATACGGTCTGGATTCAAGAAACGTTCGAACAGTAGGTCATACTTCAGTGGGTCCAGTTTCGTAATACCCAGACAGTAAGCCACTACCGAACCCGCAGCCGAACCACGACCAGGACCAACCCATACCCCCAGTTCTTTACGAGCAGAGTTAATAAAGTCCTGCACAATAAGGAAGTAGCCTGGGAAACCCATGGTCTTCATGATGTGCAACTCAAACCTTATGCGGTCATCAACCTCCTGTGATAACGGCATGGGATATCTTTCTGCTGCTCCCTCGTAAGCAAGTTTCTGTAGGTAGTCCGCTTCAAACTTAATGCGGTATATCTTTTCGTAACCACCCAGTTTCTTAATCTTCTTCTCTCCCTCCTCTGGTGGCAGTTGGTTTTCACCGTTTTCATCGCTTGTGAACTCCTTATACAGGTCTTCCTCCGTAAACTTCTTTCGCCAAAGGTCCTCCGTACCGAAATCTTCAGGTATAGGGAAGAATGGCATGATAGGGTCAGATTCCAGGTTATAGGTCTCCACCTTATCTAAAATCTCAATCGTATTCGACAGCGCTTCAGGAATGTCTGCGAAGACTTCGTTCATCTCCTCGCGCGTCTTGAACCATTCCTGCTTAGAGTATCTCATACGAGTAGGGTCGTCCAGGTCTTTGCCCGTACTCAAACACAGCAGGTGGTCGTGTGCCTCGGCGTTCTCCTCGTCAACAAAGTGGCAGTCGTTAGTGCATATTAACTTGATGTTATATTCCTTAGCAAATTCAATAAGCACCCTGTTTACCTGCTGCTGCATAGGGAAAGTCTCTCGGTTCGCCATGATGTTAGGATCTTTAACCTCATGTCTTTGCAACTCCAGGTAGAAGTCGTCGCCCCACATAGCCTTGTGCCATTCCACCGCCTTGCGTGCCCCCTCAATGTCGCCAGCAAGAATTTTCTTAGGAATCTCACCGCCAATACAAGCCGAACATACAATCAAGTCTTCGCGGTATTTCTCCAGTTGCTCGTGGTCGGTACGCGGACGTCCATAGAAACCGTCAACCCACGAATTACTTACCAGTTTGATAAGGTTTTTATATCCATTAAAGTTCTTCGCCAAGACAATGAGGTGCCATCCGCCACGGTCCTGCTTAGCGTCCTGCTTCATCTTCATTCCTCGGTGTGCCACGTACATTTCGCATCCGAAGATAGGTTTAAAAGGCTCCAGCCCCTCCTTCTTCCTGCCCTTGTTAACCTTATTAACCTCGTCAAACAGTTCCTTGACACCGAACATATTGCCGTGGTCTGTGATTGCCATGCCGCGCATTCCGTTGTCGATAGCCTTCTTGACGAGTGCCTTAACAGGGCTCTGTCCGTCGAGAATAGAGAAATAAGTGTGTACGTGAAGATGTATAAAATCCTGCATAAATAAAGATATTATCCTATGATGTGATAGCGGGCGTCTCCGCCTAAAAAAGCGAATCCGACTAATTTGCGAAGTTAATCTTTTTTGTTTGAAAAAAGCCTTAAAACAATGAAAAAGGCAATAAAACACGAGTTTAACGGTGTTTTATTTGGTAAATCAAAGAAAAAAACTTAACTTTGCAAAGAATATACACATACTGTTTGAACTACCTGTACTAACCGATGGGAAAAAGAATAAAGAAACTAAAAAAAATAAGAATACACCGCGAGGGAACCGATACCCTTATTTATAGCGTCATGGTGCTAGTAGCCGTAGGCGTTATCCTTTGGCGTTCCTTTGAGTCACATGCACCGTTTATTGTTTTTGCCGCTATCTTTGGTACGGTGTGGTGCATAGTACTCAATTTCTTCCGCTGTCCAATACGTCTTTTCGGCACTGACGATACAGAGAAACTGGTTGTTGCTCCAGCAGACGGACGAGTAGTGGTGATAGAAGAAGTAGAGGAAAACAAATATTTCCACGAGAAACGCATAATGGTCAGCATCTTTATGAGCCTTTTCAATGTTCATGCCAACTGGTTTCCTGTTGACGGCAAGGTGAAGATGGTAAAACATCAGAATGGTGCTTTCCATAAGGCGTGGCTACCTAAAGCAAGCGAAGAAAACGAGATGACGGACGTTATAATCACTACGCCTAACGGTGTAGATGTGCTCTGCCGTCAGGTAGCGGGTGCTATGGCACGCCGTATCAAAACATACGCCAAGGAAGGAGAGGACTGCTACATAGACGAGCACCTCGGCTTCATAAAGTTCGGCTCACGCGTAGATCTATTCCTGCCAGTCGATTCGGAAATTCTTGTTGATATGAAACAGGCAACAACTGGCAATCAGACACTTATTGCAAAATTGAAGTAATTTATTCAAGGGTGGTTCTATAAATTGCCTTTGTTATATTTCGAGGCTATTTTCGAGGTCAA
>DAIUFT010000114.1:0-5975 GCA_036844425.1 Prevotella sp. | reverse complement strand
CAGTTTTGGGTTAGCGTCCGTACAGCTTCCCCACAGGGTTTGTCGGCTGCGCCGTCTTTTTCACGGATTTTTGATGCAGTTCAGATATTATGATGTTGCACCTAACGGTGCGGATATTATGTGGTATGAGCAAATCTTATAATATAATAGATTAGTTTGCAATACGGATTATACTATGTATAATGTCAGAAGTATTGAAATTTACAAGCAGTCCTAATCTTTTGTCTGTGATTTTTAGATAAGTGTAAAGTTGTTTTTTGTGTACAGCCTTAAGTTCGTCTACAGCCTTTAACTCGATAATCACTTTGTCGTCAACCAATAAGTCAAGTCTGTAATCACATTCTAATCTTATACCTTTATAAATGACAGGAATACACTTCTGAGGCTCTACTTTTAGTCCTTGTTCTTTGAGTTCTATAATCAAGGATTTTTCGTATATCTCCTCGTATAGTCCAGGCCCCCAATAATTATATACATTAAATATTGCTTTCCTAATTTTATATGTCAGTTCTTCGTATATTAACATGCTGATATTATATAGTGAGATTAAGGAATCTCGTGCCTTTAGGCACGTTAGATCCGTGAAAAAGACCTATCCGTGATTATCCGTGCTATCCGTGTTTTTTTGACCATAGTTTATCGGCTATATGCTGTGAGCACAGTGTTTAGCATTGGGTTCTACTGCCGCTGGCAGTAGAAGCGTAGTCAAAAACACACTGATATCACGGATAATCACGGATAAGTCTTTTTCACGGATTTTTGATATGGTTATGATATTATGATGTAGCACCTAACGGTGCGGATATAAAGTTTTTTTTGACCATAGCTTATCGGCTGTATGCTGTGAGCACAGTGTTTAGCATTGGGTTCTACTGCCGCTGGCAGTAGAAGCGTAATCAAAAACACACTGATATCACAGACAATCACGGATAAGTCTTTTTCACGGATTTTTGATGTAGTTCAGATATTATGATGTTGCACCTAACGGTGCGGATATTATGTGGTATGAAACTTATGATATTGTTTATTAGTTTGCGATACAAGTTGGTCCGTGCCTTTAGGCACGTTAGATCCGTGAAAAGATAGATCCGTGATTATCCGTGCTATCCGTGTTTTTTTTGACCATAGCTTATCGGCTGTATGCTGTGAGCGATGTGTTTAGCATTGGGTTCTACTGCCGCTGGCAGTAGAAGCGTAATCAAAAACACACTGATATCACGGACAATCACGGATAGGTCTTTTTCACGGATTTTTGATACGGTTCAGATATACTGATTAAGCACCTAATGGTGCGGATATAATTTTTTTTACTCTACCAACTTTCCTTTGCTCTCGATGTCCTTGCGGTAGTCGCGCGGACTTTGCCCATACATTTTGCGGAAGGTGGTAGAGAAAGCCGTTGGACTGTTGAATCCACACTTCCACATGACGTCGCTGATGCTGAGGTCCTTTTGGTGCAGCAGGCGTGCAGCAGCCTTGATGCGCAGGTTGCGAATGAAGGCGTGTGGCGTTTGGTTTGTTAACTCCTTCATCTTGCGGTTGAGGTGTACACGGCTTATGCCTACCTTTTCGCACACCATGTCGATGTTGAGGTCAGAGTCGTACAGGTTATCGTTAATGACCTCTATGATGCGGTTTATCAGTTCCTTATCCGCTTCGTCCGCCTCGTCTTCGTGGCTCTCCACACTGAGTTCCTCCTTGCCGGTGAACTTGTTCTGCATTATCTTGCGTGCCGCGATGAGGTTGGCTATGTTACGTTTCAGTATGTCGAGGTTAAAAGGCTTCGTGACAAATAGGTCTGCTCCCGTTTCCAGTCCCTCCATTTTGTCCTCATCACGTGTTTTTGCAGTGATAAGAATAACCGGTACGTGGTTAGTGTTAATGTTCTGTTTTATCTTCGTACACAGCGTGTATCCGTCCATGTTAGGCATCATGACATCGCTGATAACCAGTTGAGGCACAGTGCGTAGTATGGTGGGCAGTGCGTCGGCACCATTAGTGAAGCATTCTACGCGGTATGTAGAGGATAGTTGCGATTGCAGGTAATTACGTATTTCGTCGTCGTCCTCCACAATGATGACCTTTGCTTTTCTTGTGTTCTCAGTTGTGGTTTGTTGTTTTGCGTTCTCTTCTTCTATATCGTTAGCCTCTTCCTCGTTAGTTTCTTCAAGGGCGGTAATCTCGTGACGCAACTGCGTCACGCTGTGTTCGTCTTCCTTCCATGGTGCTATCTCCTCCTCGGTGAGGTGCTTTCTTCCGAGTGGCAGTGTTACACAGAATTCCGCACCGTTCTCTCTGTTGATGGCGCTGATGGCACCATGGTGGAGCATAACGATGGAGCGTGCGAGGTCCAGTCCGACCCCCGTTCCCGTTTTGTATTGGAATGAAGCCGACGACACCTGATAGAAGCGTTCAAAAATCTTTGTCAGGCTGCTTTCTGGTATTTTCTCTCCCGTGTTGAATACGGTGATGGTGACGTATCCTTCGGTATCGCTGGCAGCAGGCAGATTATTGTTTACGTTGTTGCTCTGCGGTGTGTAGTCCTTTGAGGTGAGTATGGTTACGGTAATCTCGCCTCCTGCTGGTGCGTATTTTACAGCGTTTGACATGAGGTTGATGAGAACTTTGTCAAACTGTGCGCGGTCAATCCATACTGGTAGTCGTTCTATGCCTTCGTGTTTGAAGTGTATCTCTATTTGCTTGTTGGCAGCCTGCAGCGCGAACATGTTTGTCACGTCCTCTACGAAGCCAACCATGTTAGTCTCAGACATACGCATATCCATCTGCCCCTTGTCGATTTTTCTTATGTCCATAATCTGGTTTACGAGGTGTAGTATGCGTTCAGAGTTACGTCGTATGATGTCGTATGTGGTACGTCGGTGTGAGTCTTTATCCTCCTTTATCAGTTGCAGTAAAGGTGTGAGGATAAGCGTCATAGGCGTGCGTATCTCGTGGCTGAGGTTAATGAACGAGCGCAGTTTCTGTTCGTTCAGTTCCTCAGCGTGTATGTGTTCCTGTAGTTTCAGTTTCTCCTCGTTGCGAGTTTTCTGTATGTGTAGATAATAGAGGATTAGTGCGATGATGATAATAAGGTACAGCAGTTTCGCTACAGGTGTGAGGTACCATGGATTGTGTATTATTATGGTCCATTCTTTCTCTGCTACTGTAGTGCCATTGTGTGCTGCCTCCACCTTAATATGGTAGTCGCCAGGTACCAGTCGGCTGAGTATCAGTTCGTTTTCCCCTTGTCCCAGGGTAATCCATCTCTCTCCGTTGATGCTATATCTGAATCTGATACCAGTTTGTCCCGAGTATGTAAGTGTAGAGAAGTGCAAGGTGATGTTATTATCATCATGGCTAAGGTCGAACTTCTTCGATGCCGTCACAGCGGTGTCACATATTGCGTAGAGCCATGACTTGTCTCCAGGATTAACCTCCTTTCCTCCTACCAACATTTGTGTCAGTATTATGTTGTATTTATTCTTGTTTTTTGTAATGTTTCTTGGTGAGAAGATCGTCAGTCCTTGTGTACCTCCGAAATACATTTCATCGTTATTTCCGCGGCATGACACTCCCCAACCATATTCGTTAGGTGTCACTCCGTCTGTGCCGTAGTAACTCTTTATCTTTCCGCTCTTAATGTCAAGGCAGCATAGTCCCTTTGTGGTGCTAACCCATATTTGACCGTTGTGGTCCAGTTCTATGGCCTGTACGTGGTTGTTGCTCAGACCGTTGGCAGTAGTATAGTGCCTAATGGTAAACTCCCTTGGTTTTCCTGGTGTAAACCTTATGTTGTGCAGACCTTCGCTGTTTCCCGCCCAGAGTCCTGTATTTTTGTCGTAGCGCAGTGCTCCGACAGCAGTTCCCGCGAGAAGATTGTTATTACATACCACCTTGTCCCATCGTCCAGACTTGATGTCGAGGCATGACAGTCCTATGGTGCTACCCACGAAGAGGTATTTCCCTTCAGGGTCTATCTCCATCTGTTGCACGAAGTTGTTGGCAAGACAACAGGAGTAGTCAGGTTCTCCTAACCTGTATTCCTTCATTTTTCCGCTGATGAGGTTTAGGCACTTTACGCCATCGCCCAGCGTGCCAATCCATAGGTTGTTGTCTCTCCCCATCCTCAGGTCGGTAATGCTTTGGCATTTTCCGTAACTGAATGCTGCTCGGTGGTATTCCCCCGTTGTGGTGTTAATCCATCCGCACCCGTTGAGGTATGATCCGATCCAGAGTCGCCCCAGATTGTCCTCAGCCATTGTCATTACCGTTCCCGGCATGCCGTTAGGCGAAGACGGATTGGGTTCATAGTGTTTTATGAGTCTGCCGTTGGCATCGAGAGCGTACAGTCCGTCCTGGTCGGTGCCCACCCACAGTGTGCCGTCACGACGTCTGAAGACCGACATGACGCACTGTTCGCCTATCTGGTTCTCAGGTCCTTGACTGCGTCCGATTTGTCGTACCGCCTTGCTCTGTTTAGGTTGCATGAAGACACCTTTCTGCAGCAGTGCCAGCCATAGGTTGCCAGTGTTATCGACCATGATAGAGTAAACCTTTGTCTTAGCCATGTTTACCTCATTACTGTAGAGGCTGTAGTCATACACATATCCAGTCCTCACGTCAAGTAATTTCAGTCCGTTACCGTTTGTGCCCACGAAGATATTGCCGTCCTTGCGTGCCATGAGTGATGAGATGGAAAGGTTGGCAGTGGAGGGAATGAGAGTAAACCCGCGCCGTGAGGTGTCCATCTTGTATAGACCACCGTTTATGTAACCAACGTACACATTGTCGTGTTGGTCAATGGTGAGCGTGGCGTAGTTCGTAGTCTCCTTTATGTCGTACTTCTTAACAGTTTTTTGCCTGCTGGTATTTATCGCCACTATACCATGGTCGTTCGTAACAATCCACAGTGTGCCTTTGCGGTCGAACGCTATACTTTGAGCGAACGCAATGTTTCTTACGTTCTCAAGAGCCTTTGTAACGGTGGCATCGTTGTTTATGCGCCATAGCCCTCTGCCTGATGTGCCGACGTATATGGTGCCGTTGGGAGCCTCACAGAAGTCAGTTATGTATGCATCAAAAGGTCGTGTACTGTTGTTCTCCTTGATTCTTATGCTTTGTATGCGGTTGTTGTGCATAACGCTAAGGCCTGTTGTTGAACCGATGTATAGGTCGTTGTTCCTGCCTTGGTATACAGTATTAATGTTGTCAGATGAAAGTCCCTTGGTAATGTCATAATTCACAAAACTGTATCCATCGTATCTGTCAAGCCCATTCTCGCTGCATATCCATATAAAACCCTGACGGTCCTGATACACGTAGTGCCCCAAACTGCTGCTGAGTTGGTCCTTGCTGGAATACAGTCTGCCGCGCATGGCGTAAGAACTGACTGCGCAAAATAAGGAGACAATGATTAGGAAAAATTGTATGGTTTTATGGTTAGTTGTTGTCATTACAGTTAGAGTTAGTCGAAAATCATTGCAAAAGTAGTAAAAAAAAACGAAAAATTGATAAGTATATGTGTTTTTTTTATCAAATAAAAATGTGTTATTCGAATATTCTTTGTGTTTTAAGGGGTGGGCTAACTGAGTGTTCAAAGTTATTTTAAGGGCGATTCCAGTGTATACCAAGGTGCCGCGGTGCTTGCCCTCAATGAGGAATGATTATCACCTTAGAAAAATGGTAAATTTCGGAAACTCGGTAAAAAGGCTCAGATTGTGTAGTAATCACAGCCTTTTTACCGTGTAAAAGCATAGAGATTACATGGTAAAAAGGGCCTGATTACGGTGTAATCTCTATGCTTTTGTTTTGTGCGGGTATAAGCGTCTGAGAATGAAGTGCTTATGCTTTGATAGAGGTCAGGTGTCCAAAATGGTAAATTTGGGAAATCGGTGTTTTAACGTTAATCGCCATCCGACATTAATCTCTCGTTTATACTTTAGTCTTATACACCTTGACGTACTGTAAATATAACA
>DAIUFT010000113.1:0-6541 GCA_036844425.1 Prevotella sp. | reverse complement strand
GTTTTTGGGTTAGCGTCTGCACAGCTTCCCCACAGGGTTTGTCGGCTGCGCCTATATCCCATCACCAAATGGTCGTATTCTTGGAATATCCAAGGTCGCCAGAGTTGTTGGGTATTGTGCAGCCCGATTGCAGTTGCAAGAAAGGCTCGCTATTGATATAGTAAAGATGCTTAATGATGCACTTGATGGAAAGGCTCTCGGCTTTGCTATCGTAATGAAAGGTCAGCACCTCTGCAAGAGTATGAGAGGTGTAAGAAACAATGGCAAGATGACAGTATCTTGTTTTACAGGTATATTTAAGAATAATTCTGATAAACGTAATGAATTTTATAATATGATAAAAATGCAGTAATATGGCACACCTTAGATATCCTAAAAAAGAACTATATGATAAGGCTGTAAAGGTTATTACTGAGAATAATTTATTTTTTTTCGATGATGTTATCGCCTTTTTGCCTTGCGATAGGGCTACGTTCTACAGACGCTTTCCTCCTGATAGTCCTGAGCACAAAGATATGTTAGATAAGATGGAGCTAAACCGAGTAAGAACTAAATCAAGTATTCGCCATAAACTCTATACTATGGATAATCCTACGGCACAACTCGCATTATACCGCATGTTAGCAACGCCAGAGGAACGCAAAGCAATAAGTCTTACATATACAGATGTTACTACTAACGGTAAATCTTTGGTTAAAGATATGCCAATAGATGAACTTAACAAGGAGATAGAACGTCTTACAAAACTACAAGGAGATAATGAATAAACAGGAAATAAAACAACGATTGTTATTGCTTATGCAGCAAAGACTAAGGCTGCAGGCAGTGCAGTCGTTTCCTTATTTTCTTGGTTACTACAATCCTAAATATGAAATGGAGTGGTTTCATCGACTTGTGGCGCAGCATTGCCAAATGCTATATGACGGCAAAATAAAGAACCTAATGGTTTTCATGCCTCCGCAGCACGGTAAGAGTGAGATTATCTCCAGAGCATTTCCTGCATGGGCGTTAGGACGTGCTCCTGATATAAAGATTGCAGGATGCTCTTATTCTGCTGATCTTTCAGAACAGTTTAGCCGCTCTATTCAGAAAACTATTGATAGTATAGAGTATCAAGATATATTCCCTGGAACAAAACTTAATGGTACTGCAGCAACAGTACGGGGCTATCAACGTAATATTAATATGTTTGAGATTGTAGGACATAGAGGTTTCTACAAAGCAGTAGGTATAGGCGGTTCGCTAACTGGTACACCTGTGGATATTGCAATTATTGATGACCCTGTTAAAGATGCAGTAGAAGCGAATAGCGTAACGTATAGGCAGCGTGTATGGGAGTGGTATAATACAGTCTTAATAACACGTTTGCATAACAATTCTAAGCAACTTTTCATTATGACACGCTGGCACGAAGACGACCTTGCAGGGCGTATCTTAAAGACTGAGTCACAAGATTGGACTGTTATCTCGTTACCTGCATTGTGCGAGCAAGAGGGAGATGGAGAGTATAACACGCATAGACATATTGGAGACGCTCTATGGGAAAACCGTCATAGCAAAACTAAATTAGAGAAGCAAAAGCAACGTGCACCAAGAGAATTTAATGCATTATATCAGCAACATCCAACGATTGAGGGCGGTAATATAGTTAAGCGTGATTGGTTTGGAATAGTTACACCTGATGAATTTGCTACATTGCACTCTGAAGAACTTGTACATTTTTATCTTGATACTGCCTACGAACATAAGAGTAAAGGCGTTGATAACGACCCAAGTGGTATTATCGCAGCCTGCCGTATTGCAAACGATATATACATCGTGCATGGAAAGAAGATGTATATGGAAGCCCCAGAACTGTTACGCTTTCTGCCTCAGTACATGGCGGAGTATGGCAATGAGCAGAGCCGTTTATGTATCGAACCAAAGGCAAGTGGCAAGAGTGTGGCGCAAATGTTGAAACATGACACTGCGCTGAACGTTATGTTTACTGATACTCCAACAGACAGCAAGGAGGTGCGTTTGCGCGCTGTAAGCCCTAAAATCGAATGTGGCAGAGTGTACCTTGTTGAAGGTGCATGGAATGAGGAATTTTTGAACGAGGTATGCGGCTTTCCAACGCAGCCACATGATGAATATGTGGACGTGTTAGGGTATGCTATTAACGATATGTACCGTAATGGTGATATTGACAGTATAAGCGATGAAGAATTAGACGATATAGTATATTAACAATAACAAAGAGAGACATGACAATACAAGAGATATTACATCAAGCAGCATCACCACAGCAAACGATAACGATGCTAAAGAATAAGACCATCTATGTCCCTACATGGAAAGGAGAGTTAGATAAGCAATATTACCCTCATATGCACGAAGTTGCAACAGATGCAGACTATCACGATAAATTCAAGAAAGGCAAGCGTGAGCGTGTGTCTGTTATTACTTATGGTTGGCAGCGTCTTGCGGTGAAACGTATGTCTGAACTAATGTTCGGAATACCTGTTAAACGTGTTTATTCACCGCAGAATGAAGCGGAGAAAATGGCTTCACAGTTGATAGAGGCAATATACCTTAAAAATCGCATAGATAGCGTTAATTTGGAACGTTCCAAGCAACTATTTGCCTCTTGCGAATGTGTTACGATATGGTTTGCACAAGACGTCCCTACCGTGTATGCAGGAGAAAAGTCTCTGCTTAAACTCCGCTGTCGTTCATTTTCGCCAATGAAAGGAGATGCACTTTATCCTCTTTTTGACGAATATGACGACCTGATTGCTCTCAGTGTGGAACATTATTGCCAAGAAGTTGTTGGCGGTATGAAGCAGACAGTGACGTACTTTGATACATATACAGCAAACGAGCACATTTGTTGGCAAACGAAAAGAAAAGAAGCTGTTGAACTTCTGCGAGAGCAAATAACCATTAACAAGATAAGTGGTGTGTATATACATCGTTATAAACCTATCTGGGAAGACCGTAGTGGCAACGTCAGCGAAGCTGAGTGGACGATGAGCCGTACAGGTAACTTTATACGCAAAAATTCACGTCCTACATTCGTTATATATTCTGATAATAATGTGCGTAAAGGTGGAGAGAATACTGACGATAATGCAGGACGCTCCATTATACGCCTTGGCAAAGATGATAAAGCAGGTTATGCAACATGGACTCAAGCGAACGAAAGCGTTAAATTTTATATCAATGAGATTAAACATAACTTTTTCTCAGAATTACAGTTACCAGATATGTCAATGGACAACATGAAGGAAACACCTATGTCTGGTGAGAGTCGTAAAATGCTGTTCATAGACGCACAGATGAAGGTAACGGACGAGGCTGGTATATGGTATGATATGCTACAGCGAGAGTTTAACGTTATCCGTGAGTATGCAAAAATTATGTTCCCGAAGTATGCAGCAGCCTTTGAGTCTCTGCAGGTCAAAATGATTATTTCGCCTTTTCAAATTCATGATGAGAAAGAAACGGTGGAAACGTTAGGTACTGCGGTTAATACTGGTATTTCGAGCAAGAAGACCGCCATCGCACGCCTTGGATGGGTGGAAGATGTAGACGAGGAGATACAGCAGATAGAGAGAGAACAGACGGCAGATATCTTTGAACCAACGGAGTAATAAGAGTTAACAGAGAGAGAAAATAAATGGCAGCGATACAATTCAGCAGCAGCCAATTCGATAAGAAGCACATTAAGGGACTGAGCAAGCGTGAACATTCCCTCAGTGTGCTTTTTTCTAATTTTTGCAAAGAGGTGGCGGTTATTGGTGCTACTACAGGTTTTCATGACGCAAAGAAAGAGTTTTATCTTTCGTTATATCCTGCAGCACAAAGAGCAATGAAACGCCTCCTTGCACAGTTGGCAAGCGACATAACAAGCGTGGTCCACACAGGAAACAAAGCAGCGTGGGAAATATCAGAAGATAAAAATAATGCACTGCTGCAACAGATAGGACGTAACATCACGCTTCCGAAGCATCTGCAGGAGCGTGTAAAGCAAGGCAGCGTGAACGCACTGGCAGCATTTGAGGAGCGTAAGGTTAACGGTATGAACCTGAGCAAGCGTGTGTGGAACTTGGTGCAACCGCTTCAAGGGCAAATGGAACTTGCTTTAGAGTTAGGTTTGTCCGAGGGTAAAGGTGCTGCATCATTATCAAGGGACGTGAGGCAGTATCTACTGAACCCAGACAAGTTATTCAGGCGTGTGCGTGGTAAGGACGGTATTCTTCGCCTGAGCAAAGCAGCGGCAGCGTATCACCCGGGGCAAGGTGTGTATCGTTCATCATACAAGAACGCCCTCCGCATGACGGTAACAGAGAACAATATGGCGTACCGCTCCGCTGACTATGCGCAATGGGAGGAAATGCCATTTGTTATTGGCACGGAGATAGGTTTGTCTAATAACCACCCTGTTTATGACATCTGCGATGAACTCGCTGGCGTGTACCCGAAAGACTTTAAGTTTGTTGGTTGGCATCCGTTTTGCCGTTGCTTCGCTACTCCTAAATTAGCAGACCGTAGCGAGGTAAACAAATGGGCACGCATGACGGACGAGGAACGCAAGAACTACAAGTTCAAAGGCACAGCTGACGCATTGCCTAAGCAGTTTAATACGTGGGTTGACAGGAACAAAGACCGCATAGCGAGAGCGAAGACCCTGCCGTATTTCTTGAAGGATAACAAAGAGATTATTGAGCGTGCAGCAAGGATAACAGGTATTAACCACACACAACTCTCTCCAGAAGATAGGTTACGCAGAAAAAAGATTGAGAAACAAGCAAAAGGGTTACTAAGAGGTATGGAAATGCACCATGCTGATTTTGATAAGCCTATCACTATCAGCGGTGGTAAAATCAAAGAATGGTTAAATCAACCTTTTAAAGAGTATGTAGTAAAAAATGAAGCATTATTAAGACTACCTCAGATATTACAGAAGTCTACATACATAGGAAGCGGAAAAGATAGGCATGAAAAAGATGTTACAATGCACTTATTTGAAACAGTAATTGGTAGTACCCAATCATGGATAATTGTTAGAGAAGCGCATAATGGTGAAAGTACGGTACATTCTATTTCTGACCAAAGAAAATTAGTAGATTATATTATAAATAAAACGAAGGCTTAAAAACAGCGTCTCCTTAGGAATACAACCTAAGGCTCTCATTTTTAAACCTTCGTTATATACGCACTGCAAATTTACAAATTATTTTGAAAAGTACAAAACTTTTTCAAGATAATTCGTAAAATAAAGAGAAAAAGAGTACCTTTGTACGTAAAATATAATAATGTCTCCATTATAACAGTTATGAATGATATCGAGATTGTAAAAGACCTCTCTTTTGAAGATTTTAAAAATCAAAATGGAATTACCTTTTGGTGGGCATCGGAATTTATGTTGATGCTTGGTTATAATGATATGAAATCTTTTAGAAAGGTTATTGATAGAGCAACAAAAGCATTTATATCCTTAAACATCGACCATCTTGATAATATTGTTAAAGTTACAAGAGAGATTGATGGTCTAGAGACTGTTGACTATAAATTAACAAGATTTGCTTGTTATTTAATTGCAATGAACGGTGACCCGAAGAAATATGAGGTTGCATCTGTTCAGGCTTATTTTGCTGCACAGACTCGTAAATTTGAAATTTATGTAGATGAGCACACGAACATTGAACGATTGCTTATTCGTGATGAAATAAAGGAAGGACATAAAACACTATACTCTGTGGCTAAACAAGCAAAAGTTGAAGATTATGCAAAATTTCAAAATGCAGGTTATCGTGGAATGTATAATATGCTGAATGTTCAGTTGGCTAATAGAAGACACATTGATAAGAATAAACTATTTGATACTATGGGAAGAGCGGAACTTGCAGCGAACCTATTCCGTATAACTCAAACAGAAGAAAGAATTAAGTCACAGAATATCTATGGGCAACAAAAATTAGAAGAAACTCATTTTGATGTAGGCAAAGAAGTTCGAGACATGGTAAAAAGAAACTCTGGACGTTATCCTGAGAGTTTACCACAAGAACAGACACTATCACAGGTAAAGAAAGACTTAAAGTCAGATTTTAAGGTAATGAAAATGATTGACAAAACGAAAAAATGACTTACAAGCGGTATTCCACGGAGTGCCGCTTTTTTGTGCCCGACTGCAACCTTTTTGTTGACGTCAGCAAAATGGTTAGATTATGCAGAGACTATAATAGAGCATGAAACGAACAAGGCAAGAAATGATGCAATGGCAGTTACACCCATAAATATTATTTCTATTAGACGCCAGTCAATAGGGTTACGTAGTAATGGATTTGTTTCCAGATATGCTTTGCATTCGTAAGATAATTTAATGTTTTCAACTTTTCCATAACAAAATATTACGTCCACGAGTCCCTTGCGTTCTAATGAGCGTGCTGCAAGATATTTTGCTCCATCAGTAAGTAGAGGTGTATCAGTCTCGCCTTCTTTTAACGCACGAATAAGTATTTTTTCGTCTTTTGTCAATTTTATTCTGTCCATACAG
>DAIUFT010000112.1:0-6575 GCA_036844425.1 Prevotella sp. | reverse complement strand
TTTACACCAGTTTTTGAATTGTTAAAAACTGTAGAGCTTTTCTGTATTAAGACATAAGTTAGTAGAATATTTTTTTTACGTGTCTCTTTTGCCTACAAAGGTAGGCATTATTTTTCATATATACATATTTTTCATAGGGATGCATCTATTTTTTGTTGCTATGACAGCGACAAAGAATCTGAGATTCCTTCTTATTTTAATGTACATTTCATTATAATTGGATTAATGTTTTCTCCTAAAGACTTTATTTTTTTATATTCACACGACAACGTGTCTATACACATCTCTTCATGTCCATCCAACTTTTAGTTGTTTATTTAACTTCGATATATCCATATCACTCGTATCAAAGTCAGAAGACTCCTTCACGAAATAACAATCATTGCCTTGAACTCCTATGGGTACAACACCTCCTCCAAACCAGTTTGTTTTATCAAAGAAGGGGATACCAGTCATATCATTATAAACATTATTACCCATATAGGGTGTTTCCTCTGTATTCTTGTTAATCACGCACAGATACAACCTTTCTTTTAAAAACGCCATAACATAATAATCTGGAGCTTCATAAAAACGATAACAGTATGCAACCTTAGTGTTCCTATGCAACATATCGCTAAAGTCTTCTTCATCTAACGCAAACCATTCTAATGGTATATTATTCTCTTTAAAATCAAACAGATATTTAGGTATTATGTCTTTACCGCTAACATCATATACTAAAGGACTATATTCAGAATGTCCTAATACTGTCTGCCTACTTGAAGTCTCCATTTGCGCTTCAACCAATGGGATATTTGTAACAGCAGAATATCTGTCATCATACTTTTGAAGTACATTTCCGTCCTTATTCATCACAATATACTCGTACCCATCATCTACCGTATGTAACGTCAACAAGTTGTCATCCATCTCCGCCATAGAACCAACATAACGATTTATATCAACAGTTGATACATATTTTCCTTCTAATGTGTACATGATTAGGGAACGCCTCGGATTATCCCATACTATTACATGACGGTTGTATTTGTCATAAACAACATCATTAATACTTATGTATTCATTATTTTTCCTACCCACCTCACCTATTTTGTTCAAAAACTTACCGTGCCTATCAAAACGCAATACTATATTGTTATGTTTGTCAACAGTTATCAAGTCGCCCTCTGGTCCAAACATGATTTTATCAACAATACCTATAGCAGACATTGTTGTATTCTCAAGGGGGATATATTCTATTTTTGAAAACACTTCAGAAAACCTTAGAACTGCAGAGTCCTTAATGTTCGTAATAACGATTTCCTTTTCTGCAATATCAATGTCTTTTCGTAAGTTTATCAAGGCGTCTCCTCCCTTTGAGCATGCCAACAAAACTGTCATAATAGACAATGATAAAACCATGTAAATATATCTGTAGTTTACCATAAACACTAAATATTTTTGCAGCCTTAGCCTATTTACTAAGCCTGCATTTACGTTTATTAAATCGACCTTACAACCTTTGTATGATAGTTGCTACAACCTATACACGACAAGAACATATTTATTTTCCAAGTCTTTCTGTGGATATATTCCATACAATTGATTGTCCTTTACTAACAAAGGAGTGAAAGGATATTGTATATGCGTATCAACTAAGCCAGACTCAGACTTCAAAGACCTTTTATCATAAACATTTGACATCACAAAACCCGTTGAATTATAAAGAGTAATTATGTAATTTTGCATAATAAAACTATTCAACATATGAATATCCACACCCGAATTATTGTCAGAAGATATTGTTATTAATGGATTAACGTTATAATCTTCAACTTCATACAGTGTGTTCGATGACGATGCAATAATGTATGTTCCATAATCCGTTCGTACAAATACTTTATCATTTGCTGCATTTACTAAAGATTGGCGATCTACATCTATACTCTTTTTAATGCTTCCATCATCATCGACAAACACTATCTGTTTTACTCGGTCATTGGCATTAAGATTATACAAGATGAAACCATTTTTAGTTTTTCTAAAATCAAGAGCAGAGAAACCAAGTTTTATTTTTCGTTTGTAAGAGAGTTCTTTATCATACTCAATAATCACATTCCCTTGACAATCCAAAACAAATACACTCTCTTTAGAAGAACATATTGCCCTTGGTTCCAAATATTCTTCATGCCCATGTCCTCTTTTGTTTATTGTCATTAACGGGTTGCCCGTGCTCATACTGTATGACACTATATTATTTTGATTATCCAACACATAGATAACGGTGTCACAAATGTCAGCATCTCTTACCTGAAAAGAGATGATGCCGTCAGGAATATTCAATTGTAAAGAATCTTGACATTTTATTTTATGAATTATATTCGTTGTACTGTCGGAAAACGAACTAACATTGAAATTTGTAACCTCATGAGCAACCTGACCTGTCACACACGACGACAGTAACAATATGGTTAGGATTATAGAATAAATATTTTTCATAAATCAGTTTTTAAGAATTATGGTTTACCTGTTAGCGGATTTAATAAATAAACTGTAAGCCAATACTCAACGTAAAAATATTATTGTTTAATTCTATAAATTGGTGTACTCTAATTTTTATATACTCCTCACGTCTATAGAAAGTGAGGAGTAACCCATATAATATTCACTAAACAATTGTACAGTTTTTTATCACGGACGAGAAAACGAATAGATTATAAATATGCTTATAATTCTAATTGTTACAAGTCTATATTATCAATAACTTGATCTTCATCATAGTCTTATTTTTTTTTATTATAACTACATTAATAATACCTGTGTAATTAATTAAATATTTTTCCCTATTACTTTCGCAAATTACTCTTTTATTTTCTCATATTCAACCTCCTTTCTTTTATAGTTAATCTTTCTTTTGCCTTTTCCTTCATCTCCCGTGTCGCTGGCGACTCAACCTTACACTTCGTCCGTAATACTCGCTGTGCCATCGCGCTCATCTTGACACTGTCGCCAGTTTCTTCATATAACAGCATCAATTGATACAATGGGTAAATGCGGTTTGGCATAATGGCAAACGCCTTGCGATATGACTGCTCTGCCAGACGATACTGCCGCATATCATTGTAGTTATTGCCCATAAGAACATGGAACATCGGGTCTGCACTATGCCGAGAACCCTGACGCAACATGGCGTTACTGTCATTATAACGATGCTGCACCCTGAGCATCTTGCCAAAGTCGAACAGGAACTCGGCATTATCCTTTTCATACGGCAGGAGTTCGTTATAATCTTTTATAAACGCCTCATCACGCATACCACGAATGAAGTCATAATCGCGGTCGTGTTCATACCTTTCACTTATAACCAGACTTACTTTACATGATAATAACACAAGGACTACAACAGCAGCAACGGTCATTACCCTACCACACCGGTATATTATCGTTCCACCCATCGACTCGCTCCACGCCATGACCAACACCAAGAGGATGTTGTATGGCAGCAGTTCAAACGGATAAGAGAACATGGCGAAAAGGAGGACAGCAAACATTCCGCAATACAACGGTTGGCTATTACAGCGCAAACGCATCATTGCCACCACGGTTGCTGCAACGACAAGAGATAGTCCGATGATGCCTTGCTCCGTTAATATCTTTACCGCTGCATTATAGGCATAGTCGGTTACACCTGCCCCTGACAGATCTACTCCCTCACCATGCAACACCTCCATCCCTTCCGCCACGGCATTACGAAAGCCACCTATGCCCACACCGAGCCAAACATTATCATGGCACGCCGCTATGGCTGCACGCCAAATTATCACTCTTCCATCAGCGGAGCCTTGCTTTACTACATACAACATGATGGCTGCCACTACCATCATTCCCCACACGGCATAGCGATAACGCCAGTAATACCTACGCCACACCCAAAGCAGAACGAGCGCGATGCTGACGAACGCTGCCCTACTCCACGTCATTGGCAACACTATCAACACGGGAAGCAGCATTGCCAACAGCGCATTACGATGCTTGTTACATATATCCTTACGTGTAAACAGAGTGACAATGCCAACGACGAGTGCTAACATGGGGTATGCGGAGTATGGACCTGGATTAGGGAACGAACCCGTTAGGAGATACTGCGGATGAAGACTCGTGCCACTGATTACCTGATATATGCCTAACAGACTCTCGTAACTACCGCAAACAATGATGCCTAACGCTAACATCCATCCTGGCAAACGCGTGTTATACAACAGCATGCGCAGGGAGAAATACGCAGCCCCCATGCTTACACTCTTCAGTATTTCGGTGGCGCACGCATATTCTCCCCCTACATACGCTCTGCCCACAAAGTACACTAACCACAGAAAAACTATGACGTCAGTAAGCGTCACGCTCTGTAATGCCTTGCGATATAGCGATATTCCGAGTCCCACAATGGCGAACGCCATGCTACCACATAATAACAAAAAATCCGCTTCAGCCCACCTCACTTCCACAGGAAGCAAGGTAAGCCAAAGCAGATAGGCAATAGTAAGCACATAGAATGCGCCACATGCGTATGTCAGTTTATTGTTTAACATGTATTGATACTACTTTATCTTATGCAGCAACAGCACTGGATTAGAATCTTCTTTTACGCCACTCAAGGCATCATAGTTATCTATTTCCTTCTTCAGTTTTCCTTATGATACTACATTATCATAATGATATTTCATTCCTGCTATTTTTTTATTACTTACAGTACATCCGTTATGTCAGTATTAAGGGTGGTTCTATAAATTACCTTTGTTATATTTCGAGGTTATTTTCGAGGTCAAAGTGTAAGTAAATGAAGGAGTGTAGCGTGCTACTCGACTGAATGCACTTACGCTTTGAACCGAAAATAACCCGAAAGATGACAAAACGTCATTACTTTAATTTAGTTTTACATAACGGTGGTAATTTATAGAACCACCCTTAAATTACTCACATTTCTTTTCTACGACATCGTTATACTCTATAACGGTATCATGGTTTACGCACTTTAAATGTGTATATGTAGTTTTCTGTACCATGCGGAACTGTATTAACACCATAGAAAACGTTTTCTTTACAGTGAATAAAGTCTAACATTCCAGGGAAGTTTTTTTCAGCAACAAGGTCACAGGTTTCCATGTCATACAATTGTACAGTCGTCAGGCTGTTATCACCGCTGCCAGTAACACATGTGCGAAGTATGCAGTTTAAACTCTCGGAATACAACAACGACACATTTTTCGTCATTCTGTCATCATCCTTCATGGCATTAGTAGCATCAAACATATCGTTCTCTTTACAATGATATATTCTATCGGCATTGTTCGCCTCATAGCCAAAACTATAAGAAGTATTATCAGGACTACCATGTACGTAAATCATTGAATCAAGGACATGAGTAGTAACATATTTATCTTTCATCTTACAACTCGCAAATCTTTCAAAGAGTGGCACAGGGTGGTGATAATAATATTCGGGAAGATTACCTACTAATTTCGTAAACTTCTTTTCTTCGTAATTATAATATCCCCATATATGACTGTTTTCATACCAGCCTTCCATACTATCGTGATTATGCGCTAAAGGAAACATTACTGTATTACTGTCAACTCTAAAGATGTCCATATAACACACCTTATATATTACTGGGGATTCATAATCAAGTTTATTTACTTGCGAACCGTAGCCAAAATTTACAAATCCGTAATTAATAAGAGTATCTTTTTTTATGTCGTAAATCAAGAAGATATTAGCGGAATATATAGCAATTTTGTCTTTATCGCCTATTATTCCTGACGCTACACTCCAATCAGCAAGTTCGTTTCGTGCATGTCCTTTATCCAACGCTCTCTTAATCAAATTTCCTGTCTTCCAATTATACAAAGATACTTTATTCGTCTTTTCATCAAAAAATCCCAATTTATCTGACACATCAAAATATGAACCTGACCACGAAGCAGAATCATCATTGATAACTATGGAATCTATGGCTGATAATGTCCATGCCATAGTTTTCTCTCCACGATGACTTACCCTACCACCATCAAAGCAACTGACGAAGGCTATTATCACCAACAGAAGCGCTATATAAGTTTTTATCTTCATTGTTTCATCTTGATTTTTATTATGAGTTCTGAAAGAATTAGAACTTTCAGAACTCACCATGTTTTGTTTTCTATTCTGTCTTCTTAAGGCTTTTTACAGCCAGTGCAACTTTCACCAGAAAGGCACCATAAGCATGCCCACTTCCTACTTATATAATTCCTATGGCAACTATATTGCACTCCAACATCCGCATTACTTAATGCCTCAACGTTTTCTGCGACAAGATCACTCTCTGTCGTAGAAACCATACTATTGTACGATTTCTGAAGTCCGAAGCCAACAGCAATTATTACTACTGAACAGAGGAAAAAATTAATAGTTTTCTTCTTCATTTGTTTCAAAAAATTTAATGTGCCCACTCTTTTCAAGGTTTTCGGCATCCCCTTGTGATATTATCTAACGCGTTATAGGGTGGTTCTATAAATTGCCTTTGTTATATTTCGAGGCTATTTTCGAGGTCAAAG
>DAIUFT010000111.1:0-6754 GCA_036844425.1 Prevotella sp. | reverse complement strand
AATCTACTAATCTACTAATCTACTAATCTACTAATCTACCAATCTACTAATCTACTAATATGCAGCCGCCAAGCAAAGCCGGACGCTTTGCGTCCAAAATCAGTTAAAATCCGCACCGCAGGCGTGGGTAATCCAAATTTATATGGTCAAAGGATCCGTGAAAAGACCAATCCGTCTTATTCGCAATCCGTGTTCCTTTGACCATTTCTCAGTAGCCGAAGGCTCTGAGAACCAACTTCGCACTTAAATCAGAAAGTTGAATAACTTCTATATAACATGTGTCTTATGGCCTACTTACTTGCTGGTGCAAAGGTAACTACTTTCAAGCGAGTTACTTTTTTCACCGTTACTTATTGCAGAATTTTTCCAATATATATGCTACACCATCTTCTTCGTTAGACAGTGTGACAAAGTCGGCTTTAGCCTTTATGTCGTCTGCAGCGTTAGCCATAGCAACGCCCAGTCCTGCATACTCAATCATTGACAAATCGTTATATCCATCGCCTGCGGCTATTATTTCTCCTTTCGTTATACCAAGGGTAGGGAGTAGTCGTGCAAGAGATGCCGCTTTGTCAATGCCCAGTGGTACACACTCAAGGAAGAATTCCGCAGAGCGGTACACACTACAACGACCCTTTAATGTCGTAGCGAGTTGTTTTTCAAGCAGAGCGAGTGGGGCAGGAGAACCAACGATTAGACATTTGTTAATAGGGTGTTGCACTTGATGAACAAAGTCATCATATTGCATTAGTGGCATCTTGTTGATGAAAGCCTCATGACGTACGTATTCATCCTCTATGTTGGTTGCAGCGATGCCTTCACCTTGATATGTCAGTATCTCGAAGTTATGTTCTCCTTCTTTGGCAGCACGATACAGTTCAGGAACAAGAGATTCGTCTAATATCTGGTTGAATACTATGTGTTTTGTGTTCCAATCGGTTATACAACCACCGTTGTATGCCATAACGTATCCGCCATACGAACCTATCTCCAGTTCGTCTGCAATGGGTCGTATGCCGTAGGTAGGTCTTCCAGAAGCCAAAATAATGCGTATGCCTTGGCGTTGCGCTTTCATCAAGGCTTCATGCGTCTTTGGTGTTATTTCTTTCTTGCTGTTTGTCAGCGTACCGTCAAGGTCAAGTACTATTGCTTTGTATGACATTTTGTTCGTTTTGTTGTTTGGTTGTTTTGTTGTTTAGTGGTTTAGTTGTTTTGTTGTTTAGTGGTTTAGTTGTTTGGTTGTTTGGTTGTTTGGTATATTAGTAGATTAGTCGTTTAGTAGATTGGGATAGATACAACTAAATACCCAATCTCCTAAACTCCTAATCTCCCAAACCACCAATCTCCCAATCTACTAATCTCCCAATCTACTAATCTACTAATCTCCCAATCTACTAATCTCCCAATCTACTAATCTACTAATCTCCCAATCTACTAATCTCCCAATCTACTAATCTCCCAATCAACTAAACCACCAAACCACTAATCTCTACTTAGCCCAAACCACGTAATCACTCTTTCGTGCTACCTGTGGTTTAAGAGCATCATCAGTAGCATAGCCAATGATACAATTGCCTATACCCTCGAGTTCCTCCGTAATGCCGAGGTCACGTAGAATCTGTTTGCCCTCTTCCGTTTCAAACATCTCCTTGGCTCTGTGAATCCAGCACGAGCCGAGACCGAGAGAGTGGGCGGCAAGCATCATATTCTCCATAACGAGGGAACCATCATATACCCTTGTGGCAACATCTTTTCTTGCTAACACAACGAGTACCACAGGTGCTCCATAGAATGGGTCAGCATTGCCAGAACTTGTGGTGAGTTGTCTGTTTCGTATGATTTCAAGGTTCAAGTTGCTGAGTCTGTCGCGTAAAGCCTTGTTTGTAACAGCAATGATGACAGGCGACTGACTGTTGCGCCCCGTAGGAGCGTAGGTGCCAGCCTTTACTATTTGTTCTATCAATTTATCAGCAACCTCTTTGTCTTGGTATTTCTTCACGCTACGGCGTGAGATGATGTTTTGAATTTCCTGTGTCATGGTTGTATTTGTTAAATTAATTATACATTGTGAATTATTCCTTGCGTTTAACGCCCCTTACCGCCTGTGCCTCCAAAGGATTGTCTGGCCAATAGTGTTTGGGGTATCTACGCTTCATCTCTTTGCGTACATCAAAATATGTGCCATTCCAGAAACTTCGCAAGTCTTGTGTCAGTTGTACTGGTTTAAATCCTGGTGATAACAGTTCCATGAGTATTGGTCGTGTACCATTGTCAACGCATGGCGTGTCTGTCATGCCGAAACACTCTTGTAGTCGAACGCTCAGCACAGGGGCATCTGTACCGTTGCGATAGTCCAGTCGTATGCGACTGTTGGTAGGCACCGTGATGTGTGTAGGAGCCAGACGTTCCACCGTCTGTTGTTGTTCGTATGTCAGCATGCCCCATATTACCGCAGATAGGTCGATGCGCTTTATCTCTGCTGCAGTAATGGGACCATTAAGATACATGGGAAGCCATGACTCGGCAGTAAGAAGCAGATGCTCAGAGGAAACATTCGGTAGTGCCAGTTCGGGGTGCCAAATTGCTACTGTGGCAAGGCGGCGTTGCAAGCGCGATGTGTCATCGCCAAAGTTAAGCAAACTCAACCCCTCTTTCTTTACCACGTTGACGGCAATGTCCATGGCAGCATCGCGGTCAATGGTGTCAATGGCTTTTGCCTCAAGAACGATATGCCCTATGCGCAGTTCCCGTACAGCAGAAATGCGCCCCTGTTTGCTGTCCCATAACAATCTTTCGGTGGATGTTGTCATTTCATGTAGCGTCTCCATGCTGATGGGTGATGCAAGAAAAATTCTTTTACCCATTGCTGCCACAGCGAGTGTATGGCAAGCGTGTAGATCGTCCGTCGTATCGAGCGTCACTCTCTCACCATTAGCCAGCAGAAAGATATTGCTACCTTCCGCCATCGATATGCGTTCAGGATAAGCGTTGGCTATGAGTCTGCCAGTATCATACGGAGAAGGTGTAGTGTTGTCCTCGCCAGTATGTACAATACGTCTATATTGTGCAGCCACATGTATGATGCGTTGCCATGCCCCCGCTTTCTTTCTGTTGCGCATTTCGCGAAGCATCATGATGCGGTCATTAATGTCAGCACTTTGGTTTTGCGCCATAGGGTCTTTCTCTTCCAGCAAAGCGGCAATGTCAGCCGCTAATGCTTTCAGAGTGGGCGTTTTCGCGATGGTCAGCATCTGTGCTATTCGTGGGTGGCATGGCAAGGTAGCAAGTTGTTTGCCGTGTGGGGTAATGCGCCCATTGTTATCGATAGCGCCAAGACTGTCGAGCAGTTTGTTCGCTTGTATAATATTGGCGTGGGGTGGAGTGGTAATCCATGGCAGCCGCTCAATGTCGTTGCCTCCCCATGCCGCAATGTCAAGCACGAGCGAGGATAAATCAGCAGAGAGAATTTCCGGTTCCCTGCAGTCAGCCATTCTTGCCTCAGTAGCCTTGTTCCATAGTCTATAACATACACCAGAAGCCAGTCGTCCAGCGCGTCCGCTGCGTTGACGAGCCATGTCCATAGATATGCGCACCGTTTCCAAGTGTTCGAGTGCAGAGCGTGGGTCGTAAACCAATTTTCTACAGAAGCCGCTGTCCACCACAACGGTAACTCCCTCAATGGTGAGTGATGTTTCCGCAATAGGCGTTGCTATAACAATCTTTCGTATGCCCTCCTTGGTAGGAAGGATAGCCCTGCGTTGTTCCTCAACGGACAATTGACCATAGAGAGGACATATGTATAAAGTGTCACTCTGTAGGTCTTGTATCATTTCCATGCACCTTTTAATCTCTGCCTGTCCAGGTAGGAAGGCGAGAATGTTGCCCCCAGTCTCTCTACAAGCCCTGCTTATAGTCCTTGCAGTAGTCTCTGCACAGTTGAATATAGTAGCCTCTTCCGCATATCTTATATCAACATCATACATACGCCCTTGGCTCTCTATGAGTGGAGCGTTAAGTATTTGGCAGATAGTCTCTGTGTCTATTGTGGCAGACATGACAACAATTCTCAGGTCTGGACGAATAGTCTTCTGCGTTTCCAGTACCAGTGCAAGGGCAGTGTCAGTAATAAGGCTTCGTTCGTGAAACTCATCAAATATAACGGTAGAAACGCCTTCGAGTGTAGGGTCATCAACAATCATGCGTGTCAGTATGCCTTCAGTTAATACTTCAATGCGTGTGAGTGATGACGTGCGGTTCTCAAAGCGCACCCTGTAGCCAATTTCCTCGCCCAGTTTCGTGTTGGTCATTTGTGCCATACGCTCCGCTATCTGTCGTGCGGCTATGCGTCGTGGCTCAAGAAGAAGGATCTTCTCGTTTGTAGAAGCCTGTCCATTATATATGGTAAGCGGCAGTAATGTCGATTTACCAGCACCAGGAGGAGCGGTGACAACGATAGCGTTGTGGTCCGCCAGGGTGGCATTGACATCTTCGGCAATGCTTCCGGCAGGCAGTGCTGACAGGTATGGAGTTATGGAGAATTGCATATTAAGTAATGTTAAAAAAATAACTTGATCAATTCCATTAATGTTAGAGTAATGTTATTTTGCACCGTTTTTATCTCATCTTGCTGGCTATTTTGTGGCTATTCATCAGTCATGATGCTCGCATCACTTCTTCTTCATATCCCCAAAATATCTCAGCAATCTGAGGCAAAAACTGCGCAAGTTATTTTTTCAACATTACTAAAAAGTTAACAGCCCTTTACTTGTGTTGCAAAGGGCTGTAGGATAGTTATTTGTTCTGTAACTTTTTCTGTTGAGCAGGGTTCGGTACTAACTTGTACATGGACTCATCTGAGCGAGTGTATCTGTTGTAACGCCAATTGCTTACCTTCTGGAAGTCAAATGATGCCAAGTATTTGCCAGACCAATAGTCTATGAATTCGCCAGTAAAGCGATTGTTGTTCAGACGGTAGTTGCGAATGGCAACAGATGTACCATCGTCATAGTCCAGATATATTATGCCATTGCGTACCTCAAAGTAGAATGCGCATTCTGAGTATCGGTAACTGTTGCCGTAGTAGTCATATTCAACACCTGTGCCCTTAGCATACTTATAGGGATCGGTGTAGAACTCAATGTCCACATACTGATAGTCAGTCTGTTCTCCCCAGCGGTAACTGAAATAAGTCTGTGCGACCTCACCTTCCCAAATACCGTCAAGCGTTTGCGCTATGTCATCGTCTTCACAGGACTGTAATGAGAACCCTGCGAATATCATGAGAAGCAATGTTGTGATGTGTAGAAATTTCTGTTTCATATTTTTAGTTGTTTAGTCGTTTAGTCGTTTAGTTGTTTTGTTGTTTAGTTGTTTAGTTGTTTTGTTGTTTCGTTGTTTAGTTGTTTAGTTGTTTTGTTGTTTAGTCGTTTAGTTGTTTAGTTGTTTTGTTGGTCTGATGGCAGTATCCACTAAATAACCAATTGACAAAACTTAATGTTCGTTGCAAAGTTAGTATTATTATTTTTAACGAGCAACATTTATTTTGCGAAATAGACTTTTTCCTTTCAAAATTTTGCTTATTACTACTTTTTTTATAATTTTGCAGTGTATGTACGTGTATAAAAAAGGAACACAGCGATAAAAATAAATATAAGATGATGAAAAAGTACACAATAGGCTTAGACCTAGGAGGCACAAATTCTGTGTTTGGCATAGTAGATAACGCGGGTAACATAGTGGAGCACACCTCTATAAAGACGCAGGGTTACGCCAATGCAGAAACGTATGTTGATGCGTGCATGGTTGCCTTGAACGACATAATAAGCAAAGTAGGAGGCTTAGAAACTATTGCCTCTATGGGCATAGGTGCTCCTAACGGCAATATACAGTCTGGCTGCATAGAGTTTGCGCCAAACATAGCATGGGCACACGAAGGGTGTGTCCCGCTTGCCAAGATGTTCAGCGAGCGTCTCGGTGGGTTGAGCGTAAAGATTACTAATGATGCTAATACTGCCGCCTTGGGCGAGATGATGTATGGAGTGGCACGAGGCATGAAGAACTTCATAGTGCTGACACTTGGCACCGGAGTTGGTTCTGGTATAGTCTGTAATGGCGAACTCGTTACGGGCTGTGATGGCAATGCTGGAGAACTGGGACATGTTATTGTGGAACCACATAATGGAAGACTGTGTGGCTGTGGCAGGAAAGGTTGTCTTGAAACCTACTGTTCTGCAACGGGAGTAGTACGTACAGCCCGTCAGTTCCTTGAAGAATCAAACGAACCGTCCGCTTTGCGAGCAATTGACAAAGACAAGATTACATCATACGATGTGGCGAAGGCTGCCGAGGCGGGTGATGCGTTGGCAAAGAAAATCTTTGATTATACAGGTACAATCATGGGAACGGCATGCGCCAACATGACTGTATTCTCATCGCCAGAGGCATTCATCTTCTTTGGTGGACTGGCAAAGGCAGGTGACCTACTACTCAAGCCTATAAAGAAGGCGTGTGACGAGAA
This sequence comes from Prevotella sp., assembly GCA_036844425.1. Classification (GTDB taxonomy): domain Bacteria; phylum Bacteroidota; class Bacteroidia; order Bacteroidales; family Bacteroidaceae; genus Prevotella. The sequence continues at coordinate 237 of DAIUFT010000111.1, read as the reverse complement.
TGTAATGCCTATCTTCCGCGGTAAGGCAAAGTTTCTCTTCTCTACATTGGAAGGAGCAGGAGCAGCAGTGCTTGGTGCGGCAAGTTTGCGGTAGATTGGTCGTTTGGTCGTTTAGTCGTTTGGTAGATTGGTAGATTGGTCGTTTAGTAGATTGGTCGTTTAGTCGTTTAGTAGATTGGTCGATTGGTCGTTTAGACGTTTGGTAGATTAGTCGTTTGGTAGATTGGTCGATTAGTC
>DAIUFT010000110.1:0-6893 GCA_036844425.1 Prevotella sp. | reverse complement strand
TAAATTAAAAATTAAAAATTAAAAATTATGATTACCACTAATCCACCAAACCACCAAACGACTAATCCCCCAAACCACCAAACGACTAATCATCCTAACCACCAACAAACCACTAAACAACCAAACAACTAAACAACTAAACAACCAAACAACCAAACAACCAAACAACGAGACAACAATGACATACATATACGAACATAAAGACAAGGTGCGCGACTATGAGTGCGACCTGCAGGGCATTGTGAACAATGCTAATTATCAACATTACACGGAGCATGCACGCCACGAGTTCTTGCTGTCTAAGGGCATTAGTTTTGCAGAACTGCACGAACAGGGCATTGACTGCGTGGTATCGGGCATAGAGATGCGCTTTAAGGCGCCGCTAAAGAGTCGTGACGAATACGTTGTGCGCATTAATATTAAGAAGGAGGGTATCAGATATATCTTTCTGCAGGACATTTACCGACTGCCTGACGACAAACTGTGTCTGAAGGCTAAGGTGGAGGCTGTTTGCGTGGTTAACGGTAAGTTAGCGGACTATGAGTTGAGCGCCCTTACCCCCTTCCTATAACAAGCCCCCCTCCTAACCTCCCCCACGGGGGAGGTTAGGAGGGGAAAAAATCTTGAAACATATTTATAACCTTCAAACGATAAACCAATAACAATGCTCACACATCTCTCCTCCCCATGGGGGAGGTAAGGGAGAGGGGCCGATTGGGGTCGATGGAGCCTTTTTCATATGCAACTACTAAAAGAACTATATAAAAAATGGCACGGCACGGAGCCTGCCAAGATGGAGAAACTGCCTGGGGCAGGGAGCAACCGCGACTATTACCGAATGACGGACGATGCGGGAAACAGCGTGATTGGATGTAAGGGAACGTCGAAGGAGGAGAACCATGCGTTCTTGTCTATCGCTCGCCACTTCGCCAAACGCAAACTGCCTGTTCCACACATACTGGCACAGAGCGAGGACGAGATGCGGTATCTTCAAGAGGACCTTGGCTCGGTGTCACTCTTTGATGCCATTAAGGGTGGACGCGATGCTGGCGGACGTTACACTTTGAAGGAGCGCGAACTACTGAAACGCACTATTCGCCAATTGCCCAACCTACAGATTCGTGGTGCGAGGGGCATGGACTTCAGTGTGTGTTACCCACAACCGGAGTTTGATACGGAGGGGGTGCTCTTCGACCTTAATTACTTTAAGTATTGTTTCCTTAAGGCTACGGGATTAGACTTCCATGAACTGAAACTGGAGGCTAACTTCCGCTTACTCTCTAAAGATCTGACGAGCGAGAGTGGAAATAATGATTATGATACTGCAAAAGCGGAGGGATTCCTGTACCGTGACTTCCAGGCAAGGAATGTTATGCTTGACAAGGATGGCAACCCTTTCTTCATTGACTTTCAGGGAGGCAGAAAGGGACCTATCTATTATGATGTCGCTTCCTTTCTGTGGCAGGCGTCGGCACACTACAGCGACAGCCTTAGGGAGGAATTAATAAGTGAGTATTACAATGCGCTGAAACTATATACGGAAGTGCCTTCGTTTAAGTACTTCAACGAGAGGCTACAGTTATTCGTCTTGTTCCGCACGCTTCAAGTGTTGGGCGCGTATGGTTTCAGAGGATATTTTGAACGTAAGGCGCATTTCATTCAGAGCATTCCACCTGCCATACAGAATGTGCGCCAGTTGATAGAACGTAATGACTTCCCCTACCCTTACCTCATGGACGTGCTGAAACGCTTGACGGAGATGCCACAGTTCGCAGTGGAACAGGAAAAGCCCGCAGAGAGAAAGGATGGCTTACGCACTACCGACACTAACCCTTATAAGGCTGTCCCTGCTGACGGTAAGGCTACGTTCTCTAAGTACGACGGCAAAGGACCATTGGTCGTAAAGGTCTTCTCTTTCTCTTTCCATAAGGGAATACCTGCCGATGACTCTGGTAACGGTGGCGGATATGTATTCGACTGCCGCAGCACCCACAACCCTGGACGCTATGAACCATACAAGAAACTAACTGGACTGGACGAGCCTGTAATACGTTTCCTCGAGGATGACGGTGAGATACTGACGTTCCTTGAGTCGGTTTACAAATTGGCTGACGCGCATGTGGCACGTTACATACAGCGTGGCTTTACATCATTGATGTTCTCTTTCGGTTGCACGGGAGGACAGCATCGTTCTGTTTACTCTGCTCAACACCTTGCGGAACATATCAGTAAGAAGTTCGGTGTGGAGGTAAGACTGGTTCATAGGGAACAGAATATAGAACAAACGTTTAAAATGAAGAATGAGGAATGAAGAATGAAGAATGAAGAATGAAGAATGAAGAATGAAGAATGCGAGTTACTTGGAACTGCTTACAAGACATGCTTGTTATTTACTAATATCAGTAACTCGCATTCTTCATTCTACATTCTTCATTTTTCATTTTTTACTAATATCAGTAACTCGCATTCTTCATTCCTCATTCTTCATTTTAAAGCATTCTTCATTTAATAATCTATTTTCTCCAAGAACAATGCATTGCCTGGCATTGACTCTCCCGCTTGCGTACGCTTCTTGCCCTCTATTACCTGTCGGAACTCCTCGACTGTCATGCGATGGCGCCCAACTTCTACCAAGGTACCGACAACTGCACGCACCATATTACGCAAGAAGCGGTTGGCTTTTATACGAAAATACCATTCTGTCGGCTCACTATCACCATCAAACGCCAATGGTGCTGCAGGCGATACCTGCCCTTTTGGTAAAGGTATCCATCGTGCTTCCATAACATCACATAGCGTTGTCTTTACGTCGGTATGACTCTTGCAGAAACAAGCAAAGTCCTTATACTCTAAAAGCAATGCCGCAGCCTCGTTCATCAAAGCAAAATCAAGGTCGAAATGGGTCTGCCACACGTACTGGCGCGAGAATGGTGAACGCTCTGTTGACACATAATAGTGATACGTTCTCGCCGTAGCAGAGAAACGGGCATGCATATCCTCTGCCACTTTCTCCACCTTATAAATATGTATGTCTGGTGGCAACATACGGTTAAGACGAAATTCAAGGGTTGAAGTGGCACCGTTCTTACATACGAAGTCGGGCAACTCTGCATCGAAATGCGCTACCATGTGGCGTGCATGTACGCCTGCATCGGTACGCCCCGCCCCAACGATATCGACCGTGGTACGTAGCAGTATGGAGAGGCAACGCTCTATTTCGCCCTCCACGGAGATGCCGTTGGGCTGTATTTGCCAACCATGGTAACGTGTACCATCGTATGAAAGGTGTATGAAGTAACGCATTTTGGGTTGTCTGGTGGTTTGGTGGTTTTGTTGTTTAGTTGTTTGGGGAGTGGGTGGTTTGCCCTTTATTTCTCCCTTTTCTCTCGTATCTCTACCCTCCTAATCTTTCCACTTATAGTCTTAGGCAGTTCTTCTACGAACTCTACGATGCGTGGATATTTGTATGGCGCTGTCTCATGCTTTACGTGTTCCTGCAGTTCTTTCTTCAAGGCATCGTCAGCCTTCGCCTTGTATGCTGCTGTCAACACTACGCTTGCTTTTATTATTTGACCGCGTATCTCATCGGGTACAGCGGTTATGGCGCACTCAAGAACAGCTGGATGGGTCATCAATGCCGATTCTACTTCGAACGGTCCTACTCGATAACCTGATGTCTTTATTACATCGTCTGCACGTGATACGTACCACAGGTAGCCGTCTTCATCATAATATACTATGTCGCCTGTGTAGTACATGCCGTTACGTATGCGCTTCTCTGTCATCTCATCGTTGCGGTAATAGCCTTTAAACAGTCCGAGAGGCTTCTTGTCGCCTACATGTATCACGAGTTCACCATGTTCCATTGGCTTTACCCACATGCCGCGCTCATCCACTACGTCAATATCAAACTGTGGATTACGCACTCCCATGGAGCCTGGTTTTGGTTTCACCCAAGGGTACGTTCCTACTACGAGCGTGGTCTCCGTCTGTCCGTATGCCTCATAAATCGCTACGCCCGTAAGTTTCTCCCACTGTTCGAATACGGCTGGATTCAACGCCTCGCCTGCCGTTGTACACCACTCCAGTGCGGAGAGGTCGTATGCTTTCACATCCTCCCTAACGAGGTATCGATATATGGTTGGCGGTGCACAAAAGGAGGTTATACGGTAATCCTGCATCACTCTCAACAGTTCTGACGGCTGGAAATGCCCTTCATAGTCATATACAAAGACGGTTCCTCCTGCCAACATCTGCCCGTAGAACTTACCCCACACGGCTTTTCCCCAGCCCGTATCAGCCAGAGTAAGGTGCAGAGAGCCTTCGTGAATATTATGCCAGTACTTTGCCGTTAGTATATGTGCCAAGGGATAAGAGTAGTCGTGCATCACCATCTTTGGCTCGCCTGTAGTACCACTGGTAAAGTAAAGCAGGAAGTTGTCAGTCACTTTATTTCTCGCAGGACGCTCAAAGGGTTCTGCTTCCTCCATGCCACGCCAATAGTCAAACCAACCATTGGGCACGTTAGGACCAATGGAGATACAGTTTCGCAGCATTGGGCTAAAGCGTCTTGCCCTCTGCACATGCTCCAGCACGATGGGATCACCACACGCTACTATGCTGCTTATGCCTGCCATGTGGCAACGATAGATTATGTCGCGCTCGGTAAGCATGTGGGTTGCGGGTATTGCCACTGCGCCTATCTTATGCAACGCTATCATGGTGTACCACCACTCTATGCGTCGTTTCAGTATTAGCATTACCCTGTCGCCCTTCTCTATGCCTATCTCTTGAAGGAAGGCGGCGCATCGGTCCGTTGTATGCTTTAAGGCACGGTATGTTATATGCTTCTTCTCGCCACGGTCGTTTGCCCACAGTATAGCCTCCTTCTCTGGCATTTCCTCTGCGTAAGCATCTATGACGTCATACCCAAAGTTAAAGTCGTCGGGCACGTTAACCTTGAAATTCTGCAAGAAATCATCGTAAGAGGTGAAGTCTTCTTTCTCTACATAATTGCCTATCATGTTCTGTTTTAATTTGTTTTACTGATTTTGCTCTTAGATAATGTTGTGGTACCCACTTGGGTTGTTTCTCAACACCACCGCTTTTGCAAAATTATTAAAACAGCAGAAGACAATTTTTGTATTAACTTTTATTAATTCTGAAATGTCTTTTATCACTGACGAACTGCACTTACCTATCCAACCATTTGCGCACTACGGCTTTCCTTGTGCGACTGACGACTATTTCTGGCCCTGCTGTTGTTTTGAGTCTCAGCAGTGCTTTGCCGTTGACGAGGTGTTCCATGCCGCCCACCTGCTCTATGGGCACGATGTACTTGCGGTTTACACGCATAAAGAAATTGGGGTCAAGTTGTCGCGACAGTGCGTCGAGCGACATATCTATAGGGCATGATGTGCCATCGAGCAGTACGAGATACGTTGTCTTGTGTTCTGACACTATATACTGCACGGTCGATAGGAGTATTATTCTCTCACCGTTAAACGCCTTCACCACAAAACGTTCCCTGTAACGCCAACGGGCATTATGCACCTCTGCCCTACCCTTGTTCTTACCTGGCAGATTACGCAACGCAAGCAAACGGCATGCCTTTTGCACCGCTTCTATTAGGGTTACATCGTCATACGGACGTACTAAATAAGATAAACTGAAAAACGAAAATGCCTCGTAGGCATACTCTTCCGTTGAAGAAATGAACACTATGGGCGTATCCGCGGGAGCATATTTCAATGCGTCAAAGACAAGACCATCGCTCAACTGCGTCTCCGCCACTATGATGTCCATATCATGATGCAGGGATAGGTAATCACGTCCTTGTTCTACTGACGTTATCGGGCCTACTACATCATATTCCGCCCCCATCTCTTCCAACAAATGGCGGAGTTGATGGAACATGTATATCTTCTCTTCAAATATCAGTATTTTCATTGCGCTACACCTTAATAATATATATTTCTTATACTATACTCCCACTACTCACCATTTATATATAGAACTCAGACTCATCTACCAGTCCGGCTCTGAAGGCATACTTCATAGCATCGTGGGCACAGTTAACGCCCAACTTGCGGAAGATGTTCTTGCGGTGAGAGTTTATTGTGTGTATGCTTGAGAAACGCTCTGCTGCTATTTCCTTTGTGGTCTTACCCTGAGCGATAGCTTTCAGCACCTCCCTCTCTGTCTGCGTGAGGTCATCCTTATGCTTCTCCTGTACCACAGCGGTCTGCAACAACACCTCTGTGGCGTGCTGCGCTATATACCTTTCGCCACGGAAGACGTATTTCAACGCCTCGCAAAGTATATCAACAGGCAAATCCTTATATGCTACTCCTATGTGCTGCGTTTCATAAAGTACGTAGCGTAAGAAGTCGGGCGTCAACTCATCACTGAGCAGCAGCCAAGTCACCATGGGCGATGCCTCACTCATTATCACGAGGCTCTCACTATTTTCAAAATCAAACAGCGTATAATCCAGTATCACGGCAGTGCGTTTCTTATCCTTCAGCAATGTGCCGAGTTGCTGTTTATTGTCTGCATGGAGTATCTCTACTCCTGTGCTTCCCACGATATTCTTTGCCAATGTTTCTACCGCAAGGGCGGTCAGAGGCTGATTGTCCGCTATTATTATTCTCTCCGCGTTCATTGTTTTGTTACGTGTATATTGATAATGACCAATCTTTTCTAACTGCAAAGATACTACAAAATCTTGAAAAGCACAAGAAAATATCAGTAAGAAAGAAATGAAATACTGCGAAAAATTTGGTCATCTCTAATTTATTACTTACCTTTGTAATATTAAAAGATTGACTTTTCAGTGTAAGTAAGTGTTCAAAATTATTTTAATATTTAATATAGGCTATTTGGGAACAGAT
>DAIUFT010000109.1:0-7109 GCA_036844425.1 Prevotella sp. | reverse complement strand
AACACTCATAAATCGCTCATTTTAAGCTATTCAGCAGATTTTAGCGTAATTTTATCTGAAAAAGCACTACCTTTGCATACTATTTTGCTTACTTATGAATAAAAAGATATTACATTTAGCGATACCATCCATTGTCTCTAACATTACTGTTCCGCTGTTAGGACTTGTTGATGTCACTATTACTGGCCACATGGGCGACGCTCGTTACATGGCTGCCATCGCTGTAGGCTCCATGGTTTTCAACATCATCTACTGGCTTTTCGCCTTCCTTCGCTTCGGCACTGGTGGCATGACGGCACAGGGTTACGGTGAAGCCACAGTGGCTATGAAGGAGGAACACACCAGTAACGGCAAACCGCCCTTCCAAGAGTGCTGCCACATTCTGCTGCGTGCCCAACTTACCTGCTGCCTTATGGCACTACTATTGCTTCTTTTCCAGCAGCCTTTGTTTCATCTTGCTATATGGTTTATTGCCCCTGAAGCCGAGTTACAGCCTATTATCCACACCTATTATAATATCTGTATTTGGGGCACCCTGCCCTCTTTGTCGCTTTACGCCTTCACGGGTTGGTTTGTGGGCATGCAGAATACCACGCTGCCTATGGTTATTTCCATAACCCAGAACGTTGTGAACATTGTGCTATCGTGTCTTTTTGTCTATGTGCTCGGCATGAAGATAGAGGGTGTTGCGCTTGGCACTCTCCTGGCACAATGGTGTGGCATGCTGATGGCTTTGCTGATGGTGCGCCTGCGTTACGCCTCGCTATGGCATGGCATACGTCTTCGCGGAGCCGTACGCTGGGAACAGATGAAGCGTTTTTTCCTTGTAAACCGCACCTTGTTTTATCGCACCTTGTTCCTCGTTGCCGTTAATCTCTACATTATCGTGGCTGGAGCTAAGGGTGGCGCGGTCATTCTCGCTATCAATTCTGTTCTTATGCAGATGTTCATTCTCTACACTTATGTCATGGATGGTTTTGCCTTTGCCGCTGAAGCACTGTGCGGTCGCTATCATGGTGCGCACGATAAGACTAACTTCAGCCTCGCCTTGCGTGGTGTATGGCTATGGGGATTGGGCCTGACTACTGTCTATACCCTACTCTATGCCATTGGCGGAGAGGCGTTTCTTGCTATGCTTACCGACGATGCCACTATCCGCCATGCCGCCATTGCCTACCTTCCTTGGGCTATAGCAATACCTTTCTGTGGCATTGCTGCCTTCGTTTGGGATGGTGTTTTCGTTGGTACCACCAACACTAAGGGCATGCTTTGGGGCACTTTCTGTGGTGCCACTGCATTCTTCGCCATATATTTCTCTCTACAATCTTCGCTTGGCAACCACGCTTTGTGGTTGGCTTTCTGTGCCTATCTCTTCATGAGGGGAGTAGCACAGCAAGGTGTTTATATGATTGAGAAGTCAAAAGCAGCATAATAATCGACACAATACAAGTCTAATTTCCACTAATTTCTATACATACTTTCATCATGTTCAGAAAATCTAAATTATTCCTTGGCGTGGCTTTTCTTGCCACTGCCCTCACCGCTTGCAATGCGGTTGTTAACAACAAGGTGTCTGACACCGTTTCTGACGCTGCTAACGAAAGCACCGAGACCAACTACAAGAGTAGCAAGACTACTGTTTCTCCTCTTGTTACGACAGTGCAGAGTCAGGCTAAGATTGCGGCTTCAAACCTTATTTCTTTAAAGCGCGAGGGCTACATTGCGGCTTATGACCCTGCGACTAAACTCCCTGTATGGGTGGCATGGAACTTAACGTCGAAGCACGCCGATGGTCCTTACAAGCGTGAAGGCATTAAATTTGCTCCCGACATGGACGTGCCTGCTCCTCGCGCTGAGAACATGGACTACGTAAACAGCGGTTACGACCGCGGTCACATGTGTCCTTCTGGCGACAACAGATGGAGCGAGAAAGCGCAGACACAGTCGTTCCTGTACACCAATTGCTGTCCGCAACTGCACAACCTTAACAGTGGCGACTGGAAGGAACTGGAGGAGAAGTGCCGCGTATGGGCTAAGAAATACGGCAGCATATACATTGTTTGCGGTCCTCTGATGCTGAACAAGAAACACAAGACCATCGGTAAGAACAAGGTGGTGGTGCCTGAGGCTTTCTTTAAAGTGGTGCTCCGACTGGGCAATAACCCTTCTGCCATAGGTTTTGTTTACCGTAACGAGAAGACGAACAAGAAGATGTCGGCATACGTTAACAGCGTGGACGATGTGGAACGCCTTACAGGTCTGGACTTCTTCTCTTCGCTTCCTGACAATATTGAAAACGAAGTGGAAGCCAAAGCAGACCTCTCTGAATGGGAATAATCCGCCCTCACATTCTACTTACCAGCCATTAGCGTGACTGACTACCGCATAATACTCCTAACGGAGTAATTCATTTCATAAACATAACATAAATTTAAAAGGTCGGATTTCATGATTTTTCACGAAATCCGACCTTTTTCTGTATTCTTTAGGCATCTATTTTAATGCCATTGCCTTGCTTACTTAGAGTGCTTCTCTATCCACAGGCGAGCGTTAACGAACGCTTCGTGCCATGGAGTAACCTCGTCTGAGAGGCGGCGTGACTCTGGATAGTAACCACATTGCCATGGGAACTGCGTACGCTCTGGGTGTGGCATGATAGCGAGGTGACGTCCGTCCTTCGACGCTATGGCTGCTACATCGTAGCAAGAGCCATTAGGATTTGCTGGGTACTCGCTGTGGTTATACTTCGCAGCAATGTTATACTCGCTCTCTGCCAATGGGAGGTTGAACTTACCTTCACCGTGTGCTACCCAAACGCCTATCTTCTGTCCGCTCAATGAGCCGAGCATTACGGTGTCGTTCTGTGGTATTGCGAGCGTTACGAAGGCTGACTCAAACTTGTGAGAGTCGTTATGCAACATCTCCGCATAGTCCTTTGCGTTGTTAACAGCATGGTCATTGTTCAGCAATCCGAGTTCTACCATCAACTGACAACCGTTACATACACCGAGTGACAGGGTGTCCTTACGTGCATAGAACTTGTCGATTGCCTCCTTAGCCTTAGGGTTATAGAGGAAGGCACCAGCCCATCCCTTAGCAGAACCAAGCACGTCTGAGTTAGAGAAGCCACCGCAGAAGGCTACGAGGTTAACGTCTTCCAATGTCTCACGACCTGCAATAAGGTCGGTCATGGTTACGTCCTTCACGTCGAAGCCTGCCATATAGAATGAGTATGCCATCTCGCGCTCTGAGTTAGTACCCTTCTCACGGATGATAGCAGCAACTGGACGCTTGCCCTCTGGACGTGGAGTTGCCTTAAGAGGTGCACCGCTGAGCGACCATTCTACTGGTATATTCTTATAGTTCGCATAACGCTCTGCTGCCTTTCCGTTGAAGCTCTGGCGACGGTCGAGCAGGTATGATGTCTTGTACCATACGTCGCGCAGTTCGTCTATGTCAAATTCAAGGCACAGTTCACGGTTTGCTATCTCTGCGTTAGGCACTGACTTGTTGCTCTGGTGACGCTTGATGGTAAGTTTGCGTGCCTCCTGTGGCACACCAATCTTAGCGTAACCTACGCCTGCATCCTCAAGTATCTTCTTCACACGTGGTGCGTCTGCATCGCTTACCTGGATAACAACGCCTGGGTTCTCGGCAAAGAGCACCTTAACAATGTCGTCTGCCTCTATCTTGTCGAGGTCGAGAGCAAGACCACCCTTGGTGTTAGCGAATGTCATTTCGAGCAGCGTTGTGATGAGACCACCGGCTGAAATGTCGTGACCTGCAAGCACGAGTCCCTCGTTAACGAGTTTCTGTACTGCCATGAAGGCGTCGCGGAAGTACTCTGCATTCTTCACTGTTGGAACGTCAGAACCCACCTTGCCCTGTGTCTGAGCAAAGGCAGAGCCACCGAGTTGGAGCGTGTCGAACGAGAAGTCTATATGATAGAGGCGTGAAGCCTTTACATCTTTTATTACTGGCGATACCACCTTGCGCACGTCTGACACCTCACCACCAGCACTTACGATAACTGTTCCCGGTGCGATAATCTTCTTGCCATCGTGGTACTTCTGTGTCATTGACAGTGAGTCCTTACCTGTTGGCACGTTTATCTGCAGTTCGCAGCAGAAGTCTGACAGTGCCTTTACTGCGGTATAGAGGCGTGCGTCCTCACCTTCTTGTGCACGGCAAGGCCACATCCAGTTTGCACTGAGCGAGATGCTGTCCATACCATCTGCCATTGGAGCCCATACAAGGTTGGTCAATGCCTCAGCCACTGAGAGCACACTACCTGCTGCTGGGTCTGCCAGTGCTGCCTGTGGAGCATGACCGAGTGATGTTGCGATACCCTTCTCTCCCTGATAGTCGAGTGCTACAACGCCACAGTCAGAGAGTGGCAACTGCAGTTCGCCCTGACACTGCTGGCGTGCTACGCGTCCTGTTACGGAACGATCTACCTTGTTTGTCAACCAGTCCTTACAAGCCACTGCCTCCAGTTGCAGTACGTTCTTTAGGTAATCGAGCAACTTTCCGTTAAGGGTGCTGCTGGTAGAGAGTCCTGATAGGTCGTATGTCGCAACGTCATAGTCACGGCGCACGGTTTTATCTACCATATATGTCTTAGGTGATGAGCCGAACATCTGCTCTACGGCGAGGTCGAATGGGCGCACTCCGTCAGCCTGTTCGAAGGCAAAGCGGTGGTCGCCTGTTGTCTCACCAACGGTGTACATTGGTGCACGCTCACGGTCAGCAATCTGCTGCACGTGTTCTATGGCACTCTCGTCAATGAGCAAGCCCATGCGCTCCTGTGACTCGTTGGCAATGATTTCCTTTGCCGAGAGGGTCTTGTCGCCTACAGGCAGTTTGTCCATGTGTATCAATCCGCCACACTCCTCAACGAGTTCCGACAGACAGTTTACGTGGCCTGCGCTGCCATGGTCGTGGATAGAGACTACTGGGTTGGTATCTTCCTCGCCCAATGCGCGGATAACGTTGTAGGTTCTCTTCTGCATCTCTGGGTTGGCACGCTGCACAGCGTTCAACTCTATGCCGCTTGAGTAGCGTCCCGTCTCTACTGATGATACTGAACCGCCACCGAGACCGATGCGATAGTTCTCACCACCCATAACGACTACCTTGTTGCCTGGCTGTGGTTCGCCCTTCAGGCAGTCGCGCTCTATGCCGTAGCCTACGCCTCCGGCAAGCATGATCACCTTATCATAAGCGTACTGCTCGTCTTTCTCCTGATGCTCAAAGGTAAGCACTGAACCGCAGATTAGCGGCTGACCGAACTTGTTACCGAAGTCTGACGCACCGTTAGACGCCTTGATAAGTATCTGCTCTGGTGTCTGATACAGCCACTGACGTACTGGCATTATTTTCTCCCATGCTTGGCAATCCTTGTCGTTGCTCCATGCAGGAGTGTTGGCAGGATGATTTGCTGGTACGTGGTCTTCGTTGTTCTTACGTGGATAAGAGGTCATGTACACCGCTGTACCTGCTATAGGCCATGAGCCTACACCACCGCCCATACGGTCACGTATCTCACCGCCCGTACCTGTTGCGGCACCGTTGAATGGCTCTACCGTTGTTGGGAAGTTGTGCGTCTCGGCCTTGAGCGAGATAACACTCTTCACCTTCTTTATAGCATAAAAGTCTGGTTTGGTGTGGTCAACGGGTGAGAACTGCTCAATCTCCGGACCAGCAGCGAAAGCAACATTATCCTTATAAGCAGAGAGAATTTTGTTAGGATTCTCCTGAGTAGTTTTCTTAATCATCTGGAAGAGGCTTGACTCCTTCTCTTCGCCATCGATGATGAATGTGCCACCGAAAATCTTGTGGCGGCAGTGCTCTGAGTTAATCTGCGCGAAGCCGAATATCTCTGAGTCGGTAAGCGGACGACCGAGTTGTCCTTCTACCTTGTGCAGGTAGTCTATCTCTTCCTTTGACAGTGCGAGACCTTCCTGCTCGTTGTATTCTTCAAGGTTTTCTACGTGCTTGATAGGCTCTGGCTTGATGTTCACGGTGAATATTTCCTGATTCAGTCCGTTATACATACGCTGCAGCATAGGGTCGAACTCAGCGTCGGCAGAACTTACGGGGAAGTATTCCTCAATGCGTGACACTCCCTTAAGAGCCATATTCTGTGTTATCTCCACAGCGTTTGTGCTCCACGGTGTTATCATCTCGCGGCGCGGACCTACGAAATATCCGTCAATACTCTGTGCGTCGAGCAGTGTGGCGTTGCCATAAAGCCAGCACAATTCCTGAGTTTCCTGTTCATTGGGCTGATGGTTTATCTCAGTCGCAATGATGTGGTCTGAAGGTGTCTTGAAGAAAAGAACCATGTTTTTATGTTATTTTGGTTATTATTATCTTTCCAGTTTTGTTCAGAAAAGTGTATTTATGTGCAAAGTTAAGGATATTTTCTGAAAGAAGCAAGAAATATTCTTATATTCATTCACTTTTTTCTTTGAATACTATTCCCCCTACCTTACTTCCCAACCTTCTAAGGGCACCGTCTGTATTCATAATTCACTTCTATGCTTATCGTATTTTTCATTACGCAAAACAGAAAACTCTTTCTGACGCATTTTTCTACACCTTCCCTCATCCTACCCCACTTTCGTCGTCACGCCGCCATATCGCCTGTTTGCCCACAAAAACAAGATGGGCTTTTTCTCGATTTTTCCTTTCGTGACGTTTTCCATCTGTTTACTCGCTAAAGCATATGCTTTTACTTTGTAATCTCTATCTAATTACATTGTAATCACATTGCTTTTACTAAGTAATCAGGGCGTGATTGCACTACATTCTTGTCTCATTTGGCAGTTTTACACACCTTAAATACCGCAAAAACTGTTATTTTTGAAAACTCAACGTTTTTCCCTCTCTATGGTTATCGTAAAATTCCGTCCATACATAAGAGGCTGACTATTGTGCTTCGCACTACTTTTACAACATTAATTTCAATATATAACTCCAATATATTGCCTGCCATTACTGTCCGAACAGCAGCGTTATCAGCGGTATGGTGATAATGGAGCCAACGGTCGTGCGCCCATAAGGGTGTGTAATAATTACTTCTATAGCAGGAAGTTAGGCAAGTG
>DAIUFT010000108.1:0-7400 GCA_036844425.1 Prevotella sp. | reverse complement strand
CCAATTTACATTCGCTTTGGCGAGTTTTTTTTAGCTCATGGATATTTCATAATTTCTTTCTTTGTTTTGGTCGTTGGTTGTCGGTTGTCGGCCATTACCTTATTATATAATAGCATGACCTTAAACCTTCAACCTCGAACCTTCTTACCATTCGTGTTTGTGTCATTTTCTTTATCTGGTGCAAAATTACTACTTTTTGTCGGAAACCACAAGTATTTTTTATCCATTCTATCATATTTTTATCAATAAAATAACAATTTGTCACTTTTTGCCTGCTTTTGCTTTACATTGTAATAGTATCACACTCGCTATTGCTTACAAATTGAAACAGACTACGATTTCCTTGTGACGCTTTGCCTGTTTATTGCTTGTTTTATTGACATTTTGTAGTAATTTTGCAGCAGAATTAAACAAAACGTCAATTATTGCGTTTTAAACACAACACAAACACATATAATAAATAAAAGAAAGGGTATTAAGTATGAAAAAGATTGAGGCTATCATCCGTAAGACAAAGTTTGAGGATGTAAAAGAGGCTCTGCTTAGTTCCGACATCGATTGGTTTGAGTATCATGATGTTCACGGCATCGGACAGAGCCGACAGGAGCGCATCTACCGTGGCGTTCAGTATTCAACAGACGTTATTGAGCGCGTGGCTATAACTATTGTCTGCCGCGAAATGTTCGTTGAACCTACCATTAAGGTGATAATGGACGTGGCACATACTGGTAAGGTAGGCGATGGTCGTATCTTCCTTAGCGACGTCATTGACTGTTATTCTATAAGAACCGGAGAGCACGGCGACACGGTTTTGGCAGATAAGAAGTAGAGTCGTTGTTTCGTTTTTTAGTTATTACGTTGTTATGATGTGTTAATATCACGATATTAACAATCACATAATAAATAAAACAAACAACTAAACGACCGAACGACAAATTTACACAACAACAACTTAACACAAACACAACTATGATAGATACATTATTCGCCACTCCTCTCGCTGCTGTTGTAGAGGAATCCAAAGACTATGTTAACGGTCTTGATACGCTTTGGGTATTGCTCGGTGCGATGCTCGTGTTCTGGATGCAGCCTGGTTTCGCACTCGTTGAGGCTGGTTTGACACGTTCAAAGAATACTGCCAACATACTTATGAAGAACTTTGTAGATTTCATGATGGGCACGGTGCTCTTCTGGATTCTCGGTTTCTCAATCATGTATGGCGAGGGTAACGACTTCATCGGATGGGACGGTTTCTTCTTTATCGGTTCTGACAGCAACGTTCCTGCCGAGTGTACATTCATCTTCCAGACCGTCTTCTGTGCTACCACCGCCACAATCGTTTCAGGTGCCATGGCAGAACGCACTAAGTTCTCTATGTATGTGGTATATTCTATGCTCATCTCTGCCTTCATTTATCCTATTGAAGGTCACTGGTCATGGGGCGGTGGCTGGCTCTCAGAAATGGGATTCCACGATTTCGCTGGTTCTACAATCGTTCACCTCTGCGGTGGTGTGCTCGCCATCGCTGGTGCTATAGTACTTGGTCCACGTATCGGTAAGTACACAAAGGACGGTAAGAGCCGCGCTATTCCTGGTCATAACCTTACTCTCTGCGCCCTCGGCGTATTCTGCCTGTGGCTCGGTTGGTTCGGTTTCAACCCATGTTCTACTGTTGCTGCTACTGGTTACGCTAACGCTGTAAGCATGTCTCACGTCTTCGTTACCACCAACATGGCAGCCGCAACAGGTGCCATCGCAGCAATGTTCTATACTTGGATTATTGATGGTAAGCCATCACTCTCTATGCTCTGCAACGGTGTGCTCGCAGGTCTCGTTGGTATTACCGCTGGTTGCGACACCGTAAGCATTGGTTCTGCAGCCCTCATCGGTGCAATAACAAGTGTCTGCATGTGCTTCTCTGTATCATTCATTGATAAGGTCTGCAAGATTGACGACCCTGTTGGTGCCGTTTCTGTTCACGGTGTAGGCGGCTTTGTAGGTACTATCCTCACTGGTGTATTCAGCGATGCAGCCATCGATGGTTCAGAGGTTAGTTTCACCACACAGTTGATTGGTGCAGTAGCCGTTGCCGCATTCGCCTTTGTAACTGGTATGATTCTCTTCAATGTCATTAAGTACACTCACGGACTGCGTTGCGACCGCGTTATTGAGGAGGAAGGTCTCGATATTTACGAGCATGGTGAGGCTTGTTACAACTAATGAGTTAGTTGTTTAGTGCTTTGGTGGTTTAGTTGTTTAGTGGTTTAGTCGTTTAGTTGTTTAGTGGTTTGGTTAATACTGCAGTACACCAGTAAATGATTACGCAAACAGCCAAACAACCAAACCACCAAACAACCAAACCACCAAACAACAAAACAACAAAATAGCAAACTTAAACGATAACCTTTTAAAAAGAAAAACTACTATGTGTGGAATTGCATGTATTTTCAACATTCAGCAACAGACTGCTGAACTAAGAAAGAAAGCGCTGAAGATGAGTCAGAAGATACGTCACCGCGGTCCTGACTGGAGCGGAATATACGTTGGCGGCTCTGCCATACTCGCTCACGAACGTCTCAGCATCGTTGACCCACAGTCAGGACAGCAACCTCTATATGCTCCTGACCGCAAACAGGTGCTGGCTGTCAACGGTGAGATATACAACCACCGTGACCTTCGTGCGGAATATGCCGACCGTTACCAGTTCCAAACAGGCTCTGACTGTGAGGTGTTCCTTGCTCTCTACCGCGAATGGAAGAAGACTGGCAGCGATGATCCATCATGGATATTCGAGAAAGCAAGCGGTATCTTCGCCTTCGCCATATACGATGAAGAGGCTGACGAGTTCCTCATTGGTCGCGACCCAATAGGTGTTATTCCACTATATATAGGTCATGACAAAGACGGCAAAGTGTATGCGGCATCCGAACTGAAGGCTCTTGAAGGCTTCTGCGATGAATACGAGCCTTTCCTGCCAGGTCATTACTACTGGTCTCGCCATGCGAAGATGGAGAGATGGTACACCCGCGAATGGATGGACAAGATGCCAGGAGAGTGTTCTTCACCTATCTCTGAGATAGCACATCTTTCATACGAGGACAGCGTGAAGGCTGTTCACGACTCTCTTGAGGATGCCGTTAAGCGTCAGTTGATGAGTGATGTACCTTACGGCGTACTGCTCTCTGGCGGTCTTGACTCAAGTGTCACCTCCGCCATCGCCAAGAAATATGCCGCAAAGCGTATTGAGACCGATGGTACAGAGAAGGCATGGTGGCCACGCCTGCACTCGTTCGCTGTAGGACTGAAGGGTGCGCCCGACCTTGCCAAGGCGAAGGAAGTGGCTGATTACATAGGTACCGTACACCACGAGATAAACTATACCATTCAGGAAGGACTCGATGCCATTCGCGACGTCATCTACTTTATTGAGACTTACGATGTAACAACCGTCCGTGCATCAACACCTATGTACCTCCTCGCACGTGTAATAAAGTCTATGGGCATCAAGATGGTTCTCTCAGGCGAAGGTGCCGACGAGGTGTTCGGTGGCTACCTCTACTTCCATAAGGCTCCTGATGCTAAGGAGTTTCATGAGGAGACGGTGCGCAAACTGAGCAAACTGCACCAGTACGACTGTTTGCGTGCTAACAAATCGCTCAGCGCATGGGGCGTAGAAGGACGTGTACCGTTCCTCGACAAGGAGTTCCTCGACGTGGCAATGTCTCTTAACCCAGAATACAAAATGTGTCCTGGCTCCGTGATGGAGAAGAAGTTGGTGCGTGAAGCCTTTGCCGATATGTTGCCAGAGAGCGTGGCATGGCGACAGAAGGAGCAGTTCTCTGACGGTGTAGGTTATTCATGGATTGACACTCTAAAGGAGATCACCTCCAAGGCCGTTACTGATGAGCAGATGGCTCACGCCGCAGAGCGTTTCCCTATCAACACCCCACTGTGTAAAGAGGAATACTATTATCGCAGCATCTTCGAGGAACACTTCCCAAGTGACAGTGCTGCACGCGCCGTACCTCACGAGGCGAGCGTAGCATGTTCTACTGCCAAAGCCCTGGAATGGGACGAAGCATGGAAGAACATGAACGATCCTTCAGGTCGTGCCGTCGCTGGAGTGCACGAGCAAGCCTACAAATAACCTTAATAACAATAAGATTTATATTAAAGTTTATATTAGTTCCATGTCCTGACCGCTTGCCATTGCGGTCAGGACTTTTTTTTGTTTCTTTCCGCAAATCAAAGTTTACGTAGCCTTAAAAGTTAGTAAGAACTTTGTCAGTAACATAGTCCACTAAAGATGTGCGAGGGTAAACTACGCTTTGTGTTCCTTACAGGCATCACGAAGTTTTCGCAGATGAGCATTTTCTGCGAACTGAATAACATGACCCACGTCAGCATGGACAATGAGTACGCGGGCATTTGCGGTATTACCAAGGAAGAACTCACCACGCAAATGCGCGCTGATATCGATGCCTTAGCCGAGAAATTAGGCAAGACGCACGATGAAACTCTCTCGGCATTGCAGGAATATTACGATGGATACCACTTCTCCGCTCAGTCACCTGACGTCTTCAACCCATATAGTTTGCTGAACGCTTTAGACAGAAAGAGGTTAGACTACTACTGGTTTGCGTCGGGAACGCCAACCTATCTCATTGAGATGCTGAAGAAATACAACGTCATGCCGTCAGAAATCGGTGGCGATGAAGTTGACAAGACGGAGTTCGACGCTCCCACAGAGCATATGCCCTCCGTGATACCCCTGCTCTATCAGAGTGGCTACATCACCATAAAGGCATACGACCCAGAGACCGACCTCTACACTCTCGACCTGCCCAACAAGGAGATTCGTGTAGGACTCTACCGCTGTCTGTTGCCTAACTACATAGGCACTAACACCGTGAAGGGCACTACCACAATCGCCAAGATGTCGGCTCTCATGCGTCGGGACAACATGGACGGTGCGTTGCAGATGCTGCAAACCTACCTCGCAACGATTCCCTACTGTGCCAATACTGACTCTGAGGGGCATTACCAACAGATGATGTACGTCATTTTCTCTATCCTCAACAACTACGTTGACCTTGAGGTGCGCACCCAACAGGGGCGTGTTGACATGGTATTGCGCACCGCCACGCATCTCTATCTGTTCGAATTGAAACTAAACAAAGATGCCGCCATCGCCATGAAGCAAATAAACCTAAAGGAGTACCCCAAGCGTTTCGCCTTGTGCGGACTACCGATAGTGAAGGTAGGCATCAACTTCGATGTCACCACTCGCAACATAACCGACTGGTTGATAGAACCTATAGAGGAGTAAAGACAATATAAAATAATCCTCGTTGCTATCTGTTACGATAACAGCGAGGATTACACCATTTTTTACATCATTCTTTACACGATAATTGTTCCTTAAATACCCTAAATACTATAGTTAAGGAACAAGTATACGCGATAGTAGTTCCTTAACTATATATTTTAACATAGTTAAGGAACTACTATCATTGCATATTCGGATAAAATGTTGTACCTTTGCAGCACATGTAAAGCATTAATTCATATAAAGATAGGGCAATGGCAACCAACGGAATCATAGGAAGAGAATACGAAATGCAACTCATTAACACGGCGTGCAACAGCGAAAAGGCTGAATTAGTGGCTGTGTATGGACGCAGGCGTGTGGGAAAAACATACTTGGTAAGGCAGATGTTCAATAACAATTTTGCCTTTTCTTTCACGGGAATGTACGATACATCACGCACGGTACAATTAGAACAATTCCGCAAAAGCCTTGAGAGGTATTCACAAAAACATGTGAATAAACTCAAGGACTGGTTTGCTGCGTTTGATGCATTACGCCTTTACTTAGAGTCGTTACATAGCGAACGAATTATAGTCTTCCTTGATGAACTACCGTGGATGGACACCCCAAAAAGCAACTTCATCGCTGCTTTCAGTTTCTTTTGGAACGATTGGGCGGCAACCGTTCCTAACTTGAAGTTTATAGTATGCGGTTCCGCTACTACATGGATGCTATCTCACATTATTGGCGACAAGGGAGGGTTGTATGGTAGAGTCAGCCGACCGATATGTCTTACCCCCTTTACCTTAAGAGAGACAGCACTGTTTCTGCGAGAGATAAAAGGTATGGAGATAAGCAATATTCAGGTTCTTGACATATACATGATACTTGGTGGTATTCCTTATTACCTCAATATGTTAGAAAAAGGACTGCCTATTGATGTATGTGTTGACCACCTATTCTTTCAACAAGGCGCACCGCTGCGTCATGAATTTGACTTTCTGTTTCGTTCTCTTTTCAAAGACTCCACAATGTACAGGAAAACTGTAGAGGTTTTAGCTACAAAGATGAAGGGAATGAGCCGTAAGGAATTGATAAAGGCAATGAAAATAAAAGAGGGAGGAAAGTTGACGGAGGTGCTCAGCAATCTGATAAAATGCGACTTCATACGCAAATACTCCGCCATAGGCAAGAGCGAGCGCGACGCACAGTATCAGTTGACCGACCTTTTCTCATTGTTCCACATAAAATACGTTGCCAACAGCAACGGACAGGACGAGAGTTTCTGGAGCAACCTCCACGGCGATGGGCGTAGGAACGCATGGTGCGGATATGCCTTTGAACAGGTTTGTCTGCACCACGTACAACAGATTAAGGTGGCATTAGGCATCTCTGGCATCATGAGCAACGTATATTCTTGGAGTTGCCGACCGTTTGTTGACGCTGCGGGAACAGCATGGAAAGGTGGTCAGATAGACCTTCTTATTGACCGCAACGATGGAGTTATCAACATTTGTGAGATGAAATACACCAACGCTGAATATGTTATTGATGCCGAATATGAGCGCAGACTCAGGGAAAGAGCATCACTAATACAAGTCGTTACCAAGACAAGGAAGGCGCTTTTGCATACCTTTGTCACTACATACGGTGTGAAACGCAACGCTTACAGTGGCATTGTGCAAAACAACGTGACGCTTGAAGACCTCATAAAGTAGGATATCTCTCCACTAACACGACAAAAATATTATACCACTTCGGGTGTAATATTAATATTTTTTTGTAACTTTGCCACCGAAAGGGTATAATTAACATAATGCTATGAGTGATATATTGTCTGCATACGTGAAGGAGATGCGCCGTCAGTTTGGGCTGACGCAGGTGGATCTTGCCGCTAAATCGGGTGTGGGACTGCGGTTTGTGCGTGAGTTAGAGCAAGGCAAGGAGACACTGCGCCTTGACAAGGTGAACCAGGTTTTGATGCTGTTCGGGCACGAAGTGGGACCAGTGCCTATTAAAAGGGAGGAATGAATTTAGGGTGGTTCTATAAATTACCTTTGTTATATTTCGAGGTTATTTTCGAGGTCAA
>DAIUFT010000107.1:0-7497 GCA_036844425.1 Prevotella sp. | reverse complement strand
AGTGTAAAACATATGTCCTACAGTAATGTTGGACGATAATAATTTACGTATGAAACAAACCGTTAAGTTTACGAAGATGCACGGCGCAGGAAACGATTATATATATGTTAATACATTATTATATAATATCCCTGACCCAGCCAAAGCCTCAATAGAATGGAGCAAGTATCACTTTGGAGTAGGCTCTGATGGTTTGATAATGATAGGCAAGGCTACGGAGCCTGGGGCTGACTTCTCAATGAGAATATTTAATAATGATGGCTCTGAGGCAATGATGTGTGGCAACGGTACACGATGCGTAGCGAAATACTTGCACGACAAACACCTTACGGACAAGAATCCTATACGACTCCAGACGCTCTCGGGCATAAAGATACTTAATCTTCATCTCGACGAGAACAACGAGGTAGAAACGGTGACTGTGGACATGGGAGCACCCCAACTCAAACAACCTGCACAGTTCGGAGTTAAGGGAGGACAAGCCACCGACTATGAGTTGACTGCACTCGACAGAACTTTCAAAGGTACTTTCGTATCAATGGGCAATCCACACTTCGTGATATTCCTTGATGAAGACGTAGAGAAGTTCGACATAGAACGTTACGGAAAGGTGCTTGAACGCCATGAAGTGTTCCCACAGCGTTGCAACATTGAGTTCGCTCAAATGCTCGCTGACGGAACGGTAAGAATGAGAGTATGGGAAAGAGGCAGTGGTATAACACTGGCATGCGGCACTGGAGCCTGCGCCACGGCAGTGGCAGCCCAACTAACTGGGAGAAGCGGAGCGAAGACAAACATACGTATGGACGGTGGAACACTGACGATAGAGTGGCACGGGGACAACAGTAACCTGATGATGACAGGACCTGCTGCTATATCATTCGAAGGCGAAATAGCACTGCCAGAGTAAGCAATTACACCCGACAACGCAACAAGAAGCAAACTTACAACAATAAAAAGATTAGAGACAATGGCATTAGTAAACGAACACTATCTGAAACTTTCGAACAATTACCTGTTCGCTGACATAGCAAAGAAGGTGAATGCATACAAGGTTTCACACCCAAAGGAGAGGGTAATAAGCCTCGGCATAGGCGACGTGACACGTCCGTTGGTGCCTGCCGTCATTGAGGCAATGCACAAGGCGGTTGACGAAATGGCAAATAAAGCCACCTTTAGAGGTTACGGTCCTGAGAGAGGCTACGACTTCTTGCGTGACGCTATTATTAAGAACGATTTCCTGCCGCGTGGCATACACCTCGACCCTAACGAGATTTTCGTAAACGATGGAGCGAAATCTGACACTGGTAACATTGGCGACATCGTACGTTGGGACAACTCCATAGGCATGACCGACCCTATATATCCCGTGTATATCGACTCTAACGTAATGTGCGGACGTGCTGGAGTGTTCGAAAACGGCTCATGGAGCAACGTTAACTATATGCCATGCACAGCAGAGAACAACTTCATACCCCAGATACCAGACCACAGGGTGGACATGATTTACCTCTGTTACCCTAACAATCCTACTGGCACCGTGCTGACCAAGGAAGAGTTACGCAAGTGGGTTAACTACGCATTGAAAAACGATACGCTCATACTTTACGATGCAGCATACGAGGCTTTCATCCGTGAAGACAACATACCTCATTCTATTTATGAGATAAAGGGAGCAAGAAAATGCGCCATTGAGTTCCATTCATACTCTAAGACGGCTGGCTTCACTGGCGTAAGATGCGGATATACCGTAATACCTAAGGACCTTACGGCAGCGACTATCGACGGTACACAGCGCGTGGAACTTAACCATCTGTGGGACAGAAGGCAGAGCACTAAGTTCAACGGAACGAGTTACATCTCTCAGCGTGCTGCTGAAGCGATATATACGCCAGAGGGTAAGGCGCAGACAAAGGCGGTAATAGACTACTACATGGACAACGCCACATTGATGCACGAGGCACTTACCAAGATGGGCTTTGAAGTATTTGGTGGCAAGAACGCCCCTTACCTGTGGGTAAAAACTCCTAAGGGCGTTACGTCATGGAAGTTCTTTGACCAACTTCTCTACGGAGCCAGCATAGTATGCACACCTGGTGTGGGCTTCGGACCATCAGGAGAGGGATACGTAAGATTCACCTCCTTCGGCGAAAGAGAAGATTGCGAAGAAGCAATGAGAAGAATAAGAGAGTGGATGAAGAAGTAAGAAACCACAACAACAAACACAAACGCTTATGAAAAATGCAAAGATTACGGCTCTCGCATTGCTGGGTGCAATGAGTGTAGCAACTGCTAACGCACAGGACAAGGTAGAAGGTGCAGTTTCAGCCGACGTTGTTTCACGCTACGTATGGCGTGGTCAGGCTCTCGGCGATGCCGCTATCCAGCCATCAGCATCTCTGTCTTACAAAGGACTGTCACTCTCAGCATGGGGCAGTTATGGTTTCCTTAACAATGAGGACGCTAAGGAGTTCGATCTCACCTTGGCTTATTCTACAGGCGGATTCAATGTTGGTGTCACCGACTACTGGTTCTCATACTATGGACAGGACAACAAGTATTTTGAGTATCGCGCTCATGACACCAGCCATGTATGGGAAGCTAACGTTGGCTATGACTTCGGACCTGTAGCCTTCCAGTGGTATACCAACTTCGCAGGTGCTGACTCTCGTGGCGAGACTGGCAAATTGCAGTATTCTTCTTACATGCAGCTCAGCGCACCATTCAAACTTGCTGACTGCGACTGGACAGCAACAGTGGGTGCTGTTCCTTTCAGAACAAGTTTCTATTCTGACGTCAACAAGTTCGCTGTAACAAACCTTGCGCTGCGTGCCACTAAGGAGATAAAGGTGACCAAGAGTTGGGGCATACCAGTATTCGCTGAGGCATCATGCAACCCAAGCACCAAGAAGGGATACTTCGTTGCAGGTTTTACAGTTGCACCATAATATATATTAGGTGTAAAAACTTGTATAAATACGAAAAAAACACTACCTTTGCAGTGCAAACTTAACGTTGTACTGCGAGGAAACAACAACCAAATGTCCTCCGCGACGTGACGCAATCGTAATGAGAACGTCGCGGAGACATAAAGCAAACAAAAGTACAAACCAATAAAAACTTAGATACAATGGCAAATTTAAGATTCCAAGTTGTAGCGGAAGCGTTCAAGAAACGTCCCGTAGAAGTTCCTGCACCAGCGGAGCGTCCTTCTGAATTTTTCGGCAAATACGTCTTCAACAAGCAGAAGATGTTTAAGTATCTGCCAAAGAAAGTGTATGACAAGATGCTCGATGTCATTGACAATGGTGCACCACTTGACCGCGCTACGGCAGATAAGGTTGCCGCAGGTATGAAGAAATGGGCCATGGAACTTGGTGCTACACACTGCACACACTGGTTCCAGCCACTTACAGGTACAACGGCAGAGAAGCACGATGCCTTCGTAGAGCACGACTGGAAGGGCGGCATGATTGAAGAGTTTGAAGGCAAGAGCCTCGTACAGCAGGAGCCTGACGCATCTTCTTTCCCATCAGGCGGCATACGTTCTACATTCGAAGCACGCGGATACTCTGCATGGGATCCTACTTCACCTGTATTCGTTATCGGTGATACTCTGATGATACCTACTGTCTTCATCTCATACACAGGTGAAGCACTCGACTATAAGACACCACTGTTGAAGGCACTCCACGCTGTTGACAAGGCTGCTACAGACGTTGTAAAGTACTTCAACCCTGAAGTTAAGAAGGTACAGTCTAACCTCGGTTGGGAACAGGAGTACTTCCTCGTTGACGAGGGTCTGTTCTCTGCTCGTCCTGACCTTCTCCTTACCGGTCGCACACTGATGGGACACTCTTCTGCGAAAGACCAGCAGATGGACGACCACTACTTCGGAGCAATCCCTGAACGTGTGGCTGCATTCATGAAAGACCTTGAGATACAGGCACTCGAACTCGGCATACCATGTAAGACACGTCATAATGAGGTTGCGCCAAACCAGTTTGAGTTGGCTCCTATCTTCGAAGAGACCAACCTCGCTGTTGACCACAACATGCTCATCATGGCACTCATGAAGAAGGTTGCACGCAAGCATGGCTTCCGTTGTCTGCTTCACGAAAAGCCATTCGATGGCGTCAACGGTTCTGGTAAGCACAACAACTGGTCACTCTCAACAGACACAGGCATACTGCTCCACGCTCCTGGCAAGGACGATATTAGCAACCTCCGCTTCGTAACATTCATCGTCGAGACACTGATGGGTGTATATAAGCACAACGGTCTGCTCAAGGCTTCTATCATGTCAGCCACCAACGCTCACCGTCTGGGTGCTAACGAGGCACCACCAGCAATCATCTCTTCTTTCCTCGGAAAGCAGCTTACTGACGTGCTCAACCACCTTGAGAACAGTAACGACGACACCATCGCCATTGAGGGTAAGGCTGGTTTGAAACTCGACATCCCTTCTATTCCAGAACTGTTGATAGACAACACCGACCGTAACCGCACCTCACCATTCGCCTTCACAGGTAACCGTTTCGAGTTCCGTGCACCAGGTTCTGAGGCTAACTGCGCATCAGCCATGATAGCACTTAACGCTGCTGTCGCTGAGGCTCTCGTAAACTTCAAGAAGCGTGTCGATGCACTCGTAGCAGGTGGTAAGGAACTTCACGCTGCTATCATCAGCGTTCTCCGCGACGATATCAAGACATGTAAGCCAATTCGCTTTGATGGCAACGGCTATTCTGACGAATGGGTGGCAGAGGCTGAGACCCGCGGACTCGACGTTGAGAGATCTTGCCCAGTTATCTTCGACCGTTATCTCGACAAGGAGTCAATCGATATGTTCGAGTCACTCAACATCATGAGCGCGAAGGAACTTGAGGCTCGTAACGAGATTAAGTGGGAAACATACACTAAGAAGATTCAGATCGAGGCACGTATCTTCGGCGACCTCTCTATCAACCACATCATCCCACAGGTTGTAGAATACCAGACTAAACTTGCTCAGAACGTTGCTTCGCTGAAGGCTATACTTCCAGACGACCAGTTCAAGCAACTCGCAGCCAGCAACCTCGCCCTTATCTCTGAGATTTCAGAACGCGTTAAGGTAATAGAAGAAGGCTGTCAGGCACTCATCGACGCCCGCAAGGTTGCCAACAAGATAGAGTCTGAGCGTGAGAAGGCTGTAGCATACCACGACACCGTAGAGCCTAAGATGAACGAGATACGTTATCACATCGACAAGCTCGAGGCTAAGGTTGACGACGAAGTATGGACCTTGCCTAAGTATCGTGAGTTGCTCTTCATCAGATAATATACTGCGAAGTATATTGAAAGATAAAGAACAAAAGAACAGACAATGATTTGATACAATAAACAATCTATTTCTTTTATCGGTTGTTTAAGTTTGCTGAGGCTTACACTCGTGAGGGTGTAAGCCTTTTTCTTTTGTATAGGATTGTAATGTCTGTAGGCGTTATATGGTGGTACAAATGTTCCAAAGTAGGGGTAAAATAATGTCTTTCCCCCATTGTAGTATATTGTAATGCTGTTTTATGAAATATTAGTGGTAACTTTGCCGTGCAGTTTCTTTAATGAAGCGAGCAAGGAAATATTGCAAAACTAATTAAGGAAAACAATGCTTTTCTAACGAAACATTATTAACAACTTTACAACTTAAAACTAAAATGAAATCAAATCTTTTCAAACTTTTCTCCTTGATGGTAGCGTTACTCATCGGGGGGGGGGGCAGCATGGTAATTAATGCTGCTGCTGTTAGTATTCCTATGCAAGTAGGAGAGTACATTGATATTACCCAGGGTACTACAGATAAGAGTGTAGAATTAAACAGTAAATATGCTAAGACAGAATCAAGCGATGTGTATGCCATAGGTAGCACTCATAAAGGTGGCGTGGGCATGACTGTACATTTTGATAACAAGGAAGCAGGTGATTATATCCTAAGTTTCTATTCTGGCAGTAAGAACGGTGATGCTAAGGTAAAAATAACATTGAATAATGCGGTGTACACATTTGATATACCTAAAACAGGTGCTTGGACCAGAACAACATATCATGCAGTTGAAGTGAAGAATCTTCCTGTAGGCACTTTTGATATGAAGTTTGAAGTGACTGAAGAAGTAAGTTATGGAGGTAATTTTGGTTTCTTCAACATTGCGAAAGTTGATGACTACGCTAACAATATGGCAAGTGTAAACCTTAAGGGTGGCGTTTATAGCACTATGCGCGTTGAAGACGCAGGTAATGTAGGTTACTGCTCAAACAAAGCAACCGCTCAATACACAATGTACAATAAGGTTGCAGGTCTCGCAACAATGAACATAGGATTAAAACACATTAACGACGGAACGTTGAAACTAACCGTAACTGACGCATTTACAGGTAAACAGGAATTAACAAAAGATTTGGCAATTACCCAAGATATTTGTCACGGCTACGATACCCCTACCTCTTTCGAGATAGGAAACCTCTCACAGGGATTGAAAAATATTAAATTCGAAGTATCAACAGAAGCCTCATTCCTCTGCAACTACAAGAACCTCGGCTTCACCGTTGCGCCACAGGCAATTGTTGGTGAGACTGGCTTCGCTACCATCGGCTTCCCATGCGCTGTTACACTGCCAGAAGGCATTAAGGCATACGCTATAACATCGGTGAACGACAATACCGTTACACTGTCGCAGGTAAACAGCACCGCTGTTGCTGCCAATACTGGTCTCATCATCTGCGCTAAGCCTGACACATATACATTCGCTCAGGCAACAGAGGGCGACGAGGTAACGGACAACAAACTCGTGGCTAACACTGAAGGCGACAAGGTAGCAGAGGCTGAGAAGGATTTCTATGTGCTCGGCGTTACCGACGCTACAAAGAAGACCGTAGGCATGATGCCTATAGCAGCAAACGGCACGGTTGGTCAGTACAAGGCATACCTCCCTGCAACAGCAGTTACGAGCCTTGCCAAGGGTCTGAAGATTGTGTTTGACAATCAGACTACGGCTATCTCTGAGGTAGAGGCTAACGCTGCAGAGACTACCAACAATGCTGCATACAACATGCTCGGTCAGCGCGTAAACGGCAATGCTAAGGGCATCATAATAGTAAACGGTAAGAAGTATATTAAGTAAGTATATAAACATCCCCACCATCTATAAAGGTATTCTCTCCTCCCCCACGGGGGAGGTAAGGGAGGGGACTAAACAACAACAGCAATGAAAAAGACATATATATCACCAGCAATCAACGTGGTAAAGATTAACGCCAACATGATGTGTGGCTCAGTTCTGAACGAAGACACAGACTACAGTTTCGAAGAAAGCATAAGCAGCGGTAGCACAGGCTCAGGACTGTCGAAGTGGAGCAATATCGACTTCGTTGAAGACGAAGATTAATAGAACACGCCTTAGGGCATATATACATAAGGGTGGTTCTATAAATTACCACCGTTATGTAAAACTTAATTGATGTAATGAC
>DAIUFT010000106.1:709-7917 GCA_036844425.1 Prevotella sp. | reverse complement strand
TAAGAATTAAAAATTAAAAATTATGATTACTGATATCTGAATTTAAAGTTGGTTCTATAAATTACCACCTTATAGTAATACCGAAGTTGGAAACTTCGGCTCCATAGAATTGTTACATATTAAAAATTAAAAGTTAAAATCTAAAAGTTATGATTACTAATATCTGAACCTTTATTGCAAGTTGTGGTAATCACAATTTTTAGATTTTAACTTTTAATTTTTAATTCACGAGAATTTATCCTCCGAAGTTATCGAAACTTATCATGTCGTCTTCTACTCCGAGTGAGTGGAGCAGGTCGAGCACGGTTTTTGACATCATCGGTGGTCCACAGAGGTAGTATTCTATGTCCTCTGGTGCTTCGTGCTGCTTCAGGTATGTGTCGCCCATCACTGGTGCGATGAATCCTGGTGTGTACTTCACTCCGAGACTGTCTGCCTTTGGATCAGGACGGTCGAGTGCCAGGTGGAAGTGGAAGTTAGGATATTCCTTTTCGAGTTCCAGGAAGTCTTCCATGAAGAATACTTCGTCGATGGCACGTGCTCCGTAGAAGTAGTGCATCTCGCGGTCACGCACATGAAGTGTTCTGAGCAGGTGCATTATCTGCGCACGTAGTGGTGCCATACCTGCACCACCGCCTACCCATATCATTTCGCGGCCTGTGCCGTAGTGTGGGTGGAATTCTCCGTAAGGTCCACTCATGCGTACTTTGTCACCAGGTTTGAGCGAGAAGATGTAGGTAGAGGCAATGCCGCAAGGCACGTCCTGGAAGCCTGGTCCCTGGTCTTTTGGCTTGAATGGTGGTGTGGCGATACGCACGGTGAGGGTGATGATGTCGCCCTCGTCCGGATAGTTCGCCATTGAGTATGCGCGGATGGTTGGTGTATCGTTCTTCTGCTTGAGTCCGAAGAGTCCGAACTTTTTCCATGCTGGCACGTAGAGGTCGCCAATGAGGTCTTTGTCCATGTCGCGATCGTAGTCGATGTCGTAGGCAGGGATGGCTATCTGTGCGTATGAGCCTGGTTCGAAGTCCATGTGTTCGCCTGGAGGCAACTGTACTTTGAACTCCTTGATGAATGTTGCTACGTTCTTGTTTGAGATGACTGTGCATTCCCATTCCTTTACGCCCATGACGCTCTCAGGCACTTTGAGTTCCATGTCGCCTTTTACCTTAGCCTGACATCCCAGGCGCCAGTGGTCTTTTATCTCTTTTCGTGTAAAGTGTGGTTTCTCTGAGTCGAGTATTTCGCCACCGCCCTTCAGTATCTGTAGTTTACACTGTCCGCAACTTGCCTTACCGCCGCAGGCTGATGGGAGGTATATACCGTTCTCGTTGAGGGTGTTCATGACGCTGCCGCCCTGTTCCACCTCCAGTTTGGTGTCGCCATTGATGGTCAGCGTCACCTTACCGCTGGGGCTAAGGTATTTCTTAGCCACGAGCAGCACTACGACCAGCACGAGTATTACGACGAGGAACACTCCGATGCTTGATATGATGTATGTAATGTCCATAGTTGTTGTCTTATTATATCTTCAGTCCTGAGAAACACATCATTGCCATTGCCATGAGTCCTACGACGATGAAACTGATGCCGAGTCCCTGCAGTGGTTTTGGCACGTCGCTGTATGCCATCTTCTCGCGTATGGCTCCCATTGCCACGATGGCGAGTGTCCAACCGATACCGCTACCTATGGCATAGACTATAGCATCGACAATGTTGCCGATATACTGTGAACTTGACGGGTCCATATTTATGCGCTGCTGCATGAAGAGCGATGCTCCCATGATGGCACAGTTTACGGCTATCAGCGGCAGGAAGATACCGAGCGAGGCATAGAGCGATGGTGAGAAACGCTCTACTACCATCTCTACCAACTGCACTATGCCGGCTATGACGGCAATGAACAGTATGAAGGCGAGGTAACTGAGATCTACGCCAGGGAAGAGACAGTCAGGACCGAGCACCTTGGTCTGCAACAGATAGTTGGCAGGAACGGTGATGAACAGTACGAAGGTCACGGCAACACCGAGACCGAGGGATGTCTTCACGTTCTTAGACACGGCAAGGAATGAACACATGCCGAGGAAGAAGGCGAAGATCATGTTGTCAACGAAGATTGACCTGAAGAAAAGGTTTATGATATGTTCCATAGTTTACTTGTCCTCCTCTTTATAGAAAAATGCACGGTGTATCCATATCACGCATCCTATCATGATGAGCGCCATGGCTGGCATTGCCATTGTACCGTTGTTAAGATAGCCAAGGTCGTATGCACCATCGGGGATTATCTGAAAGCCAAGGAGCGAACCACGACCGAAGAACTCACGAAGGGCACCGACGATGACGAGTATCATGCCGTAACCCAGACCGTTGGCAAAACCGTCAACGAAGGAGTGCCATGGCTTGTTCTGCATGGCGAAGGCCTCGAGGCGACCCATAAGGATACAGTTGGTTATGATAAGACCCACGTAAACGGAGAGTTGCACGCTGACATCGTAGGCATAGGCCTTGAGCACCTGGCTCACGATGGTTACGAGTGCTGCAACCACCACGAGTTGTACCACGATACGTATGCGTGTAGGTATGGTCTTGCGTATTACTGAGATGATGAGGTTGCTGAAAGCCGTGATAACGGTTACGGCAAGACCCATCACTATCGCTGGCTTTAACTGCGACGTCACCGCAAGGGCGGAGCAGATACCCAGCACCTGCACAAGGACAGGATTGAGGATGTTCAGCGGACTGAGAAACACCTCTTTCAGTTTATTGCTTAACATAGTTGAATTGTTTTTTAGTTGTGTGGTTGTTTTGTTGTTTGGTGGTTTTGTTGTTTGGTTGTTTCGTTGTTTTGTTGTTTGGTTGTTTCGTTGTTTCGTTGTTTGGTTGTTTCGTTGTTTTGTTGTTTGGTTGTTTCGTTGTTTGTGATTTACAGTATAAACTAAACCACTAAACGACTAAACCACTAAACCACTAAACCACTAAACCACTAAACGACTAAACCACTAACGTAATACTTTCTTGTATTTAGCGAAGCCCTCCTGGAGCATTGCGCTGACACCGTTACAGGTCAGTGTGGCTCCCGTCACGGCATCTACCTCCGTGCTCTTGTCTTTTACCTCGCTCGACTTCAGCACCTTCAGCACAGGTGTTCCGTCAGCCCCATAGATGGTCTTGCCAGGGAACTGGTCTTGCCACTTCTTGCTGTCCTTTATCTCGGCACCCAGTCCGGCTGTCTCGCCCTCGTGGTTGAAGTATGCGCCAAAGACTGTATTGCCATCCTCATTGACCGCGATGTAACCCCAGATAGGTCCCCACAAGCCCATGCCGTAAACTGGCACCACATATTTCTTCTCGCCATTGACGTTGCAAATGTAGAGCGCAAGTTTGCCTGCCTTATAGTCAGCGCTGCCCAGTTTGAAACCAGCATTCTCGCCACCCTTCTCGCCTGCCTCCACGGTATTGCCGTCGGCATCAACGATAGCGTCTGCCTCTACCACTTCTGCGTACTTTGCCGCTGCCTCCTCGTTGCCGAGGTCACGGATGTTAAGGGCAGCAAGCACCTGCTTTTTCTTGTCAAGTGCCACGTTGACGTCCTGAGTAGGCTTCAGCGAAGAACTGACGAAAGCAAGCAGGAAGGCTACTATCACTACCATCAGGCAACTGTACAGTATGATATATACATTGCTATTAGTGTTTAACTTCTTCATTTCTTTCTGTATTGATTTTTTATTGTCACTTAGCCTCTCTTAAGACGCTTGTTGATGTTTGCCTGTACAACGAAGTAGTCTATCGTTGGAGCCATCATGTTACCGAAGAGGATGGCGAGCATCATGCCCTCAGGGAATCCTGGGTTCATAACACGTATTATTACCGCCAACGCACCGATTATGACGCCATAGATATACTTACCTGTCTCGGTACGCGCAGAGGTTACAGGGTCTGTCGCCATGAAGACGGCACCAAAGCAGAATCCGCCCAGCACAAGGTGCTCATACCACTCTACTGGAGTCATGCCGGCTGCCTGGAATATTACTGCCATCACGCCACCACCTACGAAGACGCTCAGCATGGTCTTCCATGACGCAATACCAGCCCAAAGCAGTATCACGGCACCAATGGCTATGGCTATCACACTCGTCTCACCGATAGAACCAGGTATGAGTCCGAGGAAACTGTCCATGCACGACGCTGTAGGCATCTTGCCCTGTGCCATCTCGCCAAGAGGGGTTGCCATGGTAAAGGTGTCAGGCAGTGTGTTGCCAAGACCGAAGATGCTATCCTTGCTTACCCATACGCTGTCGCCACTCATCTTTGTTGGATATGCAAAGAAGAGAAAGGCACGCGCAAGGAGGGCCACGTTAAAGATATTCATGCCCGTGCCGCCAAATATCTCCTTACCGAAGATTACGGCAAACGCTACGGCAATGACTATTACCCACAAAGGGCAGCCTACGGGCAATATCATCGGGATGATGATACCGCTGACAAGGTAACCTTCCTGTATCTCCTCGCCCTTCCACTGTGCCCAGGCAAACTCAATGCCCAGACCAACGATGTAACTGACGAGTATCTTTGGTATTACCGCCAGCGCACCATAGATAAAGAGTTCAAGGAACGTGCCGTCAACGCCAGCAGCCTTGTAGTTCTGGTAACCTACGTTATACATACCGAAGAGCAGAGCAGGGATGAGGGCTATCACCACCATACTCATGATGCGCTTCGAATCAATGGAGTCGTGGATGCTCGCTCCACTCTTCGACGTGGTGTTAGGCACGTAGAGGAATGTCTCGAAACCATCGAACACGCTGCGGAAAGCATGCAACTTACCGCCCGGCTCAAAGTCCGGCCTTATCTTGTCGATATAATTCTTTATGAAAGACATTGTTTTCTTGTTATTTTGTTGTTACGCATTCTCCTTTCTCAGCATATTAAGTCCCTCACGCACAATGCGCTGCAGTTCCAACTTA
This sequence comes from Prevotella sp., assembly GCA_036844425.1. Classification (GTDB taxonomy): domain Bacteria; phylum Bacteroidota; class Bacteroidia; order Bacteroidales; family Bacteroidaceae; genus Prevotella. Next base: position 2,950 of record DAIUFT010000106.1, on the reverse strand, counting down.
CTGCTGTCAACGAACTCTGCCAAAGCAAAGTCCTCAGGGCTTACCTCGTATATGCCGAGTTGCTCCATCTTGTCGATGTCGCCAGCAATAATAGCCTTGATAAGATACTCACCGTATATGTCCATAGGCAAAACGCTGTCGTACTCGCCACTCATTATGATATGGCGCTCACCGCCCTTTACACGTGCATCGAGTTTATATGACCTCTTGCCTAACAACCAAGAGAAATAACTGCGACTGACAGAGAACTGCTTCAGGCGAGGAAGTATCCAGCCAAGCATCTCATCGGCATCATCACCCTCTGGTATTACAGTCACCTCACTGGTGTGAGCACCAAGGAACCCCTCAGCAGTCGTAACAACACCCGTAAGAGGATTGCCATTGATAATACGCACCTTCTCAGCCGACTTCACACGACCGTCAAGCAGCCCCGCAAGCGACTGACCCACCTTCATCTTGGCATAAGCAGGCTCACTGACCTCACTGCCACCAAGGGCAACAGTACGAGAAAGATCTACATGACCAGTATTAAACAGACGACCAATGAACAGAACCACCGTAGGCTCAACCGTCCATACCGTCTCGCCCTTGTTCACAGGACTGATATGGTTTACCTGAACGCCAACATTGCCGGCAGGACACTTGCCCTTGAACACCACAACCTCAACGTCCTTAGCCTCCGTCAGAGCCTTCGACTCCTGAGCATAACCAATGCCAAGATAAGTCTTCGCCATACGCGACAGGGCAGTAAGACCCGTCTGGAAATCACTCTCCTGACCTTTTAACTCAAACTCAAAGTCACCAGCCAAAGGCATGTCACGCAATGCAGAAACAAAAATCGCCTTAGGCTCCGTCTCAGGATTGGTAGACACAGCATAAGGCAACTGGTTGATGTAACCAAAAAGTCCTGCCTCTAACAGGGCATTCTTCACCTGCTCACCATCCATAGCAGCAGGATTCTTCTTCCCGAAGTCAGCATACACCTGTTCAGCATCGGCAGCAACACGCACGCTAAGCACCTTACGACGCTCGCCACGCTCAACCATGCTCACCGTTCCGCTGACAGGAGAAGCGAACTTCACCTCAGGATAGTCCTTGTTCACGAACAGCGCATCGCCAGCCTTTACCACGTCACCTTCCTTTACAACGACCTTTGGCTTAACACCCTCAAAGCAATCTGGCTGAAGGGCATAAGTGCCGCCAAGGGCAACGTCAAGCATCTTCTGCTCAGCCTTACCCTCAAGGTTAATGTCAAGACCACGATTTAGTTTAATGATTCTTGTCATAAAATTATTATATAAATATACTTACGTTTCTTGTTCTGATACGTTTATTATAAGAAAAACACTGATTCTTAAAATAAAAATAAAAGGCATCTTTCTTCTAAAGATAATACTACACTTTTCTTCACAAGAAGAATATCCTTTTAACGCATAAGATTAGTAATGTTAAAAAAATAACTTAATCAATTTTATTATAGTTAGAGTAATGTTTTCTTACGCATTTTTTATCTCATCTTGCTGGCTATTTTGTGGCTATTCATCAGTCACGATGCTCGCATCGCTCCATCTTCATATCCCCAAAATATCTCAACAATCTGCGGTAAAAACTGCGTAAGTTATTTTTTCAACATTACTTAATCCTTTCTGATTACAAAGTTAATAATAATCTTTCGAAAAACAAGCAAAAAAGTGTTATCAAAGCCCGCTTTTGCCTGCATTAAACAATAAAATCATAATTTTGCAATATCTAAATGACATTTTATAAACGCAAAACAAAGACTTTATATTGCTGTACCACCCCTTCTGTGAAAGCGAGGTTACCAATCACAGGCTTCGTTCGGCTCTGCCGCTTGCCTTAGCAAGAACGCCTAATCTACCCATATCCCAGGGTAAGCGGCAAAGCCGAACGCTGCAAAATAGATATGCGATAAAGCCAAGCGAAACGAAATATTTCGTGCAAAAAGAAGCAGTGCGAGGCATAAAATTAGCCTGGAAGGCTGTACTTTGAGTAACCGTGGGCGAAGCCTACGGATATTAATGTGTAGTGGAGCATCTGCCTGGAAGGCAGTACACCGCCTAACACGGTACTGCCCTCCAGGCAGCTAATAGGGAGAGTAGCCACAATCCGGAGACTGCGTCCCCGGTTACTAAAAGTATTGGCTTCCAGCCAAATAGGCAAACGATAAAGCCGAACGCTGCAAAATAGATATGCGATAAAGCCAAGCGAAACGAAATATTT
>DAIUFT010000106.1:0-609 GCA_036844425.1 Prevotella sp. | reverse complement strand
CGTGCAAAAAGAAGCAGTGCGAGGCATAAAATTAATGACAGATGTTAGGATGGGGGATTAATGTAGAAAAAAAAGAAGACGCAATCAAAGTAAATCTACGTGGAATACTTTTCAATGCTGTCGCATTGTTGTCTTTAACATTAATATATCATTAATCTAACGTTAATCAGACATTAATCTTTTCTTGCAGGATTTACAGTCCTGCAAGGTGTACTAAACTAAAGTATTTACGAGAGGATGATAGATTAATGTCTGATTAACGTTAGATTAATGACAGATTAACGTTAGATTAATGAAAGATTAATGTTAGATTAATGTTAGATTAATGACAGATTAACGTTAGATTAACGACAGATTAACGTTAGATTAATGACAGATTAACGTTAGATTAATGATAGATTAACGTTAGATTAATGATAGATTAACGTTAGATTAATGACAGATTAACGTTAGATTAATGACAGATTAACGTTAGATTAATGATAGATTAATGTAAAAGAAAACCAGTGCGAAGCACGGACCGTGAGACCATACACGTGTAGAGAGACCCACACAAAAAGGAATCAGGGCTTCACCGCGCAAAGAGTAATACGTGGCGAAGCCCTAATT
>DAIUFT010000105.1:0-7970 GCA_036844425.1 Prevotella sp. | reverse complement strand
CTCTATGACGCAAGACAAGGCATATATGCAGCGTAACCATGTGCGTGCATTTATCCGTATGTATGAGTGTCTTCCCGAACATGACAAAACCGAATTTCTTCAACGAGGTGTTGATAATTTGGTTGATTTCTTTGCCAAATCCAATCGCAATGTTCAAGCCGAACGGCGGGCAAATTCTATTGATTATAAGTTTGGTGCAATGGTTTTATCTCCACTACATAAGTTGTCATCTTTTTTTAAACATCTATGAAACAGTTAATACGTAAGATGCTATTGCATTTATTTCGGTATGCGGTACCGGAACTTTTCACGCAAATAAATTTGGAGATTTACAGGCAACGAGACAAGGAAGAGTGGCGTAGTCGTAATTCACACAATAGTACGCAGTTAATGCTTTGTATGTGTCCTTTAGCACATCCCAATCAAGTTTTGGTTGGGCATCATGTTTATGGTAATCTTAATGTATATTCATGGGGGGGGAGGAGGAAGGGTTGATTATAGGCAACTATTGCTCTATTGCTAAAGATGTACGTTTTTTATTAGGGGGCAACCATTATATGAACCACTTTTCTTCTTATCCATTCAGGCGGATGGTACTTGGTCAAGTTGAACAGGAGGCTACAACAAAAGGAAAAATTATTGTGGAGGATGATGTATGGATAGGACTGGGGGCTACTATTTTATCAGGCGTTACATTACGCCGTGGTACCGTGGTTGCCGCTGGAAGTATGGTCACTAAATCTACAGAGCCGTATTCCGTAGTAGGTGGTAATCCTGCAAAATTGATTCGTTATCGTTTTGAAAAACCGGTTATAAAGCAATTGCTTTCTGTTGATTTCCGAAAAATCACAGATTCTTTCATTAGAGAAAACATAGACAAACTTTATAATGATAATCCTACAGATATACAATATCTGATAGAACAACTAAGTAAGAAATGAAAATCCTTGCCATCATAGTCACCTACAATGGTATGCAGTGGTATGACCGTTGTCTTGGTAGCCTGTTGCATTCCACTATTCCTTTGGATATTATGGTTGTGGACAATGCTTCTTCCGATGGTTCTGCCGACTGGATTGCGGAACATTATCCGCAAGTCTGCCTCGTTCGCTCCAAGGTGAATCTTGGTTTTGGGCAAGCGAACAATATAGGTCTGCATCGTCTGTTGAACGAACAGTATGACTATACTTTTCTGCTTAACCAAGATGCATGGTTGCATACCGATGATTGCGTAGAGCAACTCATCAATGCTTCTGCCGCTCATCCCGAATATACCATTATGTCTGCTCTTTGGTTATATGGTAGTGGCGAGCGCATTACTATGGGGAGCGAACAACATATAATCGCCATACAGCGCAAAGGGAACGACCTTCTGTCCGATTTGTTTTTCCGGCGGTCTTTGCAATCTGTGTACGAAACCGACTATATCGCTGCCGCAGCATGGCTGTTGCCTCGCAAAACAATAGAAACTATCGGTGGCTTTGATCCGCTTTTCTTTCATCGGGGGGAAGACGACAATTATATGCAACGTGTTCATTATCAAGGAGGAAAAATTGGTATATGTCCCGCTGCTTGTGTATGCCACGACATCGAAGAACGTGCAGATAACTACGATGCCGAGTATGAGACTTTGGAAAAAAATATGTTGGTAGAGTTGGCTGACATCAATGCAACGATTACTCCCGACCAATGGAAATCTCGATACACACGCCAGGTCCTCAAACAATTCACCTATTTCCATTGGCATGCTGCGCGACATAATTGGCGTATGGCGCGTTTCATTGGTAGTAAAATGCAAGCCATACAAAATAGTATCAATACAAACCGTAAAATAGGAGCAAACTGGTTATGAGGAAATTCTTTAAGACACTGCGTCGGCATTGGCTTTGCCGTACAGCCAAAGGATATGAACAATGGTTGCGGGAGAGTGGGGTGGTAATAGGCAAAAACTTGCGGTTGTTCAATCACAATTCCATTCGGTTTGATACGACTTCTCCCGGACTTATCCGAATAGGCGACAATGTGTCGATTACGGCGGATGCCAGTATCTTAACCCATGATTTCTGCTCCTCTGTATTTCGACAAAAATACCACGATTACGTAGAGGGGCGTAGTCATGTCATTATAGGCAACAATGTGTATATCGGTCAAAAAGCCGTAATACTGCGAGGAGTAACTATAGGCGATAATGTGATTGTTGCCGCAGGGGCTGTTGTAACCAAAGATATCCCTTCTGATTCTGTTGCGGCAGGCGTTCCTGCACGTGTTATCTGCTCTTTGGACGAGTATTATCAAAAGCGTAAAAGCAAGGCTGTGGAAGATGCCAAACAATATGCCCGTGATTTGTACAAATATCGTGGAACGTTACCAACTGTCGAAGATTTTTGGGAGGAATTTGCTTTGTTTTATCATCCCGACACCAGCTATCCGGAGGCTTTCACACAGCGTATCAAAAACGTGCAGTTGCCCGGTGATTTATACAGGCAATTCTTGCTGAACAATAATCCCGTTTATCCTTCTTTCGAGGCGTTTTTGCAGGATGCTCTTGCAGAGAATACAAATACTAATCTCAAGTAAGTAAATATGAAAGATTTTTGTGGCAAAGTGCAGCGTACTCTCCGTTGCCAGAGGAGTCATTTCTTGTGGAATTTCTCCAGAAAGGTAAACAGCGATTGGTTCGACCACGTACGTTTCTGGCAAACAACAGGCAGGAAACTCAACTACAACAATCCTCTTTATCTGAACGATAAACTCCAATGGCTCAATCGCTATTGGATACCTGCCGCCAAAGTACAATGTGCTGATAAATTAGGTATGCGCGATTATTTACAAGGTGTTGATATTCGAAATGTCAATACCCCCCCCGTTTTTGGAGTATGGGAACGCGCAGAAGACATTGATTTCAGCAGGTTGCCACAGCAGTTTGTGCTTAAATGCAATCATGGTTGTGGCTACAATATAATAGTCAGGGACAAGAATCTGTTAGACATTCCGCAGACAATAACCAAACTGAATAAGTGGATGAAAGAAGACTATGGTAAACAGCATAACGAGTACCACTATTCCTATATTCCGCGCAAAATCTTTGCCGAGGAGTATATGTCCGACTTGGATGCCACAGGAAACATCGTGGATTATAAATTGATGTGTGTGGGAGGTAAACCGGTGTTCTTCCTGATATGCAGAGAACGGGATGCCCAAGGGTGTGCCTTGCTGAGTTCTTATACGTTGGATTGGCAACGTGCCGGTTATCTTAAGTCCGAAGACCCTACAACCATTCCTGCACCAGAGAATTTGGATATTATGCTTGCTGCTGCCAATCGTATAGCAATGGACTTCCCGTTTGTCAGAATCGATTTCTATGATAATTACGGCAAAGTCTATTTGGGTGAACTGACTTTCACGCCCGAAGCCTGCTTATTGGATTATTGCAAAGATGAGGTTCTCCGTGAATACGGCAACTACCTGCCTTTGCCCGCCAAAGTAAATGATTTTGAATCCTAATCCCAAATTATTACACAAATGACTTATGCTCCGATAGTCCTTTTTGTCTATAATCGTCCGTGGCACACGGAGCAAACGCTTCGTGCCTTGATGGCAAACGACTTAGCCGCAGCATCAGAGTTGTTTATCTATGCCGACGGGGCAAAACCAAACGCTGATGCCGACCAATTGCAACGCATTAGTGATGTGCGTGCACTCATTCGCAGAGAGCCGTGGTGTGGTAAGGTGCATATTATCGAATCTGAAATCAACAAAGGTCTCGCCGACTCCATTATTGCTGGCGTTACGGAAGTTGTTAATCAACACGGTCGTGCTATCGTTCTGGAAGACGATATTGTCCCCACACGTGGTTTTTTGCGCTATATGAACGATGCGCTCACTCTATACGAAAAGGACGAGCGGGTAATGCTGGTAAGCGGGTATATTTATCCTTATAAGCATATCCCCAAAACTCCTACCACTTATTTTATGCGTGTGTATGCTTGTTGGGGATGGGCTACGTGGAAACGGGCATGGTCATGCTATGAACACAATATAGATGTGCATTTGGCGCATTACGATACACCCGCTTTGAAAAAAAGTTTTGACATTGAGGGACACATGCGCAACTATTGCCAATTGGTGGATAATAAAAATGGTGCTTACTATACATGGGCGGTTCGATGGTATGCTTCTTGGCTGTGGACGGGAGGATATGCACTTTTTCCTTCGCATAGCCTTATCCGTAATGTAGGGTTTGATAATAGCGGAGAACACTGTGGGGAATCGCAAGTAACCTACAATGGGCAGACTATAGATTATCTTTCTGTTCATAAGCAGCCAATCGTAGAAAACATGAAAATCCGTCATGAGATTGACCTTTTCTTCAAACGGCAATATGGTCCTCGTAATTTCCACCAGCGTATTGGGCGGATTGCAATGCGTATAGGATTGTATGGCGTTTTGCGAATGGTGTGGAAATTCTTTAGGGGGGGGTATTCGAAAGCAAGAACGGTCGCCAGAATAATGGTGCGTCCGTTTAGAAAATCATTGAATTGGACACCTTTGGAAAGCAGAATGGTAAATGTACACATAGATAGTCGTGCCAAATTGAAACCTACATACCATATCGAAAATAGTAGTGTGGATAGATACTCGTACATCGGGCGTAATTCGCTTGTCTATGGTACCGATATAGGTGCATTTTGTTCTATTGGCAACAACTTTACGTGCGGATTGGGCATACATCCTACCGACAAACTGAGTACATCGCCTATGTTCTATTCCACACTCGGACAAAATGGAACTACGCTGTCACAGACGGACAAAATACAAGAATTTCTTCCTGTCCGCATCGGCAATGATGTCTTTATTGGAGAAAATGTTACCATTCTTTCGGGGGTAACTATTGGCAATGGTGCTATTGTGGCTGCTGGTGCTGTAGTGGTAAAAGATGTCCCCGATTATGCTATTGTGGGGGGCGTTCCTGCAAAAACTATCCGCTATCGTTTCCATGCCGACCAAATTGCAGCCCTGCAACGCATACAATGGTGGAACTTTCCCGATTCCGACCTGCATACCATCGAAGAGTATTGGAATGATGTGCAAACATTTATTGATAAATATAACATAAAATAGTATGCAGAAAACGAACAGAAAGTTAAGTATTATAACTATTTGTTATAAAAATATTATCGGATTGCAAAAAACAATGGATAGTGTGTTGTGTCAATCTTGGACTGATTTTGAGCATATAGTTGTAGATGGAGGAAGTAATGATGGCACACTGGAACTTTTACAAAAGTATGAGACTTTATATGCAAAACGGGGTATTCATTTCTTGTGGGTAAGTGAGACTGATAATGGAATTTACCATGCTATGAATAAAGGTGTGTGTTTGGCTTCTGGTGAGTATTGTAATTTCTTGAATTCAGGGGATTGTTTTTGTGATAGCAAAGTACTTGATAAAGTGTATGCACAATACAATCCACATGATATTTTGATAGGTAAGGCGCAAACTGATGCGCGTATTATTTATCCTCCGAAGAAAATAAGTATTAGTTTCTTTTATTATCACGGTTCCATCAATCATCAAGCGGCATTTATACGGAGGAAATTATTGTTGGAGCATCCATATAATGAGGCAAAAGGAAAAATCTCATCAGATTATCAGTTTTTTATCGAATCATTGCTGGTGAACGACTGTTCATATTGTCCGTTAGATGTCATGGTGGTGAACTTTGATGCAAATGGAATCAGTTCCCGGACTGGCATATTACAAAAAATAAGAGAAGAACAAACTATAGCCTTGAAATCTCACTATAATGATGCAGAATTAGGGGATATGGAGGCTTTGCAATATGAAAACTATGCACTGGTACGCATAGCAAAGCGCATTGTAAAATGGTTCCTTGCAGTACGAAGAATCACAAAGTTATCTACCTATGACAACTGCCTACGTGTGAATAGGCATCCCTCAAGGTCCTTGTTGTTTCGTCGTATGCTACGAAATTTCTATAATAGAAGTAAATGGTATTTTCAAGTAGGACATCGGGTGACGGAAAGTGCTGTTTCGGTTGTAGCGCGAAAAAATCCGCTAATAATTTCTTTAACCTCTTATCCTGCCCGTATGGGAACGATTACACAAACAGTTAGCAGTTTGATGACACAGACGTTAAAGCCGGATAATATCATATTATGGCTGACTGTGCAACAATTTCCAAGACGCGAAGCCGATATTCCTGTTCCTTTGTTAAATCTGAGGAAGTATGGTCTTACAATAGAATGGTGTGACCATCCTATTCGAAGTTACACAAAATTAATACCTTCTTTGCAGAAATATCCAAATGCTGTGATAGTAACGGCGGATGATGATATTTTATATCGTCGAGATTGGTTGGCGGGGTTGTATAAAGCGTATTTGAAAGCACCTAATCAGATACATTGTTATTGTTCTCACTATATTCTATTAGATGAAAAAGGGAAACCTCTGCCATATAATCAATGGCAGTTCTCAAATAGAGACTCTGTGTCCTACATGAATATGTTAATGGGTGTCGGTGGTGTTCTATATCCTCCGCATTCATTGTATAAGGATGCCTGTACAAAAGAATTGTTTATGAAATATGCTCCATATGCAGATGACCTGTGGTTTTGGACGATGGCTGTATTGAACCAAACGAAGATTCATACATTGTCCGATAAAAATGCACATACTATCCCTGTTGTGAATGTGAATAATGAATTTGCATTATACAATGAAAACTCGGAGGGAGAAAATGATGTGCAACTGAAACAGTTGATGGATAACTATCCGCAATTGAGTACTTTGTTAAAAACAAGGTAGAAGAGGTCCCATATTATCATTGTATGTATATATACGCAGTAACCTTATGGAATAATCGCCTATATGTCCCTTATACATGCAGTTTCACTTACTAAGCCCCGCCTAAGGATTTTCTCCTTACGCGGGGCTGCTGTTTCAACCTCTTAAGAGGCATTAATTAAGAGAGTCGTACATAGTTTGCCACTAAAAAATGATGGCACTAATTTATCCTTTGGGTGGATAAGGATCATTGCCAAAGGAACTACGCTCACGTATTTGCCCGTTTTGACGATGGATGAATAACTCTGATTGCTGATTGATTGCTATTTGACGCGCTGCTGCAATAGCTTCTTTCTGTGTATCGAAATACTCAGTCATCCTATTGTTTCCTTCGCCTCTAACTCCCCATTGCCCATTGGCTGGCACAACATGTTGGTTTTTACCCATTGCTTTTTACCTCCTTTCTCGCCCTTTTATTTGAGTTACTCATGACCATCTGTCTTTATCATAGGGCGATAGAAAAAGACATAATAGTATAATTAACTTGTCAAATCCTATGCCATTGAAAATAAAAATGACATAATATGTTTTCTATGTGACAAAATGGCGTGATTTGCGATAAAACAAGACGTAAAATGCAATATATGCACCATTCTTCTATATCTTTGCAGAGAAATAGAGTTTTTAATATGGTTTAATAGATGATAAAAAATGATAGTAAAAATCCTGTCTCTCAAAGACGAAGTCATGCTTGAGTTTTGAATTTATGACGTACCTCCATATAAACAGGTCGCTCAATAGTAAAATAAAATTCTTACAAAATAAATTCAACTTGCATATATTTCTAAAAATTGTAAATTTGCAGCGGATTAGAAATAAATTGATATAACATACCAGCAATTCTATAAAGAGTGGCATCCGTTTGCTTGTTTTAGCACGCAACAAGTGAAAGCGATTTATCCTGCCTTCAATCGTAGCAACTATATTCAGTGGCGGCGCAACGGGTATAGTTATTTGCCATTATTATGATAGGCATTCCAATATGACAGAGAATGTGGTAAAAATATATAAGTAAATGATAAGGAAGAGGCTGTCAGTCTAATTGTTTCATCTTGCAAAGAGTTGTATTACAATAAGTGTGTCAGAAACGTATCACATTTAA
>DAIUFT010000104.1:0-8132 GCA_036844425.1 Prevotella sp. | reverse complement strand
TAAAACATATGTCCTACAGTAATGTTGGACGATAATAATTTACGTATGAAAAAGAAAATTTTATTAGTATCATGTGCAGTCGCAATAGTATGTGGTGCATTGGCATTCAATGCTGCAGAGAGTGAGACTATTAATCGTGGAACGATTTTCGACAATGTTGAAGCGTTGGCTAACGGGGAAAGTGGTCATGAGTGTAGTGCAAGTGCAAACTGTTATACTACAAAATTTATTAATGGAGAGTGGGTGGAAGTTTCTGGTGGTTCTGTGAGTTGTAATGGAAAAGAGAATTGTCATTCTGGAGATGGATATGTAGAATGTGATGGACATAATTCTTCATGTGGATAATATGTAAAGATTTATATGATTATTGGTGAAGAAAGTATGTGTCTGAATATTGCATGATTTATAGAAATATAAATGTACAATGAAAATACATTTCTTCGTTGGTGAGTATGACTTAAAATAAAGTATAGTCTTCCATGAAGAAATGTTTTTCTATTGATATGATATATAATGACTACTAACTCAAATTCCTTGATGAAAAAAAATGTTTTTTGTGTTACGTATTTAATGTTGATATGTAATCTGTTTTTTGTTGTCTCATGTGTTGATTCAGATATGGAATGTAAGAGTATACAGCCTTTTCGAACTGTAGAAAACTTTAATGATACCGTGATATTGTCCTCACAGGTTTCAGGACTTACTTTCTTTAATGGGAAATATTATCTATCAGATTATCATAAAGGTATATTTTCTTTTGATAAAGAGTTTAACTCTTTTAGTATAGAAAATGTGGATACTGGTGCAATATATTTGCCACAATGTTTTATGTTTACTGTAGATGATAGTGGAGTTAAAAGTGTATATAATAGCAAAAAGAAAGGTTTCTTTTATAGGAAAAATGGTAAATGGAAATGTACTGATAGATTAGAATACAGTGTGCCACGTCCGTCAAGGTATGTAAGTGAAGGAGATACAATAATTTTTCCTATTATAAAAAATAAAATGACCGCAGCAGTGCTTTGTGACTCAACTGTTGTAGATAGTTTTGCTCCTACAATAAAAGATTTGGATTATGCAAGAATGCCATACCATTCTGCTAGAATGATAGTAAAGAATAAAAATAATCTTTTTGTCATAGGTAAAGGGCTTCCTATTGTATAGATGTATTCAAAAGATTATAAATGTTTATCAACTTTAGACCTAAGAACTATAGATTATATAGCGAATACATTTGAGCAAGAGAAATCTGAAGACCCGAATAGTTATTTCGTGATAATAAGCGATGCATACGCAAGCCATGAATATTTATATCTCCTTGTATCATCGAAGAATAAGGGAAAATATAGGTCAAATGTCATACTAACTCTACGTGTAAGTAATTGTATAGTAGAATTAAGCACGGCATATAAACTTAAAGGAGATAGATATTCTACTATTTGTGTTAATGATAAAGGGCAATTAGTTGTGGTTAATCAGAAAACTGCGAGTATTGAGGTATATGAATTGGATGAATGATTTTAAGAAAAAATGTGATATTGTAAAATATTTCTTCACATTTATCGTTATTTGTATATTAGGGACTTCCTGTAATAGAATAAAGATAGAGCGTGATATAGAGAACATGATGGGAACGAGGATAGTCGTCCCGTATGACAGTCTGTATGCTTTGCATGAAATTGATAAAGTACAGATAGATGCTGCGGACTATGTTTATGTTGTCTATTATGATAGTACCGTATGCTCTGTATGCACGCTGAAGAATGGATATTATTGGGAGACTTTGCGAGATTCATTGCGACAAGTGGAAAAGCATGTAGAGTTCGTGTTTATATATGCACCTCCAAAGGAAGAAATACCTAAATTTATAAATGAGTTGAAATATGTCAAAAATCCTTTTGTAACTCTTGTAGATACGACTAGTGTTTTTGGTAGGAACAATAAACATATATCGTCCAATTCTAATTTACACGCATTCCTGCTTGATAAGGAAAGAAAAGTAGTTATGGTTGGTAATGCTCAAAGTACACCAGCGGTGGAGAAACTGTTTTGGAAAAGTTTATCTGTAGATGAAGGGAAATAAAATTGCTTATATGTTGAGAGTTTTATTGGCAGTCGTTTTCATCACTTCAGGGGGTATAAAACTTTTTCAGATTAATGGTTTCGTAAGCACGGTACGACTGTTCGTTGATGCTTATTTCGTGACATTAAGCCAATTTCTCGTTATAATGCTATCTGTACTTATTTGTCTAAGTGAGATAGGTGTAGGGTTGGGGGCTCTCATGTTAAGACGTAACAAACTGCCAATGCTATTGACAACGATTATGTTGATGGTGTTCACAATAGTAACATACATAAATGTATTCATTCCTACAAGTATAGGTTCAATACAAGAGTGTTACTGTTTTGGCACAGTTCTACATTTTTCTCCGCTCGGTTCATTTATTAAAAGTTTTATTCTGTTGATTTTATCTTTAATACATGTAATTATGACGAAACCTAAATTGACAATCAAATTCCCTCGATTTCTGAGTATGATAATATTCCTCGTATGTATGTACGTGGGTACTCCTGTAAGTGGGCAAACTACGACGCAGCGTAAGGTGAAAGGAGAAGTGCGTGTGGGAGGTAATGTGGAAGACTCCTTTACGAAGGTCGGTCTGCCTGCATTTGTTACTTTGTTAGATAAGGATTCTACTGTGGTAGATACTGCTACGTGTAAGGTGTATAGAGGTGATTCATGGTTCGTAATGTATATGCCGAAGGTTTCGGGAGAATACACGCTGCATGTAAAGTATGGAGGGTATAATGACGCAGTAATGAAACAGACGTTCGATTTCTCCGTGCCACAAAAAGGTTATGGATTTCCTGTCGTTAAATTGAAGCGATTGCCTACTGCTGAGGATAGTCTGCGTTCTGTAGGGCTGGAGGAAGTGGTAGTTAGAGGTACACGCCTTCAGGTGGCATACCGTGGCGACACTATAGTGTATGACGAAAGTGCGTTTAACATCCCAGAAGGGGCGATGCTCGACGCCCTGGTAAGGCAACTGCCTGGGGCGGAACTGAAAAGCAATGGCGACGTTTACGTCAATGGTAAGAAATTGGACTATATTACACTTAATGGCAACGACTTCTTTAAGGGAAACAATAAGGTGATACTGGAGAACCTGCCGTACTTCGTGGTAAAGGAACTGAAGGTATATCATAAAGACCCACCAATGGCGTTGACAAAACCAACGACGGAGGAAGAGAAAGATTATGTGCTTGACGTTGTGATGAAGCGAGAGTATGCCGTGGGCACCATCGCCAATATGGAGGCAGGTATAGGAACCGACAACAGATGGAAAGCAAAGGCGTTCGCGTTGCGCTATGATGAGAAGTCGAGACTGTCAGTCTTCGGAAATCTGAACAATACAAACGAAGATCGCACGCCGGGAACTGACGGTGACTGGTCGCCGAAGAAGCAGACACGCGGTTTGTTGACAACCAAGCAAGCGGGAATGAACCTAAACTATAACAATCGAAATAAGACGTTTCTGTTAGATAATACAGCGTTGCTTGAATGGTCTGATCACGATGTTACGTCACAACAACGTAGTGAGACGTTCGCAACGGGTGGAAACATCATGGGAGGCACGAATGCGTATAACAACGACAAGACTTTTACGCTCAAGGAAAATCTTGGTGTTACTACGAGGGTAAAGAAGTCAAGATTGACCTTTTATAATAATCTTACGTACACAAACTCTGATGCCATAACAGAATCTCTGGATTCTACTTATCGCGTGAACTTGATAAACACTGACAGTTATCGTATGCAGGGAAACAGACGTCAGTTGTATGGTAATGGCAACGTAGGCTGGATGTTACCTCCACTTTCTGCGTATAGTGCTTCATTCTATGTAAACTATAGTTTTGCTAACGTAAGTAGGGACAGGGCCCATACGTTACGTAATACACATTATTATAATACAGGGAGTGTGGATGGACGTAATGACTATCGTGATAATACATCGAATAGTTATTCGTATGATGTAACGATGAACAATAACTACATGCTCTCGCAAAAGGTTAGACTGACTTATGTCCTGGGCTATAGACAAAAAGGAGATGGACAAGGACGTAACTATTATCGTTTGTTTGATTATTACGGAATAGACAATGATGATATGCGTTTGCCATCTACAAGAGATTCTCTGCAGGCGGCTTTGGACTTCGGTAACAGTTATGACTATTTTACAATAGGGAGAGTGGTGGACAACAAACTGATGGTGAACTATAGTTGGAAGAATATAAGTTGGTTCCTCTCTCTTGATTATAAGTATAATAAAGAACGCATACATTATATATATAGTGCACTTGACACTGTAGCAAGACGTAACTATGGTAGTTGGAACCCTAATGCGAACTTTCAGTATAAATGGAAAAAGAACATTGTAAAGGTGAGGTATGTTGGTATAAACACACGACCTAAGTTTAATGTACTTATGCCACTTTATAATGATGCCAATGCGCTGAACATACGCCTTAATAATCCTAACCTTAAATCACAGTGGTCAAATATCGTAGAGGCGAGGTTGGACGTGAAACAAACAGGCATGAAGCCAACATGGTGGGTGCAGTATAACCTCACGACCACAAAGAACGCTTGGGGAAATAGAGTGAGTTATGATACCAATACCGGTGCGTACACGACAATAGCCGACAACGTAAACGGTAATTGGAATACCGCATTGAAGTCGGGAGTGAACGGACCGATAGACGGACGGAAGCGGTTTAGGTATGACGTGTCGGCAAGTGTGAATTATACTCACAGCGTAGATTTCTATACCGACTATGATAATATGGGCAGTGAACTGAGCAAGGTGAATACCTTTAACCCAAGCACAACGATAAAGTTGACGTACCGTAAGGATGTGTTGTCAGCGGGATTCGTGGCGAAGTACACAGGAAATATAAGTCATGAAGAAAACTATGGGCAGCGAGACTTGAATGTACATGAATATAACCTGGGCGTAAACGCACAGTACACGGTGCCAGTGGTGAAACTGACGATAGGCAGCGATATTAACCTGTATTCGCAGAACGGATACGAGGCGGAATATATGAATACCAATGACTGGGTGTGGAACGCCTTCGTGTCGCGCCCACTGTTTAAGGGGATGGTAGTGGCGAAGGTGGAGATGTTTGATATATTGCATCAACTCTCAACACGACGCTACAGCGTTAATGCGCAGAGTAGGGTAGAGACCTTCTATAATAGTATACCGCATTATGCCATGTTCTCGTTGAGTTATAAATTCGCAAAAACACCGAAGAAATAAAGGATAAGTAATGTTGAAAAAATAACTTACGCAGTTTTTACCTCAAATTGTTGGCTATTTTGGGGATATGAAGATGGAGCGATGCGAGCATCGTGACTGATGAATAGCCACAAAATAGCCAGCAAGATGAGATAAAAAATGCGTAAGAAAACATTACTCTAACTATAATAAAATTGATTAAGTTATTTTTTTAACATTACTAAGTGCCTTGCCATAAGCGGTAAGGCACTTTTTTCGGTAATATGATAATGAAAAAGCAGTTTTTTAATATCGGAATATGAAGAGAACGAATCATGGGCTTAATTTAAGCGGAGAAAGCACAGAAAAGGATAGTTATTTGTAAATTACACACTTAGAAATAAAAAAGTATGTAAAAAACTTGCGTAAACCAGGAAAAAGTAGTACCTTTGCACTCGAAATCAGGGGGATTGCGCTGGAATCATCTATCAACTCGCTGAATCATAACGCCTTAGACTCCGAGGAAAAGGATGCCTGAAGTGCGCTATTTTTGCGTGTATATACGCAGAGTATAAATAAGGTAAAAAAGAAATAATATATTTATTAGTTAATTTAACAAAGAAATGCCAGGATTAATTGGAAGAAAAATCGGAATGACATCCGTTTTCAGTGCCGACGGTAAGAATATTCCGTGCACTGTTATCGAAGTAGGTCCTTGTGTTGTAACCCAGGTTAAGACCGTAGAGAAGGATGGTTACAAGGCTTATCAGTTAGGTTTCGGCGAGGCTAAGGAGAAGCGTACTTCTCAGCCTATGATGGGAATCTTCAAGAAGGCAGGCACAACACCTAAGAAGCACTTGGCCGAGTTCAAGTTTGATGAGGAGTACAACCTCGGTGACACCATTACAGTTGAAATCTTCAACGGCTGCAAGTTCGTTGACGTAATTGGTACATCAAAGGGTAAAGGCTTCCAGGGCGTTGTTAAGCGTCACGGATTCGGTGGTGTAGGTCAGTCTACTCACGGTCAGGATGACCGCGCTCGCAAGCCGGGATCTATTGGTGCATGTTCTTACCCTGCTAAGGTATTCAAGGGTATGCGCATGGGCGGCCAAATGGGAGGTGACAGAGTTACAACTCAGAACCTTCAGGTGTTAAAGGTAATTCCAGAGCAGAATCTCCTTATCGTTAAGGGTTCTTTCGCTGGATGCAAAGGTTCAACTGTTTTAATTGAGAAATAATGGAAGTTAGCGTATTAGATATCAAAGGTCAGGAGACCGGCCGCAAGGTAGCTCTTAATGATGCAGTCTTCGGCATTGAGCCTAACGATCACGTTCTCTATCTCGACGTAAAGCAGTATCTCGCTAACCAGCGTCAGGGTACAGCTAAGTCTAAGGAGAGAAGCGAGATGAGCGGTTCTACTCGTAAGCTTGGTCGTCAGAAGGGCGGCGGCGGTGCTCGCCGTGGTGATATTAACTCACCTGTACTCGTAGGTGGTGCTCGCGTTTTTGGTCCTAAGCCACGTGATTACCGCTTCAAATTGAATAAGAAAGTAAAGATTCTTGCTCGTAAGTCTGCTCTGTCTTACAAGGCACAGGAGAACTCTATCGTGATGTTGGAAGATTTCACTTTTGAGGCTCCAAAGACTAAAGAATTCTTAAGTGTTCTTAAGAATCTTAAAATTGAGGGCAAAAAAGTGCTCTTCGTTTTGCCAGAATCAAATAAAAACGTATATTTGTCTGCACGTAACTTACAGCGCGCTGAGGTTATCCTCGCATCTAACGTCAATTCGTACAAAGTTTTGAACGCTGATGTAGTAGTGATTACTGAAAAGTCGCTGGAGACTATCGACCAGATCTTAACAAAGTAAAAAGGAGATATTAGAATATGGCATTTATTATCAAACCATTGGTTACTGAGAAGATGACCAAGATTACAGACAAGCAGCCTAACCGCTATGGCTTCGTTGTTCGTCCTGAGGCTAATAAGCTCGAGATTAAGAAGGAAGTTGAGAGTCTGTATAATGTTACAGTAGTTGACGTGAACACTATTCGTTACGCTGGCAAGCGCTCTGCCCGTTATACAAAGGCAGGTCTTGTTAAGGGTCAGAAGAATGCGTTCAAGAAGGCAATCGTTACTCTGAAGGAGGGCGAAACAATTGATTTTTACAGCAATATTTAAAATAAAAAATGGCAGTACGTAAATTAAAACCGGTTACTCCGGGTCAAAGACACAAGGTTATTGGCACGTTCGAGGATATTACTGCATCCGTGCCAGAGAAGTCTCTCGTTTACGGTAAACGTTCTACCGGCGGTCGAAACAACACCGGTAAGATGACCGTACGCTACATCGGTGGCGGTCACAAGAAGAAGTATCGTCTGATCGACTTCAAACGAGAGAAAGATGGTGTTCCAGCTGTTGTAAAGTCAATAGAGTATGATCCAAACCGCTCTGCGCGCATCGCTCTGTTGTACTATGTTGATGGTGAAAAGCGTTACATCGTTGCTCCAAACGGTCTGCAGGTAGGTGCCACAGTAATGTCTGGCGCTGACGCTGTACCTGAGGTTGGTAATGCTCTCCCACTTGCTAACATTCCTGTTGGTACCGTTATCCACAACATCGAGCTTCGTCCTGGACAGGGCGCTCTCCTTGTTCGTTCGGCTGGTAATTTCGCTCAGTTGACTTCTCGTGAAGGCAGTTACTGTGTAATTAAGCTTCCTTCAGGTGAGACACGTAAGGTGCTCTCTGCTTGTAAGGCTACCGTAGGTGCGGTAGGTAATTCAGACCACGCTCTTGAACAGTCTGGTAAGGCTGGTCGCTCACGTTGGCTCGGACGTCGTCCTCACAACCGTG
>DAIUFT010000103.1:1963-8153 GCA_036844425.1 Prevotella sp. | reverse complement strand
AAATATCAATATGCAGTCTTCAAGCCACTTTTATACTGTTAATTACGGCAACGAGACGACAACGACACGGCAACGAGTAGTATCATTACCCAAACTTTCATTATGACACAAAAATACAAATATCTGCATTTCGTTGATTATAGTACTTTCTTGTTATGGGATATCAAGCGGTATTTTATGACGCAGGTGTCCTCGTCTTATCCTATTGTAAGGTTGGGCGATTATATCCAAGAGGAAAGTGCTAAATATAAAATCAATGACCCTTCAAAGACTTATGGCATTTTAGGCGTGAACAACCAAACGGGTATCTTTGATGCTTATAGGGAGCAAGGTTCAAATATCAAGCAAAAATACAAAAAGATGCAGGTTGGTTGGATTGCGTATAATCCTTATCGTGTTAATGTCGGTTCGATAGGTATGCGTACCGATAAACAGAATTACGAGTATATTAGTCCCGCCTATGTGGTATTTAGTTGCAAAGAAAAGAAACTTTCGCCGGAGTTCTTGTATCTGTTAATGAAAACAGATGTGTTTAACCAAATTATACGAGAAAACACAACTGGAAGTGTAAGACAGAATCTTAATTATTCAGTACTATCCAATTTGCAAATCCCCTTACCATCTTTGGACGAGCAAAACAACATCGTTGCAGCCTACAACTCCGCCCTTGCCCAATCTGCCCTCTACGCCCGCCAAGCCCAAGACATTGACTCTCAAATAGAGGCATACTTGCAAGACATATTAGGAATACAACAAACAGATACTGCAACAAAACGAAATGCGATAGGCAAATTTTTATGGTTGGTTAATTCAAAAGATATTATCTGCTGGGATGTGTATAATGTCAAGACAACACACACAGGAAAATATGATTCGGTGTATCTATCCGAGATTATTTCAAAACTCTCAACAGGAACAACACCTCCGACACATAACAAGGAGTATTTTGCTGGGGGCATAGATTTCTATACACCTGCAGACATAAATGGAGATATGTATTTAGGCGATGCAGAAAGACATATTTCGCAATCTGCGATTGAGGATAAAAAAGCACGTTTATTCAGTAGAGGAGATTTGTTGTTTGTAGGTATTGGCTCAACGGTTGGCAAAGTAGGACTTGTATCAAAGGATGTGGTTTCCTCTAATCAACAAATTACAGGAATAACCTTTAATACAAGTCGAATTATGCCGGAATATGCTTTTGTATATATGCATTATTTCAAAGAAAGCACAACTGCTGATAAATCCAAGACGACACTCCCTATTATAAATCAAGAGAAGATCGGACAGATTCAAATCCCTTTACCACCTCTTGTTATTCAAAACGAGATAGTATCTCATATTTCCTCTTTGCGTGCCGAGCGGAAAGCCTTGCAACAGCAATCCCTCTCCCTCCGCTCCGACGCCCAACACCAATTCACCAAAACCATATTTAATTGATAAAAGTTATGTTCCGTCTCAAATCGTTATATGTTAAGGATTATAAAAACATCCATGAACAAACATTTGACTTTTCCGATAACACCGGTTATATAGCCCTTATCGGTCTAAATGGTTCAGGTAAGAGTAACCTATTAGAGGCTATTAGCATCATATTTCGAGGATTAGTTGATAAAAAGTCTATCCCTTTTGAATATGAAATAAAATATAAAGTGAAACATAACAGCGAAAGCCATATCTATGAACGTAAGAAACAATTAGCCAAGAAGGATGGCATTAGAGTAAAAGGTGAGGTTATGATATATCCTAAATCAGTAATAGCTTGTTATAGTGGAGAAACTTCTCGATTGTGGGATGTTGCATATAAAGACTATTATATGGGCTATTTCAAAGGAGCTGTTCGGAATATGTCTTTCTCTCCCCGATTTATGTATATCAATAAATATTGTTGGAAAATAGCGTTTCTTTCTTTGGTGTGTTCTTCTAAGGCTTCTGTTCGGAGTTTTTTGAAAGAAACCTTGCATATTGACGATATAACCACAATATCAATTCAGTTTGCATCTGATGCAGGTAAACGTGCAACTTTTTTAAATCATAAAGCATGTAAGTGGTTTGATACTATTTATCAATTACAAAATGAGGATTCTCAGAAAAATATCAATGCAAATGTTCTTTCTTCCATTGATATGACGACTTATGGAGCACCAAGTATGCAAGCTCCTGATTATGTGTTTCAATTTTTATTTTTACTTACATTACCTAAAAAGAATGTGGATGAGGGGCAGACGATTGATAAATTAATTACGGATATTAAAATCTCTATTAATGGAATTAACTTTGATAATCTGAGTGAAGGCGAAAAGAAAATGATATTAATTGAATGTATAACTCAAGTTTTAGGTAATGAAGATTCTCTTGTTTTATTAGATGAACCCGATGCACATGTACACATAGAGAATAAAAAGAGAATTTTAGAGACCATCACTCAATATAATGGTCAGACAATATTTACCACACATTCGCCTATCTTTACAAATCTTATGGAGAATAAGGATATTTTTCCAATAGAGAATGGTGTGTTAATGAGTATCGAAAAGCAAAATCTGATAGCAAACATTTCGGGACAAGAATTAGATATAATAAATGGAGCATGCATTATAAATTCCAAGTTTATTGTAATAACAGAAGGAAGTTCTGATATTAACTATATTCAACAAGCGATAAAGGCACTACGTGTCTCTAATCCACGACTTAGTCTATTCGATAAGGTGGCATTTTTACCTCAAGGTAGTGCAGACCATACCGAAACATTTTATAATGATGTTGTCTCTAAACTGCCAGATAGTGTCGTTTCTATCTTATATTTATTTGACAACGACCAATCAGGACGTACAAATGCTCAAAAAATTCAAGACAAACCTAAGGTACGATGTTTATTATATCAGCCTGATTATAATACACAATATACAGCGACATACTATATAGAGGATTTCTTTCCTATAAGTTTATACGGCAAACAATTAAATACAGATTCCATTCCACAACCTATAGACCCCAATTTATGTTATCATCAAATCAAGGACTTAGTTCGTATAATTCAAGAGCAAAAGAGTATTGTTGATACAATTAAAAAGAATATAGAGAAAAATTCAAGAAAGTTTGATGCGGACAACTATACAAACTTTTTGCCTCTCTTGTTAGAAATATTGAATCAATTCAATTTACAATAATTATGAATAAACTTAGTTATCGGGGGGTAATTTATATTCTTACAAATCCTTCTTTTAAGGATTATGTAAAAATAGGCTATGCACACGACATTGAGAAACGGCTCAAACAACTCAATCGCAGCGAGACCATTCCGTTTGCCTTTCGAGCGTATGCTGTTTATGAGGTTAATAGTGAACTGACTGATATTGAACTGCATAAATTGATAGACAATCTTAATCCTGATTTGCGCAGTATCGAGAATTTCGATGGGAAGAAACGTGTGAAAGAGTTTTATGCAATGTCCGCAGAAGATGCGTATGCAATTCTTGAAAGCATCGCAAAAATAAGTGGTACGATGGATCGTTTGAAACGGCTCAAACCTGAAGGGCATGAGATAGAAGATGAGAAAATAGCCAATGAGGTAGAAGTTGAAGCCAAACATGGACCATTTCGTTTCTCTATTTGCGGTATTCAACCAAATGAGATGATACAATTTATCGAAAATCCAGCTATTCAAGCCAAAGTGATTGACGATAGGCGTATTGAGTATAACGGACAGACAACATCCCTTTCTGCACTTGCACGTCAACTTAAAGGTTTCAAGCACCCCGTACAAGGTACGTTATGGTTTTCCTATAAAGGCACAAAACTCACAGACCTCCGTTCGCAGTTCGAGAAATAAGGTACAACATTTGAAAATAGGTAACGACATATGAAAATAGACTCATTGTATCACGAGTGGCGGGCATTGCAGCCACTGAGTGCAGATAATCAAAAACGATTGGACACCAAGTTTATGTTGGAATTTAACTATAATTCCAATCATATTGAAGGCAATACTCTAACTTATGGTCAGACCATCTCTTTGCTGATACATGGTCAGGTAGACGGCTCGGCTCCTATGCGTGATTATGAGGAAATGAAAGCCCACCAAGTCGCATTGGAGATGGTTAAAGCCGAAGCCACGACGCAGGAACGTCCATTGACGGAAGCATTTATCCGTCAATTACACCTAATGATGTTGCGAACAGATTATGTATCGGAGGGCAAAAATTATACTATCCATGCAGGTATTTATAAAACACGCCCCAATTCTGTCAAGACAGTAACAGGTGAGATTTTTGAATATGCTTCACCAGAAGAAACACCGGCATTAATGACGGACTTGGTTGCTTGGTACAATCACGTGGGAAAAAGAACGCAAATGTCTCCTATACAAATGGCTGCATTGTTCCATTATAGGTATATACGTATCCATCCGTTTGAAGATGGTAATGGTCGTATGGCTCGGCTTTTGGTCAACTATATTCTGGCTCGACACGGCTACCCGATGATCGTTGTACAAGAATCAGACCGAAACGGATATTTGGGTGCTCTTGCTCAGTGTGATGTGAATGTCGGTTTAATTCCTTCGGTTGGTGCACATGCCGCATTGGAACAGATTACGCCATTGGCTGATTATCTGGAAAAATGTCTTGAACGTGCGTTAATCATTAGTATCAAGGCTGCTAAAGGGGAGAATATAGAGGAAAATAATGATTTACAGAAGCGTTTAGCCATCCTTGCCCGTAATGCGCAAGCACAAAGAGGAAACATCAGAAGAAAAAATAGTCAAGACATAAATAAATTATTTGCGAATTTTTTATATCCTTTTCAAGAAGAATTAAGCCAGCAACTTGAACCATTTAGGCAATTCTATTGCGGTATTTCGATTTCTCTCCACTCTGTTCTTTCAAAAGGAGCACTCGTATCCTTGTATTCTGGGTATATTGAGAGCCACCAAGATGATTTGGTACGTCTTTCTTCAACCATGCTGATTTGTGTGGAATTTGATAACCCAACAACATTACTTCCTGCAAAATCAAGTGAGGGTGTCAATTTCTATATCAAATGTGGTGATGAGGAGTATGAGGTAATCCTTTTTGATGTAACTACATCGTTTCGATACGGAGTACTGCCGACGTCCTCGCAACAAAAAGAATGGCTAAGGAAGATAACGGAGTATCTATACCAAAGCATCGAAAAGAAAGTTGAACAAGCAAAATAAGAATACAAGATAAGGATTATACAACAATGGCAAAGGAAAGGGAATCTATAGAGGCGCAGGGGGCGATGGTGACATTTCCCGAAAGAGCACTATGCCCTCGTAGATAAGCATTTCAATCCTGAATACTTCCCGTTGGAAGAGTTGCGCAAGGATATGGAAGAAGAGTGACAGAGAGAAGAGAAAGTAACAGAGGGAGTAACAGAGAGAAAGGAGAGAGACAACAGAGCGGGCAGAGAGGGACCGGGGATGTTATGCTGCGGGGCGGGCGTGTTTGGCGATGAGGATGGAGAGGAGATAGAGGGTGTAGATGGGGAGTGCGGTAAGGAATAGGGTAAAGGCGTCGCCAGTAGGGGTGATGACGGCTGCGGCAATGAGTATCGCTACGAAAGCGTGTTTGCGGTATCGGCGCATGGTATCGGCAGTAAGCAACCCAAGGCGCGCCAAGAACCATGTAATGACGGGCAGTTCAAAGAGTATTCCCATTAGCAAAGACAATACAAGAAACAGGGAGATATAAGAGGATATAGTGATTTGGTTCACTACGTCCGGCTGTACCTGATACGTACTCAAGAAACGGTATGCGAAAGGGAATATAAGAAAATAGTTGAGCAGCACGCCGAGCCAAAAGAGGAGTGTGCTTATCGTTACGACAAGGATAGAGGTGCGCTGTTTCTGTTGGCGGAGTGCGGGTGCGATGAAACCGTACAATTTAGCGATGATGTATGGCGAGACCACCACCAATCCTGCCGCCAAGGATACGGTGAGGTGCGTCATAAACTGCGCCGTGAGTTCGGTGGCGATAAACGAAGGCGTGTGGTCGGCAGGGCAGAGGGCATCCCAATGCAGCCGTTGCGACAGCCATGCCATGGCGCGAAACAAGCAGAAGTTTCCCCGTGAGGGTGCGAAAAGGATGGCGAACAGTGGTGTCTTGCAACAGAAAGCCACCGCAGAGGCGACTCCCCATGCTGCAATACAACGCCAAAGAACACCCCG
>DAIUFT010000103.1:0-1863 GCA_036844425.1 Prevotella sp. | reverse complement strand
AATCACATACTAACCACATACTAATCTCATACTCTTGACTCGATATTCATTCGATGTTTATTCGATGCCCATTTGGCACTTAATCGAGGGTTAACCGAACTTTAACCGGACTTTACACGGGTTTGGCATGCAAAATGATTAGCGGTTGGCGGAGAATCTCCGATTGGGCAAACGGTATGCCAATCCGTAGCGATTGATACTTCAATCCACAGTGATGGGTACACCCATTGCCCGAACAAAGGTACACCAAATTTCCGTATAGGGAAAATCAATAAGAAGAAAAATGAGAAAAAGCATTTTTTTTGCAAGAAAATGCACATCCATTAGGGGGTGTGCCAAGTTTAACTGTCATATAAGTGTCTAATCGAAATGGGAAGCATTGCAACCAATATGGTGAAGACTTCTGCCCAACAGGAGTTTGAACGTTTGTACAACGCCTACTGCGGGCGTATCTATAGTTATGCCATGATGATTTCGAAAGGCGATACCTACCTGTCGGAGGAGATACTGCAAGCCACTTTCATAAAGTTGTGGGAGCATTGGACGGAGTTGAAAACGCCCGAGAAAGCGTTGCAGTACCTGTTTGCGACGGCGAAACATACGTTTCTGAACTACTGCGAGCATGAGGCGGTGAAGTTGGTATATACGGACTACGTGTTGGCGCGGCAGGACGAGGCGGACAACAACGCCGAACAACAGCAGGACGCGCAGTTCTTAGAGGCGTATCTGAAAGAGGTGATAAGCAAGATGCCACCTATGCGGCAACGAGTGTTCGTGATGAGCCGATACCAACACAAGACGAATCGCGAGATAGCCGAGGCGCTGAGGATAAGCGAGAAGACCGTGGAAGTGCATATCACGCTGGCGTTGAGGGAGTTGAAGGAGAGGCTGAATGATTAGGACCTCCCCCGCCCCCTCCTTCAAAGGAGGGGAGGATAAGTTCTCCGTTAATTGCCGTTAATTAATCGTTAATGCATTAATGGGGAAGGGATAGGCTCCATTAAAAGCCATTAAAGGACCATTAAAGACTCCCCCTCCCCCCCTCAGAGAGGGGGAATAGAGAGGATAGGGTGTAGAGGTTAGAGATTAGTAACAAGTGGTTAATATATAGTTAAGCGAGGTATCGGTCTGTTGGATACTGAGGCGTGAAAGAGATTGTGTTTGGATTGTTAAGAGATTGTGAGTGAACTTTATAGAAAGAAACGTGAATGAATGATGTGAAAGATTTGTGCGAGAAGTACCTGCAGGGTGCGCTGTCGGCGATAGACCGCGAGCGACTGCTGTACACGCTGAAGAATGATGCAGGGATAGATGCATGGCTTCGCCAGTCGATTGAACTGGCGGACGATGCTATCCCCGATGGCGTGCGTGAGCGCGTGCTGGAAAATGTGTTGGAGACGGTTGGCAGCAGTCAAGAGCAGCAACGTGTGGCAACGTTGTCACCGGCGAAGCGTGTATGGCAACGTGTGGCGGCAGTGGCTGCGGTGGTGCTGATGACGGGCATAGGCGTATTGGCAGGGCATTGGCTGACCCCTTCGCAACAAGGTGCGGAGGGTATGCTGAGTATCCGCACAGGGGTAGGGGAGCGCAGCAGCGTGACTCTGCCTGACGGTACGGAAGTGCGCCTGAATGCCAAGACGACCGTGCGTTACGACTGCTCGATGCCCCATGACGAGAGGCGTGTGCAGGTGGACGGCGAGGCGTATTTCAACGTGGCGAAAGACGCGGAACACCCGTTTGTGGTGTCGGCAGGCGGCGTGGATGTAGCATGCTTAGGTACGGCATTCAACATCCGCAACTACGGCGAAGAGCGCAATATCTCGGTGCTGCTGACGGAAGGCAAGGTGCGTGTGTCGGCGGGCG
>DAIUFT010000102.1:0-8157 GCA_036844425.1 Prevotella sp. | reverse complement strand
CCACGCCTGCAGCGCGGATTTTAACTGATTTTTGGACGCAAGCGTCCGGCTTTGCTTGGTGGCTGCATATTGGTAGATTAGTAGATTAGTAGATTGGTAGATTAGTAGATTGGTAGATTAGTAGATTGGTAGATTAGTAATTAGCCATATCTACAAGGCGAGTTTGCTCGCAAAATCCTTTTAAATCCGCGCCGTAGGCGTGGGTAAATCCAAATTTAGCACGGGTCAGGATCCGTGAAAAGACCAATCTGTGCATTTCTGTGTTATCTGTGTTTCTTTGACCCGAGTCCACTCGCCGTAGGCGGTGGACGCTTTAATGAAAAGTTAGAAACTTGAGTCAGTTTTTTTTTATGCAATGTGCTATACCGAAGTTGGTTCTCAGAGCCTTCGGCTACTGAGAAATGGTCAAAGGAACACGGATTGCACGAATAAGACGGATTGGTCTTTCACGGATCTTTTGACCATATAAATATGGATTTGCCCACGCCTGCAGCGCGGATTTTAACTGATTTTTGGACGCAAGCGTCCGGCTTTGCAGCCTGATTTGGCTGGAAGCCAATACTTTGAGTAACCGGGGACGCAGTCTCCGGATTTGATAGGTCGGAAGACATCAGCCTGGAAGGCTGT
The DNA here is from genome assembly GCA_036844425.1 of Prevotella sp. GTDB lineage: Bacteria > Bacteroidota > Bacteroidia > Bacteroidales > Bacteroidaceae > Prevotella. The sequence continues at coordinate 7,530 of DAIUFT010000102.1, read as the reverse complement.
ACACCGCCTAACACGGCTCTGCCGCTTGCCATGGGTTATGGGGAGTACACCCAACTTACAATTTAAAAGCATAGAGATTACCGCCTAATTAAGCCCAAATCACAAGGTAAAAAGATAGAGATTACAACGTAAAAGGATAGTGATTACATGTAAAGGGGAAAGCCGTGAAAAACTGTAAGCAAAACAATACCCTTTGCTTACGGATTGTAAGAATTATATGTATAGGTAAGTGTTCATATTCATGCATCTTTTCTCGCCATGGCAGAACATAAGTAAACTTTGTTCTGCTCATCTGGCTTAACGAAAACGTTCAAAATTGAAAATATGTCTTGGTCTTACAAAAAACAAAAAAAGCACTCACGAATCTTTCGTAAGTGCTTTCTCTGTAGCGGGACCGGGCTACGATCCCGGGACCTCCGGATTATGAATCCGACGCTCTAACCAACTGAGCTATCCCGCCATCATTTGCGTTGTTTTCAAATGCGGTGCAAAGGTAGTGACTTTTTTTGAATTATGCAAATTTTATAAGGAAAAAATATAAAAAAGCATGTAAAAAAACTTTTGCCGCATGAGAAATAGGGGTTGTTCCACAGAAAAATGGTAACTTTGTTAATAGAATACTAAGTTAATAGAATACTAATCATTTACTAACTAAAAAAAATAAATGGGTAAAGGGAAAATATTACTTGCATATATAATGATGCTTGCCTCTGCCGCCTCTGCACAGAGGACGGAGAAAGAAATTACTTCATGGCAGTTCTCGCACGACGGCAATGACTGGCAGCAGGTCAGCGTGCCACACGACTGGGCAATCAGCGGACCGTTCGACAAGAAATGGGACCTGCAGGTGGTGCGCATTGAGCAGAACGGGGAGAAGACGGCTACGGAGAAGAGTGGACGCTCGGGCTCGCTGCCATGGATAGGCGAGGGACACTATCGCACCACGGTCAGCGTGCCTGATGGCTATAAGAAAGCGATGCTCGTGTTCGATGGTGCCATGTCAGAGCCTGTGGTATATGTCAACGGACAGAAGGCAGGCAGTTGGGCTTACGGCTACAACGCTTTCCGACTCGACGTGACCAACCTCGTGAAGACGGGCGACAACACCGTCAGCGTCGATCTGAAGAACGTGGAGGAGAGTTCACGATGGTATCCCGGAGCAGGACTGTATCGCCCCGTAAAACTGGTGCTGACTGGCGAGACAGCCCTCGACCCATGGGCCACCAGCATACGTACCACCAGCCTTACGAAAGGTGTGGACAACCACGGCAAGACGGAGGAGCAGGCTGTAATAGACTATGCCACCACCATCAAGGACGTGAAGGGCGATGTGGCGTGCGTCATCGAAATAATAAACGACAAGGGATGGTTCGAGACGGGAAGCCACATCGACGTGCCGGCAGATGGCGTAATCAACACCACCATGACACTGAGCAAGCCGAAACTGTGGTCGCCAGAGACACCATACCTCTATAAAGTGCGCACAAGGCTATATCGTGACCATAAGGTGATAGACGAACAGGTGGTGAACCTCGGCGTGCGCACCGTATCCATAACAAAGGAGGGCGGATTCCAACTCAATGGCGTAACGCGAAAGATACAGGGTGTATGCCTGCACCACGACCTCGGACCGCTCGGTGCCGCTGTAAACAAGGCTGCACTCATCCGCCAGATAAAACTGATGAAGGACATGGGATGCGACGCTATCCGCACTTCGCACAATATGCCATCGACCATGCAGATGGACGTATGCGACTCGCTCGGCATGATGGTCATGGCAGAGAGTTTCGACATGTGGCTATACCCTAAGTGTAAGAACGGCTATGCGCGCTTCTTCAAGGACTGGGCAGAGAAGGACATCACAAACCTCATACTCAACCACCGCAACCACCCCAGCATCGTAATGTGGAGCATAGGCAACGAGATACCAGAGCAGGCCGACAGCAAGAAGGGCGTGGAATGGTCAAAGCGACTGCAGGACCTGTGCCACCAACTCGACCCTACACGCACCGTGACACAGGGACTGGACCGCGTGGACAACGCACTGAAGAGTGGCGTGGCAGAGACAATGGACGTGGTAGGACTGAACTACCGCACGCAGAAGTACGACAAGGCACTGAAGACCACCACAAAGGGCTTCATACTGGGTTCGGAGACAGCCTCAAGCGTAAGTTCGCGCGGCGTCTATAAACTGCCGTATGAGGTGAAGGCAATGGCGCAGTATAAGGACGGACAGTGCTCTGGCTACGACAACGAGTACTGCTCATGGAGCAACCTGCCCGAGAACGACTTCGAGAACATGGACGACCTGCCTTACACCATAGGACAGTTCGTATGGACCGGCATTGACTACCTGGGCGAGCCTACACCATACGACGAGTATTGGCCAAGCCGCTCATCATACTTCGGCATCTGCGACCTCGCCGGACTGCCAAAGGACCGCTACTACCTCTACCGCTCCGTATGGAACAAACGCGAGCACACCCTGCACATCGCACCCCACTGGACATGGGGCAAGGAGATGATAGGCAAGACGGTGCCCGTGCAGGTGTACTCGGACTACGACGAGGCAGAACTCTTCATCAACGGCAAGAGCCAGGGACGCATAAAGAAACATGCCCCGGGAGCCGACAAAGAGAAGGTGGGAAAGGCTACATATACGCCAGACCTCGACCGCTATCGCCTGCGCTGGATGAACGTGAAGTATGAGCCAGGCGAGGTGAAGGTCATAGCATACGACAAGGACGGCAACGCTGCCATGGAGCAGACCATGAAGACCGCTGGCGAGGCTGCACAACTGTTGCTCAGCGCTGACCGCAAGAAGATTGCCGCCGACGGCAACGACCTCGCTTACGTGACCGTGACAATGGCAGACAAGGACGGTACGCCATGTCCATTGGCAGACGACCAACTGGAGTTCAGCGTAGAGGGCGAGGGCACATTCAAGTGCGTATGCAACGGTGACGCCACGTCAACAGAGGTATTCACCGAGCCACGCATGCGCCTCTTCAACGGACAGTTAGTCGTTACCGTGCAGAGCACCAACAAACGCGGACCTATCACACTCACCGTGCGTCGTCCTGCCACAGCGGCACAAAAGGCCACACGAGGCAAGAAAGCGGTAAAGGCGCAGAAGGAGATAGTAGCGAAGATAGTAATAAACACAAATGAATAATTATGACTTGGACAGACTATACGGTGGCAATCCGTTTATCAAAGCCACAATGGAATCGGCCTGTAACATTGCAAAAAGCGGTGGAACAGCAAAAGAGGCTGGACGAATCGTTGGGAATAAAGAATCCCTACTTAGGAATGTCTTTCAGCGATCTAAAGAAATTGGGGCGTACATTGAGATAGAGACATACAAAACAACCATATATACGTGCTATACGTTATGCAACAGATGAAGAAATAGATATGTTTTTGGAAAATAATGGCTATACTGTAGATATTGACGATATATGGTTTGATGGAAGGTTTGAAATTTCAGATGTAAAATCTACAAATGTCTTGGTAGATGTTAACAATAATCTGCATTTTATAGACGCAGTCGTGAACGAGGTTTCATATGCTATTGATTCAATAAATAAAATCAGTATAAAGCGACCAGGTAAGCGAGCATATTAATAGTGTAACATAAAACTCATACAATTATGAAGAAGATTCTTTTTACAATGCTGATGCTCATAGTATCATGCGTAATGTATGCCGGTTCGCCAGTGAAGAGTGGCAACAAGAAGTTCTTGAAGGACGAGGGCACCGTGCAGATGGTGTTCGACTGGAAGAATGCCAAATACGACAAGAAAAAGCCACTGACAGAGTATTGGGAGAAGGATGACGTGAAGTACGAACAGCGTGTAGAGGACGCCGAGAGCAACATCATCAAGGGCTTTAACGAGAAGAGCAAGAAACTGAAGGCTGTCACTACCAGTGGGGCAGACTATACCATGACAATAAAGATAGAGAACCTTGACTATTACTTCAGCGTCATGGGGTGGGCTCCAGGTCATGTGTACAAGATATGGGCAACGGTGACGGTAACCGACAAGACAGGCGCAACGGTCTGCGAGATGCACTTCGATGAATTCAAGGGCGGCAGAGACTTCGTGCCATACGATGCCTACACGGAGATGGCAGAAGACTTCGGTAAGGAACTTGCAAAGTAATAACCCTACTATAAGGTAATTTATAGAACCACTCTATAAAGAATAGCGAAAAGCGGCACTCATCATCTGGGTGTCGCTTTTTCGTTGTGCATAGCCATGGGGGTATATAACATAAATATAACGTCCTTGGCTGCATATTCCTCCTGCTTGAAACTTTTCGCTGCAAGTCTATGGAGCCGAAGTTTTTAACTTCGGTGTTACTCAAGAGCACAATAAAGTATAAACTCATAAAGTACAAAACACACTTTTAAGGACGAAAAAATGTAAAACTTCACACTTTTAAGGACGAAAAAGTGTAAAACCCCACACTTTTAAGGACGTATTTTTGTAAGAACCAAATAATTTCAGTAATTTTACAACGCAGAAACATCAAAGGATAAGACCATTATGAAAAGAAACGCCATCAACAAACTATATGAGTGGAAGAACCATGACGACAGGAAGCCGTTAATACTGCTCGGTGCACGCCAAGTAGGGAAAACATGGCTCATGCAAGAATTTGCTAAAGAAGCCTATCCCAAATATGCCTATGTGAACTTTGAGGATAATGATACGCTAAAAGGGTTGTTTGAGCATGACTTTGATATACCTCGTATCATAACCCACTTAGAATGGGTTACAGGAGTTAGCATCGACGAAGATACGCTCATTATCCTTGATGAAATACAAGAAGCATCAAGAGGCATTACTTCTCTCAAATATTTTGCAGAGAAAGCCCCCCAGTATCATGTGATGGCAGCAGGGTCTCTATTGGGCATCGCTATGCACAAAAACGATTCCTTCCCTGTGGGGAAAGTAGATTTCCTACACCTCTATCCTCTTTCGTTCTTCGAGTTCTTGGAAGCGGTGGGCGAGAGAAAAATGGTAGATTCACTTGTGGCAAGGGAATGGTCGGTGATAACCATGTTCAGAAACGAGTTTGAGAAACGCTTGCGCCAATATTATTTTGTAGGTGGTATGCCTGCTGCAGTATCGGCTTTTGCCAACGATGGTGACCTCACAAAAGTTAGAGAGATACAGAAGGCGATACTTGAAGCCTATGAGCGAGATTTCTCAAAGCATGCACCGGCGATAGAAGTACCAAGAATAAGAATGGTATGGCATTCCATCCCTGCGCAACTTGCCAAAGATAATAAAAAATTTATTTATGGTGTGGTGAAAGAAGGGGGGCGTGCCAAAGACTTTGAACTTGCCATCGAATGGTTGAGAGATGCAGGACTCGTTTATAAAGTTAACAGATGCAAGACCCCGAAATTGCCATTGGCTGCATACGAAGACTTTTCTGCTTTTAAGATGTTCTTGTCGGACATCGGGCTGATGTGTGCCATGAGCAATGTTCCCATGCAAAGCCTCCTTAACGGCAATGTGCTTTTCTCCGAGTTTAAAGGAGCCTTAACAGAGCAATATGTGTTGCAACAACTGAAGACCAATTCGTCATTGTCCATCTTCTATTGGTCTGCCGACAACTCTCGTGGAGAAATAGATTTCTTGCTGCAACAAGAGGAGAATATTATCCCAGTGGAGGTAAAAGCAGAGGAAAATCTCAAGGCTAAGAGTCTCCGCTCTTTCGTTGCGCAGAATCCTGGTTTACATGGCATTCGCCTATCTATGTCGCCCTATAGGAAGCAAGACTGGCTCACCAATTACCCTCTCTATTCCGCACTGGCAGTATTTGCCTAATTATGAATTATGCATTATGAATTATAAATTATGCATTATGAATTATACCCCTTCCTGTCCAGTTTGCCGTTCTTGTTGCGCTTGATGGTCTCTACCGCCTCATACTGCATCGGCACCTTATAACGCTCCGTGACGTGGGCAAGGATGTGGCGTGCCAGGGCTTTCTTGTCGAGTGCGGCATCATTGCGCAGCACTACGAGGAGGCATAGCGAGGAGCCTAACAACTTATGAGGACGTGCAATGCAGATGCAGTCCTGTACGTCGGGGAAGGACATGGCGGCATCCTCCACCTCCACGGGCGACACCTTATAACCGCCCACGTTGATGATGTCGTCGTCGCGCCCCAGAATGTGGAGCATGCCCTCGGGGTCGATGAAGCCGTTGTCGTTGGTATAGACAACGCCATCGCGCAAGACCTTAGCGGTAAGAGCGGGGGCATCCTTATATGCCGTCATTACGGTGTTGCCCTTACACGCTATCTTACCCTCGGGCGTAATGAACACCTCCGAGTTGGGCAGCGGTTTGCCGAGGCAGCCTGCGAGGCAGCGACCGTCGTTATAGTTATATGTGGCGCAGATGCCCGTCTCGGTTGAGGCGTAGGTGTTGTAGAGGCGTGTTGTGGGCAATAGTTCGCAGAGGCGTATCATATCGCTATGCGGCATGGGAGCGGCACCCGTCTCGATAAAGTCTATGCGGTCGGCATACTGCTTGAGTCTGTCGGCAGAGAATTCGAGGAGCATGCGTATGTTGGCAGGCACGAGGAAGGTGGCGAACTTTGTTGTAGGAGGCAGTCCGTAGCGTTCCAGTGGCAGGCTGAGTGCGCGATAGAAGGCGTTGATGTCCTTCATGCCGTCTTTCAGGATGAGCAGTGTGCCGCCCACGGTGAGAGTAGGGAATATTTTAGACCAGCATCCGAGGTGTGTCATGTCGCCTGCGATGATGAACACGAGGTCCTCGGAGTAGCCTTGTCCTTTTATCAAGTTATCAGTATTCGCCTTCACCGCCTTTTGGCTTATGATGACGCCCTTCGACAGTCCTGTTGTGCCTGTGGTATAGAGTGTAAAATCTTTGTCCCACGCCTCGCCGAGGAGTGGTATGGGCAGTGGCTCACGGCGCTGCATGCGGTCATAGAGTTCTGCGTAGGTAATGACCTCGTCGCCTGAAATTATGGCAACCTTATTGTGATTCATAATTCGTACTTAATAATGCATAATGCATAATTAGGCTGCAGTGAAGTACTTTGCTGCTAACCATTTGTTAAGGGGCTTATGAAGCCGCAGTTTTTAACTTCGGTATTATGTTATGTCATGTTTCAACATCGAAGGCAGGAAACTTCGGCTCCATATTCCTTCTGTTTGAAAAACTTTGCCCTCATAGCCCAAGGGTGCCGCTAATTAATTATGCATTATTAGTTCTTTTTCTTCCCTTCCACCATTTTCACGATGTTGTCGAGCGACTTAAAGTTCTTTGGTGTCACGTCAGCCGCACCGAGTTCTATGTTGTATTCCTCGGATAGGAGCATCATGATGGTGGTGATGTCGAGCGAACTGAGTTCCGCGAAGAGGAAGTCGGAGTCGATATCTACCAGTGGCAGTGCATCCTCAAGGATTTGTCTTATTCTTTCTTTCATATGATTACTTTGTAAATTAAAAGTTAATAATTAAAAATTAAAAATTATGATTAC
>DAIUFT010000101.1:0-8247 GCA_036844425.1 Prevotella sp. | reverse complement strand
TTTTGGGTTAGCGTCTGCACAGCTTCCCCACAGGGTTTGTCGGCTGCGCCAAAAACATTTCTGATATTTTCGCATTTTGTAGAGGATTACCGACAAGCACAATCCTATTATCATAATCTACAAGGAATGTATGATACAAGGATTCATTTGGTAACCATGGATTTTGCTTACGGAATATTCCCCTATCATCCACGTATATGACATGACCAAAACGTTGACTTGCTAGTACCTCCTTTAGTTTCATAACATCATTATGAGCAGGAGAAAAAATAAAATATACAACAACATTTTGATAATCATAATATATCCTACTCAACAAACCATGCCATTCGTTAAGTTTTCCTGCCTTACAACTTAGGCATTCCTTATCGTCATAAAAGACAATAAGTTTATACTTTTCCTTGTTGTTTATAGAACCGTAAAGACTACGCATAGGTTTGACGACATTCATAGCCATGGTATCTATCGCTACCTTCTTTGATATCATCATGTCCACCTTATCCGCCATTTTATTACGACACGAGACTACGGCAAAAAGTGATATACAAAGAATGTATGGCAATATTTTATTTAAGATCATAGACAAACAGTATCGGATTGGACTCTTCTGTTATATCCTTCATATCATCGAAGAAAGCCCTATTTATACTCTTCATAATCATCGGATTACGTTCGCGCATTTCTTTTAGGTTCACTACTGATGACGGGTAAAGAATAAATGCACATTTACTATTTATTCCTTCAAATGGCACAAATACTTTTACTGGAATGTTATACTTCGTAACATTCATGTTCGTATAGTTTCTACATTTCCCTGATATTGGGGATGCAACATGGATGCCATACAGATTTGAACTGAAAAGAACATATTCATGACCTTTTACTATATTACTGAGCATATAGATATAATTGTTTTTCTTGCATAAGTCATATATCTCGCTACATTCATACTTTTTCGTCAACTTGCTTTTGGGAAAGGCAAAACTATTCATGTTTAGCACCCAACTACTATCTATCGCTGCATCTGACACATGATATATATTATTATCAAATTTACGAACAAACGTAACATCGGTTCCGTTAGCAAACATCTTACTTCCTATACTGCAGAATGGAGCATACTCCTCAGAAAAAGGCAGCAGTTCAGTCTTATTGCCAGTATTATTGTTTATACATGTCAAAGTATATTCTGGAGTTTTCTTGTCTGCGTAGGTTGCTCGATATAGATATATGTACGAATTATTACAACTTATGTCAGTATAATAACCATCTAATTTATCTGTTTTGATGTAATCACCATTTATAGTGTAGTGCATTATAGAACTGGGATCTACAAGACAAAGTAATTCTTTTTTCTCCTTATCGTATGCTACATCCACGAGACGCACATATTCTCCTTTGCCATGTCCCTTGCGATTTATTGTTCCTTGATGTTTACCATTTCTGTCGAATATTATTATTTGATCGAGAATACTGTCAAAGACATATAACTTACCATCTATATCAAAGACCTTTGCCATATTTCTTATCACAGACTTTTTGTTTGCCTCTAACTTTATTACCTTCATGTTATCGACATATGTTGTATCTACAAATGACTTCTCAGCCCCAGAAAACTCTATTGGTCTTTGCTCATATACTACATTTTTATCTGTAGTGCATGAGGTCAATGAAATAAGACTACCGGTAAGAATTATTGCTATGTTTAGGTTTATTATTTTCATATTGCCATTATTTACTAAATACTCTGCACACTATACCATTCTTCATTTTAGTTACCGATTGTACCAGGACAAAAATTCCAACCTGCACCTTCCGTATGAATATCCTTTCCAGGCTTACAACGTAATATCCCCTCAGTTACAGAACACTCTGTTATATGTTCTATATAATCTAGTTCATCTCTCCAAGATATTATTTTACCGTCTTGATCATATTCATCTGGAACTAATTTATATATTTCAACATAAGACTCAGATTTATCAGAAACAAGTCTTTCCACTTCTGGGCTATCAGACAGGGCTTCTACATTTTCCATAGCAAGTGAAGTTTGCTTCACGTTGTGAACATATGCCATTATTGATATACCAACAGTTAAACACAAAAGTACAATTATCTTCTTCATAAAATTTTATTTTAAAGTTGCTCTCCTATATTTTCACAACATTATTTTTTGAACTCTATTTCTCCTATTTGCTTATGTTGTACGTCATTTTTTATTTCTGTACTACATATAAGGACTCCACCAGGATCATCACACTCCTCTACACTAGATATCAAAACATCTTCACAAATAATAGCAGTCGTAGAATCACTATCATAGATATAATGTACATCGTTACCTGTAGGAATTGTAGTAACCTCCTTATTATGATATCCAGCACTCCCATATTCATCAGAATCATCTGATAATGCCTCTATATTGTCATCAAGCAATACCTCACCATTTGACACAGATGCCTTACAGGAACTTTTCCATGTTCCGTACATGGCAAATACCGTAGTGAACACAACAAATGCGCATGCTAAAATTTTCTTCTTCATCATTATCTTTAAATTTTAATTATCGCCTACTCTGTTAAAGTTTTTCAGCAATCTCTTACGTATATACATACTAAATTATAGTACTGCACAACTTAAGTTTATAAACAACATGAGTTCTACACTTCTTTATATATTGGGGAACAAATATTCATATTATATATATTCCAGTTAGTAGTAATAGTTCTAAATCCTGTAAGGCTTTAGTTCTCTGTTGCAAAGGTAATAAATACTACTGTAAATTCAATGGTATAATCACCATTTTTTTATGGTAAACCTACTTCTTTTGTTTATCCTACTTTTGGATTCTCATAAAAAACATTTTCGTTAAGCCAAATGAGCAAAACTAAGTTGACTTATATTCTGCCATGGCAAAAAAAGGTGCAGGGATATAAACCTTTGTGGACTTAATTTTCATTTATGCTTAAAAATAGTCAAGCATACAAGATACTGTATGCTCGACTAAAAAACATAGAACTACCTATATCGATGTGTAACGATTCACTATTTCTATAAACCTCTTTCTTATCTTCTCATTCTTAATTGGATTTCCTACCAATACTACATTATTGTTCTTATCCAACAAAAATGTATGAAACATCATATTGTTTGGTATATGAGGATTATTCTCTGCAAAGACTCCACAAGTATCAATATAGATATTCTGACAAAAGCCAGACTCTCTTATCTGCAGCATAACGTCTCGACTTGGCTTTGTAGAAAGAACGTAGAGAAAAGATATCTGTTTGGAATTACTCTCAAACATACTTATATAGTCATTCCAACGATAAGCATCCTTTAAAGCACATGAAGTACATTCCGAAGAATCGAGAAAACATACATATTTAAATTCTACACTGTCAACACATATTTTATATGTCGGATTATTACAAACTACAACAAAATCATGTGTATTGAACTTTATAGGCTCTGAACATAATTCTTGTAATTTCACATTTATTTTATCTACTCTTGAATCACAAGCATTTAGAGACAAAAATGTAAGGAAGCCTATTATAAACAAGACAACTTTGTTCATACACTAGTCTTTACTTCAGGGTGTGTAGGAACACCACTGGGTTATCGTCATCTTTAATTCCCAACGACTTAAACTTTGACAAATGATATTCTTTTTCTATCGTTATAATACTTGATGCAGGCATTGATGAAATTATTTTGTTTCCTACGACATCATAAGATGATGACACATACGGAAATTTCTTGTTAATATCATTCAATGACATCATTGTCTCGGTCGTACCATTTTCTTTTATCTTTGTTAAAAAGAAACTCAACCCATACTTGCCGAACAACTTATAACCTATGTACTCATATCTTGATGTTTTACAATATAACGATAAACTCTTTACAACAGGCTTATTTGTATACTTCTTTTGTAGTTGTTCGAAGGTATAATCTGAAATGTTATCTGGTAATTGTTCTTGCGTATTAAAACTGTACTCTTTTGTTTTACCACTTTTTTGTCCTTTTATCTCTATTACTTCAGTCGAGAAAGGATTACAAACATAAAGAGTATCATTATTCCTGCCCAAGAAAGGATGAGAAGAACTAAACAACATCGATTCATTTTTTGAGAAAGGTGAGAACCTTGCTGTATAAGAACGCTTTTTTATATCATAAATTACAAAATTATATTTTTGATCATTACTATTTTCGGATGCAAGACAAAGTCTATCATTTGACATGACCCTCAAACCATTATAATAATCATTCAGTACATAAGTATTTATATGTTCTCCTTTATAAGTGTATGTAAAGACCTTTTTCTGTGGACGCGACAATATATAAATAAAACCATCTTTCACATCATAATCTGACACCGTAATATACTCACTCGATCCATGCCCACGCTTATCTATTACATTGAAGAATTCTCCATTTGTTGAAAATATGAATACTTTTGATGTCTTATCCAAAATAAACAATTTATCATTATTCATACGCAAATCATTTACCTGAGAAATCATAGGTTCTGATTTTCCTAATCGAATATACGAATAATCGGAGAAAAAAGAATCCTTGGGACAATCTTCATTTACATTGACATAATCAGTTAACACTGTCACATTACTTACACATGAACACAAGATTATACTTACCAATATATATATAAACTTTTTCATTTTCTAATATATTAAAAATTCAAAACAAATATGTACAAACATTCTTACATCCTATGCGGAATTTAATTTAACACTTCTTCGTACAGGTCTATACATTCCACAGGACGGCAATACGTTTTCCCACCAGAAGAACAGTTTACTTGACCATCAAAGGTTATACTACCATCATCACCTGCTGTAAGTACCGTTCCGCCTAGAAGTTTTATGGAACCTTTAGCACCGACTTTAATAGTACATTGTTTTTCTTCTTTTACACAATCTGCTATATAGTCGCCATCTTTAGACAAAGCCTCCGCATTACTTAACTATAAAACCTCTGCATAATTCTCTTTTTGCTGGGCATGATACATCGTATAGCCCAATGTTCCGACAGCAGATGCACATATCATCGCAACTACTGCTTTTTTCACTCTTTTCTTCATAAGAATAACTTTTAACTTGCAATTTAAAATTCAACCTTGAGTTAGATAACACTCTATCCTTCGTATAATTGTATGCATAAAACGATTTTACTACTCTGTACATGTTGATTGTTTGGGGAAAGTGTATGAATAGTTAGCTATCCATTCTCCTATATATGCGGTACCGTATTGTATTACTTCTTTCTCGAAGGCGTCAAAACTGAAAAGTTTAGAGATGCTAGAAAAAAGAAAGCAAATAATTAGCAAATATTTGATTACAATGATATTCATAGGCTGATTTGGGGGTTACAGACAGTTATACTGGCAAATGTACTACAATTCCGCCAACGCATCTTTCTTATCTTTTCATTCTTGATTAGATTTCCTACCTATACTATATTTTTGTTCCTATCTAACAAAAATGTGTAAAACATACCATTTTTTCATACGCTTATCTATTCAACGACCTCTCGTGGAAAATATTGAAAGAGTTTCTGGTTGTCTTGCATCGTCTCTACACTCAGATTATTTACCGTCAAGCCGCTCCAATTTGCGTTGTACGCCTTAAAAGGTTTGCCTTCTGGTTCCACATACGACACCGTGGTCACGCTAAGCGGCAACGGCTCAAACTCCAGTAAGAAGGCGAACCAGTCTCCTGCACACTCCTTTATCCAGAATATACGATTTAAGGGGAACCCTTGTATGTTTTTTATCTTATACTTGTTGCCTGTAGCATCGTCAACGAGATACACTGTGTCGTCGATTCCCCAGTATTGACGTGTCCAAGTCATGTCATGCGGTACTGCAAGATATGTAGTCTCTGGGGTTCGCCATATAGCGAAAGTTTTATCGTCTTTTACTGGTTTAATAGTATGCACATTATTATAATAAGCCCATGAACCTGCATCGTTTTTACTGTAATTACGCTCAGGTTTTATTAGTCGCGGTGTACGAAAATTAGGTACTGTGTCAAACTCTGGCTCCCTTCTGTTTAGCGTTGCCGTTTCTCGGTAATTATAGAACCCCCAGTTTGGCACGCCATAAATTGCAATGTTTCTTACAGTCTTTGGCAATGGCGGAAACGTTATGGTAAAATCTACCACTGTTCCCTTTGGTGCCTCCAGCGTAAAATACTTCTGCCATACATTCGGTTTGCACTTACGAGGCTTGTAATGCACGCCTGTTTCCTGGTCAACAATGTATGTTTCTTCACCACCCAACCACATTCTCTTTACTGCATTGGCTGGCATCACGAAGTAACAATGCATCTCTGTTGCATTTTCTTTCTCTACAAGCCTACAAACCATGAACGCATATTTTAAACGTTCTACATCAATATTACTAATGCCTATGTCGCTCATATTGTTAACCGTATCAACGTCGCTAAGCCTGACAATGACGGAATCGCCACGGTATTTGTTGGCAGTCCTTTCCCATTCCACTACGGTATCGCCTATTGCACTATCCCATGTTGGCTCACTATAGATATTCAAAATGGTTGAACGATATAACTCACGTTCCTTATTTTTCTGTGCATACGATGACAGCACGACTGTTGCCATCATGCATATCAGTACGAGTCTTAACAGTTTCATATCACATATACTTTTTTATAGTGAATAATTATCTTTTATCTCTCTTTTAAAATCATTATAACACGGTGGTATTATCCGTGCACCAATGTCTGCCTGTGATGCCACGAGCAGTGTCTTACTGCCAACCTTTTCCACCAGCCACAGGTATTGTTTTCTTTTCGACACCTCCTGTAATTCGAAGAGCATTTGCTGACTATTCAGCATCAGATGATGCCCCGGCAGAGCGTTATCATACCAACAGGCTACCTGCAATAATCTTCCTTTTACATCTACGTTCTCCTTAAACACATACACCATAGTCGTAGAAGAAGACTTACCTGACGATTTTGTACAGTCGAGCCACACCTTTTCGGCTTCAAACGTATCGGCTAACTTACTGACAAATTCCATTACGAGTCCTGGATCTTGACTTGCCGTTGATGCTTGCATTACGCCTTTTCCCTCATCCTCACTTGGTTGACTGCATGAATATATTGTCTGTAAACTATCCGTCGCAATTTCTTCCATGGCAGGAGCCGATGCGCATTCAGCCGTAAACAACTTTTCCGTTGCTGTCTGTCCTACCTGTTCTTCCTCGGCAGATTGCAAGTGTTCCTCTGTCTTATCACGTTTCTCATCTTTTGTCCTCTGAATTACGGTATCGTCTCTTTTCGCTACCTGTCCTTTCTTTTCTCTTGGCGGAGGGAGCAACACTATGATAAGCGCAGCGATACACGCAGCAACCAACCATAGCCAACTCATTCTTGCTCTTAACTTCTTAGGTTCTTTTATGAAACTTTGCTTTTCCTCCTCGCTGAAGTCATACGCATCGGTAGAGAAACTGGCGAACATCTCACAGTATGCTGCCCATTCCTCTGGTATGCCGTCATCATGAGAGAAATACTCCTCAAGGATTTTCTCCTCCTCTTCTGATGTCTCACCATCCATAAACCGCCGTAACAGTTGTGCTATATGTTCCTTATTGTATTTCATATCGATGCTTTCATTTGTTTCATCAATGTCATTCTTGCTTTACATATAATAGCGCGCACAGAAGACTCTGTCGTTCCCAACACCTGGGCTATTTCCTTATATGACAGTTGTTCCACATTCCTCATTCTGATTACCGCTCGCTGTGTGTCTGGCAGTTCTGCTATCGCTTGCATAAGTTGATGTCGCGTTTCCTTTTCATCAAGCGTCTCTTGTGAGTTATTGGCACCAGGGACAGCAGATGCATCATCTATCTCTACTGTGTTTTTACGATTACGCAGTGCGTTAACAGATGTATTCTTCACTATAACGCATGCCAGATGCTTCATTTTCTCTACACCATCTATCTGCTTATGCAACTGCCAGAGTTTCGCAAGTGCCTCCTGCACCACGTCTTCTGCATCCTCCTTTACATCAAGGAATGACACAGCCTGAAGGAACATCTGTCCCCTCACCTTCGGCACCATATTTATGAACTCTGTTAATTCCACTTATAGAACTACCTTTATATATATAACACTTAACTCACCGTTTCGCTACTCGAAAGTGCATATAAAAAGTGTTTGAGAGAAGAATGAGGAAAGTTTACTGGTTATC
>DAIUFT010000100.1:0-8699 GCA_036844425.1 Prevotella sp. | reverse complement strand
TATGCCAAAGGTTTACAGAAAAACATTAGCAAAACAGGTATGGCTGAAAGATATATCAGTGGATGTAAGTCCCTATGTGCCATCTTTGTTTAGAGATACAAGATACATAGATGTAACGGAAAAATATGTAAATACATCCGGTGTAACAGTAAAGATAGAAAACTCAGAATGGCTTGAAGGTGTAAAATGGGTTTATCTTGGTGTGTTCAATAATAAGAAATGGGTACCGGTAGTTTTCTCACGCATAAACAAAAATAAAGAAGCAGAATTCAAAGCTATGGGTAGAGGAGTAGTGTATGTACCATTCTATTATGATAAGTATGGCAGACAACAATATGCTTCAACCCCTTTCCTTCTTGACGAAGAGGGCAATGTAAGAAAGTTCATAGCCAATACGGAAAACACAGAGAAAGTCGTGGTAACAAGGAAATATTGGGAGTCAGAGACCTTGAAAAAGTATAACCGTCAACTGAACGGAGGAAAGATAGTCTTGTCAAACGATGCAGACTTCCACGATTCTATTATAGTCGCCACCATAGATGGGATATCCGAAAACCGTTATCATACTATTCCATTACAGTATAAAGGGGAATATAAATATCTAAAATATATTTCACCGAACGGCTCTTACGGAAATATAGCAGAGATAGAAATGTTTGACAACAACGACAGTATAGTAAAACCGATTCGGTGCTTTGGCGGTATGGGTGCGTGGGAGGAGCATAGCCCAGCCAAGGTATTCGATGGTAATGAGTTAACCTCTTACAGCCGAATGAGTCCTAATGGAGCGTGGGCAGCCGTAGAATTGCCAGTACCACTTCAATTGTCAAAGATAAGGATACATCCACGTACTGATGGAAATGCAATTTATGCAGGCGATAAATATCAGTTGTACTATTGGAATAACGGAAGATGGAACATTGTAAGCGAGCAAACTGCTGGACATGTTGATTCTTTGATATTTGAGCATATTCCAGTAAATTCTCTTCTTTTACTTCATAATGCAACACGAGGCAGCGAAGAAAGAATCTTTACTTATGATAGAGGAAAACAGGTATGGTGGTAAGACAGAAAATAAATTGTATGTTGTGGTATATAGCGTGCATACTGTCATGTGTTGATACACATCTGTTTGTATATCCATCATTGTCAAGAACGCTTCTACCAACACTGTTTGCTATGGTAATGGCAATGATACATGTAATCAGTTGTGTGAGGCAACGAAAATGTATAAAGGTGAACATTATACAGATGTATATTGTAATCTGGTTGTTGTATGTAGGGTTGTATAGTGCAATAACAGGAAATGTTGAGACCTATTTGCAAATTTGGTTATCTAGTACATTATTGATACCTGTAATAATAACTTCCGTGATACGTAGTAAACAAATGGATGCAAGACATGTGGTAAATGGAATATTGCTAATAGCCATTGTTCATGTCACATTCGAGTTTCTTCAGATAGTTGGCATGATGAGTTCTGTTAATCCGTATTTCAAAGTGACAGGAGCGGATGAGAATCCAAATGTAACAGCAATAGCCCTAACGCTCTCATTGCCATTCGTGTATGAAAGAGTAAGTAATAAAGTGCATCGAAAAACGAGATTACTGTTGCTTTTGGTAATGATATTTCTCATATTCTACTTGCGTTGTCGAACAGCAATGATTGGATGTTTAGTAATGTTTCTAATAATAGGGAAACATACAAATGCATACAATAAGATAAAAAGCATTCTTCGTAAATCGAAATGCAGAATGCTTATAGTATCCTTATCTGTAGTGTTATCAATAATACTTTTAGCGTCAAGTTATATGTGGAAGAAAGATTCTGCGGATGGACGTATGTTTATATGGCAGAGAGCCAGTGAAATGATAGTGTCTAACCCACTTGGGTATGGTTATGGTCTATACGAAAAAAACTATAATCGTTATCAGTCTGATTATTTTGCGTGTCACGAAACAGAACGACAACAAAGTAAATTAAGGACAGCCTGCGGAAGTGCATACAATGACATCATCGAACATACTGTGCAAGGTGGTATAATAGGCGGTGTGTTCTATGTAGGATTCATGCTTTTATTATTGTTCGTAGTATGCCATACTAGGCAATATACGTTGATAGGTGTGATATGCGCAATGATGGTAATGTCTTTATCCAACAGTATCTACTGTTCCGCAAGTCCATGGCTGATAGCAATGGGGGCGGTGGCACTTGCGACCTGTGAATCTCAGCCCATGGTGCACAAATACAGTAGATATAGTATGTTCGTCATGGTCTCCTTCCTGTCATTATTCTTCTTCAGCAACAGAATATTATTTACAGGAAGCCAAATGGCATTTAAGTTACAGGTGACAAATAACAATGCTGATATAAGTACCTTAAAATTGCTTCAACCATGCATAGGAACCTCAGAAGCCTATTGGCGTTATCTTGCTGACGGTTATGAAAGAACTGGTGATTATAAAAACGCAGAAATATGTTATGAGAATGCCATGATGTACACAGCGTCACCGTTAGTGCTATATAGATCAGCAGTATGTAAGGAACAATGTGGAAATGCTGTAGCGGCAACGGCATTATTACGTCAAGCAACCTTCATGCTACCAGCAAATCGGTCGCTTAAATATCATTTGATGCAAATGTATATCAGAAACGGTAACGAAACTGCAGCACAGAATATAGCCGTAGAGATGTCAAATAATCCATAAAAGAAATATAAAATGCAGAAATCTTTAATAGAAAAAATGAGAAAGGCAATGATAGTGTTTCTGTACCTATTCATTACCACGGAATGTTTCTCGCGAATAATACCGTTTACAGACGCAGAGGAATTGGCATGTCAAGAACATGTAGATGAAATGAAATACTATTGTCGTATAGCCGTTCTGGATAATTTTGCCCTATTAAAACATACATATGTGGTACCACGAGAGGTAAATGATATAGTCTTTCAGTTATGTACGGAAAGAGAAGTACGCAAGGCAGCGCACAATTATATAGAACATGACGATATGGTACGGATAGAACAGAAACAACAAATAGACAGCATATATCAGGATTGTATAGATACATGCCTTATGCGATACAACCCCAAGATAGCCGGTTCGATGATGCTATGTACACTTAACCTTTTATCAGTGTTAGGTGTGGAAAAAGAAAAACTACAGACTCTCACCGCTTTAGGTTTAGATGTGTCGCGCAGGTTAAGAAAAGACCCCTGCTATAACTATGACATCGATGTAATGAAAAGTCTGAAGAAACTGCTGTCAAGAAAACAACTGAGTGATATAATAGATTCAAAGAATGCCAAGGCTGCCGTGGCACGTTCGAGAAACGCATGGCGACAATTGAAAGAGAGTGGCCTTGTCGCGCCAGAAGACAGTACGAAAGAATTCCCCAAGATGA
Organism: Prevotella sp.; assembly: GCA_036844425.1. GTDB lineage: Bacteria > Bacteroidota > Bacteroidia > Bacteroidales > Bacteroidaceae > Prevotella. Next base: position 5,293 of record DAIUFT010000100.1, on the reverse strand, counting down.
TAAATTACTACCTTGCTGAGATGAGAATCAATGACTTGTATGTAGACAATGAAGATATGCGCATGAATAACATGACGGATCTTTGGAGGAGACAACCTTTAGCTGTAAGAATATACGAGTCTGTAAAACGAAAGAATGAAATAATAAAAGTAAAGGTAACAAGCAAAGAAGAAGAACTAATATGGTAACCAATAAAAAATAACTTAAACAATGAGAACAAATTTAATGTTATTGACCGCGTTCATGCTGTTGACATTCGTCACAAATATGTCAGCACGCCATGAAAGCGAAGGAGTTAAAGACGCCATTGAAATACTCAAGGGCAAGTCAGACACCAATACGGCAGAATGGGCAGTAGATGTACTTAACAGTGTATCAGATACAGCAATGATGCCAATAGCGAAAAATGCACTCGCAATGGCATACTTGACAGGCAGAGTATTACCTCCCGACACCGTCAAAGCCGTAAGGATGCTTGAAGAAGCAATACGCTTTGGTAGTGTAAATGCGTGTCATAATCTTGGTGTGTATTACAAGAATCTACCGCGTGATAGACAAAATTTCCATAAAGCCTATGAATATTTTAAAGAAGGAGCCAAGAATGGTAAGGGTCTGTGTTGTTACGATGTCGGTTATATGCTTTATAAAGGCCTTGGCTGTAAACAAAACTATGCGGAAGCCGTCAGTTATTTTCAAATGGATATACAGCGTAGCCCTTCTTCTATGTATATGCTTGCCCTGTGTTATCGAAATGGTTATGGCGTAGAGCAGGATGAAGCTAAAGCGCAGGAACTTCTGCAGATGTCCTCTGTAGCCAATTACCGTAGCGCAATAGAAGAAGAACTGCGTGATGGTGCAGAAGTAGTGGAAAACCACGCACTATCAGAAGCCAATCAAAGCGCAATCATTCCCGATGTTATGCCATACATAGAATCATTTCTTAATCATTCGTCAGATATTACAGGTACTTACAATGGAAGTATCGTGACATATGACTGGAGTGGGACCAACATAATCAAGGTGCAGCCCCTGTCAATTACCTTCCATAAAGTGGGAAACCTGTATAGTGGCTCCTTAATTGTAACAGGCGATACCATTCCATTAGTTTGCACAATCAACGACAGTGGCGATTTAATATTTCAAGGTACATCCCTACAAATGTATGACAGGTATATAGAATCGAAGAAAGCAGATTATTCGGTAGAGAGTGCTTCATTAGTTCCGTTAGGGAATGGTCTGACAGGCTCTTTACGCTTATATTCTGAGACAATGGGTGAACCTGATCGTCCGATGTATGTGTCACTAACGAAGTCCTCCTGTGATTTATCATCAGATAAACGTCAATGTCAGGTAACAGCGTATCCTTTAAATGGTGACAATGTAGAAGTTTGTTTTAGCCTACCAACAGACGTTTCTTCCTCATCTGTATCTCTTTACAGTCAGTCAGGTTTGCTTGTTAAACACTATGACGCAGGCGCAATGTCATCAGGTACGCACAGCATTATTATAAAAGTTCCATCTGGAAAAGAAACTTATATAGTAACCATGCATTCTGATAAATATCATGGTGAAACGTTAATTCGCATTAATTAAATGAAAAAGTTTTTGTTAATTTTCGTTTTACTTCTAAATTTGCAAGTAATAACGAGTTGTGATGGTGTGAGCGTCGGTTTGTCATGCTTATATGCCCAGACCTTCGGTAACGAATATCTGGATAATATAAATATTGATGGCAGTTCTGTGCAATGTGTTCGCTGTGGAGAGCGGTATTTTCCAGGTGAAGAACAACTGCATGATTCAGAATGTAGTATGAAGTTGGTAACGTGTGACCAATGTGGTCGTGATGTTTTAAGAAAAGACTTAAGCGACCATGGGTGTGTTCCACTGGACGGTACGGTAGGTACTGACGAATGTCCATTCTGTCATAGGACTCTTTACAACGGAGAGGCGTGCACATGCAGTGGATGGATATCGTCAAATAGTGATGGAGGAGGTTGCAGTCATCCGTCTGGTCCAAGTTATGGCGGAGGATATGGCGGAGGGGGTGGTTCCGGAAAATACGAATATGAAGTTTGTAAAATAAATTATGGTGAAATCAAGAGTTATGATCATAAAAGACTAGAATGTTATGACTTGGTGGTTCTAAATAAAAATGACTTTCAAACTACTCTGAAGAATGTATGCGCATTAATGAGTACAAGAACATCTAAAACTGGAAAGGAAATAGCAGCTATTCAATTGAAAGGTGGTAATTTCGTGATATTTCATGACAAGAATAATACTGAAACTTCTTCTTATGTAAAACATGATGCTTTGAGTTCTAATACATATAACGGCGAAAAAATAGTGAATTTCTATCACACGCATCCAAATAGAGGAAGTGACAAATTAAATCCCTTGGATATAAGTGATTCCGATGTAGAAACTGCAAATAAGTTGAAAGTAATAAAAATTCATATAATATATCCAGATGGTAGGCTTTATTATGTGTACAAAGATGCCTTGGATAAAGTTTATTGAATAATAAAAAGTAGAGAAATATGACAAAAAGAAATATATTTATATTTTATATTCTGTTTCTTGGTGTACTACTATCATGTCGAGGCCAAAATGAAAGGTGTTTAGAACAGTACAAAAGTATTCCCTTGAATATTGTTTCAAAACAGATGGAATGTAATAAATTGTTCTATGATAAGGTCGTTCAATTTAGAAGTGTAGAGAATCATGATTCGTCAGCAGTAAGAATTATAGCATTAATGTTTCATGATAAGACATGCGCTATTGATATCCTCCCTTGTGAATACCAAAAAGTCAATAAAATTGACAACTATGGAGATTTCTCTTTTGAAGGAAATGGCTATGCAATGTCCTATGTTGAACAAATGGCAATGTTATATAACGTTGTTCAAATATGTAAAGACAAATATAAAATAAAAGGGTTTGTACATTTGCGTAGTTATCTGTCGTGTATGGGGGACTTATGTGTGGAACTATCCGAAAAATATGATAATCTAAAGAACGCCAATGTAGATATGGATAAATATGAAATAATGAATCTTGTAATGCAAAATTCGAATTTTGTATCGGATATAAAGAGTATTTTTGAAAAGGAAGACATTATATATGAGATGTATCCTGCATTTTTATTTCCACAAAAATTCCCATATGAATTATTTGCTTTGCATAACAAATTATTAACAAAGCATAATACGGATAGTGTCTATTCGGGTTTATGCGTAGAATATGTACTTCATGAAAAATAAAATGAACTTATATGAATTTAATTATATGGTAATATTCAAATTTATTGTCATATTTGTGCTTTTAATGGCAAATATATTCCCTGCTAATAGTCAGGGAATAGAAAATGTTTATGAGTATAATAATAGAATTTTGGTGGAAAGACAAAGTAAACTTGGGGTGTGGAATTATTCTGTAAAAGAATATACTGATAGTATAGTTGCATTACGTGCAAAAATAAATAGAATGGAAGGAACACCATATCCTCATTACGACTATAATAAAATGTGTGAGAAAGGTCGTGATTTAAGAGAAAAAATTATAAAGTGTTTCTCAAGTAAAGAGAAATATATGACGAAGAGATTTTCATTATCTTCTGTTTATTATATGCTGTGTAACGATGGTAGCATTATTCCTAATAAATTGACCTCTAATGTTCAATTAACCAAATTTTGTTCTACGGAGGAACTTATCACTTTATTTGATATGCTTTCCAATTATCGTTTCTATTATCCAATAGTTCCTGAATATGAAAAAGGCTACCTGATGTGGGGAACATTTTTGCATTATCCTGCAGAAAATATAAAATAATGTTACTTCTTACTTATTCTTGTGAAACCACAAATCGAGAGTAGCAACGTACTCCCCCATAATGAGGATGGTGACGTAAACTCGCCATATTTCGGTCATGACAATTGTTACCATGAGGGTTTACGTCTGCTATCCTCAGTTTGTGACGAGAAATTAATTCATCAGACCCTAATTATTAAACTTTTCAAAGAGCTTTTGTGCTTGCAGTGCAAGACTGCATAGCACTATTGAATTTTTAACGAACTATTGTAAGAAACAACACTGCGTTAAATATTAATTTAACGCAGTGTTGTCTTTATTCTTTTAAAAAAAATAAATAATTGAATTATGAAACGGTATACATATATACTATGTGCACTAGTTTTGTTTTGCTTAAATCTATATGCACAAAGTAATAAACCAAATGTTACTTTAGAACAACTTGTTGGAACTACATGGTTAAATGAGACTGACGAGGAGTGTTGGATACTAGATTTTGTCACTACAGAAAGCATGGTATCAAAAATATACTTTAAAGAAAACAAAGAAGAAAGTGAGCACAAATTGGAGTATTATCTTAGTGAAAAACCCTTACTCAACTATGATGTAGAGACTTTTGATAGCCATAATATCGGAAAGGCATTAAATGGAAGATATATAATAATAAGATCTACTCACATATTTGAACACCCTATAAAAACTGTCTTAAAGTCGGTAGATTATTATTTGATAGAAAGTATAGAAGATGATGAACTTAAATTGTTTCATAAGACCAAGCCAAAAAGCGTAGGTGGACGTGATATATCTATCACGTTTAAACGTATGAAGAAATAAGACTCAAATGCATAAGAAAAATATTATGAAAAAAATCATTATTATATTTTTAGGAGTTTTCTGTAGTATAATTACAAAAGCTCAAGATATTGTATCCAAATATACATTATCACAACTTGTTGGTACGGTATGGGTAGATAACACTGATGAGGAAGAAGAAAGTACTCTTGCATTCTATAAAACATACTATACGGTGAGTGTTAATTTTAAAACAATAAATAAAACTGTAGAAAACAAATACGAATACTATCTTAGTGATACTCCATTACAACAGAGTTATGACATTTCTATTTTTGATAGTTTAAAAGTAGGAAATTCGGAAAAAGGAACTTATATCATATATAAATATGAATCGCCAAAGATAAAAAAAATCAAGGGAGTTGATTGTTATAAAATAGAATCGTTGGATAATAAGGAATTACTATTATTTCATAAGTTAACGGTGAAGAGTGTTGGAGGACGAGATGTATATATAAGATACAAACGTGTAAAATAATTCAAGTGCTCGATGTCGGTGTGTTCTCCCAAGGGCATATCAAGTGAAAATATCAAAAACTCCCAGCATGGCGGAATATAATTCTGCTGTGCTGGGAGTTTTGTTTATAGATATAACTTTAAAACTTTCAAAATAAAAACAAAAAGTTTATCG
>DAIUFT010000099.1:0-8929 GCA_036844425.1 Prevotella sp. | reverse complement strand
CGTCATTACATCAATTAAGTTTTACATAACGGTGGTAATTTATAGAACCACCCTATAACCTTTAAAACGTATCAAGAACCAATTGCAACTCTGCAATGACAAGGTCCATATAGCGTCTTACCTCCTCGTCATTATGATTAACGATGTGCTCCGGAGAAAGTTCTTTTATCTCTTCTGTGTGACTCATCTTTAACATTGTCGCTACCGGAAGCAGCCTGTGGGCTAACTTTCCTACACCGTCACGCGGCACAGTATGTTCCAACAACATGCCATGCATAGCCTCCAAGAAGTCTCTTACGCTTTCTTTCATGGTATTCATTATCTCCTTCTCGGCATCTGCATCGCCAGCAGCAAAGGCAAGGAATGGATTGACTTCACGGCTTAACATTGCAGAAAGAGCAGACTTTTCGGTGACAATAGCAGACGGAACATAAGGCACACCCAAGATATTCGCAATGCTCTCAGTACTGAACGGCTTAAACAAACAACCATCAAAGCCACACTCCTCTATCTGCGTTCTGAAACTATCGTCATGTGCCGTCATCGCGATAACGGTCATGTTACTATGGTTAATGTGCTTTATCAACTCCATGCCGCTCATCTCGGGCATCTCTATGTCCATGAACATCAGTGCTGGGCGTTCACTATGCAGGAGTGTAAGAGCCTCAGAAATTTTGTTACAAGAATACACCTGCCACGTGTTTCCCGCAACGCGAGAGAGCATTTCCTGTATTAACTGCAACTGTAACTTGTCGTCATCAAGTATCAATATCTTGTTGTTGGCATAGTGTGCGTTGCGGTTTGAGCAACTGACTTCCTTGGACTTACCTGTCTGCTCACCTTGTTCTGACGTAGAAACATTTCCCAACACTTCCTCTAACGGTATTGACACGGTAAACTCTGAACCTTTACCTACGGTGGAAACAAGTTGAATTTGTCCACCTAACAATAGCACCAACTCGTGCGCTACAGACAAACCAAGCCCAGTTCCTTCTATCCCCTGCGCATTATCAAGTCGCGTAAACGGTTGGAAAACCTTGCTTTTATCTTCTGTTTTCATTCCTCTTCCTGTGTCCTTCACACTTATGACGAAGAGAATATTATGGTTTCCTGCCACTTTCTCTTGACTAACGCGACGCAATGAAGCAGTAATCATTATGCTACCAGCATCCGTGTACTTAACAGCATTGCTGACAAGATTATTCAATATCTGCCTTATGCGGAAGGCATCTGCCCTACATATAGCGTCTGTACCGCAGCCCTGACCATCTGAAGCGGACTTATAGGGACTTTCCTTTAAACATGAAGACATTACTATACCCTTTCTTTCCGCCAACACCCTATGGGCATCAACACACTGCCTTACAAGCAATGCTGGTGAGAAACTTACGGGTTTCAGTTCCATAGAACCATTTTCCAACTGATGATAGTCAAGCAATTCCGCAACTAATGCAGCCAAGTGGTCCGCAGAACTCTTTATGTTTTCAAGGCATGACACGCCTTTTTCATCACTCACGTAGTCACGCACAAGGTCTATAAAACCTGAGATAGAAGCAGCAGGAGCCTTGATATCGTGCGTAATGGTAAGAAGAAGTCGTTCGCGTTGCCTCATAATACGCTGCGTTTCATCGTTGGCTCTCTCTAAATTTTCGCGATACATGCGTTCTTTCTTGTTATCACGCCATATATATACGAAGAGCACAAGAGTTGAAACAAGAGTTATTACCGCAAGCAATGCTATCTGTTCTAAAAGATGCTGACGCGCATTGATAGCCTGATTGATAGATTGCTCCATAGACATGCGTTCCTGTTGGTGCAGGGAATTGATTTGCTGGGCAGACCGAACAGCCAGTTGTGCGTTTGCCATCTGCAGGTCTTTCATTTCCTTTGTCACAACCTTATCCTTACCCTTAGCATGTTTTTTCTCTTGCTTATCAATCTGTTTGAGTATGTCCGCCACCTCATTTGCCACGTTTATGGGCGATGCCAGTGTATCAACAACAGCAATACTGCTATCATGTCTTACGCTCAACGTCTCTGCATACTCCTTCTTAAAAGCATCGGCAAGCCGCTTAAAGAACCCTTTCTTTCTCTTTATCACCTCCACAGTAGTGTTTTGTGCGGCATGGGTTTGTTCCTTTCGCGACTGCACCACAACAGAGTCTTTACCATTATTGAGGCTATCCACCTTCTTTTGTAGATAGCCAGTAGTGACATTAGTGCCTATAGCGTTTGACAACTCTTTCAGATTACGTTGTTCCTCCTTCAGAAGGTTCGACATAACACTGTCGGCAGAGTTTCTCTTCTTAATATATTCTCGTGATGCTTGGTTGATGGTCAGTATAGAAGTGGTGTTGCTATATACCAGACTAAGGGCCAGTACCAGTACAATAACAGCAATAGCGTATCCTAAAGCCACCTTAAATGGAAAGTTAGTCTTGGACATTCTGAATAAGAGTTTGTGTTGAAATAAAACATGCGCAAAGTTACCTATTTTTCATGAATTGTGCAAGCCTTTTTGTTTGATGAAGCCATGATAACATTATAGGCGTTCATTATTGGGCAGATAGCAAATATCGCACATAGCATATTAAGTGGTAGAATAACATTAAAGCCATTCTATTATACCTCAAAAAAAGTGTAATATTATTTCTGAATATCATCATTTTTTTGTAACTTTGCACCGTAACCAAGCGATAAATAGGTACATTTTATTTGCTTTCAAAAGTTAAATACTGTAAAAATACTTTCGCAAGCAAATGAGAATCAACAATATAGTCTTTTTGCTCTCCGAGAGCATCTTCCACTAAAACAAGGATTAAGACGTGTAGAGGTAATATCCATTTTCATTCTTTACTATATTAGCTCCGAGAGCATCTTCCACTAAAACAAGGATTAAGACTATTGTAACTTAAAGACATAACAATTTCAGCTTCTTCTCCGAGAGCATCTTCCACTAAAACAAGGATTAAGACCGTACAAGTCATCGAAGTCAATGCAGTCTGCAACACTCCGAGAGCATCTTCCACTAAAACAAGGATTAAGACGTGGATATGTGTGAATAATGTTGAATTTGGAAGATGCTCTCTGAGAGCAAAAAGACTATATTATTATTAATCAATTGTTTAAGAGGAGATTTTTACAGTATTTAACTTTTGGACGCTGATAAAATGTACCTCTTTTTGACTTGATATCGATGCAAAGGTACAAAAAAACACTTGAAAAAAGAAACAATTGCAGAGTTTTTTCTATAGTATAAAAGAAAAAAGTAATGTTTTTTGAAACAAAATAAAACTCGCTTTTGACTGTGTGAAGGCTTAGTAAAGATGCTTTATCAGACCACCCCATAAGAAGGAAGGTAAGTCTAATGACGTAACAAGTTGCAAAAGTACTGAGGTGGACAGATTATTTGCAGAAAAAACTGTCAATACAAAAACAAGAACACCCAAATCATAGCATAATTTGGATGCTCTTGCATTACTATCAAACACCTTTCATAAGGTATAGTTTACACTACAACACATTTTTAATCTACCTGATAATCCAGGCAAGTGCGCTGTACTGTGTATGGACGTACCTTGGTATTTGCCACCTCTACGTGCGCAGGATGCACAGCATATGCCTTGAGTGATTCAAAGGTATCAAGCGTACAGTCAAGCATAACGTCACAGTTTGACGTCTCAAGACGACCATCAATGTTTACTTTTACATCTATAATTCCAGGCACTTTGCCCTTTAAACCTTCAAGACCTGCCTTTATGCCTGCCTTTACTTCTGCCTTCTCTTCCTCTGAGAGTTCTGGATTTAATGTCCAAAGGATTATGTGTTTTACCATTGTTTGAAATATCTTTTTTAATGATTAATGATGACGCGATTCACATAAGATGATGGTTTGCCTCACATGAATAATTCTGTTAAGAACACTACGGCACAACATACCACCGCAACAGGAAACAATCCTAATCCATACATAGCCGCAACTATTCCGAGAAGCAACGCCAGTACGCCTGCTATGGGCGTCTGTGTGGCCTGTACTATGGCAGGGAACGTCATTACGGCAAGCGTTACATACGGCACATAATACAAGAAACTACGCAGAAACGTATTACGAATCTTTCCGCGTATGAGTACCATCGGCACCACACGGATAAGGTTTGTCACCAATACCATTATCACTAAGTATATCAGTATGTGCCAATTCATTGTTCTGTGTCCTCCTCTTTTATAGCCACAGGCTTTAGTATAGCGGCAGCGGCTGATATTACTAATGTCAGCAATATTGTTCTTGTACCAGCACTAAGCGCTGAAACGACTGGCATCACAGCACACAATCCGCTAAGTACGAAACTCACTATCACGGCTATTCCCACAGTCTTATCCTTGCGTGAAGGTGGTATTATGATAGCAAGAAACATGCCATAAAGCGCCACACTCAACGCCGAGACGATGTTAGTTGGCAATACATCACCCGCTATGATACCCGACATTGTGCCTGATGCCCAAAAGATTGTAGATATCAATGCCGCTCCGAACGTGTAGGCCGGGGCAAGGTTACCTGGATAGGCTATAGAGATACCAAAGATTTCATCGGTTACGCAACACGCAACAAGTACACGTTTTAACAACGATGTGCCCTCGGCAAACTTCTGTGACAGTGCCGTGCTCATCAGTAGATAGCGCAGATTAGTAACAAGACTCATGGCTACCACCTCTGCGTATGTGGCTGATGCCGCTACAAGCGTGTACACTCCGTATTCTCCCGCTGATGCTCTTGTAAAGAAACTGGCTATAAAACCAGGCAACGCGCTGATGCCCGCACTGCTGGCAATGATGCCAAGCGAGAACGCTACCGCATAGTATCCTAATGCTATAGGTATGCCATCGCGGACACCATGAAGAAATATTCTGTTCATAATTAACTCCCGTCTGCCATAACTTTTGACGACAGACGGGATGTGTCATTTTCTTTTTAGTATGTTCAAAGAACAACTTAGCAATGTTGAAAAAATCACCTAATTAATCCTCTGCAGCGAGTTTCTCACGTATTGCCTTTGTCTCAGCCTCGTAACCTGGCTTCTCGAGCAATGCGAACATGTTCTTCTTGTAAGCCTCAACACCTGGCTGGTTGAAAGCATTAACGCCAAGAAGTTGTCCTGAGATACCACAAGCAAGTTCAAAGAAGTATATGAGTTGACCGTAGTTGTATGCGTCAAGACGCTCTATTGAGATGAGAATGTTTGGCACTCCACCGTCAACGTGAGCCAGACGTGTACCGAGTTCTGCATTCTTGTTTACCTCATCGATGTGCTTTCCTGCAAGGAAGTTAAGCCCATCGAGGTTCTCTGCGTCTGATGGGAAGAGCAGACTGCGCTCTGGCTTCTCTACTGAGATGCATGTCTCGAAGATGGTACGCTCACCGTCCTGAATCCACTGACCCATTGAGTGCAGGTCGGTTGTGAAGTCACATGATGCTGGGAATATACCCTTTCCGTCCTTACCCTCAGACTCTCCGTATAACTGCTTCCACCATTCAGCATAGTAATGCAACTTTGGCTGGTAGTTAATGAGTATCTCAATCTTCTTACCGTTCTGGTAAAGAGCGTTACGTGTTGCTGCATAGATAGCGGCAGGGTTCTCCTCGAATGGTACGTCGATAGCACACTGTGCCTCCATTGCCTGCGCACCTGCTACGAGTTGCTCGATGTCGATGCCTGCACAAGCGATAGGAAGAAGACCTACTGGGGTCAGTACAGAGAAACGACCACCTACGTTGTCTGGTATGATGAAAGAACGATAACCTTCCTTGTCAGCGCAAGTACGTGCTGCACCTTTCTTCGCGTCGGTAACGGCTACGATGAGGCCTTTAGCGGCTTCCTTGCCTACCTGTGCCTCCAACTGTGTCTTAAGCAGACGGAATGTGAGGGCAGTCTCTGTTGTTGTGCCTGACTTTGATATATTAATGATTGCGAATGTCTTTCCTTTGAGGTATTCAGTAAGTTCTGAAAGATAGTCCTCGCCAATGTTGTTACCAGCAAATACGACAGCAGGTGTCTTGGCATCCTTTACGAGCCATGCGAAAGAGTTCTGCAGACCTTCGATTACTGAGCGTGCACCAAGGTAAGAACCACCGATGCCTGCTACAACAATCACCTCTGCCTTAGAGCGCAAGTCAGCGGCTACGGCTTTTACTTCAGCAATAAACTCTGGTGTGATTGATGATGGAAGGTGAAGCCAACCGAGGAAGTCGTTACCAGGAACGGTGCCTTCTTCAAGTCCTTTACGCGCTTCGTTTACTTGGTCTTTGAATGCCATGACAGCACCAGCAGGAAGAAACTGCTGTGCTTTTCTGATGTCTAATGAAATGCTTTTCATCTTTCTATAATTGTATAAATTAGTAAATTATCGTTTTACGACTTTGCTTTTTATGTGCCTTACAGGCCATTTCCGCGTCATCTATTATTGACGCAAAGTTACAAATATTATTTCGTTCCGCCAAATGTCTTCCCCTTAAATGCACCTTATAGATACAAAAATGGCGTAAACATCTGTATATGCAACTACAAACGTTTACGCCATAAAAGTCCGCTTACTTGCGGATTAAGGTAATATCTCTTACTTCTTCAGGTTACCGTAGCGGTTCATGAAGCGGTCAACACGACCTGCAGTATCAACGAGCTTGCTCTTACCTGTGTAGAATGGGTGTGAGCTGCTTGAGATTTCGACCTTTACCACTGGGTAAGTCTCGCCTTCAAACTCTACTGTATCGTTAGTCTTGCAAGTAGATTTTGTAAGGAACATATCGCCGTTGGACATATCCTTGAATACGACGGGGCGATAGTTTTCTGGATGAAGATTCTTTTTCATTTTGTTATTTTGTTGTATTTGTAAATAAAATTTGCGACTGCAAAGTTACTAATAATCAGCGAGACGGCAAAATTTTATCACTAAAACCTTGCCGACTCCTATATTTTTTAACACTTATTCCTTTATTGACTGTATCTTTTTCTTCATAAGATCCAGTTCATCACGCAGTTTGTCCGCCTTACGATTCATCTCGTCTATGAGTGAATTACCCTTTTTGCTGCTTGCTGAAAGGAAGTTGAGGTTCGTCTCATAATTAGCGAGTTCTGCCTTCATGGCGTCATAACGACGCTGCAGGCGATTGCGCTCGCTATCGATAGCAGCCTCACCTCGCTTTGCTACTTCCTTGATACCCTGCTTAAAGGCATTCAGGCGTCGGTCTGCACGCGACTTATTCAACTTCTTATACACTGCATCGAGTGCAGCATGATAAGCCTCATAGAGTTTATCCTTTTCCTTGAATGGCACATGACCTATAGAGTTAAACTCCTCTGTCAGTGTCTGTACCTTCTTACGCAAATCGTCTGTTGCCTCCTCGTCACAAAGTGCATGCAGTCTCTCCACTACGTCATTCTTCTTCGTCAGATTCTCCTGCTGTTCGTTACGCGCGCCAGCATTGGCAGCATTACGTGCGTTAAAGAACTTGTCACACGCGCCAATGAATTCATTCCACAGTGCATCGCCCACCTTACGTGGCACCATGCCTATTTCCTTCCATTCCTTTTGCAGTTGCACAAGTTTCTCGGCTGTCTGCTTCCACTCTGTGCTATCCTGCAGTGCCTGCGCCTGTTTTACGAGTTCTTCCTTCTTGCTGATATTCTCCTGGAAGCGTGAACGCAGTTCATTAAAGAATTCGTTCTTAGCAACAAAGAACTGGTCGCACGCTGTACGGAAGCGGTCGAATATCTTGATGTTCATTGCCTTTGGTGCAAAACCAATGCTCTTCCATTCTGCCTGTAGTGCTATCACTTCCTTAGCCTTTGCTTCCCAGTCGGCAGCAGTCTTACAGTCAGCGGTAGATATCATCTCTACCTTATCACACAGTTCGCTCTTCTTAGCAAGATTATCCTCCTGCTGCTGACGTATTGCCTCATAGTGTGCAGCGTGCTTACGGTTAATCACGGTGCTTGCCTGCTTGAAGCGGGCCCATATCTGCTCACGCAATTCCTTGGCAACAGGTCCTATCTCGCGATACTGGTTATGGAGTTCCTGCAACTGGTGGAACGCACTTATCACGTCTTCCTCGTCTGCCAGTTTCTCCGCAGCCTCACATAGGGCGGTCTTCATTTCCAGATTCTTCTTGAAGTCGTACTCACGTGCCTCAAAATTCATCTTCAGAAGGTCATAGAACTGCTCTTGAACCAGTTTATAGTTATTCCACAACTCTGTAGCGTTTTCTGCTGGCACCAGTTTCAGTTCCTTCCATTCCTGTTGCAGTTGTTTTACTTCTTGGAATGCGTTTGCTGCTTCTTCCGGTGTTGTTGTGAGTTCCTTAATGCGCTCCAAGATTTCTTGCTTACGCTTAAGGTTATGTTGTTTTTCCTCTTCCAGTTTCTGCATTACCTGCTGTCTGCGTTCCTTAATAACGTTCATAGCAGACTTAAACTCCTCTTCTTGAGGGTCTGGCAGTACGACATACTGCATAGGGTCACCGCCTCCGTCAAGGTATGCCTTCTGTGCCGCATCACGTTCTGCCGTAAGGAAATGGTAGAACACTGTCTTCAGGTGGTCGAGTTCGGCTTTGTTCACCTCTTCCTCGCTCTGTGCCAGTTCTTTAATACGCGCAACTACTTCCTCCTTGGAGGTGTAAAGACGCTTTTCTGGAGCCACTTCCTGTGGCTGCTGCGTCATCTCTTGAGACTCCATCATTTTTTATTTTATTAATGATTCGATGTACTTTAGCCCAATAGGGCACAAACATTATAGTGAAAATTTTTGGTACAAAAGTACTTAAAAGATTTTATATGGGCAAAACATTTTATGAAAAAATCCCCTTTTTCATGTATTTTTCGATGAAAATAACGCCTAAAAAAGCAAGAAATAGCAGAATGATGCTTTTATTTTGAGT
>DAIUFT010000098.1:0-9118 GCA_036844425.1 Prevotella sp. | reverse complement strand
ACAGTTTTGGGTTAGCGTCCGTACAGCTTCCCCACAGGGTTTGTCGGCTGCGCCATAATAGTATTTTTTATGTTTAATTATTTTCTTCTGATTGTAAAACATTATTTTCATTAGGATATCTACCTTCTATATATAATTTTACCAACCCTGCATGAGATAAGGGTGATGATAAATCTTTTACATTTATATTTTTATTATAATCTAAAAAGACTATATCATTTACTTTACTCCTTTCTTTTATACGTTCTACAATGTTTTTTACCCTTGGAATATTATCTAACACCCACCTATAAGTAGGTAAATATATTAACATTCTTGCATCATAATAGTTCAACAACTCCGTACTATTTAAGCCTTTCTGGTGTCCTAATGGCTTACCATATTTTCTTACCGTACGTTTTATATTTTTCATCGTATCATTTTTAAACGATGAATAATCAACACCACAATTTTCAAAAACTTTTAATCCTTGCCATATACCTTCTACACTCATGCTTGTATAGCCAGGCGAAAAAGGTATAGGTATATTACCATGTGGATAAAAAGGACTTAATAATCGAGCGTATTGTTTATCTGTAGTAGAGGTGATATCTAAAATATCGGCATGTGGATAATCTTCCTTTATTTTATCTATTTTCCTTCTTTTGCTTTCAACATATATCATAGATTTATTTTTAATGTTCCACAAATAATCTTATTTCATCGCCACAAATTTAAACATTATTTTAGTTTCTCACAAGAGCAAACCAGGTTCATATTGGTTCATTTGCGGTTTTAGAGGGAGTTAGCCCACTTTGAGGGGGAAGACAGAGGGAATATTTAAGAAAGGCACTACCATAATTTATTATAATTTATTTGTCATTCTCGGAAATTAAAAGTATATTTGCAACAGAAATTAAAAGCATTCTACTAATATGACGATAATTGGAGAAAACTACATAAGATTCGATTGGGCCATTAAACGCCTGCTGAGAAATAAGGCTAACTATGCCGTGTTGGAGGGATTCCTGTCTTCTCTGATCGGCAGAAAGTTTAAAATACACCGCTTCCTGGAAAGCGAGGGTAATAAGGAGGACGAGTTTGATAAATATAACCGTGTCGATATCCTCGCGGAAAGTGAGGACGGCGAGTTGTGTATCATTGAAGTGCAGAACAACCGTGAGTTGACTTACTTCCACCGCATGCTGTATGGGGTCTCTAAGGCTATTACGGAATATATAGGTTCCGGCAATCCGTATGATGAGGTGAAAAAGGTTTATTCTATCAATATCGTGTATTTTGAGTTAGGACAAGGCAAGGACTATGTTTATCATGGTCATACGGTGTTCCGCGGTATTCATGAACCTCACGACACACTGAAACTCTCGGTTAAACAGAACGAGAGGTTCTTCGGCAATAAAGAGAAGGATATCTTGAAACGTAAGGAGGCCGGAGCATTGTTTCCGGAGTATTACGTGCTGCGTGTTAACGACTTTGACACTGTCGCCAAGACTCCGCTCGATGAGTGGATGGAGTTTCTGAAGACAGGAAATATAAGTGACAACGCTAAAGCCGCCGGACTCTCTGAGGCACGCGAATGTCTGCGTATCGACTCCCTCTCTGATAAGGACAAGCGTACTTATCTTCGCCACATGGAGTCTATCCGTCATATGAACAGCCTTTTTGACACCAGCCATTTCGAGGGGTATTCTGAAGGGCACGAGAAGGGACTTGAAGAAGGACGCAAGGAAGGACTTGAAGAAGGACTCAAGGAAGGACGCAAGGAAGGACGCAAGGAAGGACGCAAGGAAGGAATTAAGGAAGGAATCAAGGAAGGACGCGACAAGCGTTCGCACGAAATCGCGCTACAACTAAAGAAAATGGGAATGACGGACGAACAGATTTCTCTGGCTACGGGGTTAAGTGACGATAAAAAAACAACTTGGTACAATTTAACGGAGTGACTTTCATCGTATGTATCGTTTCCTTGTCATAAATTATACCAATTTATTTTTCACCGTCACTAAGTTCTGAGGAGATTTCTAAAATATAGTGGGGCTCTATGAATCACCACCATATTGTGACGGATATATTCTGAACACATTATTATATATACACACACACAAGATTACATACATGAAGCATAAATTTCTTTTCGCCATAACCCTTCTCTTCGTTGCTGCTAACGCCATGGCGCTGCAACTGGGTGAATGGACCCACCATTACTCTTATAACAAACTTACACACGTGGTGCCTACGCCCAATGAGGTCTTCGCCGTGTCGGACGGTGGACTGTTCTCGTATAACCCTAACGACGACTCGATGACGGCTTATAACACCACCAATCTGCTGAACGACAACAGTCGCATCACCGACATCTGCTGGAACCAACAGACGCAGTGCCTCGTCATCGCCTACGAGAATGGTAATATCGACATGCTCTCCACACGCGACCATAGCGTGGTGAACGCTGCTGCCATACTCAACGAGAATACTACGCGCAGCAAGGAGATTCAGAGCATTGCCTGCTACGGCAATAACGCCTATGTCGTCATGCCCTACGGCGTCGTTACGCTCAACACGAAGAAAAAGGAATTCGGAGATACCTACCGCT
This sequence comes from Prevotella sp., assembly GCA_036844425.1. Taxonomy (GTDB): domain Bacteria; phylum Bacteroidota; class Bacteroidia; order Bacteroidales; family Bacteroidaceae; genus Prevotella. The sequence goes on along the minus strand of DAIUFT010000098.1, from coordinate 6,525 downwards.
TCAATGTTGATGGAAGTTTCTACTGTGCCGCAGTGAAGAACGACTCGCTCTTTCTTATCAACAACGGCGTGATGTCGCAGTTTAACAGGTCAGTAGCCATTGCCGGTAAACTCTCTGACAACCTGCTTGATAACACCAACTGGATGGTACCCAGTTGGTCGCGCATAACGCAAGCCAGGGCTAATGCTCTCGACCTTATGAATGCGCGACGCATATACAACTTCCAGTTGACTAATAACAGAAACACCGACCCCATAGCCGACACTTACCATAAGTGTTACTGGACTATCTCTGACACCGACGGCACACTCATGAAACTCGCCCTGCAGGAGGACGGCACCTACGCCCAGCAGTGGCTGAATGGCAGAAAGCCCGACGGTCCTGCCACCAACAGTTTCTGGCACATATACTGGCAATACAACAAACTCTACACTCCTGTGCGCGGATGGCGACTTGGAATGGACAGTGGTGAATCTGCCTACATCGAGACTTACCAACCCTCCACTGGATGGACTGCTTTCCAATACCCTACACGTGAAGAATTAGGCTTTAATTTCATTGCGGCTGGCGACATTGCCGTTGACCCTCGCGACACCGCCCACGTCATGGTGGCGGCTAAGAGCGGACTATACGAATACTATGCGGGCAAATTCGTTAAGCGATGGTATAACGCAAACTCGCCAATCAAGGCAATCTATAACGGCAACAGTTCTACATACCAAATTATTCTCACTGCTCGCTACGACAAGAACGGCACGCTATGGGTATTCAACAGCCTCAGCGAAAATGCCTTGCTCAGACTGGACCAGACTCTCGTCAACGGGGAGGCTACGGAGAGCAAATGGCAAACGCTGCACCATACGGAACTGGATATGCCCGATGGTAGCACAAAGACTAATTACCTCAGTAACGCCCGCTGGGACAACAACGGCAACCTCTGGTTCATAAACCTCTTTGACTATGACATTGACTTCTTCTCCTACAACCCTACCACCGACGAACTGACGCGCTACACCCCTACATACAACCAAGACGGTGCATCGCTCTACGACAACAGTGGCGAGTATTCTCTTAAAGACATCAACTTCGATGCCGAAGGCAACGTATGGCTATGCGGCACGCAGGGCTTGAGTTATCTTCCTGCTAAACAGGTGGGGACATCTACCAACATCGTGCAGCAATATAAGGTGGCACGCAACGACGGCAGCGGACTGGCTGACTACCTGCTGGGCACCGTCGATGCACAGTGCATCGCCTTCGACCAGGCTGGACGCAAGTATGTGGGAACTGTGGGCAACGGCATCTACGTCATCTCTGCCGACAACGATACCGAACTGGAGAACTACACCACCGAGAACAGCGGACTCATGAGCAACGACGTGCGCGGACTTGCCATCGACCCCTCTACGGGCACCCTCTACTGTGCCACCGACATCGGTCTCTGCTCCGTAGCAACAGACGCCGTAGCGGTGCCTAACAGCCTCGACGAGAGTAACATAAAGGTATATCCTAACCCCGTAACGCCTGACTATACGGGCATGATAACGATAGAGGGACTAACCGTAGGCGCTGACCTTAAGATTACCACCGCCACGGGCTACATCGTTCACGAAGGCAGAACACAGTCGGCCCTCTACCAGTGGGACGGATGCGACAAGCAAGGCAACCGCTGCGCCTCTGGAGTATATAACGTGCTCCTCTCTACGGCAGACGGCTCTGAAGGGTGCGTGGCTAAGATTGCTATGGTGAAATAAAAAATGAAGAATGTTTCTTAAATGAAGAATGAAGAATGAAGAATGTTTTTTAAATGAAGAATGAAGAATGAAAGTTACGGAAAGAAAGACCAACCCTAACCCCTCTCCCTACCCTCAATGGTCTTTACACCCCCACGGGGGAGGAGGAGATACACTCTATAGGCTGTGGGAGGGCTACCTGAATAAGGTAATCATAATTTTTAATTATTAATTTAAAAAGGCATATGGCAGACAATAGTAACCTCTTTCCCCCCATGGGGGGATTAATGGGGGGGCTCATGCTCTTCCCCCTCACCGCCCTTGCCCAACCCACCGTCTCCAGTGACGGCAGGGTAACCTTCACATACCATGACGCTGACGCAAAAGAAGTTACCGTAAAGAGCGATGACGGCATCAAGGGAAAGATGAAGAAAAACAAAACGAGCAACACGTGGACATACACCACCACACTCTCCTCTGACCTCTATGCCTACAACTTCGTCATCGACGAGGAACGCACCATCACCGACCCCACCAACCCTTCCAGCATGCGCGACATTGCCGACACCCTAAGCACTTTCGTCATCCCTGGATACCCCGGTACGTACTATATGGACAACAACGTGACTCACGGAACCGTGCGGAAACTGTGGTATCCCTCCACGCTCAACGGCATGAAGCAACGCCGACTCGCACTCTACCTACCACCACAATACACGGAGGACGACACCACACCCCTACCCGTGCTCTACCTCCTCCACGGCTCGGGCGGCGATGAGGACGCATGGCTCGCTCTCGGCAGACTGGCGCAGATTATGGACAACATGATAGCCGAGGGGAAATGCCGCCCCATGGTGGTCGTCATGCCCAACGGCAACGTGGAACTGGATGCCGCACCGGGCAGCAGCCCCTACATGACTGCCGACCCTAAGGCCAACAACATGCGCTCCATGGCTGGCGACTTCGAAGAGTCTTTCCAGCGAGAAATCATGACCTTCGTGGAAGGTAAATACAACGTACGCAAGGACAAGGCAGGACGTGCCATTGCAGGACTCTCCCTGGGCGGACTCCACACACTCTTCATCACCGCCAACAACCCCACGCTCTTCGACTACGTAGGACTCTTCTCACCCCAGACCACCAACGCCCTCGGCAACAAAAGCATCAACCTGCTCAAAGGCATCAGCAGCGCCATAGGCGACTTCGCATCCGACCTGCCCTTCGCATCCCAAGAGTGGAAACAACGTGTAACCCGCAAGATGGGCACCACCGACCACATGGACATCTATGCCGACCTGGACAATAAACTCGCGGCACAGTTTGCCACAGCACCACGCCTTTATTACATTGCCGTGGGCACAGACGACTTCGTAAAGAAACTCGTGGACAAACATCGCCAGCGACTTGACAATGCCGGATACACCTACACCTACCACGAAACGGGAGGCGGACACACCTGGCGCAACTGGCGACGCTACCTCATAGACTTACTGCCAAGACTGTTCAATCCCTAAATAAAACAACACATGCTAAACCAAAAAATAACATACGCACTGGCGGCATACACCCTAATACAATTCCTTATACTCTACTTATTCGGATACACTCCATACCCCGACAGCCAAGGATACCTAAACCTTGCACAAGAAACACTACAATACAACAATCAGTTCTATCCCGCACGAGAACAACTCTACACATTGCCATTCCTATGGAACATCGGAGCCATTAACGCCACAGCACTATCGCTATCACTGACAGGAAGCATCACACCACTACTCATAACCTATACCTTACTAAAAACTGCCACCATACTACTAACATACATCATAGCATACAAACTGTTAGGAAAGAAAACAGCCATAGCCACCATCATAATGACACTAATATACCCAGCAAACTACGGAGAAGCAACAAGCCTGCTGAGCGAAGTGCCATTCATCTTCTTCACACTTGCCGCCATATACGCATGCATGAAAGGAAAACACCTCACGGGCGGCATACTCATGGGATGCGCTGAATACTTCAGACCCTTCGCCATCATTTTTATCATTGCCTACATACTCTGCAACATCAAGAACTGGCGAGGATGGATGCGTATGTGCATAACATACGCCGCCTTCATCTGCGCCATCGCACTATGTAACTACTCCACAAAAGGACAGTTCATATACAAAGCAAAAACAGGATGGATGGCACTCGCACAATACCATTGGGACCATGACCCACAACACCAAGGACTGCCACCAATGGCACTAACAGAAAACCATACACTGACATACTCCGAAAAAGATGACGCATGGAGAGATATGTTCATAACATGGCTTAAAGATAACAAAAAGGAATACATAAAGCAAATACCAGTTAAAATTGCCAAAACATACGTTTCAGACAACACCACACTCTGCGCACTTCTGCCACAAAAAGAAAAGAACAGCACCTACATGTACGAACCACTGGCTATGGGAACAATGTTAAAAACTTTTCCACACTATTCCCCTACGCAATGGCTCGCTGCATTCAACCTCCTCTACTACTACTCACTACTTATACTGCTACTCTTTTCCACTAAATACATAAAGCAACTACGACTCACCTTCCTCATCGTCATCATTGGAACAACATTCATAGCACTCGTAGGACACGGAGAAACACGTTTCCACATACCCTTCATGCCATTTATCATCATGGCAGCGGCATATACACTTATCCACAATTTTCCGTGGAAAACACGTTAATAACCTATGTAAAAGCCATTGAAAACTATTTTATAAAGGAAAACTTATCAACAAGGAAAATCCTTATAAACTCCTTCCGTGGATATCCACACACTTGTTAATTTAATATCCATAGGCTTTTCCAGAGGTTAACAACACAAGTGGGTATTTCCCTCGTCCTGCTGTTAATTCACTATAAACCACTGTATTACCACTTCTCAGCAATACCCTGTCACCGTGGTTATCAACAAATCCACACTGCCTTCTTAATACTTCTTCTTATATTCTTTTAAATTTATAAAGAAAGTAATAAGTAATAAAAATAAGAAGGCGTGGGGCATGGGCTGATACCGAAGGCAGGAAACTCTGGCTCCATATTCCCTCTTACAAGAACAAACAGTGCGAAGTATAAAATTAGCCTGGAAGAATTGGCTTCAAGCCAAATAGGCAAGCGATGTTACGTCGCTCAGCAGTTGCTCTTCAACTCCGCAGGCAAGGCGAAGAGCATATAGAGAGGAATGTTCAGCATGTGCGCTTCCTCGTTACGCTCGTATGGCAGCAGACTGGTGCGCAGGCACATTGTCGGAGCATATCTCTCCTTATATGACTTAAGGCTCTTAGCGTTCATGGTTACGCCTGCCTTGCATTCTAAGGGATATACGTACATACCGTCAGACAACAGAAAATCTACTTCCGCACGCGACGCGGACGTCCAATAATAATTGGTCTGCAAGCGCTTGAAGCACTGAAGTTCCTGGCATACATACTGTTCTGTCATTGCCCCCTTAAATTCCTCGAATATTCTGCTCCCTTCAAGTATTACCCTTGGCGATATGCCACTCATTGCTCTCAATAGCCCAATGTCCATCAGATATACCTTGAAGTTCTTCAGTTCCGCATACGCCTTGAGCGGTACGTCGGGTTTGCTTACGTTATATGTCCTTATTATCTCGCCTGCGTCAGAGAGCCACAGCAGCGTGTCTTCATACTCTCGGGCACGTGCCCCCTCCCTTACCAGTCCATAGATAAATTTCTTGTTCTCCTTTGCCAGTTGCGATGGTATGCTGTCCCATACGTACCTTATTTTCTCTACCAACGATCTTGGCGCATGCTTTGAAAAATCATTCTGATAGGCTGCCAGTATTTGTCGCTGCACATCATCTACGTCGTTATAGTCCTGCGTCTCCAACCATTTCATTATTACGGCGGGCATGCCCCCTATGATGAAATATCTTTTAAGGTAATCAGTAAGTTTCTCTTCAAACGCCAGCAAGTCACGGTTACCATTCATAATGTAATCAACGAGCATCTCCTCACCGTTTGCCAACAGAAACTCACGGAACGACAAGGGGTAGAGGTCCAGAAAATCTACCTTGCCCACGGGAAAAGAAGTTCCTTCATGCAAGGCTACTCCCAACAACGACCCTGCACAGCAGATGGCATACTCTGGAGCTTCCTCTGCAAAATATTTAAGCGAAGTCAAAGCCCTGGGCAGTTCCTGTACCTCGTCGAATATAAGAAGCGTCTCCTGTGGTAGGATTTTCTTACCATAATACACGGACAACTGTTCTATTATGCGTTGTGGTGTCAGCGTACCCGAGAATATGGCCTCCAACACCTCCTTTTGCTCAAAATTAACGTAACAGGTATCCTTAAAACACGTAGAGCCAAAGTTCTTGAGCAACCATGTCTTGCCTACCTGCCTTGCACCACGTATTATAAGCGGTTTTCTGCCTTCCTTTTCCTTCCACTTTTTAAGGTCTGCTAACAACAGTCTTTCCATACTTTTTCTTTTTAAAAGCAAAGTTACTAAACAGCAGGCAATTACACAAACATCATCACATTTTTCGCACGAGTTTTAACCTTATTTATCACATTTTCCGCACGAGTTTCTGATGGTTTTATCACATTTTCCGCACGAGTTTCTGATAGTTTTATCACATTTTCCGCACGAGTTTCTGATGGTTTTATCACATTTTCCGCACGAAGGATGGTAAGTATTCAGCGGTAATTAAAGGAGCGTTTTCGTTAAGCCAGATGAGCAGAACAAAGTTTACTTATGTTCTGCCATGGCG
>DAIUFT010000097.1:9350-9589 GCA_036844425.1 Prevotella sp. | reverse complement strand
ACAGTTTTGGGTTAGCGTCCGTACAGCTTCCCCACAGGGTTTGTCGGCTGCGCCCAAAGTTAGCAATTTTATTCAATATCTTCATCGTATTGAATAAAAAAGTACTATTTTTATTCAATACAACGCATTTTTTGAATAAAACAAGTAATTATTTATGGCGTGACGAAACGTAAAGGAGAATAGCCTCTACGAGTATTTTTTCAACATTAATCCATCATTAATCTGACATTAATCCTACA
>DAIUFT010000097.1:0-9250 GCA_036844425.1 Prevotella sp. | reverse complement strand
GTTTCAAATGTATGGCTTTCAGCCCGCCTAAATATAAAATCAGAACTTGAATTAACGATAAGATTAATGTTAGATTAACGGTGATTAATGTTACAAAAACTATGCGAAGCATACGAAAAACTCCCCCCAAAAATAGTCTCTACGAGTATTTTTTCAACATTAATCCATCATTAATCTGACATTAATCCTACATTTAAGTTTCAAATGTATGGCTTTCAGCCCGCCTAAATATAAAATCAGAACTTGAATTAATGATAAGATTAATGTCAGATTAACGGTAATTAATGTTACAAAAACTATGCGAAGCATACGAAAAACTCCCCCAAAAGTTTGTGGAACTAAAGATTTCTTCGTATATTTGCAATCGAGTTGGCGACACACCACAGAACGGTAACGCTCTGCCTACGCCCACTCAACGACATATTGACATTAAGCATTAACTATTATTTTGCGTTCACCGGAAAAGCCTCGGAAACTTATTCTCGGAATACAAACGCCTATAATAATGGTTGACATCCTCGTATGCGGATGCCAAGCGTACAGTAAATAGTAATTATGCAAACACGATACGTGTGAGCATAACTTCATTTACTGTACGCAGGTTCCATTTCCGAGGCTGCCTGGGTGAACGCATAGAAGTGGCTCACACTTTTTTTGTACCCTTTTCTCTTACTACGAAAAACCACGATACCAGCACTTTGTAAACTTAATAGCGTGAGATATAGTTAAGCCATATTACTAACCTTTGGCGTCATGGCTGCTGCCTTGACGTTAGTTACAACTATATCCCATGGCAAAGAAACTGCAACTATCTTACAAGGAGATAGAGGAACGACTAAGAACTCTTAAGGATAACCCCTGCTCGGCAGACGAGGTTGGCTACCGTCTGCTCTATGCCTTCGGCAAAACGGAGCGCGACATTGAGCGATATAAGGAGGGCAAGGGCATTATAAAGACTTTTAGCGAGGGACTGCTCGTTAAAGGTCTCTTCTGTTATAAGCCTTCTTCTACGCTCCGTCTGCTGCACGACCTCGACGAACTGAAAAATGATAACTGCGTTATTAAGGCGCAACCGAAGATCGTTGCCGTCAGCGACGGACAGACTATTCGTGCCTTCGACCTCCGTCAGGGAGAGACTTTTGAGCAACGGGTAGCGCGACTGTTCTGCGACTTCGAGTTTTTCTATCCTCTTGCCGGCGTGGAGCGCATAGAGTACACGGAGGAATCGCCTGCCGACATCAAGGCTGCAGAGAAGTTGGCGAAACTGCACGATGAGATAAGGGCATACAACGAGTTTACGAGTGACTCTGACATTCACGACCTCAACACCTTCATCGCCCGACTGCTCTTCTGTTTCTTCGCAGAGGATACGGGTATATTCGCCAACAATGTGTTTACTGACGCCATTGTGCGCTTTACTAACGACGCCACTAACCTGATGGCGGTTCTCGACCAGATGTTCCGCTTTATGGGGGGCAAGCCTATCCCTGTGGGCATGCTTCAGACCTACTGCAAACAGCATTTCGCCTACGTTGGTGGCGGATTGTTTGAGAGGGACATACAGATACCGCAACTGTCCATGAAGGCAAGGAAGATAATTATTGAGAGCGGAGAATTAGATTGGCAGAACATCAACCCCGACATCTTCGGCTCTATGATTCAAGCCGTGGTGAATCCTGAAGAGCGTGCCACTCAGGGCATGCACTATACCAGCGTGCCTAACATCATGAAGGTTATCAATCCGCTCTTCCTCGACGAACTGAACAGCGTGTACGACGCCATCGCCTATGACCTTGAGAAACTGAAAACGAGGAAAGACATTGGCGAGATAAGCCGAGACCAGTTTTATGCTCTTACTAAGCCTTTAGAGAAGAGGTGCAACGCCTTACTGTTAAGAATATCAAAGATGAAGTTCTTCGACCCTGCCTGCGGTAGCGGCAACTTCCTTATCATTACCTATAAGGCACTACGTCTGCTTGAGATGAAGATTTTCTCTCTTGTCTCTCAATGCAACCCACAGGGCAGTCTGCCTTTCATCGACCGTAGTTTTATCTCCATTCAGCAGTTTTATGGCATCGAACTCCTCGACTTCCCGCACGAGGTAGCGCGCCTGTCTCTATGGCTTGCCGAGCACCAGATGAACAAGAAGATGCACGAAGACTTTGGCGTCAACACACAAGCCCTGCCGCTTCACGACATTCAGAATATTCGCCAAGGCAACGCCTGCCGCATAGACTGGACCTCGGTGTGTCCGCATACCAAAGACGAAGAGGTGTTCGTGTTTGGTAATCCGCCGTATTTGGGGAGTAAACTGCAAACGTCAGAGCAGAAAAAAGACATAACGTGTGTCTTTGGAAATTTAAAAAACGGCAAGATTCTTGACTATATATCTATCTGGTTTTACAAAGGAGCACAATACATAAAAAATTCAAAGTCTAAATTTGCTTTTGTAAGTACAAACTCCATTTGCCAAGGAGAACAGGTCGCTGTATTATGGCCTAATATATTTATAGGAGATTTAATTATAGAATTTGCTTACACTTCCTTCAAATGGAAGAATAATGCAAAACATAATGCTGGTGTCACTTGTGTTATCATAGGTATTTCTAACGATAAGAAAATAGTAAAAGTTATCTACACAGACGATAAGAGAACAGAATGTAAATACATTAGTCCATATCTAACAAGGGATACAGAAACGATTGTTTCAAAGAATACTAAAACTCCTAAGGGACTACCAAAACTATGTTTCGGATGTATGCCTTATGATGGTGGGAATCTTTTAATGAATGCGCAAGAGTTTAAGACTTTCTCAGAAGAATACCCTAACGATACACATTTTATTAAAAGAATATTCGGTTCAGAGGAATTTATTAAAGATATCTTTCGTTACTGTCTTTGGATTGATGACCAAGAACTTACAGAAGCAAAAAAGAATCCTATTATCAATCAACGAATAGAAGCAACGAGGTTATCAAGACTAAAAAGTGATTGCGGAGCAGAATTGGCAGAAAGACCACATCAGTTTAGAGAGCATCCTAAACTAAACAAAGATAAAATCATCATCCCTCGTGTATCTTCCGAACGTCGTGAATACATACCGATGGGATACCTTGGCAAAGACACCGTAATCTCCGATTCTGCCTTCGCCATTTACGATGCTTCGTTATGGCTCTTCGGCATCCTCACCAGCGAAATGCACATGACATGGGTGCGTGCCGTAGGAGGAAGATTAGAAACACGTTACCGTTACTCCGCAGGACTGTGTTACAATACCTTCCCCTTCCCTCCCCTCTCCGCCTCAAAGAAGGAAGAGATTGAGGAAGCCGCAACAGAGATACTGATGACACGTGAGCCATACCTCGCCATGGGAAAGACATTGGCAGACCTGTATGACCCCGACAAGATGCCGAAAGACCTAAAGGACGCACACCACAGGTTAGACAACATAGTTGAGTCGTGCTACACGGGCTATCCTTTCACCACAGACGAGGAAAGACTGGAGTGCCTTTTCAAACTATACGAGAAAATGACGAAGACTAAATAACCACTATAAACCTGAGCGCTCTTTGAAATAATGTGTGGAAAACAAATGATGATAAAAATTTGGAAGATTGAAATTTATTTGTTACTTTTGCAACATAACCAACAACTTTTGATTATGAGAACAACTTCCTATAATGATTTTTCGTCAAATATTAATGGATACTTTAAATCCGTTATTGATAACTGTGACTCTATTATTGTAAATGGTGACAATGATGAAGCGGCAGTACTTCTGTCACTTGATGAATACAACTCACTAATGGAGACACTTTATTTAATGTCTTCACCTAAGACGATGGAGGACATACGTCAAGCGGAAGAAGATATTAAGAATGGTAAAGGAATAAAAGTAAGCCTGGACGATTTATGGAAATGATATTTTCTCCATTGGCATTGGAACAATGGAAAGAATGGAGACGCACTAATCCTCAAATTGCAAAAAGGATTCAAAGACTACTTGAGGATATATGCGAACACCCATTCTGGGGAATTGGAAAACCTGAAAGATTAAAGTTTGACTTAACTGGTAAATGGTCAAGAAGAATCAATAGTGAGCATAGAATCATTTATAAAGTTGAAGATGACATGATTGTGGTTGAGATTCTTTCCATGAAATATCATTATTGTAAGTAACATTATAAGTAACTACTGCCCCACACATTATTATATATAGAGCGTTCATAACCACTTATCACTATGAACGCAAAGAATGATTTTGTTGACATACACTATCAGCAGACGGGTTCGTCAACATCTACGAATAGCCTTGGCATGAGAGAGATGCAAGCCAAGGCATACAAAGCACGTAACGAGAAGTATTTATTGATAAAGGCACCACCGGCAAGCGGTAAGTCGAGGGCATTGATGTTTGTGGCTCTCGACAAACTGGAGCACCAGGGAATTAAGAAGGTTGTGGTGGCGGTGCCGGAGAAAAGCATCGGCAGGTCGTTTAAGGACACGAACCTGATGGACAATGGCTTCTTTGCCAACTGGCACGTTATGCAGAAGTATAACCTGTGTGATGCTCTGGGAAACGAAAAGGATAAGGTGGGAACATTCTTGGAGTTCTTTCGTAAGAGCAAAGAACGCATACTTGTTTGCGCTCATGCCACGCTGCGCAACGGCATGAAGGAACTGAACGATGAGGAGTTTAACGACTGTCTGCTGGCGATAGATGAGTTTCATCACACCAGCGCTGACGCTGACAGCGGACTGGGAGACATTGTGCGCAGAGTGATAAACAACTCTACGGGGCATATTGTCGCCATGACGGGAAGTTATTTTCGTGGCGACGGTGTGCCGATATTGAGGGCGGAAGACGAGGCGAAGTTCCACCCCGTGACCTATAACTATTACCAACAACTGAACGGTTATAGGTATTTGAAGAATCTTGTGTTAGGCTACCACTTCTATCATGGCTTTTACATTGAGCACATAAGCGAGGTGCTCGACACTACAAAGAAGACCATTATACACATTCCGAGCAGTAACTCAAGGGCGTCGTCAGGACATAAATACAACGAGACGAGGGAGATAATGAAGCGCATTGGCGAACTGGTGGCGAAGGATTACAACACCTGCGTCTATACGCTGAGGACTCCTGACGGCAGACTGCTGAAGGTGGCGGACCTTGTGGAGGATGATACTAACGAGAGAGCAAGGATACAGTACTACCTTCAGCACATGAAGAGGCGTGAGGACATGGACATCATCATAGCCATTGGTACGGCTAAGGAGGGCTTTGACTGGGAATGGTGCGAGACGTGCCTCACCATTGGCGTGCGAGGATCGCTGACGGAGGTGATACAGATTATAGGACGATGCACCCGCGACAGCGAAGGAAAGGAGACGGCGAGGTTCGTTAACATGATTGCCATGCCCGACGCGGAGCAGGCGGAAGTGAAGGTGGCGGTGAATGATTTCCTTAAAGCCATTACGGCATCGCTGCTTATGGAGCAGGTGATGGCACCGAGTTGGAAGTTTAAGACTACGAAGGAGAAGGACGAGGAGGACGACCCACTGGTGAACACCATCATTGTTGAGGGACTGAAACCGCTATCTACGGATAAGACTCGTAAGATTATACAGGAGCAACTGGATGACCTGCAGGCGGCTGTGCTGCAGGACGAGATGACGATAAGGGCGCTGAGCGGTAGCACTACGGCGGAGAACGTGACGAAGAATATTATTCCGAAGGTGATAATAAAGCGTTACCCTGACCTTACGCCAGAGGAGGTTGAGGAGGTTAGACAGCACTTCTTGCTCAACACGCTGGTGAAAGGCAATAACATTACTGACGATAAGGGCGAGCCTGTGGATGTTTCGCCAGGCATGATTCAGCCAAAAGACGATGACGGTCCGTCGGAGGGTAACCGACTAATAAAGATTGCCAACAAGTTTATTAATATAGACAAACTGAGCATTAATCTCATTGACTCTATCAATCCGTACCAAAAGGCTTACGAGGTGATATCGAAGAACGTTGACAAGGAGACGCTGAAGATTATACAGGACACCATTGCCGAACAACGTTTTGATATGTCTGTTGCTGAAGCCATGACGCTTTTCCAGGGTCCCTTGAAGCAATGGATAGCGGAACATGGCGGACAGATGCCGTCATTAGATTCGCCTAACCTACAGGAGAGGGAACTGGCGCAGGCGTATGCCGTAATAAAGAATGAGAAGATAAGGTATATGATGGGCTTAAAACCAACGGAGTAACACTATGGAATGGTCTAAAGAATTACTGGAACTGTTTGACGATCCACTATTAAAGGACGTGAAACCTAAGCCTGCCGCCATTACTGCTGACGACAGAATACAAAGGAAGATTAACGAACTGCGTGAATGGATAGAGCGTAACGGACGTGAACCCGACAGCAAAGGGAGCATGCAAGAACGGCTGTTGGCTGTCTCTTTACGCACATATAAGGAGAAAGGACTATGGATATAGATAAGGAACTGAAGGAGTTGTTTGACGACCCACTGCTGAACCTAACGCAACACGAGGCTGCCTTGTTCAATATTCCAGCGGACATGAAGCGCGTTATGGAGGCAAGACGCATACAGCCAGACCATTATGCACAGAAAAAGGCGTGTGAGGACTTCTACGTTTATGAGCCGATGTTTAAGAAGGTACACGCGGAACTGAAAGAGGGGAAGCGGAGCCTTATCAAGACTTCGAAGACGGCGAGCATGGAGAAGGGACACTTCTACGTTGTAGATGGGATGATGGTGTTTCTTGCTGACATCGCTGAGACAAAGAAGGCACGTAACGGTATGCCTGACGGAAGAACACGATGCATATACGAGAACGGTACGGAGTCGGACATTCTGCTTGAAACATTACGCCGTAACGTGCTTTATAACGGCTATGGCATAACGGAAACGCAAGAGAATGAACATGAGAATTTTTGCCAAACGACAACCTGTGACGACAAGACGACGGGCTATGTGTATGTGCTTTGTTCGCTATCTACTGACAAAGCGATTGCAGATGTGAAGAATCTCTACAAGATTGGCTTTACTACTAACAGCGTAGAGGACCGCATTGCGAACGCCATACATGAGCCAACGTACCTCATGGCACCTGTGAAGATTATGCTGACGGCACAGATTGTGAACATGAACTCGCAGATATTCGAGAATCTTGTGCACCAGGTGTTTAGCCAAGTGCAGTTTCAAGTGAAGGTATATGATGAAGATGGCAACGAGCACGTGCCTTCGGAATGGTATGTTGTGCCGTTGGAGATTATTGAAAGGGTGATAAGGAAGATTGCCGATGGCAGTATTATCAATTATTCTTACAATGCGGAACTGCAATGCCTGGAGCGACGTATCGTCAAGAACTCATCTACATTCAACACTAAAGGTCTAAGGGTGCTGACGCTTAACATTAAGGATGTGTACTTCAAACAGATTATTAGTGGAAAGAAGACTGTTGAATACAGAGACCTAAAGCAAACGACTCTTAACAAATACACTTACATTGACGCTGCCGATGGCAAGCGTTATCTGCGTCGTTATGATGCTCTTCGCCTTTATGTGGGCTATCACAAAGACCGTGACAGCGCATTGGTGCAGGTGCTTGACACTACATACAAGGATGGCGTAGTGGAATATCACCTCGGTCAAATACTTGAGGTTAATGAAAAATAATCGAAAGGGGGGTTGCCATCACGGCGACCCCCTTCTGCTTTTACAAAAACATTATGACTTTATCTTTATTATAAACAAAAAACTTAAACTTTATTTTTCTGAGTGCAAAGTTAGTGCTTTTTCGTAACCTACACAATACCTAAATATAGTGATTTGTTAGTTCTTGCGCAAAATTGGCGATAATATATAAACAGCCAACCTCGCTATGCGGGAGGTTGGCTGCTATTATAGTTGTTTTTTTAGTTGTTTATCGTGATGGTTTTTACAAGACGGATGCGATAGTCTTTGCTGGTACTACTTGTACCTGTGATTATATTTGTATTACCAGCATATGGTGACATTGCACTTGTACCATCTCCGCATAGATATGCCACTGTTGTTTTTTCGGCAAACACTGGCAAACTGTTATTTTTAAGAACGGTATTGAACGGCTCTAATTTACTTTCTTTGTTATTGTAATTATCATAAAGCGCCCTTGCTTCCTCCTCTGTCGGTAGTCTCCAGTCGCTATAATCATCCTCTGAGTATGTTCTAAGATCCGAAGGTATGTCTGTTGCCTTACTGAGTTTCCACTCTTTAGTGCTCAATAGCGTTGCGGTATTACCGTCAACAAGTGCTACTATGTGATAGTTCCACACGGTTCCTGCCGTGAGAGATGTGCCAGTAGAGGGAGTGGTAGGTGTGTTAGGGTTATCTTCTGACGGGGTTGTGGTCGTGCCATTGTCATTAAAAGTAAAGTCTTTGCTTACGGTTTCGCCCCAATCTTCAGCAGACAGCGTCAATTGCAACTTATATTTTGCGTATGTATCGTCATAAGTTCCAGTGAAATTGTATGTCTTCCCCGCTTCTATTGCATTACTTATATTTATACTATAGTTTGTCATTCCTTCGTCTGTTGTTTGCTTTATAGTGAGCGAAGGGTTGTCGGCAGTACTTGGCAGCATGTAGAATGTGCCAGTTGTCCATTGTCCTTGTTCGTTCTTAGTACAGGTAATGGTTGGAGATACGCTTCCGCTTGGTTCGCCTTTCCCTGACAGTTGATTGTAAGAAGGACCAACGGTAACCGATACAGTGGTTGCCTTGTCGGTAATATCGCCAAGCGTTACGCAAACTCTTGCTACCTTATATTTCAATGTGAGCGATGCTGTCATGTCCTTATCAAGCGTGATGTCTTGCGCAGCCATCATCAGTGGGCGTTCCAGTGTGTAACCGTTCGTAAAGTCATTGTTGCCACTACTTGCCACAATTGTATAACTACCTTTCTGCAAAGACATCTCTGCGGTGCTTCCTGCCTCTGTTAACTCTATTTGTTTAGCAAGCGTACCGGTTGTGGAATAGGCATTAACGGAGATCGGATACTCCATTGTTTTGGCCTCATCAATTGCTGACAGTGTAATTGTTGAATACTCAGAAAGATTGGCATTGAGAGCAGTATCATCATAAGAACTGCATGCTGAGAGAGCAACCACAGCTGTAGTTGCGATTAATATAGTTTTTTTCATACGTAAATTATTATCGTCCAACATTACTGTAGGACATATGTTTT
>DAIUFT010000096.1:0-9641 GCA_036844425.1 Prevotella sp. | reverse complement strand
ACAGACAATTTTACAATAAATAAATTTTATTTCGTAATTGACTGTACAACAACATTTTGCACTTACGCTTTGTTATTTTGCCGTTTTGGGTTGGAAATCTTTTGGAAATTATTCGGGTCGGCTTGCAAACCTTTGGGTCTGTTTTCAGCCTATATTAATCCCCATAGCACGGAATGCACTAATACCGTTTTTGCGAATTAAAAGTACGGCACTGACAAGGCCAACCATGATAATGCTCACAATACCGTAAACTATTATGTCACCTCCATTTGCAACGTTACAAGCAAGGCTTAACAATGTTGAAATCAGATACAAATAATAGCCCCATTTTTTACACTTTATCATCAAAATAAAGCTAACTATTGCGCAGAAGCTGACGAGCGAATGTATGCCAATTCCGATTGAGAAAGCGTTCATGAACATTCGACAAAAATTTCCAACGATTGCTAAAAAGAACAATACTTGTACTGTTGAATCCAGCTCCGCAGCAGTCTCGGATTCTTCATCCGTATCTTCAGGTTCTTGTTGAGCCAACAGGCCAACACACATTGCATCAACTTCCGATTTCGTATATTTGTTAATCGTGTGCCCCATGATAGGGACATCTGTGTACAAAA
This sequence comes from Prevotella sp., assembly GCA_036844425.1. Lineage (GTDB taxonomy): Bacteria > Bacteroidota > Bacteroidia > Bacteroidales > Bacteroidaceae > Prevotella. The sequence goes on along the minus strand of DAIUFT010000096.1, from coordinate 9,024 downwards.
TTATGCTGCCATCATCATCAACACGCAACACTTCTGCAATAATCTCTTTGTTTCCTTTTGGCAATTTTATCTTTTGCCCTTTGGCGTAAATAAAATTGTCGGGGGGTATTCTCATTCTGTGCCATCATTATTAAAATTAAAATTGTTAGTATTAGCTGTAGTCGAAGTATTATCTTTTTCCTTGTTAATATACGCAATGAACGCCTTGAATATCCTTAGTCTGTCTTGGTCGATGCGGTCGCACTTACCCTGCAAATAAGTAATCTGCAAGTCTCGCTCATCAATCTTGTGTTCGAGTTTAGTAATTCTGCATAGTAGGCGTTGCGTCTGTTTGACTTGTTCAATCACTTGCATTGTCTGCAATTTCAATTCCTCCTCTAATGTCCCTTGTTTAACTATTGTCGTTGTCATAAGCTAACTGGTTTTAGAAAGTAAATTTTGTAAAAAGGTTTTATCGTTTTTAAGCTCCGCAATCTGCATCAAGTAGAGCCTTTCTTTCTCCTTTAACGTTTTTACCTCTTGTTGCAAGTCAGCCGAGGTGTTGTTGTAGCTACCAGACACGTTACCCTTGTGTACTGTAGAGTGACTGTTTATCTCGTAATTGTTTACGTTGCCGCTATTAGCGTTACGATACATGTCGCCCTCTCCACGCAAGAGCCATTCAGCCGAAATGTCAGGATAGGTTCTTAGAACATCTACAATAAAATTGAGTGCAACTTTATTTTTGCCTCGCATGTAGCCCTCTATCGTATTCTCACTTATTCCGAGTGCCTCGGCAAGTTTTTTGACAGAGCCTGCCTTTGTTTTTGTAATTTGTTTAAGTCGTTGTATCATAGCACTTTATCTTATTTACATCTTTCACAGACGTTAAATAGTGTTAATTGTCAACGGTTTTCCGTCCGTTTATACTATCTTTGCATTGTAATCAAACACCACGGAGACATTTATTAGTTTGCCGACCGATTTTTGAAACCGTGGGTTTGATTTGCAAATTTATAGATTTCTTAAAAAACGACAAAATAAATAAAGCAAAAAAATTATGACTAACGAGCAACAGTTACTTCTCAAAATTGCCAATGTGGAGCGTGCGATGTCAAAAATGACGTTCTCGCACAATCAAGCAAAACGTCTATTAGGCGTTGGCCAGACGAGGTTAGCAGAACTCATCAACAAGGGGGATTTACGCCTTTTCGTTGACGGGAAAACAAAAACCTCGACATGGAGAATAAGCGGACAGGATATATTCCACCTCATCTTTGAGGACAAAGCCCAAAAGAAAATAAACATAAACATATAATTACAATGCGTACATTATTCTACTTCTCCTGCTTATTGGTTGTGCTTACCGCTGCAACCTACAAGACAGCCTCCGAGTTAGACGTGGCAAAGCATATCATTGCCCTGCAAGACAGCCTCCTGAAAGACGCTTGCGAACACGCCTCCGACCGGCACGATTGCGACTGTCCATGGATGGACACCGACAAACCCATATTAATTAACAACTTAAAATCAAGATTATGACAGCCTCTATGTTCATCAAGATGAGTGTCCTCCTCACACCCACCTACCTCCTTGCCTGCACCGGCAACCTCTTCCTCGTCATACTCGCTATAGGCTGGATACCCGCCTCCTACATGCTTGCTAAAAAATGGCACAGCAAAGCCATCGACAAGCTGGCGAAACACAGCATAATTAAAAGCATTATCGACGCATAGCTACAACGCCTAAAACACTTACCACTATGGCAACAGAATTAGACTAAAAATATCGAAGGTTTAGGAACCCACGGGCGGTACGTCTGCACTGGATAGTCATTCGTGCCGCCTTTTTTAAAAAACTAAAAGAAAAAAACAATGACAAAAGAAGAAACAAAAAAGCTTGTTGAGGTAATGCAAGCATATGTTAATGGCGAAGAAATAGAAACTAAAGATAAAGGCAATATGTGGCATACAGTTACACCTGATTGGCTTCCTGATAGAGAATATCGTGTAAAACCAAAATCAATATTTCGACCTTTTAAAAATATTCAAGAGTGTCAGGAAGAAATGCAAAAGCATCAACCTTTTGGTTGGATAAGAGCTGCTAATAAATACCTTTATTCTATAATAGAAGTTAAAGATGATAGTTGTATTTTTGGAGATGGTAATGGGGCATCATTTTCTGCCCTTTTTCAATATAAAACATTCCTTGATGGAACACCATTTGGTATAAAAGAGTAAAATAAAATAAAAAATATGACACTACAAGAACAATTTAAAACGTGCTTTAACGAGCTTACACCAGGATACACGAAAATAAAACTATACGAAGAACGAATTTGGGATTGTAGACAGGAACGCGCTAAACTGGAAGAAGATTTAAGAGTTGCGGAATACACACTTGTAGATGCTAATTGCGCAACAATTGACGAACTAACCTTCAAAATAGAAGCGTGTACCTTACAAATAAACGCCCTGACTGGAATAAATAGCCAGCAATATCAGAAGAGGGCTGCTTGTAGCAAATGGCTATGATATTACCTGCAACACACCTATCGCATGGAAAATAGTACAAGACATAAAAACACTTGTTGACCGTGAAGACATCTCAGAAAAGAAATTTCGAGACGGACTAAAATATATTACTAACAAATGGAAACAGTCTGATTAAAAAGCTTAGGAACTTTTTAAACGCCAGTGATGGCCTTGGTAGGCGTGAGCAACCGCAGTGGCGGTGGGCGACTTGTTTACAAATATTCTGTATGTTATCCTTATTTCATTGTTTTGTTTCTTCGGAGGGTTCGAGTCCCTCCCACGCCACACACAACATATAAACGAAAATATTATGAACGAGATTAAAATTTTCAACAATCCCGAGTTCGGGCAAATCCGAACCACGACAGACGAACAGGGCGAACCGCTGTTTTGTCTGAAAGACGTATGCGATGTGTTAGGCTTACAAGCCCGAGACGTTGCCCAACGACTAAGACGTAATAATTTACCTAATGAAAAGGGTGTTGTTTCAAACCACCCCCTTTCGACCGATGGAGGTACACAACTGGTTTTATTCGTCACCGAAGACGGTCTCTATGATGCAATCTTCGACAGCCGTAAGCCGTTCGCCCGTCAGTTCCGCAAATGGGTGACAGCGGAAGTTCTTCCCGCCATTCGCAAACAGGGCGGTTACATGACCGTTAAAGACGAGACTCCAGAAGAAACTATTGCAAGAGCGTTGCTCATGGCCCAACACACCATCGAGCTTCGGGACAAACGCATTGCCCTGCAAGCAGAACAGCTCAAACTGCAAGCCCCCAAGGTAGCGTATGTTGACGAAGTATTAGCAAGCGACCGCACCTATACCACCACCCAGATTGCGAAAGAACTTGACATGACAAGCGCACAGGCACTACAGAAGATACTATGCGACAACGGCATAATGTTTCGCCAGAGTGGACAATGGTTGCTCACAGCAAGATATTCGGCAAAGGGCTACACCAAGACACGAACACATACTTATATAAGCTCCAGTGGCGAACAAGGCACGAACACAATAACCGTCTGGACAGAGACAGGCCGAGCATTCCTACACACCATTATCAAGAAAATCACGGAATTAAAAACAAAATAACTTATTAACACTTTATCACTATGAGCGAAATTATCACAGTTGAGCAACCGCAAATGCTCGAAGCTATTAACCGAAGCGAAATTGACGTACAAATCGCAACCGCAAAGCGTTACCCCCGCGAAGTAGACACCGTTTTGAAACGAGTTAAAACTCTTGCACTTACTGACGCAGAAAGCGCACAAGGCTGTTTCTATGCCCTCAAAAGGCAAGGAAAAATTATAGAGGGACTATCCGTCCGCATGGCCGAAATACTCGCTGACTGTTGGGGCAATATCCGCACGGCAGCACGCATTATCGGCAACGATGGAAAGACTATTACCGCACAGGGCGTATGCCACGACCTCGAAACCAACACGGCCGTATCTGTAGAAGTAAAGAGACGCATCACTGACAAAGACGGACGTACCTACAGCGAGGATATGCAAGTCACAACAGGCAACGCGGCTTGTGCTATTGCTTACCGCAACGCAGTTTTGAAGATTATCCCAAAAGCCGTGACGGCCAAAACCATTAAGCAAATCAAGGAAGTAGCATTCCAAGGCGGTTTCAACCCCGTTGACAGCTACAACAAATGGGCTGAATACTTCCGCTCTATCAAGGTAACAGAACCCATGCTCCTTTACTACCTCGGCATAACCGACAAAGCCGAATACGGCAAAGAGCAACACCAATCGCTTGTAGGCGTTTACAACGCTATTACCGAGGGACAGACAACGGCTAAAGAGTGCTTCATCGACCCTTACAACGCACTGCAAGCCAAGAACGAAGCAAACAAAGCTGCTGAAGCTGTATCACAGGCAATGGCAAAATCAAAGAAATAATATCATGGCAACATACAAAATAATCAAAGGACTGTCACACGACAAATGGCTCTCACAACGTTCACAAGGCATAGGCTCGTCAGAGGTAGGCACGCTCATGGGCGTAAACCCTTACGAAAGCCCTTATCAACTCTGGCTTCGCAAGACAGGCCGAGACACACCCAAAGCGGAAACATTCGCTATGACAGCTGGTCATTATCTCGAAGATGCAGTGGCACACTTTTACTCTGACAAGACAGGAAACCGCATCATTGAATCAAGTGCAGGAGACTGGCTTGCTGTTGACAAAAAACGGCCATACCTCCGTGTGTCACCTGACCGAACATTCTGGCTTGCAGGTATGCCAGAACAGAAGCAATTCAAAGGCATTGTGGAGTGCAAAACTACACAACGCAAAATAGAGCAAGACAACATACCGCTCTATTGGTACTGTCAACTGCAATACCAAATGGGCGTAATGCAACTCCGTCATGGTGCGCTCGCATGGCTCACAGCAGGACGAGAGTTCGACCATCAGGATTACGAACCTAACACCGACTTTTACAACGAAATGACAGCACGCATAGAGGAGTTCTGGTGCAAGAACGTAAAGGAAAATATAGAACCTGACCTCACCACAGCCACCGACATTTGTGCAAAATACATGCACTCCTCACTCGGCAAAGTGGTCATAGCCACCCAAGACACCGAAAAGGCTGTAAACGAGCTGAAAGCCATCAAAGAACAGCAAGGTGAGCTAAAGTCACGGCAAACAGAACTTGAAAACCAAATCAAAATGGCTATGCAAGACGGTGAAAGCCTCCTTGACCAATACGGCACAATTCTTTGCACATGGAAAACCTCCAAAGACAGCACCAAGTTTGATGAAAAAGCGTTCCAGAAAGAACACCCAGAAGAATACGAAAAATTTTTACAAACAAAACAAGGAAGCAGACGCTTCTTGCTTAAATAACATCACAATGAAAACTGTAACAGGATTTATCAAAGCAACCACCCTGCAAAACATTCCCGATGAATGGTGGAGACTAACACGTGACGGACAAATACGCTACCTTAAAGTAGCCATTGACGAAAACGAAATACCCGACAAATACGGCAACACACACTCCCTCCGAATAGTGCTTCCAAAAAACGTCCAAAGAGGCGAAAAAAGCACCTTCCTGAGCAACTTCAAGCCATACACGCCAGACGACCACAACGAAAACTACAAGTAACTATGTATCAGATAACAAACGCAGAGAGACGGCTCATTCTGGAGCTGCTTACACAGGTAGGAGAAGAACTCAAAACCGCCAATAGTACACGGTCACAGAACAGAGGCCGCCTTGCTCGTTTGTTGGTTAAAAAACTATCAAACCAAAAGCCCCTATGATACGAGACAGCTTCGTTTTTTATAAATCTTTCTTAGACGCAATAGAGTGCTTTCCTGACGAAGTGCAAATTGTGCTGTATAAAGCTGTTACGGGCTATGCACTTAACGGAATTGAACCACAACTCAACGGTGCAGAAAAAGGTGTCTGGGCGTTAATTAAACCTCAATTAGACGCAAGTATCAATCGCAGAGATTTGGCAACAAACGGTAAAAAAAGAGGTGCGCCAATGGGCAACCAAAACGCCCGAAAAAAAACAATTCAAAACAATTCTGAAAACAATTCAAAAACAATTCAAAAACAATTCAAAAACAATTCAGAGGGATTTGTTTTGCGAAATTCAGCCGACAACACCCTAATTACCAACGAGTTAGGTAAAACAAAAAACAAAAAAAACAAACTTAATGTAAATGTAAATGTAAATGTAAATGATAATGTTAATAGTGTGTGTAAAAAAGAAACAATTCACACACACACTCAACCAGATATTTTTTCCAATCCTGATAACCACGAACAACAACTCATACAGTCGATGCAAAATGCCCCAATGTGGCAAGAGGACGTTTGCCGATGTTACAAAATAACGCAAACGCAACTCCAAGAACACATAGAGCAATTCAGTGCAGAGTGCAGAGCCAAACAAACCACGCATCAAAACGACCGTGACATACGCTCACACTTCGTTGACTGGCTGAGATACCAACTCAACAAAAATCAAAATGGCAGAAAAACTACAGAAACTAATCCAAGAGCCGATTATCAAGCGACGCTCGCAAACGCTATTGCGAACTTTGCCAACGGAGACACTTAAACGCTGGAAAGCCAAATGGCACAGCCCTAAAGCATTCCTCGCCTACTGGCATCCCTCCAACACCATACAAGCACTGACGAAACCCATTCAGGCATGGACAGAAGAATACCCCACGCTAAACCAAGCAACGGCCATGTTCGGTGCGCCAACGGTCAGAATGTTCATCGGCACACAACTCGGAGCTTACCTCAACCTCAACACCACGGCCAGCGCACGACTCACCGAAGAACAACTCCAGACCATGTGTCGGGAAATCCTCTCCGTTATGCGCAACTACACAGTGTCCGAAGTAACACTCTTCTTTGCACAACTCCGTACCGGCATGTGGCGAATGTACGGCAACACGTCTCGCGAAATATGCGACAAGTTCCGGCACGAGTTCATGGACTACCGCAACGCCTGCATTGACGAAGCTGAAAGCCTGAAACGACAACAGAAACGCCAAGAACGAGAACCACGGTGCGTAACCTACGAAGAATACTCAAAATCAAAAACTAATCACTAAAAATCTCAAAATCATGTTTTACGAAATTACAGCCAAACTGAAAGAAATTAACGAGAAAGGAAAAGAAAGTTGCACTACACACAAGTACCTGACCGAACAACAGCTCTATGCCGAAGCCGAACACGTAATACTCCAACAACACCCCTACAACGAGACATACGCCATCAAGAAGTCTAAGCTCATGGAAGTACTCAACAGCCCCACCGATGACAGTCGAGCCTTTGTTGCAACACTCCAGCAGCAATACGACATTGACGGTAAAAAATCTGCCATGAAGTATGCCGTACTGCTCTTTGCCGAAGACTTCGACAAGGCACGGCAAATCGTCCGTGAACACCTCCGACAGGGATATGACGATATGGAACTTGTTAAACTTTCTGAGTCCAAAATCGAAGCCGTGCTATGAAACTCACACTCAAATCTCACAGCAACACTCGTCAGGTAGCCACCGACATCTACACCGTCAAGTACCAGACCTACCTCCTGCAAGTCCTTTGCGACAACCTCGACTCGGCAGTACTCGACTACCTCGCCCCCATCGACCGCTTGCGCATGACGGCAACCTACGAAACACGACTCAAACTCGGAAACATTCTCCGACTCGCTAAGTCTCTGCGGGCAGCCCTCTCCGAAGTGTGCCACCAGCTCACCATCAGCGAAGAACTGACAGGATTGTCTGACGGACTAAACGACATGTTGATGTTGTTCCGAATACATGCCGATGTGTCAGACGAAGCTGTCAAGGCTATGACCGAACGGCTGGCAGCCACCGTCAAGACCGTCCGTGAGGGGCAAGCTCTCGAAGAAAAGTGCATCTCACTTATCGAAGAACAGATAGTTAAACCAGCTACCAACGGCACGAAACAAACGCAAAATCCAAAATAAGCACGATTTAAGGCGTTCTGACGAACTTTCCCCTTAAAGATGCACAATTATACGTCAACACACAAAATAATCGCTTAGAAACAAAATTATGGCACTTAAAATTTTATCCAACCGAGGACTTGTTGAACTACCTCAACAATCCGACAGATACACAGAAGCCGAAATTACACAGATAATCAACATTCCCCACGGCTCATCGCTCACCTATGTTCAGATGCTCGGGGGTGGAAGAATGTACCATGCTGCACAAGGCAACAAATACTCGCTTCCACACAACCCCACGGCCACAATGTACGCTTTCACGGAAAACGAAAGAAAGCCAATTTATGGCGATGCGCTGTTCCTTACCGAAGAAGAATGCCCGGCATGACAACCTACAAACTCACTGCAAAACATGGCAACATTCAGCACGAATTTATCTACCGAGACCACTCGAAAGCTCTCTATGTTGCCAACAGATATGCTGCGAAAAATTTTGACACGAAACTTACTAAAAATTTATAACTATGTTTAACGGAAACGGATACCCACTTGGGTCTACTTACGACCCGAACGCCCCTTGGAACAGAGACGAACACACATGCACAAAAAAAGTAGATGTATTCATCAAGCTGTTCGCAACAATCGAAGTAGAAGTAGACGAAGACGGAGACATCTTGTCTGACCTCAAAGATGAAGCCGAAGAACAACTCGAAGATATCATTCAACGTGGAGCATACCAACTCGAAGAAGTAGAGGTTGACTAATAAAGCTTAAACAAACTTACTTTTAAAATTTTACAAAATATGGAAATAATCGGTAATATTAACACTTTAAAATAAAAGAACACAGAAGAAAATGATTAAAAAAGGAGAAGCATTTGTATGTATTAATACAATTATAATGGATGAAAACCCGAATGATATTGCATATAATAAAGGTCGTATATATTACAGCGAGAGAGACGGGTGTATTACGGACAACAATCATATTGTCAAACATGAGTGGGGTGATGAATTTTGTGAGGATTTTGTAAAATTGGAAGAC
>DAIUFT010000095.1:0-9727 GCA_036844425.1 Prevotella sp. | reverse complement strand
ATTACTTTAATTTAGTTTTACATAACGGTGGTAATTTATAGAACCACCCTTATAATAATTGCAGTGCTGGTATCTCAATAATACCTCTGTGAAGGATAATCTTATCAGCGCTGTTCAGGGCGTTCAAGGCGCTTGATACCTCTGTTCTGCTGATATTAAGTTCCTCCGCCAGTTGTGTCATCTTGATGTGAAATGTTTTGTGTCCTACGGGGAATGCAGACCTATTTTTAATGAACGTGATAATCTGTTCTGTCACATCCTTTATCCTGCGTTGCCAAGGCAGTTGCTCTATGAGTTGTGCTCTGCGGCAGACAAGGTTAAGATAGTTCAGGCGTATGATGATATAGCGTTCAAATAGTTGCATCAGTTCCTCCTTTGAAATACATATTGACTCGCACGTAGAATAGGCGCGCCATGTAGATTTGTAGTGAGGCGATATACCGAACAGTTTGTCTGGCTCCAGCATTAGCGTTGCTTGTGCACGTTCTTCTATGTGGTAGGAGTGGTCGTCAGCGTAATTCTCAATGGTAACCCATCCATCCACGACAGAAATAAGAGAGGAACACGCTTCGCCTTCTTCCACGATGACACTACCTTTCTTATGGTGCCTTAGGTTGAAGCGTGTGTTTCTCGCAATATCCTTTATCTCTTTTTCTGAGAGACCAAGGAATAATGGTAACCCACTTATGTTCTTATAGTTTAACTGCATATATTATAATATATATAAAAAATATGCCACCCCTACGTTTATGTGTCGGGTGTTTATTCTGCGATGTTATCCTTTAGTTCTGGTGACATCCATACAGCGTTCTTGCCATCCTTATCAGAATAGATAAAGTATGCCTTCAAGTCTTTCTCACGTTTCAACACTTCCTTAGCCTTTTCCAGTCCCATTACCATGAATGATGTGGCAAAGGCATCGGCTTTTGCGCATGTACCTGCTATTACCGTTGCTGATAGTATGTTGTGTTGCACGGGATATCCTGTTTTGGGATCAATGGTGTGAGCGTATTTCTTGCCACCTTTATAGTAGAAGTTACGGTAGTTTCCCGAAGTTGCCATAGCGGTATTGGTGAGCGAGAGCACCGTCTGCAGTTCCTGGTTTACGGCAAGTGTATCATCCGTAGGCTTGGTTACTCCTATCTTCCATGGTTTGCCACTGTCGTTATTGCCTTTTACGACCACTTCACCGCCTATCTCTACCATGTAGTTCTCTATCCCTTTGCTGTCGAGAAAGCGTGCTACAACGTCAACCCCATATCCCTTGGCTATTGCACTACAGTCGAGCATGATGCGTGGGTCAGCCTTTTCTACGTGTTTGCCGTTTAGTCTTGTCTTCTCAAACCCTATGATTTCCTTTAGGCTATCCACCTGTTCTGGCGTTGGCATGTTGCCAGATTTAAATCCGAAACCCCATGCGTTAACCAGTGGCGCTACTGTTATGTCGAAGGCTCCTGCGGTCTTGTCGTGAACGGTTCGAGCGAGATTATATACCTCGGTGAACATGCTGTTTACCTCAACATCCTTATTTTGGTTAACGGCAGTGATGATAGAACTGTCGTTAAAGGGCGAGAGCGAGTTGTCAACATCTTGCAGTACTGCCTCGATACCTTTCTTTTGATTATCCGCACATTGGTACGTGATGTTGTAAGACGTACCGAATATAAACCCAGAGTCGTGCTGATACGGTATGTTTCTTTTCCCGTTGCACGTAACGGCAATAGCCACGAGTGTGATAACCACTATCGGGAAAATGAGTGCGGTAAGTCGTTTCCTGTTCATTGTCTGTTGATATTTTTGTTCTTCTTTGACAGTTCAATGCTGATGTTAAAGGTGCCTCCCAGTTTGTCACCGTCTTTTCCGTAGCCTGGTACGTACCAAATCTTTTCTCCATCGTTACCGCTGCCCGATAGTTTCAGTTTGTATCTGAAACTCCAGCCCAGTCTTACTGGTCCGATGAGTTTTGCATCAAGTGAGAATACCAGTTCTGCCCAGTGGTAAGAGATGCTTTTCTCGTTTGTAGCATAGTCAACGGTGCCACCCCAGTAGGGCACGTCAACCGTTCCTGATACCTCTTGTTTGAAGTTGGTAAATCCGTATCTTGCTCCGAACAGTACACGGTAGTCGTCGTGCTTGTTCTTGCTGATATTTACGTCGCAACCTATTTTTCCGTAGGGTGCGTTTGTCTTTGCCATTAGTCCGGTTACAGGGTCTGTATCATGTTTCGCTGTTCCCCATCCGATTTCGGCTATTGGGAAGTATCTGTCGCGCAGGTTCATGCGCAGTGCACCTTCTATCTGACCGTAGTCGCCTACCAGTCGCATCACCGTTCCGGCAAGGTCGTATGACACGGACAACCCTTTGAAGAGTGCTACGGTATCAGCCTCGTTAAGGTCGGTCTGTGTCGTAGAGCGTTGCTGCGCCACTGCTTGCGAGGGCATAAGGAAACTAATTGCTGCTACCGCGCAGACGAAGATATATGTTCGTAACAGATGCATTGTTGCTTACTTTAGGGTTGTTGACGATTACGGTGTCAATAAAATTGTGTGTGCTGCTTACCGCCTCTATTTCGTGGTGGTATCGTGGTGCGCAGTCAACAGACTCAAACTGTGGAATGTTTGTTTTCGTTATCCGTACCACGTCGGTTATCTCTGTGTCCTGATCTATGGTCAGGGTTAGAGCAATCTCGTCAGTATCGGCATTGTAACTCATTGGTATGTCGAGCGACGCCACGTTACTCTGCTGGTTAATGTACACCGTGTCGCTGTCAGCGTGCTCGCGGTGGAATGTTACCGACAGTGGGTACTGCAACTGCACGTTGTTGCCATCACCATCCTGTAAAGCGTAGTGACACATCACGCGACCATTGATGTTACAGTCTATGGAAGAACACCCCGTGGTGAGCATCGTGCCGAACAATATAGCGGGTACTACGTTGCGCCATGCCTTAAGGTTTGACCTGTTCCGTATTTTAAGAATCTGCATTTCTTTAGTCCTGTTTTACACGGTTTTTTCTATCTGGTAGTCGTTTCTGCCCTGTGAGGAACGGCTTACGAGGTCTGCCACGAAGCCCGCCAGGAATAACTGCGTACCGATTATCATCATTGTCAGCGCGATGTAGAAGTATGGCGAATCGGTAACGAGACGCTGTGGTACGCCCTGACTTAAAGCCCACAACTTGTCGGCACCGATGATAACGGCAGAGATGAAGCCAATGAAGAACATCAGCGAGCCGAGGAAGCCAAATACATGCATAGGCTTACGACTGAAAGTAGAAAGGAACCAGAGCGTGATAAGGTCAAGATAACCATTCACAAAACGGTTCCAACCCATGAACTTCGATTTGCCAAACTTTCTCGCTTGATGGTGAACAGGCTTCTCGCCAATCTTGTCGAAGCCAGCATTCTTGGCAAGGTATGGCATGTAGCGGTGCATTTCGCCATATACTTCAATGTTTTTCACCACCTCAATGCGGTATGCCTTCAGTCCGCAGTTAAAGTCATGAAGGTTGTGGATGCCACTAACCTTGCGTGCCGTGGCGTTGAAAAGTTTCGTAGGTATGGTCTTCGAGAGAGGGTCACCCTGCGAACGGTTCTGTTTATATCCACTGACAAGGTCGTAACCATCAACGGTAATCATGCGGTAGAGTTCTGGTATCTCGTCAGGAGAGTCCTGCAGGTCGGCATCCATCGTGATGACAACGTTGCCTTGCGCCTTCTCAAAGCCACAGTAAAGGGCTGGCGACTTGCCGTAGTTGCGGCGGAACTTGATGCCATGAACGTGCTCGTCCTCCTTCGAAAGGTTTTCTATTATGTCCCACGAGTGGTCCGTTGAACCATCGTTTACGAATATTACCTCGTATGAGAAACCATGCTCCTGCATAACGCGCTTTATCCAAGCGTAGAGTTCTGGGATAGATTCCTCTTCGTTGTATAGTGGTACTACTACTGAAATGTCCATTTTCTTTAGGTGGGTTCTATAAATTAGCTTTGTCATATTGCGAGGTTATTTTCGAGGACAAATTGTTAGTGAATGAAGGAGTCATGCGTGCATTACGACTGAGTGAACTGACGATTTGTACCGAAAAGAGACTGTAAGATGGCAAAACGTAACCCATATAATTAATGTTGTTTTTTACGGTGGTAATTTATAAAACCCACCATTAGTATATATGTCTTGTTGAAGTCTGTTTTATCTTTTCTTTCTCATGCCAATAAGCGCCAGTATCAGCGACAGCACTGCTGACGAAACGATACTGTTAAAGAATATGCTGAACGCGAAATCTATTGGTCTGAGTTTTCCGATCTCTGCTATCTGTGCCTCAAGAAGGTCTGGGTCCATCTGCATTTGCTTAAAACTTTCCCTTATCTCGGGTACGGAAATGTTTCTGTAAAGGGTGTTCATCAGCATGCCGTTGTCAATAAAGTAAAAGTAAACCAGTGTGGCAGCGGCAAGTAATATCGATGCACACGTAGTTGTCATCAGGCAGTATGCCACCGCCCTTCGGTAAGAAATAAACCCGCCAAGCGCCTTGTTCCTGAAGTCCCTCAGACGAAAGTAAATCAAGAACGGAGAGGTTATGACACCCGCTATGAAACCTATCTCCACCTCTGGAGCCCACATGCTACCTGCAAAGCAACCGAGCGTGAAAATCCATAGAAGTCCTATGAATAATCCGTCCTGGCGTGCAAAAGCCTTTAGTTGTATGTACTCTTCTGTTGAAATCATGCTACAAAGTTACGCATTTAATTTCAAAATACGATACTTTAAATGTGGCCAAGTCTTAAAAAATGCAAAACGAGATGCAATTTTAATGACTTTTGGGTAAAATATCAAATAAAAATGCTTATCTTTGCATCGCTTTTGAAAACAGCACCTTTACGAAGGGTGTTGTTAGAAGAAGAAAATACGGGCAAGTCTTGCACGACCAGCTCCCTCGGAATCCTCCAGGACGGGAACGTAGCAAAGGTACTTGGTTGTAGCGGTGCGATGTAAGTAGCTTGCCCTCCCGCCTCTTTAGCTCAGTTGGCCAGAGCACGTGATTTGTAATCTCGGGGTCGTTGGTTCGAATCCGACAAGAGGCTCGAAAGAAAGGACATTCCTATTGGGATGTCCTTTTTTCGTTATGTAACGACAATATCATGTCATAGATGGATTAATGATAGATTAATGTTAGATTAATGGTTATTAACGTTAAAATAAAAATTATGGTGCATCGCACCATGTTCCATAACATTAATCGTCGTTAATCTAACATTAATCTTTCGTTAATACTTTTACCCATGTCGTACAGGTAACTTAACTAATGTTTTTCCGTGCAAAATTACGGTTAAAATCTAAATCCTCGAAAAAGCACGATTTCCCAAATTTACCATTTTGGTGGGATAGGAAGGGTAAAAATGTAACTGCCTAAGCATCAATGTTTTATGGTGTTATGAAATGATATCTATCCTTTTACGCTGTAATCAGTACCTGATTACAGCGTAATCTCTATCAAATTACAATGTAAAAGGTACATGATTACAGTGTAATTAGGTACCTTTTACTTGATTTCCCAAATTTACCATTTTTCGGGTTGCTGATAGGTATGTTTGTGTCAGTCATCTTTCTGTTTGCTAACCTTGCTTTCACCGCTGCGATATTGCGATGGTGTTACACTGTGAATCTTCTGGAAATTACGGCGGAAGGCAGATGCATCGTTAAATCCGCAGACCTGTGCGATGTCGTTAATGGAACGAGTGGTGGTGCGCAGCATTTCCTCCGCTTTGTCTATTCGTTGCGACATTATGTAGTCCATTGGTGTTTGTCCTGTTGCCGCTTTCATCTTGCGAAATAGTTGTGCGCGACTCATGGCCATCTCGTTGGCAAACTCGTTTACTCCGAAGTCAGGGTCCTGAATGTGCTTATTAATTAAACTCTGCGCTTTATCCAGAAATTCCTTCTTTTGAGTTTGTATGTATTCCAGTGTGGCGTTGTTGTCGTGCTGTGGCGTTTCTGTTGCAGTTGGTTGAGGCACAATAGGGTTTTGTGGATGTTCCTTGCTTTGGTTCTTTCTCTTGACGAATAGCCATGTGCCTGTGCAGCAGCCTATCAGTACTATAATAAATAATGTGATATAAGCAATGTCGTTATCATTCTCCTCCGCAATGCAGGGTACACTAACGTTGGAGTCTATGGCAAGAATGCCCTGTTCGCTGCCAAAGAGAATTTCTTTTGTTGTGGGGTTGAGGAAGTATGCGCCCTCGGCAAAGTCGTTTTCGTTTGTGCTTAATAACTCCGTCCTTAAAGTTTGGTTGTCAGTACGTGTCAATAGGTTGCCTGCAGCTACATAAACGTATCTGCCCTTGCATATTAAGCCCTTAACGCATAGGTTTGCAGCCTCGTCTTTTAGGGCTTCGTGCCAATCGGTTTCGCTTATTCTTTTGTATATGACGCCGTTTGATGTGCCACACCATACGGTACCATCGTCTGCCACGCTGATGGCGTAACAGATACGGTCGGGTAATACTAAAGTCGTAATGTTATCTTCACGTTTGTATATTCCGTCCTCGGATGCTATCCACATGGTGCCGTCCTCGGTCAGCGTAATGTCATGAATCTTCTTTGCTATGGTGTCGGGGCGACCTATAATATTAAGCGATTTGGTATTTATGGTAACCAGTCCGTTCCATGTAGCCGCCCAAACGCATCCTTTCTTTCTGTCCTCAATAAGTTTATAAGTGCGGTTATATGTGTTCGTAGAGTCCTTCTTTAGCATGATATGCTTGAAGTCTTCTTTGCCGTTAACTTTTACATATATTCCGCAGATGGTGGCAATCCACAGTCGTTTCTTTGAGTCGAGCATTAGGTGTCTTACCTTTCCTGCCAAAGGACTTGTCTCACCAGGATAGTGGTAGGTCGTGGTAACAGAGCGTTTATTGTCAGAATGGGCTATGCCCCTATGGTCGTAACCAATGAAAAGTCCGTTACCGCCATCGCTACAGAGAGTTCTTATCAATTTACTATCTGTTTGCAGGAAAACCTTTGGTGTGTTATTGCCAGTGAAGGCGAAATATAAACCGTTGTTTGATGTGCCCACCCACAGTTTTTTGTCTTTGCTTAGGTATATAGCATAGACATCTTGTGCATCGAGTTTTGCTTTGGTTGCAATGTCGCCTTGGTATATTATGGAATCCTTTACGCCCTTGGTGTATTGCACAAGTCTTTTGTCTATTCTCTTCCATGAATGACGCTGGTATGCAAATGTATCGTTCTGTTTCGTGCTCAGAGCCTTTTTAATGTAGGCAGGAACCTGAGATTTATCTACAGTAACGAAATCATTGCTTTCGTATCTGTAGTAAACGTATATCTGTGAGGTTTTAAAACGAATCCATAAAGTACCCTTTTTATCGAGAAAGAAATGTGCGGTTCGGTTGTCAGGAACGTCATGTTCGCCTTTGCCAGGGGCGTATGTCTGTATTGAGTAACCGTTAAACCGGCAAAGACCGTTCATCATGGAGAACCACATGTTGCCGTTCTTGTCTTCAATGATGTCGGTCATGCGGTAGTCGGGCAGTCTTGTATCTGGGTCAAAGTGGTGAAAGAGAAGCGGGGCTGTGGTCATATCTTGCTTTTCTGCCGCCTTCGCCAGGGGTAGATTACTGCATAAGGTTATAATTATTATGTATAGAAAATGTTTAAAGAAAGGCATGTTTTGGTTTTATTTCTGTTGCAAAGTTATATAAAAATAATAGTTTATCGATGCTGTAAGGTGAAAAAAATCTCATTTCTCGATATTTTTTGCACTTATCATGCTGCAAAGATAGCGGAATGCCAGTATTCTCTCTTGGCAGAAAGATACTGAATGATGTTTATTAGAGATTAGTTGTATTCTCTCTCTTGTGTTTTCTTAGTAACTTTGCAACATGTAAAGGATAACACAAAATCAGGTAACAATAAACGAAACAACACATCGTTATTTAACTAACTAATACGCTTCATAATGGTTGTCAACGCACCTGGATGACCCTTGGTTTGTAGATCTTGTAGTAGGAAATAAGTTGTAAGAATAGTGAATAAAGGTGCTCTTACAAACAAGAAAAAGCCGTTCTGACTCCGTGATGGAATTAGAACGGCTTTAGGTTTTGCTTATGGGGTGGTTATATAAACTTTACTTATGTGCGATAGTAGGTTTATAAACCCACCGTGATTTTTACAATGCCCTTAGATGGTTTGGCGTTAACATATCTCTTTACACCATTTTGCTCAATGCAAAAAGTTAGAGGGTAATTAAAAACCTTTTTGTTAAGGTTGTTGTCGAAGTTTATTATTATGGTGTTTCCTTTATGTTCTACGGTAAAGAAAGTTGCATCGCGTTCTTTCCTGTATGCCATTACTTCTGCGAATGTTCCTACCCAGACGTCGTTAGTGTGTTCCTTTACATAATCATAAAACTGCCATAATTCTTCAGGATGATACCATTTGTCATAACCTTCCGTTATGCCATGGGTCATGGTCACTCCCCATGCTCCTTGCTTTATTAGTTCGTTAAGCCATGTTTTCATCTTGGGCAACGTGGTTTTGTTATTCTGTTGTCCATGTGCTGTTTGGAACTGGCGTGAGCCTATGCGCCCTTTGTCAACGGCGTTTATTACCTGTTCTGTCATTGCGTTATATGGATAGGCGAATGTCATAGGAGAGTGGCCGAGGTTAGCGTTAAAGGCTGAGTCGTTACGATAGACGTCTTCCATGAAGGCATCAAATCCAACTTTCCTGCAGTTAGGATGGCTCCAAGAGTGACTGCCCATGTCATGACCTTTCTTCTCCATACTCTTGATTTGTTTCCACGTTAGTCGTGCGCCATGGCTCGTTTCAGTCTTTCCTACCATATTACCGATAATCCAGAAAGAACCACGAAAACCGCGTTTCTCAAGGTTAGGCGCAACCAATGTGTAGTGTTCCTCTAAACCATCGTCGTAGGTAAAGCTTACAGCGGCTTTCTTACCTTCATAATATGGGGCTATTGATACACCGTCAGAGGATTTCATGTAAGTGTTGAACCATTCTGTTCCAATAGGTAGGAACAGGTCGTGCCCGTACTTGTTAAGATGGGCAGTATCGTTAGGACCTTGGAAATACTTTTTGCGGAAATTGGCATCGCGTACCTTGATAATGCAGTCTTCCGTGTAATTGTAAAGCACAGGAATATTGTTCTGTTGGCAAACTTCTCGAATGGTATTGCATACACTGGCAAAGCCAGGACGGTCAATGTACCAAGGCGTTACGTATCCTATCTTTGCCTTGGGGCATTGTGTTCGTATATTCTTTATGAACAAAGAGAGTGAGTCTTTGAACATCTTTAAGGAGTCGGTGTTATCCTTTATCTTTTCGGCATCGTTGTGACCTGCTATTATTAGCACGTAGTCTGCTGTCGGGTCCATCAATTTTGCTTTTGTGTAGATGGCTGGTCCGAAGTTGTATTTGCCGTCGTGTGTTCTGTCAAAGGCTATGCATGCACCGTTCCTTCCATAGTTATTGTATTTCATTCCCATGGCTTGCGCCATTTTGTAGTGCCACGTCTCTTCTTTAGGAGCCTTGTGGTTGGCTGTATATGAGTCACCAATCACGTTGATGGTTCGTTGGTTTTGGGCAAACAGTGTTGCTGAAAAATAAAGTAGAAGCAGTAAAGTTAGTGTTTTTTTCATACGTAAATTATTATCGTCCAACATTACTGTAGGACATATGTTTT
>DAIUFT010000094.1:0-9753 GCA_036844425.1 Prevotella sp. | reverse complement strand
GCTCAGGCGTTTCACGGAGTCCTCCTTCGCTCACTTACACTTTGACCTCGAAAATTACCTCGAAATATAACAAAGGTAATTTATAGAACCACCCTTAATTCTGATACATACTCTTACTTTTCTAACCTAAGGTTGCCACCTCTCTATTGAGGGCCTGTTTAATAAAAGCATTGACAGAAACCCCCGCCTTGTTAGCCAAAATCGCAATTTTGCGATGAATATCAGGTGAGAGTCTTATGTTTAGAGTTCCACTATAACTTTTCTGAGGTACAATGCCCTCTTCCTTGCAGTATGCGATATAATCTTCTACAGCCTCATGAAAGGACGATTTTAGTTCATTGACACTTGACCCCTCAAAGTTGACAAGTCCGTCAATTCCTTCAATCTTTCCAAAGAAGATATTGTCTTCCTCGCTAAAGTCAACGGAGCCGATGAAACCTTTATATTTTAATGTATTCATAAAGTCAAAATTTATTTTATTAATCCTAATTCTTTCAAGTATCCGAAAACTTGCTTCAATGCATAGCCCTTAACAATGTTTCCGGGGTGTGGCTTATGGAGCATGATAGGCTTCTTGTCACCGTTTTTGAACACGACACGTGACCCAGAGGTCTTCCCTTTGTTTGATATGGTAAAGCCATAAATTTCTAATAGGTGAGTGAGTTCATCAAATGTGAAATCTTTTGGCTGTCGCTTGAAGCGTTCTATCAGTTTGTCTCTCGTTACCATAGAAATCTTATTCTATATGATGTTTACGGCAAAATTACGAAAAAAAAATGATAACTTCGATAAAGTTGTATTTTTTAACATTTCCCAAATTTACCATTTTGAGATTGATTTGGAGCGATGATGCTTTCTTGTTGATATTCAGATGTTTATGAGGTGCTGTTGCAATATCTGCCTAATTACGCTGTAAAAGCTATGTGATTACACTGTAAAAGCTATCTAATTACACGGTAAAAGCTATGTGATTACACGGTGAAAAGGGTGCTTTTACGGCATTTCCCAAATTTACCATTTTTATGGTGTTGCTCACACCTTGTAATGAATGTCTGCCAAGGCGAACATTTCAGCGTCGCCACTGCTGTCTCCGTAGGCTGTGAGATGATAGGTTTCACGGTCTGGTTCTACCGCTAACAGGCGTCGCTCTTTCTCCGCTCCGTAGCAGTTGGGGGTGGCGAAGCGTCCCGTCAGGTATCCATCGGCATCAACCTCAGCCTCCGTTGCCAAAACGGCTGTGACGCCAAGCGATTGGCAGTATGGTGCCACCCATTCCTTGATGCTCGCGCTTATTATATATAAGGTGTCGCCGTTAGCATAATGTTGAGCCAAGGACTTTGTTGTGTCCTGGCGTGCTACGCCCCTAACTTTTATAGCGAATCGTTTGCCGTATTCAGCAAACGTGGTGTATTTCATGCCCTTGAAAAACCATGAGAAGAGATGTTCCTTACATTTGCTGTTATCATACAGTTTCAGTTTCATCAAGATAATGAGTGGAGCAAACAGTAATATGCCCATGGCAAAACGCTTGGTACCGAATACGAATTGCAGAAACATCAGCAGCGTGTCGCGAGTAGTAAGTGTACCGTCAAAGTCGAAAACAACGATTTTTTTCTTGTCGTATATCATTTTGTTAAGGAAATGAGTTTGAAAACAGTGCAAAATTACACTTTTTTTACAAAATAGGTGTCTAATTTCTGTTTTTTTTACTACCTTTGCAAACATTAAATAAAACCAAACGAAAGAAATGAAGCAAAATCTTATTAAGAGAGGCGGCACAGTGTTGCTCTCTTGCGCGATGCTTTGCGCTGCAGATATGGCAAGCGCTGCTGTAATACAGCATAGTGCAGACCGTTATGTTATCAACGTAGAGGAAATGGATCTTAACGGTGAGGAGACGGTACTCGACCTTCTCATGATGTTGCCAGACGTGATGACTATTGACGGAAGAAACGTTATTAGTGGAACACGTGATGACCAAGCGCAGCAGGGAATGTTCGGACAGTACGCAGTGCGTGTTGACAATATGAACATACAGGTTAATGCTGAGTCTTTTATTAAGAATACTAAGGCGAAGGAGATTAAGTGTATTAAGGTCTGCACAAACCCTGGTGTACAGAAGGGTTGTGGCGGTTTGAAGCAGGTAATAGATATATACTATCGCAGCAACGAGCAGGGTAATGAAGGTCGTGTGGCTGTAGAGGGCGACACATACGGAAAGGCAGGAGTCTTTGCAACAGACTGGCTTACAGGTAAGAGTTCGTCACTCCACCTCTATGGCATAGGCGATTTGGAGAACCGTAAGTATGACAATGGTACTAAGGAACATGGTCTTAACGAAAATGTACGTGCGCACTATAATTGGAATATTACCGACAAGGATAATATGATTATCACGGCAGCGCAGACATATAAAAGAGACAGGGCGATAGGTTATCCTGCAACCTATTCACGTTCGTTCAATTTCGATGACTGTTACACTCGTGACCTTGGCGATGGCGCTTACGTTATGTTCCAAGTTGGTGTAGATTATAATCATGACAATGCGGTAGGTGTGCGTACTATGAGCACAAATCCTTATGGACTTATAGAACTTGGTGCACCATTCATCTCAAAGAACCTTTACATCAATGGTGGTGTAGAGTCAGGTTATTCTGCAGAAACATCAGAAAGCGGTGTTGATTATAGTGTAACAAGTCGTTCACGTTACGAGGATTTCTACGGACAGTTAGACTGGAACTGTGGTAAGTTTAATCTCTCAGTAGGCGACCGCGTTCGCTTTACTACAAATTACTTCTGTAACGAGTTTAAGAATAACATCTTCAACCATACTGCAACGTCAAACCACTTTACTGTATCTTCATGGTTGAACATCAATGAGAAGAATACTGTTCAGGCAACGTTCGCACGTCGTTTCTATGGTCCAGACATGACACCAGTTTTCTTTATGACAGGTGATATGTGGAATGGATACATAAAGGATGTTACAGAGTCTCCAGTATATACAGCCGAACTGCGTTATACTTTCCAGAAGAAGGACTTTAACATCATGGGTATCGTGAAGAACCTGCACAAGAACTTTGAGACAGGAGCAAGGGATCACGATAATATCCTTCAGGTAGGTGCTACCGCTTATATGCACAAGGGTGTGCTTCGCCTCACTGCTGGTGTTAACTACAACTGGCAGAAGAGTACATATGCAGAAGGCAATCAGTACAACAACTTCGTAAACCTCAAGTTGGTTCCACAGGTAAGTCTGGGTAATGGTTGGAGATTTACTTCAACAATGCTTTACAACTCACGTAAGGCGTATGACAATGAGGAATATACTCCAGCAAACTTCTATGCCGACGTTGCTGCATCTAAGGAGATAAACAAGCACTGGCTTGTAGAAGCAAAGTATCATGACCTCGTAGGTCAGCACACAGGTAACCGTGCCGCTACCGTAGGTTTCACATATTATTGGGGTAAGTAAAAGAATAATACATATCACCCCGTTCCTTCCTTTGTATGGGCATATTGTGCGACAAAGGACGGAGCGGGGGCTTAATGTTTATAGAATTGGAACAGAATATCAAACATCCGCATCCGTTAATCGCTGTCATTCCTTTGGCGGTGCTTATCGCCCTTATAGTCCTCGTAGTAAAGATATTCCCTGATGATGCCCTCTCGGGAGCATCGCAGGTAGCCCTTATGACCGCAACCGCAGTGTGTGTGGCATTGTCAATGGCTATATATAAAGTAAAATGGGAAGTCTTTGAGGAAATGATAAAGAAGACAGTCGGCGATGCCGGTGTCTCAATCCTTATCCTGCTCCTTATCGGTATGATGTCAGCCACATGGATGATAAGTGGCGTAGTGCCCACGTTGATATACTATGGCGTGCAGTTCATGTCGCCAATGTTCTTCCTGCCGTGCGCCTGCGTTATCGCTTCAATCATCTCAGTCATGACAGGTACATCGTGGACAACAATCGCTACCATCGGTATCGCGTTGATGGGTATAGGCGATGCACTCGGCATACCGTCACCTTATACCGCAGGTGCCATAATCTCTGGCGCATACTTCGGCGATAAAATGTCGCCAATGAGTGATACAACAGTACTTGCATCGTCAGTAGCAGGAGCCGACCTGTTTACGCATATCCATTATATGCTTTACACAACGGTGCCAAGCATAACCATATCACTTATAATGTACCTCGTAATAGGTTTGTGGTACGACGGAGAGGTAGTAGAAATAAGCCAGTATCTTACAGGTCTTGACCGTGGTTTCAATATTTCCCTCTGGACACTCCTTGTACCAGCGTTTACGGGATTCCTTATCTATCGCAAGACCCCATCGCTCATTACGCTGCTTCTCTCGGCCCTTTCCGCTTGTGTTTGCGCATTGATATTGCAGCCAGACGTACTCGTAAAGATTTCGGGTGAGACCGTAATGAACGCCAAGAGCCTCTTTATGGGAATAATGACAACATGTTATACCCATACCAATGTAGATACAGGCTATGAGGCAATCAACGAGTTGGTATCCACACGCGGTATGGCAGGTATGCTCGATACTATCTGGCTTATCCTTTGTGCGATGTGCTTTGGCTCATGTATGGTAGCGAGTGACATGCTGAAGAGCATCACCCACGTGCTTCTTCGCAGCATAAAGAACACCTTCTCATTGGTATTCTCAACAGTCACCTCAGGCGTATTGCTCAACCTTGTGATGGGAGACCAGTTCCTTTCTATTATTATGAACGCCTCAATCTATCGCGACGAGTATGTGGAGCGTGGCTATAAGCCAGAGTTGTTGAGTCGTTCTACGGAAGACTCCGCCACGGTAACCTCGGTGCTCGTGCCATGGACAGCGTGCGGTATGACCCAGAGCACGGTGCTCGGAATACCAACGTTCGTTTATCTGCCGTTCTGTTTCTTCAATATCATCAGCCCTATAATGAGTTGCTTGGTAGCCGCTCTCGGTTTTATTCCAAAGCCAGAGCCAAAGAACAAGGCTGAGGAAACGCAAGAAGGCGAAGCCGTTAGCGAAACAGTTGCTTAGGAGTAGTAATAATAATAAATTATAAATGACACAGACATTAATCTTATTATCTTTCGTAGTGTACCTTATTGCCATGATATACATAGGCTATTATTATGGCAAACAGAAAACCAGCAACTCATCAGAGTTCTATCTTGGCGGCAGACAGTTAGGGCCTTTGGTTGCCGCAATGAGTGCTGAGGCGTCAGACATGAGCTCTTGGCTGCTGATGGGAATACCAGGACTGGCATACATAACAGGTCTTGCCGACCCGTTTTGGACAGTACTCGGACTGGGAATAGGTACGTATCTTAACTGGCTCTTCGTAACGAAGCGTCTGCGTAAGTACACCATTACGCTGAATGCGGTAACGGTTCCAGAGTTTTTCTCAAAGCGTTTCCACGACAATAAAAACGTATTGATGTGCATATCAGCCGTAGTGATATTGATATTCTTCGTACCTTATACAGCTGCGGGCTTCAAGGCGGTGGGTACGTTGCTCAATAGCCTCTTCGGATACGACTATCACATTTGCATGATTGTAGGTGCCGCCATCATCATTTCATACACAGTGATGGGTGGGTTTATGGCAGTATCGACCACAGACCTTATCCAGAGTATCGTGATGACCTTAGCACTCGTTGTGATAGTAACATTCGCGTTAGACGCAGCAGGAGGCGTTAACAACGTTCTTGATAATGCAACGAGACTGCCAGGCTATCTGTCTGTAATGTCAAGTTATGATATTGGCACAGAGGAAGCAAAGCCATACAGTTGGCTGAAGGTAGCGTCAACGATGGCGTGGGGACTCGGCTACTTCGGTATGCCACACATCCTGTTGCGCTTCATGGCAATAAAGCGCGAGAAGGACATACCACTATCGCGCCGTATCGCTACTATCTGGGTGTTCATCTCAATGTTTGTGGCTATCGGCATCGGTATTATCGGTAATGCAGTAGGTCATGAAGGCATCATACATAACTTCCAGTGCACCTCTGATGCGGAGCGTACCATAATAGAACTCTCTAATGTACTTGCGCAAGAGGGCGTGTTCGCAGCGTTGATGGCAGGTATTACACTTGCAGGAATACTTGCTTGCACAATGTCAACAGCCGACTCTCAGTTGCTGACAGCAGCGTCAAGTTTCTCAGAAAACATCTTCCGCGACGTGTTCGGTGTGAAGGTAAGCGAGAAGACATCTATGCTTATCGCCCGTCTGACGATAATGGTGATAGCCATACTTGCCGTTTATTTCGCTTGGAATCCTAACAACAGTATCTTCGATATCGTATCATTTGCATGGGCAGGTTTTGGAGCAACGTTCGGACCTTTGGTACTTGCAGCGTTGTTCTGGAAGCGTACTACTTTTGCAGGAGCCACCTGTGGTATGGTTGCTGGAGGCATAATGGTTTTTGCTTGGAAGTACCTTATCGCGCCAATGGGCGGAGTTTGGGGCATCTATGAGTTGCTGCCAGCCTTCATTGCGTCATCCGTAGCCATTGTGGTAGTGTCACTCTGCACCGCAAAGCCTTCAGAGGAGATATTGGCGGAGTTTGAGGCAAGCAAATAGGAACGGTTTTTCTGAGTACCATTCATAGATTGCTCAATAGGTAACAGAAATGATAAAGGAATTGCAGGTTCGCGTATTGCCACAGGTGGCGTATAGCGAACAAAATATAACGGACTACATCAGCCGTGAACTTTCACTTGACAGACGGACGGTAAAAGCCGTACGTGTGTTAAAGAAAAGTATCGATGCACGTCAGCGTCAGGTTTTCGTTAACCTGACGCTGAGAGTTTTTGTAAACGAAATGCCACAGGACGATGGTTACGAGAAGGTAGAGTATGGTGATGTGTCCCATGCACCTCAGGCTGTTGTCGTGGGCGAGGGACCGTGTGGTCTCTTCGCTGCCCTGCGTCTGATAGAACTCGGTGTGAAGCCTATCGTCATAGAACGAGGCAGAGACGTGAGGGAACGCAAACGCGACCTTGCCATGATAAAGAAAGAACAGCGAGTAGATAGCGAGAGCAACTACTGCTTTGGCGAGGGCGGAGCCGGTGCGTACTCAGACGGAAAACTTTACACTCGCAGTAAGAAACGTGGCAATACAGAGAAGATACTCAACGTGTTTTGTCAGCACGGAGCATCGACAAGCATCCTTGCCGATGCCCATCCGCATATAGGAACCGACAAACTGCCGGGCGTAATAGAGAATATGCGCAAGCAGATACAGAAGAGTGGGGGAGAGGTTCACTTCCGTACCAAGATGGTGCGTCTGCTCGTTACCAATAACAAGGTGGAGGGCTGTGAGGCAGTAAACCTTGACAGTGCTGCGGAAGAGGTTTATCATGGGCCAGTAATCCTTGCCACGGGACACTCCGCTCGTGACGTATATCGTTACCTCGCATCTGCCAATATTGATATAGAAGCAAAGGGAATAGCGGTAGGAGTGCGCCTTGAACACCCATCAAAGTTGATAGACCAGATACAGTATCATTCACCTAAGGGCAGGGGACAGTGGTTGCCAGCAGCCGAATACTCTTTTGTAACACAGGTAGATGGCAGAGGAGTGTATTCCTTCTGTATGTGTCCTGGTGGCTTCATCATACCAGCGGCTACCGACAAAGAGCAGATAGTGGTCAACGGAATGAGTCCAAGCAACCGTGGCGGACAATGGTCTAACAGCGGAATGGTGGTGGAAGTGCGCCCAGAGGATATTCCTTCAATGGGACTTGCGGTGGAGAATGACGCGGAGACACCAGGTAGTGATGCCATGAAGGAAGCACTCAGCGTAATGAACTTCCAACAACAACTGGAGAAAATGTGTTGGCAACAAGGCAATATGTTGCAGACAGCGCCAGCACAGCGAATGCATGACTTCGTGAATGGTAAACTCTCTTACGACATTCCACGTACCAGTTATGCACCAGGAGTAGTCTCTTCACCACTGCATTTTTGGATGCCAGACGGCATAACGAAGCGTCTAAGAGAAGGCTTTAAGACCTTCGGCAGGCAGCGTAAGGGCTTCCTAACAAACGAGGCCGTGATGATAGGCGTAGAGACAAGAACCTCAGCACCAGTGCGAATAACGCGTAATCCTGAAACTTTGCAGCACATAACGATAGAAGGCCTATTCCCTGCTGGCGAAGGAGCAGGCTATGCTGGTGGCATAGTCTCGGCAGGAGTAGATGGAGAACGTGCCGCAGAGATGGTAGCGGAGTACATAAAAGGAAAGTAATAAGTAAGTATTTTTCACAAGAAGATACCCACATTAGTAAACGGTGATGGTCAATAAATCACAGAATATTATAGAGATAAAGAATGTATCCAAGCGTTTTGGCGATAAGACAGCATTGGATAACATCAACCTGTATGTTCGTAAAGGAGAGTTCGTAACAATACTTGGCCCGTCAGGTTGTGGCAAAACCACGCTGCTCAGACTGTTGGCAGGATTTGAAGTGGCAACGGAAGGAGTGGTAAGCATAGGCGGTAACGACGTGACAGACATACCAGCATATAAGCGTCCCGTCAATACCGTCTTCCAAAAGTATGCTCTTTTCCCACATCTTAATGTCTATGACAATATTGCTTTCGGCTTAAAACTGAAGGGAATGGCTACTGACGTCATGAAGCAAAAGGTGAACAACGCCCTGCGTATGGTTAACATGAGTGGCTATGAGTATCGTGATGTTAACTCACTTTCGGGCGGACAGCAGCAGCGCATAGCCATAGCACGCGCCATTGTTAATGAGCCAGAGGTGCTATTGCTTGACGAACCGCTTGCTGCCCTTGACCTTAAGATGCGTAAGGATATGCAGTTAGAGTTGAAGGAAATGCACGAACGTCTCGGCATCACTTTCGTTTATGTGACGCACGACCAAGAAGAAGCCTTGACATTGAGTGACACTATTGTGGTGATGAGCAACGGACGTATTCAGCAGATAGGCACTCCAACCGACATATACAACGAACCTTCTAACGCATTCGTGGCCGACTTCATTGGCGAGAGTAACATCCTCGACGGTGTAATGCTACGTGATTGCTTTGTCTCAGTTGCAGGACAGCAGATCGATTGCGTTGACAAAGGCTTCATGAAGGACGAGAAAGTTGACGTGGTAATACGTCCAGAAGACATTGAGGTAAGCCGCAATACAGAGAAAGCACAGTTTGTTGGCAAGATAACATCGTCAATCTTCAAGGGCGTTCACTACGAGATGTTGGCAGAGGCAGATGGCTATGAGTTCATGATGCACAACTATCGTCACTTTGAAGTGGGCGAGACTGTGGGCATGAGTGTAGCCCCTGACAACATACATATAATGAAAAGAAACATGGCCGAGAACGTATTTCAGGCAGAGGTGGGTAGCAATACCATTACTGTCCTTGGTTGCGAGTTTACTGTTAGCGATGAGATTGCATCGTCATTACAAGGAAAAGAAAGTGTAAAAGTGTATATCCCATGCGACAAAGTGGAACTGACCGACAACGAGGAGGACGGTATCTTCACCGGTAATGTAGCCTTTATACTTTATAAGGGCAACCATTATCACCTAACTGTAGATACAGATTGGGTAGAGAAACTATACGTTGACACGCAAGACCAATGGGACCTTGGAGACCATGTAGGCATAAAGATAGATGTAAACGACTTGATAATTAAAAGTTCTGAATTATAGGGTGGTTCTATAAATTACCTTTGTTATATTTCGAGGTTATTTTCGAGG
>DAIUFT010000093.1:0-9892 GCA_036844425.1 Prevotella sp. | reverse complement strand
AAAATATAAATGACCATGTTCCTGTTGAGGAGATATGTCCAGTAAAGATAGATGGTGCAGAGGATAGAGACATATACTATGATCCTTTTATAGCGGCCGACATAGTTCTGCCAAATAAACCAATCCCAAGTCATCAGGTAAACAAGGAAGAATATTATCTACAGCAGTTCAATGAATGGTTTGATGATAATGAACGGTCATATTATGACATCGTACAAGAACATAATTTTACTTATGTACATGAATTACAGCATGAAATGCCAGAAATAGGGCAGGATTTAAAAATAAACAATAGACTGTGCTAACAAATGTGAATTGATACTATAGCTATCGGCATAACAATATAGGATTAATAATGAAAATAGGAATACTAACACAACCGCTTCATACTAACTACGGTGGTTTGTTGCAGAACTATGCCTTGCAACAGACACTGATACGTGATGGGCATGAGGTGGAAACTGTAGATTGGAATTTTAAGGAGAGTAATAGTATACGAGAGATGTTGTATCGGATGAAGGTGAGGATAGCACATGCTCTGTTGCCAAGTAAATATCCACCTTTAAGATATAGAACCAATGCAGAAGAGAATAGTGTTATTCGGAAGAATACGAACCACTTTATAGATACATATATTAACCGCACAGACACTATTCACTCTTATGAAGGATTTGCCCAACATGCAAAAATAGGCGGATATGACGCTTTTGTCGTAGGCAGTGATCAGTGCTGGCGACCATGCTATAATTCATATTTATCAGCCATGTTCCTTGACTTCGTACAAGAAAGAAAACTGCGACGTATCGCATACGCAGCGTCATTCGGTACTGATAAGTGGGAATTTACGAAACAACAGACAGCACTCTGTGCACCATTGGCAAAGAAGTTTGACCTTGTTACGGTGCGTGAGGATTCTGGCGTGAAACTCTGTAAGGAGCATCTTGGAGTTGATGCTGTGCATGTGCTTGACCCAACAATGCTTCTCACTAAAGAAGATTATATAAGATTAGTAGAGAACGAGAAAGAGCCGAAGTCTAAAGGGACGCTCTTTAATTATATCCTTGATCCTAACGCAAAGAAGACTGCCTTTATACAACGTGTGGCAGAGGCACAGGGATTGAAACCATTCCAAGTGTTGCCAAAGTGCCAAGCAGAGACTCGTACCAAAGAAGACGTCAAGAAACGCATAGAGGATTGCGTGTTTCCAAGTGTTACAGCATGGCTTCGTGCTTTTATGGATGCAGAGATGACAATCGTTGATAGTTTCCACGGTATGGTGTTCAGCATTATCTTTAATAAGCCATTTTGGGCGATAGGCAATGAGGGTAGAGGCATGAGTCGTTTCACTTCATTGTTAAAGTCGTTCCACCTTGAAGATAGATTGCTTGATGCTGACAGACTTGATGGTGTTGACTTATCCAAGGAGATTGATTGGACAAGAGTGAATCATATCTTAGAGGAATATCAGACAAAATGCAAAGATTTATTGCTCCAACAATTGAAAGCATAAGAATGTCGGATATGAAAGCAAACTTTAAAACCATCTATTGTGCACTTGCACTATCACTTGTATTTTCTGGACTTTATGCATTGAGAGGGCAGGTTGAAATGTATGTAGATAGTACATGGGTGGGAGACTTGCTTGCTTATGTTGGCACGGCATGCAATACAAGTCATCTTTTCAACTGTTTGTGTTGCGTTTCTTTTGTGGTAATAGCTTATATTGCAGGACATAAAATCTATTGTGGAAAAGGAAGCTTAACACGTGCTATAGGTTATGTATTTTGCATCGTTTATCTTTTCAACAATACGTATTGGCGTTTCCCTAAAATATTTCTTTTTGAAGAAAAATATTCCTTTCTTTTTATTATCGCTTTTATGGTGATGACAATGTTAGAGGTAATCGCAATAGCTAAAAGCGAAGAAGAGCGCACAGATAACCTTAAAGACGACAAGAAAGGCTATTGTATGGATGCGGTATATGTAGAGCCAAAAGAAACAGGATGGGCAGGTTATATAGAACAACTAATAAAACTAATGCCTGAGGCTCGTTTGCAACAAGAATCTTTGGCAATAGGCATATCCGGACATTGGGGAAGCGGGAAAACTTCTTTCTTACGACAACTGCGGGAACGCATGAATAAAGATAAGTATCGTGTTGTATGCTTTAACCCTTGGACATGTACAGACAAAACGCAAATTGTGTCACAATTCTTTGCATTATTGCAGAAAAATGTTCTTGCTGATGATGACGATTTCAATAAGAATATAGAAAGCTATCGTGACTTGATGCTCAATATCGACTTACATCCTATTCTTACAAACGTAGCCAAGTTATTTTCATTACGCAAAAACGTAGCAACTATTGCATCTCTCAGGGAGAGGATTGAACAAGCCTTGTTAACTGATAATGATAAACCTTTGGTCATATTTATCGACGATCTTGATAGGCTGGAGAGTGATGAACTCTTTGAAGTGTTACGCTTGATTCGTGTAACAGCTAACTTTCGACATGTTGTGTTTGTTGTGGCTTATGATCGTGATTATGTTTGTCAAGTACTAAATGAATCGAAGAATGTGAAACGAGCAGATGAATACCTTCAGAAGATATTTCATTTAGAAGTGTCATTGCCTAAGTTTGAGGAAGAGATGCTTCTTGATGTCTTTATAGAGGAGGTGGCTCGAATGGCTTCCTTAGGAAATAGAGAAGCTGTCAGGTTGCGATATTCTGTCGTACAATTACTTGACTCTGATGGGATGAAATTTACAGACTTTATTCAAAATTTCAGACAGGCCAGACGATTTGCTAATTTATTTGCTTTGAATCTAAAAGCAGTGCTTGCGCATACGAGAAATATAACCATAAGAGATTTCTTTGGGATAGAACTTATCCACTTCGTATCCCCTACGGTATATGAAACTTTGTCGTATCATCCTTTTTCACTGTTGAAGTTGCAGCCAGATAATCTGCGTAAATATAGTCTATGGGTATATGAGTGTGATGAAGATACACCCTGTGCAAAATTACTCAAGAAGCTATTTTCAAAAGTAAATATAACAGTAAAGACTTCGCGTGAAATCAGGTCGCAAATCAGTTATGCAAACTATTTCTGTTACCGTCTACCTAAGAATACCGTAGGTGCTATAGAATTTGAGATTGTTATGATGAGTGAAGAGGTGGAAACTGTGCGTGAGGAGGTCAGAAGATGGATGCAGAAGAAGGATTCGTTTGAGTCGTTGTACCATCATTTCTTGAGTTACTATATGCATGAATACAAAGATGCGCGGGTGATACGCAACTTCATTTGTGCATTATTAGTGTTTCTCCCATGTCTGTCAGAAAATGGTATTCGCCAAATAGTCTCTGACAGATATTGGATACGTGCGGAGATGGATACGGATAGTTTACGTCAGCAGTTGCTCCCATTATTTGAACATGCCATAGAGCGAGGTCAGCATCTTGAAAAAATAAACCAACTCTTAACAGCACTCTATACGCCTTATCAAGATGACATAGATTCTGGTGACATGCCTATCGACTTGTTGGAATATGACCAATTGGCGAAGCTTGCTAATGGGGCTCTTGAAAAGTACGTTGAAATGAATGGTAAACCATCTCCCAACGAGGTCTCTAACCCTAAATCGTCTTTTAATCAGTTCTTGCTCTCAGCAAGCTATGTAGAGAAGTATTACGTGATAGGCAATGAAGCCGAGGCTGTCAACTCCAACCTAATGAGTAAAGAACTCATAAAACTTTATCAGGGTTCTGCTGCAGACATTGCTTGTTTCCGTCAATTCATATCTCCCTACTTAATAAAATCAGATGATCCCGAAGAGTATGATTTTGAAGCCGATGGCATCAAGCGATCCATCCAGTCAACCTTTGGCGGATATAGTAATTTTGAAAAGTTTGTAAAATCGGTTTTCGTTTCCAATGCTGAGATAGATAACCAACTTAAATTAATAAAACGAATAACATCATAAAGGAATAGTAGAAAATCAGAAAAAATATGCCAAAAGTAAGTGTAATAGTTCCCGTCTATAAGGCTGAGAAATACCTCCGCCGCTGTGTGGACAGCATTCTCGCGCAGACATTATTTGATATAGAGATTATATTGGTGAACGATTGTTCTCCAGACAACTCTGTAGATATAATTAAACAATATACAGAGAATGACTCGCGTGTGATTATGATAAATCATGAAAAGAATCAAGGACCGATGATGGCTCGTTATCATGGTTATTCAAAAGCTACAGGAAAATATATAACATTTGTAGATGGGGATGATACACTCCCTCCTCATGCTTTGGAGCAAATGGTAAATGAAGCAGAACGTGTGAAAGCAGATGTTGTCTCAGGAAAAGTAAAGTATATAAAGGATAATGGAGAACAATATGATTGGATAAACAAGCTTTCTCATGGAACTGATAAGATTGCTGTGTTTAAATCCATGTTGGAAGGAGAGTTTCATCATAATCTTTGTAGCAGATTGTTTACACGTGCAATTCTCCAAAATTTTCAGTATAGAAATTATAACAATCTTTTAAATGGGGAAGATGGGTTGTTGTTTTATCAAATTATAGATAATAGTTCTCTGGTGTCAACAATAGATGTTGTTGTATATGAATATTGGCAAAATGCACAATCTTCCTCACAAAGAAAGTTTTCTGAATCTCAAATGGATAGTTATTTCTTTACTTGCAAGGAACAATATAATATTGCAAAAAAATACGCATCGTTAAATTCTTATGCTAAGCAGTTTGCTATACGTTCTATAATTCAATTGTATGCAACAGGGTATAGTAAGAAATTTGTAAATAAATACATAGAGAAATACAACTTGCAAGAAATAGTAAACTATATTTCGATATGGAAATTGTTTCCATGTAAAATAGCATTGAAATATAGTATACAGAAAATGCTATTTCCATTAATTAGAGAAGTTAAGTAAAACAGAAGATTGGTATGTTAGAATTATTGCGGAAAGATTTTAAGTTTATAGGGCAATATGGGTAGTTTATACATTCCCTTTATCTTGCAATATTTTAATAAAAAAGAAATAGCATAAGCAAAAAATAAGTAAACATGAGAATATATTATAAAGGATACAAGATAAGTATGTTTGTTTTACTCCTTGGGTTATACTTTACTGTAGTAATCTTAGGTGTGGTTGATTTGTTTTCAATAGGCTCCATACTTAAATATATTGCTTTTCTGCCGATCTTGGGTGCAATAGGAAAGCACATTTATATAGGAAAGGGTTGGAAAGCGGTCTTTCTTTATTACATATTTGCTATAGCTTCGTTTTTTTGGTCTATAAATACAGAAATGTCTCAGGATACAGCAATTGCATATATTAGTTTGATGCTTCTTTTGTTGTTTGCAATGACTCAGACATATAATGAAGGGGAAATAGCTTATTTGAAAAAAAGTTTATTATGGTCAAGCCGTATAAGTTTGGTCGTTTCATGGATGTTTGCGAATTTTTCTGGAGGACGCTTAATAATTCATGAAAGTATAATGAAAGAAGATCCTAACTATCTATGTGCATATTTTTACTTTGGAATCGCTTTTTGTATGGAAGCATTTTTCGTAAAAAAGAAAATACGAGTGAAACTTTTAAGCATATCAGAAATATTATTATATTTATTAACAATCTTATTTACAGGATCACGAGGCGGATTATTTGGCGGAGTTTTAGTTGCTGGTATAGTATATTTAAGGACTACAAATATAAAATCAATATCTTCTATAATTTCCAAATTACTTTTTATATTTATTTTATTATTATTACTGCCGTTAGTTATTAGTGTTGTTAATCCTGATGTAATGGAGCGTTTCTCTGCAGACGCTATTGAAAATTCTGACGGGTCTGGCAGATATGAAATATGGAATGATGCTATCAATGCATATTGCAATTATGATTCACTTTCTTTGCTAATAGGAAAAGGAATGGGAGCTTCACGGGCAGTTGCAAGTTTATACCATTTTTCTCGTGTGAATGTTATGCATAATGTCTTTCTTGAAAACTTAATTGGTTTGGGATGTATAGGGAGTATTATGTACATATATAGTCAATATGTCTTTCTAAAGAAATCATTTTATGATTATTTTGCCTTCGCTGTATTTGTTGGAATGTTTGTACTCGGCCTTTCTACATCAATTCTGTATTTAAAACCATTTTGGAACAGTTTGCTATTCATAGCCTGCGTATCAATGAATAGATTTTATATAAAAAGTAATAGTGGTATCGTTTAAATCTGCAAAGATGAAAAATGTCTTACAAATAATGCCTGAGTTTGGTCTTGCTGGTGCTGAAACAATGTGTGAGACCTTATGTTATAAATTACATGATTCTGGTAAATATAATGTGATTGTAGCAAGTTTATTTGATTTTCATTCTCCAATTACAGAGAGATTGGAAGAAAAAGGGATTAAAGTCATGTATCTAAACAAGAAGTCAGGTATGGATGTGTCTGTTATACGTAAGTTATACAGTGTAATGAAGACACAGCATATTGATATTGTTCATACGCATAGGTATGTTATGCAATATGCTATTCCAGCCGCAGTTATGGCTGGAGTAAAAGTGCGTGTTCATACTGTTCACAACATTGCAACAAAAGAAGTGGATAGCTATCGAAGAAAACTTGCGCATTTTTTTTATAAGTATTGTAATGTGACGCCTGTTAGTATCAGTCCTCTAATACAGAATACAGTGGTAAAAGAGTACCATATAACAAAGAGCCTAATACCTGTAATATTTAATGGCTCAGATTTAAGTAAATGTATTGTTAAGAGCGGTTATAAAGCGTCAACTCCATTCCAAATCGTCCATATTGGTAGATTTAATCCACAGAAGAATCATGATGCCATTATAAAAACCGCTAAGATTCTAAAAGGTGAAGGGTATAAGTTCGTGATAAAACTAATAGGTGGAGCAGGTGATGAGGAACAGCGTAAAAAAGAAGTAAAAGAAGAAGGATTGGAAAATCAAATAGAATTTTGTGGTTTGCAAAGTAATGTGTATCCTTTTTTGCATGATGCCGATTGTTTCGTACTTCCGTCCTTATATGAGGGAATGCCAGTGACTCTTGTTGAGGCAATGGGAACAGGATTGCCAATAATTGCATCTTCTGTTGGTGGAGTTCCTGATATGATAGTTGACGGAAAAACAGGATTGTTGATTGAACCAAATGCTACAGAACTGGTAGTTGCAATTAAGAGATTGATGGAGGATGAGACCTTACGAAAAAAGATAGGTGAGAATGCACTTCGGAAATCAAAGGATTTTTCTGCAGAGAGGATGTTTGAGGGGTATGATAATTTATACATGAAATTATGGCAATAACAATTATACAATTACAGCGATGGACAAAAATGCTTTTAGGTAAAAGTGTGGAACATGTGCATCAAGGACCAGGCAAGATCTATAGCAAAAGCGAGGTAAAAGGATATTATAACGATTTGACAGAAAAAGTTGCAATAAATCAGTCATTATTGTATACTGAAAAACTTCCCTTAATAAAACAACTTGATGGAAAGTATATTTATTTTCCAGTCGCTATTTTTCAGTATGCAATAGGTTGCTATGACTTGTGGCTTTTGAAACATAATGAAGTCTACAAAAATAAGTTTATACAATGCGCAAAATGGGCATTGGATAAACAAGACGGAAAAGGAAGATGGGATAATTTCTCATATGTGTATCCAAATGCGCCTTTTGGTGCTATGGCGCAAGGAGAAGGTGCGTCAGTCTTGCTTAGGGCATACACGTTAACAAATGATGTGAGATATTATAATGCAGCACATAAAGCGATTGATTTTATGTTGCAAGATATAAAAGAAAAAGGTACAACAGAATATACAGAAGAAGGGAATGTCGTTTTTCGAGAATACACAAATCTGTCTACAGTTCTAAATGGATGGATATTTGCTTGGTGGGGATTGTATGATTATGTTGTTACCACACAAGATAATGGCAGATATAAGCAATTGCTTGACAAATCATTAAAGAGCCTTATCGCTTCACTTCCGATGTTCAAAAATAAGTATTGGAGTCTGTATGATAGTGATGGAAAAATGGCCTCTCCTTTTTACCACAATCTGCATATTGCTCAAATGAGAGTAATGTATAATTTGACAGGCGAACCTATATTTAAGGAATATGCATATAGATGGGAACGACAGCAAAAGAATCTATTCTGCAAGTGTTTGGCATTTATTGTAAAGGCTTATCAAAAAATTAAGGAATAACGATGGCTAAAATTTGTGTTTGTGGAGCTTTCCGGCTCTGGGATGTTCCGAAAGGTGGGCAAGAGGTAAAAACTTGTATTATAGCAGATGCTCTTGAAAAGAAATATGGCAAAGTATATCGTATAGACACTCTAGCCAAGAATAGCAGAATGATAATGCCGTTTCAGTTAGTTTGGGCTATGATTACGTGCAAAAATATAGTGATTTTGCCTGCACATAATGGGTTAATCGTATTGTCGAAACTACTTACAAAACTGAATAAATTATTTCATTGTCAACTTCATTATTCTGTTATTGGAGGATGGTTGCAAGATTTGTTGCCAGAGCATCCTGATGTTATGAAAGCACTTCATGAGTTTACTGGAATATATGTTGAAACCCAAACAATGAAGAATGCTTTACGGAATTTAGGGTATGATAATGTATGGGTAGTGCCTAATTGTAAACCATTATCTATTATAAAGAAGGAAAATTTTCAAAAGGTTTATTCAGAACCCTACAAGTTGGTTACATTCTCTCGTGTTACAGAGAAAAAGGGAATTGGAACTGCGGCAGAATTGGTGATGAAACTAAATAAAAAATACAAAAGGGATGTTTTCACACTTGATATTTATGGCCCCATAGATTCTGGAGAAGATGAGGCATGGTTTAAGGGGGTAGAGAAGTCGTTTACAAAAGCAATAAGATATTGTGGTAATGCACCATTCGACAAAAGTGTAAAGATTTTATCTGGATATTTTGCATTGCTATTCCCGACACAATACTATACAGAAGGCATTCCTGGAACGATTATAGATTCGTATGCGGCAGGACTGCCAGTGATTTCTGCTAAGTGGAAAAGTTTTAGTGACGTTGTTGAAGACGGAGTGACAGGATTAGGTTATAAGTTTAATGATACAGAGAATTTAAATAGAATCTTGGAAATGATAGTTAACGATCCTTCTCCTATAATAAAACTAAAAAGTGCATGTATTAAAAGAGCGGAGAATTTCTTGCCTCAAAATGCAATAAAACCGATTATAGACAAGATAAAATGAAAGAGAATCAACAAATTTCGTCGGACAATCTAACTTTGTACAGGGGAATAGCCATGACGATGGTGGTGTTGTATCATTGTACATGTTATTATTCGCATCCCACCTGGCCTTTTGGAGAAGGTCCTTATAATCCTGTTCTAAAAATAATAACGACAATAATGGGAGGTGTACATATGCCCGTATTTGTTTTTATTTCTGGTTATTTGTATTGGATGCTAAAACGTAGAAAACATTATGATAATATGTATCAATTTTATAAAAATAAAGGGCAAAGATTAATGGTTCCTTATTTCATAACTGGGGGGGGAATGCTGTTTTTGTTTAGTGACTTCTATAGTTATGGTTCATTGCTATATGGGGTGTGCCATTTATGGTTTTTGTTGATGTTGTTTGGACTATTTCTCTTTGCGCCAATAATATGGTTTTTGTTGGAGAGTGTAAAGAATGATAGGGTGGCTATGGTTATAGTTGTAGCAAGTTTTCTTTTTTATCCTTTGGTTTGGAATGTGAACATATTGCAGATAACGAAAGTATTCTATTTTCTGGCGCAGCCGACAAACCCTGTGGGGAAGCTGTACGGACGCTAACCCAAAACTGT
>DAIUFT010000092.1:0-10099 GCA_036844425.1 Prevotella sp. | reverse complement strand
TTTACATCTTTGTCGGGATGACCAGACTCGAACTGGCGACCACACGCCCCCCAGACGCGTACGCTAACCAACTGCGCCACATCCCGTTTACATAGCATAACCAGCCACACTTTTGGCATGTTCTGATTTTGCGACTGCAAAGGTACATAAAAAGATTGAGGCAGACAAATCTTTTATGGGCTTTTTATTGAAAAAATGTGAAATAGAAACAATTTATATAACAATGTTTGCCCGTCTAAGAAACTTATAGTAACTTTGCTATAAGGACTGCCCCCAAATGGCGACACCACACATAAATTAACAAGAAAATGCAATATATTCTCACTGCACCAAGCAGCATAAACTGTGAAATAACACTACCCGCCTCTAAGAGTATCAGTAACCGAGCACTCGTTATCAACGCTCTGGCTGGCAATACGCAACATCCTGAAAACCTCAGTCATTGCGACGATACTGACGTTATGGTGGCGGCATTGCGCGACATGCCTTACGAAATAAACATCAAGGCGGCTGGAACTGCCATGCGTTTTACCACCGCACTGCTCTCCGTGGGCAATGGCGAACACATTATTACGGGCACGGAACGCATGAAACACCGTCCGATAACGGTACTGGTTGACGCACTGCGCCGACTGGGAGCCGACATTGAGTACATAGAGGAAGAGGGCTTTCCACCACTACGTATATGCGGGAAACACCTGGACGGTGGCAACCTCGATATCGCTGGCAACGTTTCTTCACAGTATATCTCCGCACTACTGATGGTGGGACCTATGATGAAAAACGGACTGACGTTGCATCTTACGGGCAACATCATCTCACGCCCTTACATAGACCTTACCATCTGCACCATGCAGGAGTTCGGTGCTGACGTGGAATGGGAGGACAACGCCACAGTAAAGGTTAAGCCTCAGCCTTACAAGTCTGTTCCTTTCTTCATCGAGAATGACTGGAGCGCATCATCATACTGGTACGAAATACTCGCCCTCCTTGGCGACTTGGACAGCGAGGTGCGCATGCCCGGACTGATGGACGGTAGTCGTCAAGGCGACTCTGCCATTCGTTACATCTTCATGATGCTGGGGGTTAAGACACGTTATGCGGAGAAATGCCAACTAAAGCCTACTACGGTATCACTACAGGCTTTGCCTATAGCACTGCCTCGATTTGACTTTGACTTTGTGAACCAACCCGACTTGGCGCAGACCGTAGTTGTGGCCACAGCACTATGTAACATTCCGTTCCGCTTCAGTGGACTGCAAACACTACGCATTAAGGAGACGGACCGCATAGCAGCACTAAAGGTTGAAATGGCAAAACTGGGCTATGTACTCGATGACTCTGTGGAAGGTGTGCTGTCATGGGACGGCACACGCTGCGAACCTATGAGAGAACCCGTTATTGACACATAC
Source organism: Prevotella sp. (assembly GCA_036844425.1). Lineage (GTDB taxonomy): Bacteria > Bacteroidota > Bacteroidia > Bacteroidales > Bacteroidaceae > Prevotella. The sequence goes on along the minus strand of DAIUFT010000092.1, from coordinate 8,687 downwards.
GAGGACCACAGAATGGCAATGGCGTTCGCACCGGCATCCATCAAATTCCCTGGTCTGAGGATTAATAATCCTGAGGTCGTTTCAAAGAGTTATCCACACTATTGGGATGACCTAAAGAAGGCTGGATGGACTATCAAAGAAAATTAAACTGTTACAACATCTTGCGACGCTTATTATACCATACTCTACTGCTCGTTACAACACTGCTCATTGCTTCGTGTTCTACTAAAAAGAACACGGGGATGACTCGTTTTTGGCATGGCTTCACTGCGAAATATAACATCTACTATAATGGCGCGCAGGCTTATATAGATGCTTCACTGGAGAAGGAAAACGGCAATAAGGACAACTATACGGAACGATTGCCGCTTTATACTGTAGGAAACAAGGCAAGTCGCGACCTGGGCAAGGCTAACTACGAGATTGCTATCACCAAGAGTAAGAAGGCCATACAACTGCATAGCATCAAGGCAAAGCCTGAATGGACTAAGAATCGTCGCAAGACCGAGAAAGACATAGAATGGCTCTCACGCAGAGAATACAATCCATTCCTGTGGAAGGCATGGATGCTCATGGGACGTTCACAATTCTACCAAGGTAATTTTGACGAGGCTGCGGCAACGTTTTCTTATATGTCTCGCCTCTACAAGGGGCAACCTGCCATATACGGCAAGGCACGAGCATGGCTTGCAAAGTGCTACGTGGAGAGCGACTGGCTTTATGATGCTGAGGACGTAATACGCAACATGCAGCGTGACAGCATTGACTGGCGTGCGCAAAAGGAATGGGACTATACTCTGTGCGACTACTACTTGCACCGCGAGGACCTGCCAAAGGCTAAGGAGTATCTCGTCAAGGTTATCAAACACGAGATGCGTTCAAAGCAGAGGGCACGCGAATACTTCCTGTTAGGACAGATAGAGGCTGCCATGAACAATAAGGCTGGGGCATACAAGGCGTTCAAGAAGGTAATAAGAATGAACCCTCCTTACGAACTGGAGTTTAACGCACGCATATCGCTTACGGAAGTTTCTGCTAAGGGACAGGCCAAGAAAATGATAAGAAGGTTGCGCAGAATGGCACGCAACGATAATAATAAAGAGTACCTTGACCAAGTGTATTACGCCATTGGTAATATCTACTTGGCCGAGAAAGATACCGCCCATGCCATCGCAGCGTATGAAACTGGTAATAAGAAGGCTACTCGTTCGGGCATAGAGAAGGGCGTATTGTTGTTACATCTCGGCGACCTTTACTGGCAGTTAGAAAAGTATAGCGACGCACAGCGATGCTATGCGGAGGCTATAGGACTGCTCGATAAGGAACGACCTGACTACAAAATGCTCTCTGAACGCTCTAAGGTACTGGACGAACTGGTGCCTTACACTGATGCTATACAACTACAAGACTCGCTGCAGTCGCTCGCCAAGATGGACGAAAAGCAACGTAATGAGGCAATAGACCGTGTCATTGACGCACTAAAAGAGAAGGAGAAAGAGGAGGAAGCTGCTAAGGCTGAGGAAGAAGCACAACAGAGACAGCAGAAGTATGGCGCGAAACTGGGCAGCAATACCACCAACAACATGCAGCAACGCCCTACCACACAGAACCAGAACAAGGCATGGTACTTCTACAACCCACAACTGGTGCAGCAGGGTAAGCAAGCGTTTGCGCAGAAATGGGGTAAACGTGAGAACAAGGATAACTGGCAACGTTACAACATAACGGTTGTCGGCGGAATTGAAACTGAGGAGGTTGATACCACCATGCTGACACAGGAACAGCGTGACTCCATTAACCTTGCCGAAGAAAAGCAACGACAGGAGGAAGAGAAAATGGACTCTGCCGTGAACGACCCACACAAAAGGGAATACTACTTGGCACAGATTCCGTTCACGGAAGAGGCTCTGGCGGAGAGCAATGAGATTATAAAGGATGGTCTGTTACACTCTGCCATCATCTTCAAGGATAAACTGGACAATCTTCCTTTGAGCCGAAAAGCATTCTTAAGGCTCATGAATGACTATCCTGACTTTACACCTAAGGACGAGGTTTACTACCATTTGTTCCTGCTTTACTCACGCCTCGACGACAAGAACACGGCCACCGAGTACGTGGAGAAACTGAAAACGGAGTGCCCTGAGTCTAAATGGACTACGGTAGTGACCGACCCCTACTTTGCTGAAAACGCACGTTACGGCAAGGAAATGGAGGATTCTCTCTACGGAGCAACTTACGATGCCTTCAAGGCTGACCGCTTCAAGGAGGTGTATGCCAACAACTCTGTATCGGAAAAGCGTTTCCCACTTGGCGACAATCGCGACAGATTTATCTTTATCACGGGTCTTACACACCTTAACGATGGTAATGCAGAGGAGTGCATGAAGGCTATGCAAACCGTTGTGAAGGATTATCCTACGAGTAAGGTGGCAGAAATGGCGGGCATGATAATCAACGGTGTTAAGGAGGGCAGACGACTGCACGGTGCTAAGTTTGACCTGTCCGACGTATGGAACAGACGTAACATAACGATGGACGGCACTGACAGCATAGCCAAAAGGGAATTCTCGCCAGAGCGTAACACCGACTTTATGTTTATAATGGCATACGCCCCTGACTCTATCAACGAGAACAAACTGCTCTTCCAGATGGCGCGCTTCAACTTCACAAACTTCCTTGTGAGAAACTTCGACCTCACAATAGAGGATGTTTACGGTATGCACCACCTCACTGTTAGTGGTTTCCGCAACTTCAACGAGGCACGACAGTACGCCAACATGTTACTGCGACAGGAGGGAATAAAGAGTACCATGGGCAACAGCAGACCTATTATTATAAGTAAGGAGAATCTGGAACTGCTGGGCAATCGTTACAGTTACAATGATTATGATGCCTTCTACGTAAAGAACTTTGCCCCACTGCCTGTTAGGAATACGACGCAACTGTATGAACCTGTACACAACGCAGAGGAGAAAGCACGTGAAGAGGAGGAGGTTAAACCTATCCTTCCAACAGAAGAGGTGGCTCCTGGTGGCGTGAAACCTGTCACTCCAGAACAGAAGGACTCTATAAACGACGAGGAACTGATGCCTCTGCCTACCGATACAGAGATTGCAACTCCTGAGGAAGGCATTGACATCACAACTACGCCAGATACTGTCAACACCAACAGTGGCACGGAGATTGCCCTACCTGAACAGGTGACAACATCGGAAGAAGGTACGGAGATTAACATACCGGAGCAAGAAACAACGCCTGAAGAAGGTACGGAGATTAACATACCGGAGATGAATACGACTCCAGAAGATAATACGGAGACTATCATTCCTGACGCATCGCCTGTGCAAACAGAACCTGACGATGGAGGTATCACACTGCCTGACAGTAGTGATTCTAACAACAACGCTCAGCAGGAAGATACCATTGTCATAGACGATGGTACTGACAAGCAGCAGGACAACGGTGCTGACGAGGAGATAATAATAGAAGACAATAACAAGAAATCAACCGAAGAGTTGGAGGATGAATACTACGAACTCGACGGATTTTAACAATATCATTAACTATTAAACACAAAGAACGATGGAAGTAGTAATAAACAGCGAGAACTTTGAGTCCCTGAAGAACGGTGCTCTGCCATTGGTAGTAGATTTTTGGGCTGAATGGTGCGGACCATGTAAGATGATTTCACCTACCATCTCTGAACTGGCTGACGATTTCGACGGCAAGATTATAGTAGGTAAATGTAACGTTGAGGACTGCGAAGAGATTGCTGCAGAACTCGGCATACGCAACATCCCTACCCTGCTGTTCTTCAAGAACGGTCAGATTATCGATAAATTCGTAGGCGCAGCCAACAAGGCTAAACTGAAAGAGAAATTCGAGGCTAACTTGTAAGTTACATGTTAACAATACTAAGACGCCCTGTTTGCTCTGGCAACACATCTGTTCTTGCCACGCAAACAGGGCGTTTTTTTTATTTTATTCCACTCATAAACGCCAATAAACAACACGAAAAGAGAAAACGGGTAAAATCATCCGAAAAATAGTTACGCTATGTACACAAGATAAAGTGTAAATTTGCAACCGTAATTAAGAGTTACATTACGCATTATTAAAAATAGCATTATGAAGAAACTATTAATTATTTTGGTAATATTTATGGCCACAATGAATGAATCTATGGCAGCCACTACGCTGTCAGAACGCCAGTTGCACCTCGCCACCTTGGCAAGTCTTGAAGCCCAGGGCGACCTCGATCGTCTGGCACCAGCCATCAATGAAGCACTGGATGGCGGAGTTACTATCAATGAGATTAAGGAGGCTTTCTCCCAACTCTATGCCTACACGGGGTTCCCACGCTCGCTCAATGCGCTCGGCACTTTATCAAAGGTGCTCGATGCTCGCAAGGCGGAAGGCAAGAAGGACGATGAGGGCAAGCCATGGAAGCGCCCAGAGGCTTGGGACAATGCTGCATTGGCTCTTCAAAAAGGAACCGAGACCCAGACAAAGTTGAGCGGTAAGCCTTTCAACTATGACTTCTGCCCACAGGATGATTACTACCTTAAGGCCCACCTCTTCGGTGACATCTTTGCTGGCGACCAACTCTCGGCAAGCGACCGCGAGATTGTTACCGTTGCCGCCCTGGCTTCTATCAAGGGCATTGCACCACAGTTGGCTGCCCACCAGAGAGGTGCCGTCAACATGGGCAACACACAGGAGCAAGTAGATGAGTTGATGAAATACCTCAGCGAGAAAGGCTTGTCACAGTGCGACAACGCTGCAGATGCCACAGCAGGGGCTTGGCATAAGGGAAATCCTAACACGGCATATGCAAAATACTTCATCGGCAACAGTCACTTGGCTCGCATTGCTCCAAAGAACCTGAAGGAAGACGAGCAGACCGTTCTACCAATGTCAAACGTAACCTTCGAACCTGGTTGTCGCAACAACTGGCACATTCATCACGGTGCCCGACAGATTCTCATCTGCGTATCGGGCAAGGGATGGTATCAGGAATGGGGCAAGCCAGCCATCGCCCTCAACCCTGGTGACGTTATCGACATTCCTGAGGGAGTAAAACACTGGCATGGCGCACAGAAGGATAGTTGGTTCCAGCATATAGCCACACATGTGGCAGTAGAGAACTCTAAGCCTGGCTCAGAACCTAACGAATGGTTGGAACCTGTAACGGACGAAGAATACAACAAATTGGAAGCAAAGTAACAAATTTTATAAACAAAACAATCGCCAATACAAGATGAGTATCCATGCTCACTCTTGCATTGGCGATTGTTTTGTTTAGTTATCTACCTGTAGGCTGCCAGTACTCTTGCTTCTTCACTTCATAAGTAAGTGTTCACCATAGGGCACTGCATCTACGGTTATTATACGAATTACCATCACTAACGGTTTATATCAGAACTTGATATCGACACCAGCCATCACCGTTGCTCTCGGCATAGGGTAACCTTTGTTTATCTCGTAACGCTGCGCAAGGAGGTTCTCACCACTCATCCACAGCGTACACTGGTTGAGAAGACGATAGTTTACCGTCACGTCAAGCAGACAGAAGTTTTCTTTCTGCTCATTCTTTCCCACCTCGGTGTAAAGTCCAGAGATATATTGCAGACCTGCAATGACACTCCATCTGCCATTTGTATAATTGCCACCGAGGTAGCCTTTATACTCTGGTGCAGCAACAACAGGGTGCTCCATGTGGAGGAAAGAGTGGTTGGTTGACACATTCCAATGGTCATTAATGCGGTATGACGCCTCTACCTCCGCGCCCCAGTTTTCTATCTCGCCGGTGTTCACGTTGCGACGGTTCACCGTCTGAATCATGTTGTCACCTTTTATATAATATATATTGGCACCATACTTAAAGCCATTCAGCCGCTGTCGCCATGACAGTTCATAGTTCCAGAGGCGTTCTGGTTCCAAGTCTTCGTTTGAAGGCGGATAGAGATACATCTCTCTCATGGTAGGGTTACGGAATCCTTTGCTTGCCATCAGTTTCACCTCTCCCGTAGATATTGGTCTATATACCACGCCAACCTGCGGTACCCACTCCGAACCTGTTACACTATGGTGGTCAAGGCGTATGCCTGCATCGAACGTTAGGCATGCCAGAAGGTCCTGGCGGAAATCTACATAACCTGCAATCTCATTACGATACGACTTGCCGCTCTGCTTGTTCGGTGTGTCAAGCACCTCGCCCGTAGCCTTCGATGTGTAGTAAGCATTGCCGTAGATGTGCTGATAGTCTATGCCCACGGTAAGTCTGTTGCCAGTAAAGAGTTGCGCACTCTGATACCATGACACTCCCGTCAGCGCGTCCTTTGAGCGGAAATACCTCTTCGTGGGGTTGTTCGCGTCAGCACTTCCATCGTCTATCTTGTGCCTACCAAAGTTTGAATACACGCTGAAGGCACCGCTGGTACGGTCGTAATGGTTCTCTACGGCAACGGAAGCCACACCGCGTGTTATCCACTGGTCGGCTCCATAGATAGGACTATCAACGGCTCCGGGGTATGAGGAGTTAAAGTGTGTCACGTCAGCGTCAAGGTATGCGTTCCAGTGTTCATTGATGTCGTAACCTAATTTTACGTATCCCCCGTACTGTTCAAAGCCCATGTTGGGTCTGTGGTTGTCCGTCCTGCCATACTGTGCCGCCACAGTGCTACTAAACTTTCCATGCTTCTGTCGGTTGGACACCTCGCCCTTCAGCGTTCCGTAACTACCGGCACCGAGACTAACGTTGGTCTCCGAGCCGTCTTTCGCCATGCCTCTCGTCACAATGTTCATCACACCGCCCATGGCGTTACTGCCATACAACACCGAGGCAGGACCACGCAACACCTCCACTCGCTCCATCATCATGGTCTGATAACTGTCACTTATGGGGTGACCATACACACCGTTGTACTGTGGATGACCGTCAATGAGCACAAGCATCTGTCCTGCTCCGCCCGATATGCCACGCAGATTGATGCCTCCTGCTGCTCCTGTTGATACACCATAGCCCATCATGGAACGTCCCGTTACGAAGAAAGACGGTACCTGCTGCATCACCGTCGGCAAGGCAGAGGTAAGGTGGCGTTCTGTCAACTGTTCCCTTCCTATAACCGATACCGTCATCGGCAGGTGGCGAACGTCCGTCGCATTGCGTGTTCCCGTTACCACAACGTCACGCAATGTTGCCGTAGTATCACGCTGAGCCTGTGCCGATGCTGTAACGGCGCAAGCCAACGCAAGCATTAATCCTTTTCGCATTATTTATCAATGTTTATTATCTTATACTTCTTTGTACCCAAACCTATCTTCTCTGCATAATCTACTGTGTGCGTACCATGCATCTGCTGTATGCGTGCGGTCAATGGCTTAGCGGTGTCGCCAGGCTTGCTGTCGTGGTTAAACACGAGGTCAAGGCACGCCTGATCCAACGCTACGGGGTCGGTAGATGCCAGTATTCCCATATCCTTCAGTTCTGGTGGCGCGGGGTGTGAATTACAGTCACAGTCTATCGACATATTGTTCATCACATTGATATAGAGTATTTTCTCTCCGTTGCCAAAGTAGTTATGTACACCCTGTGCCGCTGCCGCCATAGACTCAAGGAATGCGTCTTGATCTCCCACGAAGTTCCACATATCCTTTATGTTTGTTGTCTTGCCAGCAGAGTGTATATATGATTTACCCATGGATGACGCTACACCTATAGAAGCATTCTTCAGCACTCCTCCGAAGCCTCCCATCTGGTGACCTTTGAAGTGGGCGAGGTTTATCATAAAGTCGTAGTTAGCAAGGTGACTGCCAACAATATCATACTTAATATGCGTCTTATCTTTCACAGGAATACGTATTGAACCATACTCATCCATAATGTCAACAGCGAAGATACTGTCAAATCCATGGGCATGTATGGTTTTCCAATGTTCCTCCGTTGTGTTACGGTTACCAGCATACGCTGTGTTACACTCTACGATTGTGCCGTTTACCTTCTCTACAAGGTTGCGGATAAGCGTAGGCTTCAAGTAGTTATGACCGCCATTCTCTCCTGTTGAGATTTTCACGGCCACGCGTCCTTCTGCCTTTCTGCCCACCGCCTCATAGATTTTCACCAACGCCTCTGGCGTAATCTCCTTCGTAAAATAGACCTTTGACACCTGTGCCATAGTCCCTACTGATGCCAATAGCATCAACATCGCAATAATAGTAAGTTTCTTCATAGTCGTAATATTACTGCTGCAAAATTACGTTTTTTTCACAATATACACCATACCATTTTCCCTTTTTTTATTACCAGTTTCTCATAAGGATTGAATATTTTTATACTATTATTAAAGTTTCTTTTGTGATTCTTTCCTAAAATAAAAAAAAAAGTACCTTTGCAAACAAATACACTACCTAAACTAACAACAAACTACTAACTAATGGCAATAAGAACTATTGATTTCGCCCTAACCACTATAATATACCTTATAGTCATGTCGTCTACATTTAACATAGGCAATGGCATGATTGTCATGAAAGGGTATATTACGGTAGGTGCTATTCTTGCTTACTGTATCTGCGCATTACTCATAAAATATACCACGCTATATAAATTCTCTATAAAGAAATTATTTTATGAGTCCACTCGGAAAAGTCAGAGCACTATCAATTTGAAAGTTAAATAGCAAAAA
>DAIUFT010000091.1:0-10138 GCA_036844425.1 Prevotella sp. | reverse complement strand
TCATTACATCAATTAAGTTTTACATAACGGTGGTAATTTATAGAACCACCCTTAAATATTTTTTCCTATTACTTTCGCAAATTACTCTTTTATTTTCTCATATTCAACCTCCTTTCTTTTATAGTTAATCTTTCTTTTGCCTTTTCCTTCATCTCCCGTGTCGCTGGCGACTCAACCTTACACTTCGTCCGTAATACTCGCTGTGCCATCGCGCTCATCTTGACACTGTCGCCAGTTTCTTCATATAACAGCATCAATTGATACAATGGGTAAATGCGGTTGGGCATAATGGCAAACGCCATGCTACCACATAATAACAATAAATCCGCTTCAGCCCACCTCACTTCCACAGGAAGCAAGGTAAGCCAAAGCAGATAGGCAATAGTAAGCACATAGAATGCGCCACATGCGTATGTCAGTTTATTGTTTAACATGTATTGATACTACTTTATCTTATGCAGCAACAGCACTGGATTAGAATCTTCTTTTACGCCACTCAAGGCATCATAGTTATCTATTTCCTTCTTCAGTTTTCCTTGTGATACTATATTATCATAAAGATATTTCATGAATACAGGCCTTATTGCCGTAAGTGCATATTTCTTGTCCGTAAACAATATATCCATTGGTATGTTATTATTATCGCATATATAGTCATCTGAGAAGATTGGTGCACTTATCACTCTATTATTTTTTCTATCATACAACAGATACCTGCGGTCACTACCTTGTAGATACCTAAACAATAGACAGTTACCGAACTCAGCCAAACATGACACCTGATAAACCCTGGAACTTTTATCTAACTTGCTGAAGTCATAACGTCGCAACTTGAACGTACTATTCCTTGTAACGTACTCTATATCTTCCTGCGTTATAAAATCCTTGCTCTTTATAATATAGGCTGGCATAACTCCATGTGGGGTAAACTTTACTATCATATCAGAGAACATCTCTACATATTTCGGTTCCTTATGGTTCTTACAATAGAAGAAACCACTCTCTAATCTAAGTGGGTAATTCCAACCTTTATTATATTTATCTGATTCAAGATATGCTGCTGTCTGCACACCTGTTTTCTCGTCTATCTCTTTTATATGATACTTCAAGTCATTTGATACTGCCGTTCTGTTAAGATATAGTTTCTTATTATAGTGAAGCATGCAAAAGGTTCTTTCTCCGTTTCTCTCGGTAGTGATGGATGAAAGATACTTACCTGTAGTAACATCATATTTAAAGGCTTTGTCCAACGCCTCATCCCAAACATATATTACATTAGACTTTGCGTCAATAGAAAAATCGGATATTTGCAAGTATTCCCCCTTAGCACGTCCCAACTCTCCGACAGAACGTAAGTATTTACCGTTCATATCGAAAACATAAAGTCTATTAGTTTCATCATCAAGAATATAAACATTATCCTTAAACACCTCCACCGCTCTGATTTCCTTAATTATACATTCGGGCTTTGTTTCAAGGATTATAACCTTCGGCTTTCCGACAACAGACGAGAAGTTTATCCTTTTAACATTCTCCGCCTTGTCCATATCTATCACCTCCATATTGGGATTTCTCTTTATGTCACTAATAGTAGTCCGTTCGTTTGTCGTGGCGCACGACACGAGCATGAGCATGAGTAACACGTACAAATAACCGATATATTTCATTTCTTCTGATTTTTTTATTACTTACTGTACCACAGTTATGTCAGCATAAAATTACTCACATTTCTTTTCTACGACATCGTTATACTCTTTAACAGTGTCATGGCGTGGAGTGCATCGCACCTCTGTTCCACACTTCCCTTCCAAATAAGTCTCGTCATCACCATGAGAAGCATATGAATACACAGTTCCAAAGAAGCCTGTCTTTGTCTTACATACTGGACACACTATATAAGAGTCATAGCGTTTTTCTTTTGTTCCGCAAGTTTTAGGCTTAGAACCTTCATCACCTTCTTCAGCAAGAGCCTCTACATTCCCTAATAGGATATCATTAGCAACCATTTTCCTGTTCATTTTTGTTGCGACCCCAACTAATGTCAGGCCAACAATTACACTGACTAAGGCTACAACCTCTACTTTCTTCTTCATTTGTTTCAAAAAATTTAATGTGCCTACTCTTTTCAAGGTTTTCGGCATCCCCTTGTGATATTATCTAACGCGTTATAATAATTTCTATATTATCCATTCCACCACTCCTACGATATATTCCTCTGGCACAAATCCCCAGTATCGAGAATCGAAAGAGTCGAGGGAGTAATCGCCACAGATATGGTAGTAGTTATGCTTGAAAGTATGCACCGACATGGGGGTACCATTGGCATAAACCTTACCCGTATCCCAGTCATAGGTAACCTCCGCTTCTGTCTCCCATTCTAATATCTTATGATACAACACTGCCTCACGTGGCGTAACTTTTATTACATCACCTCGACGAGGAACATACAGTGGTCCCCAGTCTTGTATGGTCCAAGCGAAGTGGATGCTATCACGGGGCGCTACATCATAAACATCATAATGACGCAGGATGCGCTCGGTCTTGCTCTCCAGTTGCTCCTGCTTCTCCTTGCATCCCAGAACTCCTTGGAAGTTGTTATTATACAGATGCCCTTTCTTTGCCATGACGGTATCACCGGGCAGACCTACTACACGTTTGCAATAGACATGGTTTATCTTAAACGATATCTTGTTTCGGTGGATGGGGAAATTAAACACCACAATGTCATTACGCCCAATGTCTCTAAATCCCTTTAATCGTACAGACTGAAGTTCCTGCCCTTGCATATCGAAATGTAGGTCGGTGTATATCCTTGGACCGAATATCATCTTATTCACTATAACCTTACTGCCCGGCTGTATCGTAGGTGTCATTGACGATGTTGGAACGGTAAAATAGTCAAACACCAGCATACGCAGGCATAGCCATACTATATACAACAACGGTATGGAGATTATGGTATTAACTGATATTTCGATTATTCTTTTCATATATGGGTGGGCTACTTTCTAAATTGCATGAACAGTAATACAGGGTTGGTCGTAGAATCAACAACATTTAATTGCTTTATGGCATCTACCATTTCTTTATTCTTTTCTTTACAGTATTTTATGTAATCTCTTACAGCCTCTACCGACATTTCCATCACTACCCATCCCTGTTTACTGCTGCACGGAGTGAACCATGACACAGAGTATGGCAGGTAAGTTCCTGTAAAATACTTGTAGGAGTCACCACTACCATTCTTCATGTTAACCATACAGAATGGGGCATCATTCGTATTAAAGAACATAATAGAATCAGAGGTATGTATATTCTGTATTATCCACTTCTTTCCCTTGTTGGAACTTAGGAAACTGCGACCTGACAGTTTCTTACTATCGCTATATGTAAACCAGCCATTTGCAAAATCTATAGATAGACTGTTCTTTACTTCTCCACGGCCTATTCTATATATCACATTACTGAATGGCATTGCGAAACTTATATATTCATCACTACCACACAGTACACGCCCCATCCCTCTCACTCCTCTTATTCCTTCATTATATTTCAATAAGGTTTTATAACTACCATCCAACTTTGTCTTGTCATACATCCTTAGTTCATATGACGTATTACCATCCTTTACACAGTACGCATAAAGGTATTTTTGATCCATGGTTAATTCTGATATATAATCCTTTACCTTTATGCAACTCAATAGTTTTAGATTAGAATCAAAGACATAGAACTGGTATGGTCTTTCGCAGTACATATATATTAATTGGCGTTCCGTATCGATTGCACAATCTTGCACATGAACGTATTCATTATTGCCTTTTCCTATCATAGCATCTGTTGAAGCCAGGAAATTGCCCTTAGAGTCGAAGAGCAAAACATGATTACCAACAACATCTGATACTACGATTCTATCGTTAAGCAACAATACCCTATCAACTTTTCTTATTATAGATTCCTTGCTCTCTCCGCCTCCTAACGCAACGATACGCTTAAACTCAAAATATTGACTTTGAGAGATTGACTTATTATCATCGCCAACATAAACAGAGAACTCGTGTGAAGCCTGACACGAAATTACGCACAATGCTAACACAAACAGTTTTATAAGTTTTAAAAATCTCATGGCATTATTCTTTTAAAAGTTTTTCGATATTCCACATCACATTTATCGACGCTATCACGCAAAGTGCAAAACTCTTTATGAATGCGCTCAGCGGGGTGAAATGTATCAACTCACCAAAGCAGCCGCATGATTCTATGCTGCCTACTGGAGATGGGAAGAAAAGATTCATACCCGTAAGATAGACGAAGAAGAGGAGCAGGACGAGGAAGGCCAACGATGTGTAACGGGTAAACCTGCCGAACAGGGCAAGGATGGCAATGACTATCTCCGCTACACAGACGCCTATCGCTATTAGCAACGAATAGTCACTTACCCAACTGCCTATGTATGCCTCGCCATACAACTCTACTTCTTGCCCGAAAGAACGAATACTTACTATCTTCAGTAATCCTGAAGCAAGGAAGCACAGGGCTAAGATGATTCTAATGACCTTTTTCTTCATCCTTCTTGAACTTTGAGGTTAGCGTTCTTTGGAGACCTGATTTCCAAGGACAACTTATCACGTGCTTGAAATGGGGACCACGCTTAGACGTGTATAACAATGTCATTCTTTCCTTGCTATAAGGGTTCTTACACAACGTCAGAAATACGTCATAGGCATGTTTATCATAAACAGCGGTCACCTTTACAAGGGCTGAATACGCCTTTACCTTATCACAAATAAAACGGTCGCCTATCAGAAATACATTCTTTTCTTTCAACATCTTCTCTGTTACTCTGGTGTCTGGTATTAATGGCATGTGCGGCACTATCGTCTGTTTTTCTAATGGCAAACGGGCATAGAGGTAATCCTCATATTCATTTTGAATATCGGTGACCAATGTTCTATAAACGGCAGAAGTATCACTTGCATTGTAAACATATACGAAAGGCTGTGAGTAGAAATCGGCAACGGTTGTATCGCATGGCGGGAAGGAATACTTTGTATGCCCTGCTGGTTCCCTCTTCTTGTCCTTGAAGTATTCGCAAGCGTCGCGCCCAACGATAAGCCTGTGGTAACCATGATAACCCAGACCTGAGTTTCGGCGCACATGCAGAGTATATGGTACACCGTATTTTTCACAGTCCTTTATCAAGTCCGCATAACCATTTACGGGACTGTGGGTGTCTGCTGGGTCACCGAATATCAGCAGCGGGGTGTTTCGTAAATTCTTCAGCATTGTCTCTGGAGTACATTCTGAGAATGCGCCTTCCGGTCTTTTATATACAGGGGCATAGAGCGCAATGGCTGCAAAGAGGTCTGGGTTATATGTAGCGAAACGTAAGGCTCGGTAACCTCCGCTGCAATTGGCGTGAAGATAAATGCGCTGTTCGTCTATATTGTAATGTTCCTTTACGTCTTCCAACGCCAACTTCATCTCGGCTTCGGCAAAGGGAATCATGTCCTCGTTAAGCATCATCCTCGCCTCTGGCATTATTATGAATATCTTGTATTTGTTTGCCACCGCCTGCATGTCGTTAACCACAAACTGGTGGGCTATCTGTGGACTGAAATAAAGGTGGTAACGCTTCTCACTACATGGGCGCATCACTACCACTAATGGATACTTCTTTTCCTTATCCACATTGTTTGGCGTTACGAGCAGGTACCTCTGTAAGCAACCGTCAAGCGATGAACGATATGTTATGAATTTGAAGTTATTCTCTCCTTCGTCATTACCGTACGTTCCGTCAATATGTGCAAAGGTATGTTCTAATTGGTATGTCACCCACGGCAGTTTGAATGGAAACCAATGCTCTTCGCGCATCTTGCCCGTAAGCATATTCAGTTTCCATACTCTGTAAAGCAACTGGTCTATCTCGTCTGCCCGCGGATGATTGTCGGGCAAGGAATCGCGCAATGCCTTAAACTTCGTTTCCAGGGTTTCAAACGCTCCTGTCACCACAGGTTGCCTTACGGTGTCGCCTGCCATTATCATGCTACAGATATAACTGCGGTCTTTCTCTAATCCATTTACAAGGTAACGTCCGTCCTTATTCTTCTTTATGATTGTTTCCGCCACTTGCTTTCCATAAACGTCATGAAACTGTAGCACTATAGGCTGACTCATCATACTGCAATGCGAATCCGTCAGCACGATGGAGTCTTTGTCTATCACGGGATAGATTATGTTACCTGTATGTTCCTCTGCATACAGCCTTGCCATACTTACACTATCGTATAGCGTAGCCTCATACCAATAGTCCAATCCCGTTCCTTGCGTCTTGACAACAAGATTATTGTCACCAGCCTTTAGGTGTACTGGCAACGCCTTCATATCCTTTATATCTATATTTTTCAGCGTATCACCGTTAATATACTCCTCACTCTCCATCTTGGTTCGTATAAACAAAAACATATCACGTTCTCGGTCTGCCTTCAACGTACACGAAAGATAGGTAAACAGTCCATCAAGTTGCTTCACGGTATCGGTCACGCTGATGTTAAACACCTCCTTTAGGTCCAACTGTCCATACTTAGGGGAATACAAAGCGTCATACCACAACTTGCTTTCCTTATCACGCACACGTCCTGCCTTGAACGGTCCTTCCACCTTCCAGTCCAGGAGTTCCATGCTTACCGTATCAGCATTGACTTCATAACAACCAATCATTCCTGTATCCGTGCTACACGAATACAGGAATAATGAAAACAGCGCTATGCTTAACAACGCATGAGTTATTTGCTTACACATATTTTTCATTAATTTACCAAACACTTACTTTAGAATCTTACTTAGCAATTCTTTCACCTTTTTATTATTTACAGGACTACCTATCAGTATAACGTTATGCTCTTTATCCAACAGGAAAGTATGCAGTAATTTATTATTGGGTAAACACTTGTTATTCCTTTCAAACACACCAGACGTATCTATGTAAGTCTTGTCCTTGAATATATTATCTGTCGTTAACTTTTCTATTATCCTATGTCTCTCATCTCTTTTAGGAGCAACAATGAATATATGATCCAACTTTGAGGTATCTACACTATGTTCTAGTACATTCCAATCAGAAAAATGTGCCAACTGACAACTTGTACACGAGGTTGAATCTATGTACGACACATATAGGTATGGCTTATGCATATCTAATATCGTATTTTCATCTGCACCCATCATAGAATCTAACATCAACTCTATATGTGAATTGGTAAACTCCTCTATATCTCCTTCTATTGGAGATTTCTTACATGAAACTATTATTAGTAGAAATAGTAATATTATGATATGTATTCTTTTCATCATTTGGTAAGTATTGATGGACAATCATACATTTTCAAACATTCTTTTTCTCCACTACCAGAAAATACATATAACTTGTTCTTATAAATAAAAAATGATGTTGCAATATATGCCAAATTTATTTTAAGAACAGGAGTACCATCCCATTTAAAAAACAGAATCTTCGACCCCTTGCCTGAACCATCATAGAAATCCTTCAACGGAATGTCATAATACATTGCTCCGAAAAAGTTCTCCATAGACTGTATCTCTCCAAAGTATTTTCTTCGTGCCGACTTTGAACAATTCTCTATGGAAGATTTACTACGCAATTCCGGTTCCATTGACAAGGTTATGTTCATGTCATTGTCTAATGAATAAAGATTAATCTGCGGAAAACGAAGCATTCCCTCCACAACCATCTTCTGCTTGGTATTAACTATTCGATATGAAGATAATATGCTTATTTCATCTGTACCCACTCTATTTAAGTTTCCTGGATCTACTACGTGCTCGTTGCCTGCGTAATCGACAATAGCACGTAAGAAGCCACAACTTTTGTTATACTTAACACAAAAATACGTAGAATCATCCACATCTATAACATCACACATATCACCATACGCAGAGAAATCAAACTTTTCTGACATTGAAAGTTCTTTACATTGAACAGTTGATGTTAAATTACAAGTATATAATTTATTTGATGATGATTTATATATATCGCAATATAAGGAATCATTCACATAATACACATTTTCCGAGGTCGGCATCCATTCGAATTCATTTTTACCATGTCCCTTCCGAAAATATTTCCCATAACTCTTCAGCGTGTTAAGAGAATATATCTCCCAAAATTTATCCTCACCTTCTCTTTTACAGATAAGTAAAGAATCCGCTTGTACAACATCAACACACCCTATCAGATCTATTGACAACTCATACGGATTTTTAAGATCTATTTCTTCTGGGAACGACAAGACGTTCACCACCTTATCACATTTCACATAATCTTTTTTGTCAGATTTACATCCAACAAAAAAGATTAATGATAATATTACTACAGCATATTTCATAAGAATACAGTCACATTATCTAACAATACATTCGTCATGAAAATTATACCATTTATCAGTATGGTCTTTATAGATTTTACATGTTGTGCAGTCAACTACAGCAGCACCAGCCTCGAATTCAAATGACGTGTAACACTTATACGTCCTGGGAGTATCTGCATCAGATAAAGCCTCTACATTCTGAACCATCAAGTCGCTTACAACACCACTTTTTGTGAGATAAAGTTTTGAACCACCATATCCTGATATGGCAGCAAGTAATACAATGCCCAACGCAAGCACATTCTTCTTTTTCATTATCTTATAATTTTAATTATCGCCTACTCTGTTAAAGATTTTCGGCTACCTCTTACATATCAATCTTATGCTTCTCTTTTTATATTCTATTACTCATAGATGAATCCACTTGTAAAAGTGCCCCCAAAACAGAAGGGGACCTCAAAATACTTACAGTTTAAAGCCAAAAACATAAGAATAACTATTCTGTATGTAATATTTGGCATTTATAACGCCTATTTTTGACTTATTTTTGCTATATAACTTTCAGATTTAAACAACTGTATCAGGCCCATATTTGAACGACGGAACTATCTTAGGTTTACAATATTTATAGAACCATCTTCTACTGATGTAAAAAGCATACGATTATTCTTTTCATCTAACAGCATTTTATCGGCTATTATATTCATAACAAGTTTCTTAACACACGTACCATCATAATCATATATTTCAACTTCAGAAAAACCTTCAACAGTCTCTGGATTAACTTTTTTTTGCGACAACAGATAAATATAACGTCCACACGCTACACCAGAGTAGGTAAAACTTTCCGCAGAAAATTTACCGTCTGTATCGAATATCGTAGTCTCAACTATTTTATGTTTGCTATTCGTTTTACATACTATATATCTGTCAGAGTGCTGATGAGCTATTACTATCTTATCATCATGACTACTCCAAACAAAATCATATAATGATGAATTACCGTTATTAGTTGGATCAATAAAAGATATCGAATCCACAAAATTCTCATTCTCAATATTCATTAGTCTTAAGGATTGTACCCTTGGCGTCATGGAAACAAAACCTATAATAGGATATTCTATTGCCTTAGCATCATTTATCGCATCCTTTATATTATAATTCTTTACGTAGTTTATATTATTTTCTTTCACAGAATATAATTTCTTGTCGCCATTATCATAAACAAACAGTTCATGCAATTTATTTGCTATAATATGAGGCGCGATCCATTCATTCCTTCCATGACCTTTTACGCCAAAAACATATTTCTTGCCAAGAGTCTTGTTGTCTATAACCGTATACAGTCCACTTGCTGACGATGTTTTACAAATTATTTCTCCATCTAACAGCATCCAGTTTTCTGCAAAGACACATGAATCTGTCTTGTGTACTATCACAGTATCGACTTCACTGAAATTCAATTCGTTTTTTTTGTAATTTTCTGTATTCTTTTTATCACTACATGAACAGATAACAAGAAGACAAAAAAGTAAATTATATATACCAACTATTTTCATCCTATTTAATATTTGGAACCTCAGCAGAGATTGTTACAAACAATATCTGCCAAGATTTTCTTTTACACATGTAAAAAATCTCAATTTAGTGACGATAAAAAAACAACTTGGTACAATTTAACGGAGTGAATTTCGGTGTATGTATCGTTTCCTTGTCATATTTTTTTGGATATTTTGAAGCCATTCATCAGT
>DAIUFT010000090.1:0-10219 GCA_036844425.1 Prevotella sp. | reverse complement strand
AAAATTAATAATTAATAATTAAAAATTATGATTACACTATGCAGCTTAATATAAATACAAAACAAGAGTTATCACTTCCTTTTGTGTTCTATATCATTGCATTTCGCAATTAAAAATCAAAAATTATGATTACATTAACACTACTTACGAGAAGCGTATAAACGTAATCATAATTTTTAATTATTAATTTTTAATTATTAATTTTCGTAAGTCTTACCACGCAAAGAGTGGGTAATCCTTCATCGTAGCGTTAACCTCGCCACGTACTTTTGCTATTACCTCCTCGTTCTCTGGTGCATTGAGCACTTCTTCTATCCATGCAGCAATCTTCACCATGAGGTCTTCCTTTGCACCACGTGTTGTGATAGCAGGAGTACCAAGACGGAAGCCAGATGTTTGGAATGCCGAACGTGTGTCGAATGGTACCATGTTCTTGTTGATAGTGATGTCAGCCGCAACGAGAGCGTTTTCTGCTACTTTACCTGTGAGGTCTGGGTACTTAGATCGCAGGTCGACAAGCATTGAGTGGTTGTCTGTACCACCAGATACGATTGTGAAGCCGCGTTTGATGAGTTCCTCTGCCAGTACCGCAGCGTTTTTCTTCACCTGCAGCGCATATTCTTTGAATTCTGGCTTCAATGCTTCGCCAAATGCTACTGCCTTGGCTGCTATGACGTGCTCAAGAGGTCCTCCCTGCTGACCAGGGAATACGGCAGAGTTAAGCAACTGTGACATTTTCTTTACCACTCCCTTTGGTGTCTTGTAGCCCCATGGGTTGTCGAAGTCCTTACCGAGAAGGATAAGTCCACCGCGAGGACCGCGAAGTGTCTTGTGGGTTGTGGTGGTTACGATGTGTGCATACTTCACAGGGTTTTCAAGAAGACCAGCTGCAATGAGTCCGGCAGGGTGTGCCATATCAATCATGAGGAGTGCACCTACCTCATCGGCAATCTTTCTCATGCGAGCATAATCCCACTCACGGCTGTAAGCGGAGCCACCACCGATGATGAGTTTTGGCTTATGTTCCTTGGCAAGTTGCTCCATCTCGTCGTAATCTACACGACCTGTCTCTTTGTTAAGGTTGTAACCTATTGGGTTATAAAGAATACCAGAAGTGTTAACGTGTGACCCATGAGAGAGGTGACCACCATGGTCAAGGTTCAGTCCCATGAAGGTATCGCCTGGCTTCAGTACGGCGAGGAGCACTGCAGCATTAGCCTGTGCGCCTGAGTGTGGCTGCACGTTAGCGTACTCTGCGCCAAACAACTGGCAAGCGCGGTCTATAGCGAGTTGCTCTATCTGGTCTACTACCTGGCAACCGCCGTAGTATCGGTGACCGGGATAGCCCTCAGCGTATTTGTTAGTACAATAGGAGCCCATCGCCTCCATTACCTGTTCGCTTACGAAATTCTCTGATGCGATAAGCTCAATACCTTTCAACTGACGCTGATGCTCGCACTCTATGAGGTCAAATATCTTCTGGTCTCTTTCCATGATTAGTATAATTTGTTATATGGTTTAGTCATGATTAAACATGGCGCAAAGTTACAAAAAAAATATCAAACGACCAAGAGATGTAAATGAAGATTGTGGAATGAAGATTTCAAAATATTGATATGTGGTATGAGAATAAAAAAAATCCCCTGCCATGGCGTCGCGTCAGGGCAGGGGTACGGTTATTATTTTGTTCTATGTCTGTTACTTTTTGTCTGGACGTGGTGGTCTTGGACCGTGTGGGTGTTGTCCTCTTACGAGGTTGTCCATCACACGGTGCTTGAACTTTTCTTCCGCCTTGATACATCTCATCACCTTCATTGCAGGTATGGCACGACAGAACTTGGTGTTATATTGGATCTTTAGTTTTGCTATCTTGAGTTCTATCTGGCCCATTTGCTCTATTATATGTGCTGCTTCCTTGTCGCTACAGGGACGTTTGCGTGCCAGTTTCATCTGTTGATTGAACAGTGCGCGCTGCTTGTCCTGTTGCTCGCGAAAGAGTGGGAAGAATGCGGCAGCCTCCTGTTGCGTCAACTGTGCGTTTTGGGTTATGCAGGCTTCCTGGTCTTTCCGGAACTGTTGTGGGTTGAACTTCTTGTTCTCTTGCTCTGCATTGATGCTGATTGCTGAGAGGAACATTATTATTATGAATAGTAACTTCTTCATATGTTGTTTTTTCATCGTCACTTAGTTGCTTTGTTGGTACATTTTCATATTTCGAACTATTGTTCAGCTACGTACATATAGATGTCGTTATTGTCCACCATAGCATAATCCATACATTCCTTTACATATTCGTCCGTCACGGTCTCTGTTTCGTTGTTGTTTGTTGCCGTCTTCACAGCGTTATCAATGTCGTTCCCGAAGTATGTCAAGGTGCCGAGCGCCATTACCAGTGCTGCTATTGAGGCAGCAGCGGCATACCTAAAGTGTGGCATCTGCCATATCTTTGGCTTGCGTTTCTTTGCTTCCTCCGCATCAACGGCATCCATTATGCGCTTGTTCAGCGTGCTGAAATACTCTTCCGGCACGCGGTACGCGCCGTTATCACGGTACGGTCTGTCAAGTATTTCATTAGGGTTTCTCATAATCTGTGTTTTTAGAATATCGTCTTCTTTTTATGCTTTTGACACTTCAACATCCTAAAGGTTTAATGTTAGTGTAATAAAAAAAGCGTTATTTTCTTGTCAAGAAGCGTTTTATTTTTTCTACTGCGTGGTGGTAGTTGGCTTTCAGTCCGCCTTCTGAGGTGCCCAGTATCTCACTAATCTCCTTGTAGGGCTTGTCCTCATAATATTTTAGTGCGAAGACGGCCCGTTGCGCTTCAGGTAGCGTCTCCATGGCGTTTCGCAACATCTGCTCTGCTTCGTCTCCATCGAAGTATTCGTCAGAAAACAAATTAGCGGCAGCACAGACATCTATCTCGCTGTCTGCGTACCGCTTTTCTTTTCTAATAAGATTCAATGCCTCGTTAACGGCTATGCGATGCAGCCATGTGCTGACGCTTGCTTCGCCTCTGAAGTCATCAAGTTTGTTCCATGCCTTTACGAATGTGTTTTGCACTACATCGTCGGCGTCCTCATGTCGTCCCACTATATGGCGTGCTGTCCAATAAAGTTTTTGGCTATATTGTTCCACTAACACGGTAAAAGCCCTCTGCCGTGTCGTCTTATCCATAAGTTGGGAGAGTAGAGTTTGCTCGTCCATTTTTACGTTCTCAGTGCCCTTATCTGCCACTGATGTTTAGTTTCTTTGATACGTTGGCTACCTTTACTGGGTATATTCCCTTTGAGAGATGACTCATGTCTATTCTCTTTTCCTGCGTATCTATGCGCACCGACATTACTTCTACACCTATAAGATTATAGATATGCACGGTCTTTCCCACTGCGTTGCTTACTACAACAGCGTTACCTTTCTGCTCTATCTTGATAGGCTGAACCTCTATTTCGTTGAGTTCTATGCGTGCTGATGCTGTCTCCTGCAACGAAGGACAAAAGTTCATTGCAGCGACAAGAGCCATTATTGTAAGTATATTCTTTATCATAGGCAGTAGATTATAGTTTATATAGCACGTTTTCTGCAACGTGTACTCACGCCGCTCTATGTGCTTTTGCAAAGTTACAAAATTCTTTTCTTTTACTTTCAGTGCCTTTGCTTATTTATTATGCAGTTAACCTATTTTAACCTTTTCGTCTAAATTCCGCGCATATTATGGCGGTAGCGATAGATACATTAAGGCTCTCTGCCGTACGGTTGTCGGCTGGGAATGGTGGTATAAGGAGTTTGTGTGTCAGCAGTCGTGCCACTTCCTGGCTTATTCCGTTGCCTTCGTTGCCCATGACTATCACTCCGTTTGCCTTCAACGTGGTATCGTACAGGTTCTCTCCGTCAAGCATTGTGCCGTAAATGGGCGTGGACTTCGGCAGCGACTGCAACCACTGGCAGAGGTCTGTGTAGCACACTCGCACTCTGGCTATGCTGCCCATCGTGGCTTGTACCACCTTGGGGTTATAGGCATCAGCAGTGGTTGGGCTGCACACTATGTTCTTTATACCGAACCAGTCGGCTGTACGTATTATGGTGCCGAGGTTTCCTGGGTCTTGTACTCCGTCGAGACAAAGGCACAGGTCGTGCTCCATCAGTGTGCTATCAGGCAGTGTCTGTTGGTCGGGCATGGTGAAAACGCCCAACACCTGTTGTGGGTGCAGCAAGAGACTTGCCTTCTTCAGTTCTTCATCCGTTACGGTTATGTACTCCGTTTCCGCCGCTAATGCCACGGGACTTTGCCATTCTTCCGTTGCCACTATCAACTGGGCGTGGCATCCTGCGAGCAATAGGTCACCTACGCTCTTATGCCCTTCGGCAACAAAAGCGTTCTCCATTCTCCGAAACTTCTTTTGTTCCAGAGAATGGATATATTTTATTTTGCTTTTACTGAGTGGCATTTTGTTGTTTGGTGGTTTGGTGGTTTAGTTGTTTGGTTGTTTGGTGGTTTAGTTGTTTGGTTGTTTGGTGGTGTGAACTATTTATTTTTGTTTTACCATCAACTAAACAACTAAACCACCAAACGACCTAATCTCTATCCCATTATTGCTTCTGCCAATGCCTCCAGCGCTGGAATATCGCTGTCCTTCATGCGTCCGCGCAGTGTTACGAGGTCACCCTTTATCGTTACGTTCTTCATCTCGCTGAGCATAGCGGTCATTACTCGTCCTGCTGACGGTGCCCATGAGCCGTTCTCTATGAGCGACACCTCACGGTTCTGCCATGCCTTTATCTGTAGGTGGTGTATGAAGTCGTACATTGGTGGGAACAGTCCTGCATCGTAACTTGACGCTGCCAGCACCAGTTTGCCATACTTGAAGGCGTCTTCTATTGCCTCTGCCTGGTCGTCGCGGCTAAGGTCTGCCACTGATACTTTCTTGCATCCCTTTGCCTTCAGTATCTCTACCAACTTCTCTACTGCCTCCTTTGTGCAGCCGTGTATAGATGCGTAGGCTATGAACACGCCCTCGGCCTCTACCTCGTAGTTGCTCCAGATGGTGTAAAGGCGCAGTGCCTCTGCCATCTTCTCTCCACTAAGGATTGGTCCGTGGAGTGGTAGTATCTGCTGAATGTCGAGTGCTGACGCTTTCTTTAGGAGGGTCTTTACGGGTGCACCGTACTTACCACAGATGTTAAAGTAGTATCTGCGTGCCTCGCAAGCCCAGTCGTCTGGGTCTGCGTCGATAACACCGAACTTTCCGAAGCCGTCGGCTGAGAACAGCACCTTGTCTGTACTGTCGTATGTTACCATCACCTCTGGCCAGTGTACCATTGGTGCCATGACGAATGTCAGGGTGTGCTTACCGAGCGAAAGGGTGTCGCCTTCCTTCACGGTCATCACTTTTCCCTCGAAATCATAGTGCGGGAAGAACTGTGGCATCATCTGCGCTGCTTTCACCGAGCATACTATCTTCATGCCGGGATACAGATGCATTGCCTCTGCTATGCCGCTGGCGTGGTCTGGCTCAAGGTGCTGCACGATGAGATAGTCGGGCTGTCTGCCGTCCAACGCAGTGGCGAGGTCCTTCTTCCATCCCTCGATAGTGCGTGAATCTGAGGTATCCATGATGGCGATTTTCTCGTCCTTAATAAGGTATGAGTTATAACACATTCCCTCTGGTACTACATACTGTGACTCGAAGAGGCGCAGTTCGGCGTCGTCCTGGCCGATATAGATGATGTCTTTTGTTATCATAGTTGTTAAATGGTTTAGTTTTTCCACCTGCAAAGTTATAAAAAATCATTGAAAGGGAGAAACATTTTTCGTAAATATATGTGAGTATATTAATGTTGTTTTACCTCTCCGTTACATTTTTTCGCACGAATAATTGGTGCTTCTCTACATTTTTTTTGCACGAACGGCGTTTTTGTCTGCAGATATTTCATACTGGCAAGGGGCAGATATTCTTAAAGTTATCATATAAAAAAATGTCCGCCAAACTGTGGGAGCAACCCACTGTTTGGCGGACTATTTTTAGGGGGTAGTTCACTAACTACGGTCTTTCTTTGCTTACTGTACTAACTACCGAAAAAGTTACAATCTGTAAGCAAAACCACACGATTTGCTTACAATTTTCATGAGCTTCCCTTCGCTCTGCAATTTGGGCGTGTTTACCGTGTAAAAGCATAGTGATTACCTTGTAAAAGCATAGTGATTACAAGGTAAAAAGGCTGCTTTCAGATTGTAAGTTGGGCACTATGTCTTTACTCTATTTCCCAGTCGGTAATGTTACCTGTCGTACTGTCAAAGTTTATGCCTACCTTCACCACGGGCTTGCCACAGAGGGCGAACTTCTTGTCATACTCCTTAAGGTTTATCTGGCGCATGGCGGTGGCGGCATCCTTGTTCAGTTTCAGTTCCATAACGTAAAGGGTGTCGGTGGTGAGCATCACTATATCTACACGACCACGTGGGGTGTGTACCTCTACATCTACGAAATAACTCGTAAGGAGTGTGAATATCACATAAAGCATCTGTTGGTAATGCCCCTCGTAGTTGGTGTTATTACAGTATGGCACCGTGCCGAGGAAGGTCTGAAGAAGGGTCATCGCCCCATCCATATCGCTTTTGTCCAGTGCCTGCGCCATGCGGCGAGCGGTGTTTGTCGTAGAAAGCGTGTTGTCCGTTACGTAAGATGGTATCAAAGCACGTGTCAATCCTATCTTTACCTCTTTGTTGGGCACACCGAGGGTATAGTATTCGTAGTCCTCGTTATAATCTTTTATGGTAATATAACCACTCTGATAGAGCAATGGGATGATGGTCTTCATGTTCTCTGTCGGTGCGTCGAACTCGCTTTCGTTCGCCTCTATGCGAGCGATTTCTGACGGAATTGTGTCATACTTCCTCATCATATTGATAAGATAAGTTGGCGTACCCGATGAGAACCAATAGAAGTTGAACTTCTTTTCGGCAAAACAGTTCAGCAGACTGAATGGATTGAATACATCGGGAGAGCATTGGGAGAAGTGATAACCATCGTAGTACTCCTTTAGTTTAGCAATGGCGGCGTCTTTCGTCAGTTTGTTCTTTTCCGCCAATGCCTCTATGTCTTCTGACATATCACGCAAGAGTTCTTCCACTGTTATACCACAAATGCCGGCATACTCGTCGTTCATTGATATGTTGGTAATGTTGTTCAACTCGCTGAAGATGCTGAGTTGCGAGAACTTCGTGATGCCTGTAAGGAACACAAAGCGCAACCTCGCCTCGCACATCTTTAGCGGACTATAGAAGTTACGCATCACGTTGCGCAGCACTCCTAACTGTTCGTCTTCGTGAGCCACGTCGAGCAGCGGTGCGTCATACTCGTCTATAAGTACCACTACCTGTTTGCCCGTCTTCTCATAGACTACGTTGATAAGGTCAATAAGGCGATTGTTAGTCCCAGAAGCGGGCGCTGTTATTCCCCATTTCACTTCTTCTGCTTTCAGACGATAGCCGAGATATTCCTCTAACTGCTCCTTCTCCATGTGCTTACCACCGCTCATGTCGAAGTGGAGCACAGGGTATTCCGTCCACTCCTGCTCCAGTCTTTCCATGGCAAGTCCATTGAAGAGTTCCTTCTTGCCCTCAAAGTAACTCCGCATAGTTGACACAAGAAGCGACTTACCGAAGCGACGCGGACGGCTAAGGAAGAAATATGTACCATCGGTATGCGCCATACGGTAGATATATTCCGTCTTATCCACATAGAATTTGTCTTCTTCGATAATCCTTGCGAATGTCTGTATGCCTATAGGATATAGTTTTCTTGCCATAGTAATATTCTTTACTTCTTTCTAACTTTGCTGCAAAGTTAAGAAAAAATATTTATTATTCCAAACGGAATAGGGGCTATTCACCTTTGCCATAACTCAGTGTAACGGTGCCGCGGACATCACTTGAACTTGCGCCTATGATTACCTTAAAGCGTCCTTCCTCAGCCTTCCATGCGTGGTCAGCCTCGGAATAGTAACGAAGGTCGTCTGTACTTATCTGCATCGTGGCGGTCTTCGTCTCGCCAGGAGCAAGCGTCAATTTCGTAAATCCCTTCAGTTCCTTTGCCGGGCGGTCAACACTACACTGCTCGTCAGCAATGTATAACTGTACCGTTTCTTTACCTTCACGCTTGCCTATGTTGGTAACAGGCACGCTGACGGTAACCGTTCCGCCATCGGTGATGGTTGTTGACGATAGTGTTGGCTTGCCATACTTAAACGTTGTATAACTCATGCCGAAGCCGAACGGGAACTGTGGCTGCACCTTCTTTGTGTCGAAATAACGGTAACCCACGTATATTCCTTCTTTATAATATACCTGTCGGTCAACGCCTGGATAGCCCTCCTGGCCATACTGGAAGCAAGGGAAATCCTCTTGACGCTTGGCGAACGTCACAGGGAGTTTTCCGCTTGGGTTCACATTACCGCAGATAACATCGGTCAACGTCTTGCCACTCATGCTGCCAAGGTACCAACACTGCAGAAGAGCCTGCACATCGTTTATCCATGGCGTAGCATAGGCATTGCCAGCAAAGGTAACCACCACGATGTTCTTCTGCACCTTGGCAAGCGCAGCGATGAGTTCGTTCTGCCCGTAACTGAGGTTATAGTCCAGGCGGTCGCCGTCCTCACAGTCCTGTTGGTGGTTCTTGTTCATGCCGCCGACGTATATTATAAGGTCAGCCTGTCGTGCTTTTTCCAACGCCTCGTTCTTTAGGCGCAACAGGGAGTCAGCGTCCAGTTTCTCTACCTTGCCATACATTGTCTTGCCTGCGTAATAGCCCTGCGCATAGTCTATGGCATCGCCATACACGGCACGCAGTCCGTCGAGCGGAGAGATGTCAAACTGCGTCTTGAGTTCTGACGAGCCACCGCCGTAACTCATTTTGCGCGTGGCGTTATCGCCTACAACGAGTATCCTCTTGTATTTCCCTGGGGTTATCGGCAGAATGTTCTTCTGGTTCTTGAGCATCACGATGCCTTCCTCACCAATGCGACTGCATACGTCATAGTGAGCCTCTGACAACATATTGCCTATTACCTTCTTCGGGTTCATGGCTGTGCGGAAGATGGTGCGGAGCACACGTGACGCCTTGTCGTCAAGCACACTCATCGGTATTTTGCCCTCGCGCACCTGCTGTTCAAAGGCATCTGCAAGGTAATAAGTGTTGTAGCCCAGGGACTTGTCTATTGTCTTACCGTTGGTATTGGTGCCCATCTCTACGTCGAGACCACCCATGGCGGCAAGGTCTGTATGGTGAGTACCGCCCCAATCGCTAACCACTGCACCATCGAAGCCCCAGCGTTTCTTCAGTATTCCGTTCAGCGAACTGTCGTTTTCGCAACACCATGTGTTCTGCCATTTGTTGTAAGAGCCCATTATTGTCCATGCCCCACCCTGCTTTACGGCTTTCTCGAAGGCTGGCAGGTAAATCTCTTCCAACGCTCTTTCGCTTACATTCACGTTGACTGTCCAACGGTCTTTCTCCTGATTATTGAGCAGGAAGTGCTTAGGACAGGTTGCTATACCGTTCCTCTGCACCGCCTTTATGTATGGCACCGCCATCTCTCCCGTTAGGTAAGGGTCTTCGCCAAGATACTCAAAAGCCCTACCGTTGAGCGGCATACGGGCAATGTTCAGTCCAGGACCGAGCATTACGTCCTTGCCACGATAGGCAAATTCCTCGCTCACGGCATTGCCATAGAGTGCGCTGAGGTCGCGGTTCCAGGTGGAAGCAAGACAGGTCAGCGTAGGGAATGCCACACAACTGTCGTTATTCCAGTGTGCAGGGTCCCATGAATTCCAGTCTATCTCCTCGCGAGCACCGTGAGGACCGTCAGAATAATTTAGTTGTCTGATGCCCAATCGTGGCACGCCTGGCGATGTAAACTTGCTCTGTGCATGGGTTATTGCAACCTTCTCATGCAGTGTCATGCGTGAAAGTGCGTCCTTTACTCGTTCTTCAATCGTTGCATTAGGGTCGAGGTATGTCTGCGCCTGCGCCATGGTTGTCATGCCGAGGAATATCGCTGCTATTAAGTGTTTCATTATTTTCTTTACGGTTTAGTTATTTGGCAAAGTTACAGGTATTATTTCATATATGCAATTTTTTACTTACTTTTTCAAAAAAATGAGTAAAGGGTGGTTCTATAAATTACCTTTGTTATATTTCGAGGTTATTTTCGAGGTCAA
>DAIUFT010000089.1:0-10282 GCA_036844425.1 Prevotella sp. | reverse complement strand
TTTCATAATAATAGAGTGCTTTATCTATATTTTTTACAGTTCCTTCACCTCCTCGATACATCCAACCTAAGAAATCGTATGATGTACTAATACTTTTCTCTGCCGCTTTTCTAAACCACTCGAAGGCATTTTCGTATGACTGTTCCACGCCTATACCATCATAATAACAGCGTGCAACGTTTATTAAAGCATAACTACTACCTAAGTCCACAGCCTCATTATATAGCCTAAAGGCTTTTGCCTCATCCTTGTCAACACCATATCCTTTCTCATAACACACACCTAAATTATTAATAGCTGTAGTATCCTTTTGCTCCGCTGCCTTACTTGTCCAATAAAACGCCTTGTCATAATCAATCTCTACACCTTGTCCATAAAGATATGCACAACCCAACTGAGCCTGCGCAGGGACACAATCACCATTTGCCGACTTCATGTACCAGTGTGCCGCCATACCATAATCCTGCGTAACGCCCTTGCCTTGCGCATAACGCACACCTAAATTATATTGCGCTATTGCGTTGCCAGTCTCAGCAGATTTTCTTAACAAGAACAGTGTCTCGTCACTATTTCCATTCTTTTCCTCAAGCGCAAGAGCCAGGTTATTCTTAGCCTTCACATCACCTTGCTCCAATGCCTTAGTGTACCAATATATAGCCTCGTCAAGGTCCTTCACTGTTCCGTCCGCCAAATGATAACAACGTGCAAGATTATACTGTGCCATAGCATATCCTTGTTTTGCCGCCAACGTATAATACTCAAAGGCTTTCTTATAATCTACCTCACAACCTATACCTTCATAATAGCTAACACCTGTATTATACTGAGCAATGGCATTTCCAGCATCAGCAGCTTTCTTAGTCCAGCGAAAACCCTCTATCGCGTTTTTCTCTATGCCAATACCATCCCTAACACAAATACCGTATACTGCTTGCGCCAAAATATGCCCCTGCTCCGCCGCCATTTTCATGTATGCAACGCCCTTCGCCTCGTCCTTCTCTACTATTAGCGTTTCTCCTTGACCATATCCTAAATATACTGTTCCCAGCCAATATTGCGCGTCCGCATCTCCCTCTTGTGCCAGCCTATCAACCCAGCCTAAGGCATCGTTCGCCATATTTCTGCCATAATAATATCGTGCCATATACCGCTGGGCAGACATCAGTCCCATGTCCGCCGCCTGTTCATACATAGCAAAGCCCTTCTCTATCTTTTCCGCCTTATCAGACGCCATCAGTTTCAGGGCCTTCCGTGCCAGTTTCTCCGCCTTGGTAGTATCAGCATTATAAACGGAAACGGCAGAAGCATTTAGCGAAAAAGCTATGGTCAAGATTAAAATAATTGTTTTCATAGGCAGGGTTAGTACTTTTTTAAAGGTTAGTTTCTGTGGCAAAGTTAACTTATTAATCCTTTACCTGCAAATTTATTTAAGGTCATTTCAGTTCAAATAGTTTTTTTCTTATACTAATAACATATTAGTAAACGTCATTTCCATAATGTTTTGTCTTATACATATTATGCAGTTCCGCTTGTGTTATCACTATGTCTACTTGTTGACCACCACATATGTATCTGTAACACAGTCCCATATTAAGTTCTCTCAGTTGTTTGAGATAACGCCATAATGCAACATCGCCATTAACATCCATATCATCCATATCATCCATGATCTTATCTTTCATTTCTTCCTTATCCGATTCCTTAAGATTTGACATATTATATATATTAGGATCCAAAGAAATTTCATAGACTATATTTTTTTCTTCCATGAGACATTTCTTAACAACCATTCCTTTATTTATTTCTACAGGAAAGTTCTTATTTTCTAATATCACACAGTTTTCCAAAAACTTCTTTGCTGCTTCCGTTGGACCAATAAAGAAACCTGCATTATCCTTCAGTTCTTCATTATTGATATCCACAATACCTATAACCTTACCTTTTTGATAATATACTAATCGAAGAGAAGCATCAGCACTGGATATTTGCTTTACCATGGCTTTAATATTACCATAACGCGAAGCCATTATTCTGAAATTTTCTTTTAGAATTTTTTTTTCAAGAAAATATCCAGAATAATCAAAAAAATTGTCATTCAGAAGATACTTGAACGTAACGACATCATCCTCATATGTCACATCAATCAAGTCACTCATCCCCCCACTTGATACTGGCAGTTTTGCCTTCATTACTGCCACACTCCTACTTAAATACTGCTTTTGAGGATAACTGCATGAACAAACGGCTAAACATGCCATCAGAATAGCGATAATGGCAAGAATAACCCAACGCTTCTTATAAAAGAATGATTGTAGGAGAAGCCATATACCAAGCAGGAACAAGTACCCAAAATACTCACTCCCAGAAACCATTACCCCAGCCACACTGCCTATAAGCAAAAACGCTCCCATGTATCTAGTCTGCTTATTGCCTTTCCTTTGCAATGCTTCAGCCCGTTCCAGAATTTGTGCCACAACAATAACGGCATCCTCTTCCTGTAGCCCTTTCTCTACTAAATGTTCCTCTATCTCTCTCCTGTCATTTATATTATTTTCATATACATAGGTAACATAATCATATTCACTATTGACCCACTGCTGTATTTCCTCAGCTGTTAGTTTAGATTTCTTCGTATTATTCATGTTAACTCAGGTTAAAGGTTAGTTTCTGTGGCAAAGTTAACTTAATAATTCATAACCTGCAAATTTATTTCAGTTCATTTAGGTTCAGATGAACTTTGTTCATAAGCATTCTTACCTTATGATGGTTTTTATTTTAACATTAATCGCCATCATTCATCTATCCCTATGATGAAATATTTCAAGCAAAAGGAATATGGAGCCATGTAAGCAAAGGTATTAACGATAGATTAATGGTGATTAATGTTAATTCATATTTCCTTATAGATCTCTTCCTTTTGGATCAAATCCATATTCATTTTCGCATGAATCGCCATCTCCAAACATCATCCAAAGCCCATAGAAGGGAATAATTTGGTAGAGTCCGCTATTTCCTCTATCATGGCAACGTTTAGCTCCCTGGGCTAATGCAAACCAAAAGACCATGACCCAGCAAACCAACAAAAACAATGAAAAGAAGAGACTGTCCATTAGGTCTGCCATAACATATATTACTTGAAAACATACAAAAGAAATAATCCACGAAAGACAATATTCCAGTCTTCTGATACGCCCGTCAAAAGAGAAAGGCTTACTAAACATTCTTTGTTTTACACGAGGTGTATAAGAATTCTCTTTGTCATTTTTTAATTCCATACTCATACCATTTAGTTTTTATAAGTTGAACAACTATTAAGGCTTTTGCCGACATCAGTAATAAAATCAATATAAAAATATTCTCTTTCTCATACAGGTTAGCATTTATAGTATATTTACGAGGCAAAGTTAACTTATTAATCCTTTACCTGCAAATTTATTTCAGTTCATTTAGGTTCAGATAACTTTGTTCATAAGCATTCACTAATTGAATTCTATAGTATTAGAATTGTAGTCTATCGTCACCTTACCGAACTTTGCCAGTGCTGTCTGTCCGAGCAGGAGGGGGGCGTTGATGTTGTCAACTACTGTAGCCTCTACGTTTTCAAGGGTAATGTCGCCTATCTGCACACTACGTAGCATCACAACAGTGCCTACGGACACTGCACATTACCTGCAAATTTATGATTGCGGAGTACTAACCTTTATATAGTCTGATGGATTATTTTTTATTTTATCCAATTCTTTCTCACGCCAATCTTCTATTGCTTTTTCTACAAGTTCTGCTTGGGCTTTAGCCAATTTTTCCATTACAATTTTATTTGCTGCTAATTCTGCTTCCAATCTCTCCTTATTCTTTTCTACTGAGATTTGCACCATAGTATTTACTTCATCATTTACATCTGAAATTCTTTTATCTGACAATACTTTAACCCTGTGCATTTCTGCTCGTAAAAGATCATCATATGGTCCAGATGCTATCATCATTTTGAAAAAAGTTGGAGCAGTTTCTATAACTATAAAAAGCAACATAATAAATAAGGAAGCAATATTTGTTGAAGCGCTCTCTTCTTTTAACTCATTAAAGGCTTTTAGTTTTGCTTGAAAACCTTTATATTCAACATCTAATTTATCTCTAAAAGATCCTTTTGTCTTTATATCTTGTTCGCTCCAATCTTTATGTCTTACATTTGCATCATTTATTACATTATTCAAAGAATCCATTTCACGCTTTAATCTTGCAGTTTCATTTCTTGTTTCTATTTGTTTACTATTCATTAATTCTCTAAGATTAGCATCTGAAGCTGCTACTTCTCCATCTTTTTCCCTAAGTCTCACTTCCAAAGTTCTTTTTTGAGATTTTAGTGAAGTACGCTTGTTATACCACTCATTAAGTTTGCTATTATTTATTCCAGATTTACTAACACCTAGTTTTTTTTCTAATGATTTAATTTTGTTTGTACATTCATTTATCTTAGAATTAATATTATTCAACTTTTTTGTCAAATTATTTATTTCAGAAAGAATAGAATTGGTAGTACTACTACTTGTTACAATTTGTGTGTCAAACATAGTAACTCCATTCATTATTTCATCACGTTTTTGAGCAATAGAATCCCTCTTTTGTATTGTTCCTCCTATTTTCTCATTCAGAAGCATATCCTTATCTTGTTCTATTCTAATATCTATTGCATCCTCAAATATTTTAAGTTCAAGAGGAGTAGAAATAACTATACCCAAGAATATAGCCATTATTATTCTTGGAAGTCCAGACGTAAATTCCATCCAACTAATTGTCACTTTTCCATCTGAATACATTGTATTTACAATGAATCTATCAAGATTAAATATAAGAAGTCCCCAGAAAAAACCAAAGCCAAGTGCTGTATACTCATTATCAAATACAGAATATAGAGCATATCCACCAGACAACATTGCCATCAATGCTGTAAAAAGAATAGTTCCTCCTATACCTGCATATTTTGCATAATCAGTAGGACATTGCCTTAGTACTTTTCTATCTGCACCAGCACAAATCCATAAAAACTCATTCAGCAGTCCACCCCATTTTATAAGTTTCTCGCTGTCATAGATTGATGATTGATTTTTACTATTCATAGTTTATTTTATTTTTTATTTTTTCTTTTATATAATGATATAAACTTTTGATATCATTCCTAAAGCTAATATGATTTAACATTTCCTCAGAAAGTTCCACTTTTAATCCATTACTTTCTAAACCTACTATATTGGGAATATTTAGTTTCACTCCCATAACGTCTATTTGTGGTAATGACGGAACATAAGTAGGTCTATCCATTTTTATATTAAAAACAGATTTCGTAGTAAGATCTGGAGTTGGTATTTTTAATATTTTTACAGTTGGCAGAGGTAACATTTCGATATTTACATTATACCTACGAACACCAAAAGAATCTGTTACTATTAACACATACGTAGTATTTTCACTCGGTTCTACTATTTTTTCACCTACTTTATCTACTTCGCCAAAATTTTCTATCTCAATTTTTTTAGCATACTGTACATTCCAAGATAATTTGACAGGAACGCGAGGAAGACTATATCTCTTATCTGCAGAAAAATTTACAATAGATTCATTGAACACATATATATTTTTTCTTTTATTGAATTTTCGTGTATTATCAAGTCCTATTACCTCTATTGCTATTTCCGTTGAAGATGTTATCTCTATACTTTTTTTGCCATTAAGAGAAATTACTTCTTTTTCATTACCGACACACAAAGAAGCATTAGAGACATTTTTTATGTCCCATATTATCTCTACATTCTTTTCTTTACCTTTTCTCAACTTAGAAGAAGATAACTTTATTGAGATTTTTGGCTTTGGCAAAGGGGTTATATTGCATATTTCAATCGTTTCCCTTAAGCCATTTGTTACCCTTAATTCATATGATGTTGCATCTGATATTTTTACTTTATAAAATGATTTATTTGAAACATCCTTACCATTTAAGAATACTTGTATCGCATTTTTTACTTCCCAATGAAGATTTATCTCATCATCAACGTAAACATCTTTTCCTTCTTTTTTTTCAAAACACACTATTTCTGGTGCTTTTGTTTGCAAATCAAATATCCTATCATAAATATCTTTATTTGATGAAGAATTAGACTTTAAACACTGATCAAACAGATTTAATAACGTTGGATATACACCTCCTAATGAATATAACCTTTTATAAATATTAGAGTTAGAAAAATCCCTGTAATCTTCATCAGAAAAAAGTAATCTATCCTTACTTCCATACTCGTCATAAATATCAGCATTCTCTGACATTGCCAAAAGCGAAATAGACATACTAGCCAAAGCAAAATCATCTATATTCGCATCAAAATCCTTATCTGCACGAAGTGGATGAGAAAAGCCCTTTGTTCCTATCGTTGGAGACTTGCTTCCAGATAGCGATGGCACATACATGCCATCATAATCTACTAATACCAATTGGCCATCTGATGACCTTATCATTATATTGTCAGGCTTTATATCACCATGAGCAATATTCTTTGTACGTAACCATAAAGCTAAATCACAAAATTTTTGATATATTTTCTTTATTGCATCAATATCCTTATGATTTTTGGTTATATACACCTCCATTGTATCACCATCTACCCAATTCATTTTCAAAACAGGAAATTCTGTTTCTTTGGACATAGCGGTATCCACAAATAATTCTTTAGGAAGATATTCTACATCTAACAAATAAGGAGATTTATACTTTCGTAGTTCTTTAGTTATTTCCTCATATGCCTTTGCTCTATTTTCTTGTTCTTCTGTAAAACATTTTATTGCATATAATTGTCCTGTGTCTTCATCCCTCATTTTGAAAACGACAGCAAAACCGCCCGAACTTCTTGCCGGATCACCTTGATTATCTAATTCAGGTTTTAAATGAACTAACTTATCAAAGTTGTCTGCAGAATTCTTTATAGCATTAACATATTCTGATATTGTTGGATATTGTACCATTTATATTCAATTTGGTTTTGTTATACAAAAATTATGGAAAGAATGTAACGCTAAATTCTTTTGAGAAAAAGCAAGGAAAAAGTTACCATATAGTTTACACAGTTCAGTATCATCCAAATAACTACATAGTTTTTTGAAAATTACACTTTTACCTGGATTAAGATAATCATCTTTTCTCAGTAACATTCCATCTGACGTTCCATATTCATTGTATAAGTTAAAATCCAATGTAATAGCCCTTAACGACAATGATATTGATGCTAAAGAAAAATCATCTATATATTCATTAAAATCATCTATTGTTCTTAATGGATGAGCAAAATCCTTAGACCCCAATGTAGGTGACTTCATTCCCTTCATTTTTGGCACATACATACCGTCATAATCAATAAGCAACAATTTCCCATCTGCTTTAACCATTATATTATCTGGTTTAATGTCACCATGTGCAAAATTCTGATAATGTAACCATGCTGCCATTTCACAGAAATTATATGTCAGCCATTCCATTTTTTCCTTATTTTTATAGTGTAACAATATATATTCGTCCATTGTTACACCATCAACCCAATCCATTAACAATACGGGGAACTCTGATTCTAACGTACACGAACTATCTACAAATAATTCTTTTTCATAATAATGAACATTAATGATATATTCATGACTTATATGCTCTATTTCCTCAGAGATCTTATCATAAGCCTTGTCCCTATCAATTTGATCTTCAGTAAAACACTTTAAAGCATATATTTCTCCAGTATCCTCATCTATCATCTTAAATACCACGGCATAAGCTCCACTACTGTGTAGTGGTTCTCCATTACTATCCATGATAGGTTTTAAATTATTTAACTCATCTAGATTTTCCGATGAGTCAATAATAGCCTTTACATACTCTGATATAAGTGGATACTGCATATTATTATTAATTACTGTTTTATAAATACTAAAGTATAATCATCAATATCTATAAGTCCCTTTTTATACATTCCTATTATAAATTTGTTAAATTCATATTCTGATGACACTGCATCTTTTAACCAATCTACAACATTATCAAAAGTCCAACCATCAATTGTACGAGCTATATTTAGCAATGCTGCAGTAACGGTTTGTTCCTTAGATATTCGTTCTATTTCTTCAATATATTTATCTTGATTAAAAACCATATACATCATCAACACGAAATGTGACAATGCATCACTACACACAAATATTACTGAATGATCATTTGTTTTGAATGTTCCACATTTAAATCCTTCAGGTGTAAGAGGATCTTTACAACTTATCAGATATGGTGGATTCATAAAATCTCCCAGTGATTCTATACTATACTCCAAGCATCCAGTATCCATACTATAATGAAATACCACACTATCTCCATATACCATCCATTTATATTCAGATGCAGAAACCTTCCATATAGCAGCTATTGTAGCACATGAACCCTCTGAATAAAATTTACTTTGAAATATTCCGTCATTCTTTTTTGCTATTCTTTCATGCTCATCATAAAATTCTTCCCATATTTTATCTACCCACCTATCCAAATCTTCGTAATTTTCTATAGGCTCTTTTGAATTAAGTTTTTCTACTAAATATTTGGACCATTCATTCGCAAACACACCACAGCCTCCTGCACCATCAGATATTGCAACGAAATTTTCTTCAAGGCGCATTGAATCCTCATTAGGTATACTATCTGTGAACTTTGCTAAAGTTTGCCCTTTACTCATAACAATGTCTATGATTGATTAACAACTAACGTACTACTTAAAGTACCTATTCTCATCATTTTAACCAAACGTTCCATACCTGCATTGACTCCCATTGCATGATAACGTACATTAGAATCAATATCAACATTAAATAATTGTTTTATTTGATCATTATAATTTAATGGCAAAAGGCTTGACATCGTAAAGAGTCTCTTACCATACTCATTTCCACTAAGTTGACTTATTTCAGAAGGAAAGACTACAGACTCTTCATTGAATGGTACAACATGAACATTAAACAATAGTACATTACCGTCATTAGTAAACATCGACTTTAACTGATTTGACAATTGTATCATTTCATCATCAGAAGTACCATTATATTCTCCATCTGTAATATTTATTATGGTAGGAGGATAACAATCCTTATTTTGGTGTTTATCTAACCAGTCCTCCAAAAGACTCTGTGCTCGTCTAAATGCCTTATTCATATGAGTCCAACTACCATCATGTCGAGCCACCATCCATTGTTTTTTCTCAACTTCTTTTCTTGTTATACCTTTTCTTGTTCTTACCTCCTCTTCTATCTTTATTTTTTTATATGGATTATTACGAATCTCCTCAGGCGTAACAAAATCCTTACCTTCTAAAGTGCCGTTCCAAGCACTGTAAGCCTCTTCTCCATACCCTATTACGGCTATATCAAAATAATGTCTTGTTTCATTATTCTTCACACAACGTTCTACAAGTTCGTTTATTTGGCTATTTACTATACGCGACACTGCCTCCGAAAGAGTCATACTCTCTCCATTATATTTCGTTACTCTATCCATTGATACACTATGATCAACTAAGAATATAAAGGCTGTAGGATGTTCTCTATCTATTCTTGCAGTATAAGCATTCTTACTCTGTAAAGATTGTGGTTGATTTGGTACAGACAAACCAAAATTACCTATATTTTTTATACTTGACAAAGGTATAAAATGATTAACAAGAACTTCTGCTTGATAAAAAGGCTGTTCATCTTCATCTAAATCAAAATGATTTCTTGCTTTTACAGTATCAAAATGAATAGATTTAAATGATTCAAGATTATCTCCTATTTTAACATCATTCCTTGTTGCATTCATATTTGCATATTTCACACCATCTTCAAATAGTACATCTGTATTTATCTCAAGAATAACAGGATTTGATATACGCTGTTCATTCATAGCAACATACATCATAGGATGATTACGAGTAAAACTTAACCTTACATAATGTTCCAATCCCTTATGTAAATCCAATTTCCAAGATAATGAACCAGGACCTCCACCACCAGGTTTTGAAATTTTTATACCTTTATCCTCACAGTCACTC
Source organism: Prevotella sp. (assembly GCA_036844425.1). GTDB lineage: Bacteria > Bacteroidota > Bacteroidia > Bacteroidales > Bacteroidaceae > Prevotella. Next base: position 188 of record DAIUFT010000089.1, on the reverse strand, counting down.
CAAGAATATAAACCACCATTATTAATTATTGACGCAAGGTTATCTCTGTCTGTAAAATGGTATAAAGTATGAATATTGTGACTATCAAGTACTTTTTTGTATTCTAACCAATCACTTTTTTTCCCCATAATAGTGGCGCAGCCGACAAACCCTGTGGGGAAGCTGTGCAGACGCTAACCCAAAAACAT
>DAIUFT010000088.1:0-10511 GCA_036844425.1 Prevotella sp. | reverse complement strand
CCAATTTACATTCGCTTTGGCGAGTTTTTTTTAGCTCATGGATATTTCATAATAAAAAAAAAACAACCCCTCCCCCCTTGTGAGGAGGGAGGGGAGAATGGTTTTACAAGTTTATCTCATACATCACGAATGAGTAAGGCAGCACATCTACCGTCATCTTCTTGCTCATCTTAGCGTATTCTACGATAGGAACCACCTGCTGCTTGTCGAAGTTATTCTCGCTCTCTGGCTTGCCCGTCACGGTTGTCTTCACCGCCATGGTCTTCATGCCCTTGAAGCGTGAGAGGTCGAGGTTTATCTTCTTAGTGTCGCCAGAAGCGTTACATACCTTAACATAGAGTTTGCGTGTCTTGGTGTTGAGCACCACTGACTGCTCCTGCAGGTTGGTCTGCTCGCCCTGGAACTTCACGCAGTCGCCGTAATAGTAGTTGCCTGACGACTTGCCGAACATCTGCTGCACGTAGTAACTGCAGGTGAGGTATGGGCGTTCGTTGTCAAAGTATATCAGGTCTGGATTCCAGTTGGTAGCGTTCTTGCGTGCGAAGAGCGGTGCATAACTGGTCATGGTCACCACGTCAGCGTTGCGCTCCACGTGCAACAGATACAGAGCCTCAGCCAGGGCGTCACGCAGTTTCTTGTCCTTTGAAGCGTATTCGCCGAGATATACCTTCGTCTTGCGGTCGCGAGGGTATTTGTCGTACTGACGACTGGTCTCGAAATAGGTGTATGGCTCGTAGTAGTGCTCGTCGATGATAGGCATTCCGAGTTCGTCTGCCAGTTTCCAACCGTTCTCATAGTCAGGGTTGCCAGGATGCGAACCAGGGCCTGCGGTGCCTACGATGATAATCTCAGGGTGTGCCTTATGCACCTTTTCGTACATATACTTAAATCTCTCTGCGAACTCTGGAGATATCTTCTCCTCGTTGCCAATGCCGAGGTACTTCAAGTTGAACGGCTTTGGGTGTCCAGCCTCTGCACGCACCTTGCCCCACTTTGTGGTGACATCGCCGTTAGCCCACTCTATGAGGTCGAGGGCATCCTGTACCCATTCGTCCATCTCGCTCATCGGAACGACATCCTGTGCCTGCTTTGGCCACATAGCCCAACCACCGTTTGTGCCCTGGCAACTTACGCCACAAGGCAGGATAGGCAGTGGTTGCATGTTCATATCCTCACACATCTGGAAGTACTCATAGTAGCCCAAGCCCACTGACTGGTGGTAGCCCCATGTGTTCTTCAGTTGTCGGCGCTGTTCCTTCGGACCGAGGGTGGTCTTCCAGCGGTATGTATTCCAGAATCCGTCACCGCCACCATGTACCACGCATCCGCCTGGGAAACGCAGAAACTTAGGATGGAGTGCCTCGAGAGCCTCTGCGAGGTCGCGGCGCAGACCGTGTCCCTTGTAGGTATCTTGTGGCATGAGCGAGAAGGCGTCAACGTCCATCACACCGTTTTCGAGCACGAGAATCTGCAGCGAAGCGTTCTTGCAGTCAGCGTTAACCTGTAGTGTGCAGGCGTATTTCGTCCACTTGTCAGCGTCTATGGCAAAGGTGTTCTCGGCAAGGACCTTCTTCTCTTTGCCTGGAACGACGAGTGCCACGCGTACCTTCTTCGCCGTCTTGTCCACATTACGAGCGAAGAAAGAGAAGTCGTACTTACCGTCCTTCTTCACCGTTATGCCATCGAAGCCGTTGTTCTCCAAGCCAAAGCCCTTCCAGCCGTCATAGTCATCAAACTCCCTTGTGCGCTCCACGTGAAGGCGCATGTAGTTTTTGTTATTCTCGTTCAGAGGGTCTGCCTGTAGCGACTCTATCATGCCGAGAGAGTGGCCAGGGCGTATCACGCGCCATGCGGTACTTGGTCCCCAACCGTCGCGCTCCGAGATATTAAACTCGAAAGCACCGTTCTGCAACAGTTCCGCATACAGTCCACCGTCTGCGGAAGAACTGATATCCTCGAAGAAGATACCTATGAGTTCGTCACTGATTTGCTTACCGCCCTGTGGTGCGGTCATGCTCTTCTGGGCATTCATGCTGAGAGCCGATGCCATCATGAGCATTGCCAATGAGGTCTTGCGTAGATTCATGTTCTATTGTTTGGTTAATAATTATTCTGTTTGTCCCTAACGTTGTTGGTTTAGGTTTTACATAACGTTATGCAAAGGTACGAAAAAAAACTCAAATCACATTGTTTCTAAGGAAAAACTCCTCATATTTTATAATTCATTCAGTAAATTATCCAAAGGAGTCAATTTAAGTATTCATTCACGATATGATTTTAGATAATGATAGCAAAAAACGTTGCGCATACAAGATTTTTTATTAATTTTGCATTGGCAACAAAAAAACTACATAGCATGAAACATCTTATTTTACTATTGTTCCTCGCCATAACCAGCATGACTGCCATGGCGCAAACCAATAATACGGTAAAGATTCCGCAAACGCAGACCTTGAAAGACGGTTCTGTCGTGTATCTGACTCCTGACAGCATGGCTGAATATCCTGGAGGAATACAGGCACTGATGCAGTTTCTTTCAGAAAACATAAAATACCCGGTGGAGGCTCAGGAGCAGAACATATCGGGCAGAGTTATATGTTCGTTTATCGTTAACACAGACGGCACAGTGAGCGATGCAGAAATAGTGCAGCGCGTACACCCTACGCTTGACAAAGAGGCACTGCGAGTGGTGAATATGCAGAAGGGGTGGATTCCAGCACGACATGAAGGAAAAAGCGTAAGAATGAAGTTTACGCTGCCCATAACGTTCAGTCTGCCAACAAAGAAGGTGAAGACAAGCAAAACGTCACCTACGAACCAGTCTTTTGACACCTTCGCAAAGTTTCCTGGCGGCACGGAAGCATTACTGAAATATCTCAATAAAAACATTAAATACCCTCGTGGCGCAGAAATATATGGTATTAGTGGCAGGGTGGTATGTACGTTTATAGTAGAGAAAGACGGCTCTATAAGCGATGTGAAAGTGGCAAAATCCGTACACCCATCACTTGACAAGGAGGCGGTGCGCGTAATCTCCACCATGCCTAAGTGGACACCTGCCATGGAGAACGGAAAGCCCGTAAGAGCAAAGTACAGCCTACCCGTTACATTCACGCTGCAGAGCAAAAAGCGAAATTACTAAACGACAAAACAACCAAACAACAAAACGACAAAACAACAAAACAACAATGAAGATAGTTTACTTTCATGGATTCGGCTCATCAGGAGCCAGCGGCACCGTAGAGTTGCTGCGCAAACTTTTACCAGATGCCGAGGTAATAGCCCCCGACATTCCCGTTGACCCACTGGAGGCACTGCCCTACCTGCGCGACCTATGCCAGCAGGAACAGCCCGACCTCGTCATCGGCACCAGCATGGGCGGCATGTATGCCCACCAGATGCATGGCTTTAAGCGCATCTGCGTTAACCCCGCCGTCAACATGTCGACAATGAGCGGAGTGCTGAAAACGGGCGAACACAAGTTCTTCAACGGCCGCAAGGACCATCAGAAGACATTCAAAATTACGCGCGACATCATTCAGCACCACAACCAGGTGGAGCGCCAGCAGTTTAAGAACCTCACCAAGGAGGATAAGGAGGACGTCTATGGACTGTTCGGAATCAACGACCCTGTATGTCACACCTACGACCTCTTCCATAAGCACTACCCTAACTGCACACGCTTTGAGGGAGAGCATCGCCTCAACGAAAAGGTGCTGAAGAAGGTGGTGATGCCTCTGGTGGAAGAACTGACTCGAGAAATTAAAAATTAATAATTAATAATTAAAAATTATGATTACCATGTACAGTTGTTATTCCTAAACTGTAACAGTCTGACAGCAGATTAACTATAAAGGTCTGACAGCAAATTAACTGTAACAGTCTGATAGCAGATTAACTGTAAAGGTAAGACAGCAGATTAACTATAAAGGTCTGATAGCAGATTAACTGTAAAGGTAAGATAGCAGATTAACTATAAAGGTCTGATAGCAGATTAACTGTAAAGGTAAGATAGCAGATTAACTGTAAAGGTAAGATAGCAAATAACAGTAATCATAATTTTTAACTTTTAATTTTTAACTTTTAATTTTTAATTTCACCTATGAATTATGCCTTACAACCGCTTTCTCATAACTCTGCTGCTGCCCCTTTGCGTTGTACTGACGTGCAACGCAAAGGGGCGCAGTGAGTTATTGCAGAGCGTCTTCGCCCTTACCGATACTCTCAACGACAAACCATGGTACTATAGCGGTACGTACTACTACCGAGGAGCGGTAAGGCTAAACCGAAAAAACCTTGTCATACTCTCTAACCCTAACCGCCGCTTCTACATGAAGGACGGAAAGGACATCTTGACCGAGGACATGGGCGACGTGGAGTTCTATAGCCCTAACACGCTAACGCGCAAACTGCGACATACATACGGTTCGGTGCCAGGTTACGATGTGTCGCATGGCTACATCATGAACTTCTTTAACGTCACCCTGCACGGCGCATACCTCCTCGGAGACCATCTGCTGTCACCGCTACACCGCAAGAATATCATATACTACCGATACTCATGCGACTCGATAAAGGGCAACAGGGTTTTCTTCTCCTTTCGACGCAAACGACGCAACATGCAACTGGTCAACGGCACATTCGTCTACGACCTGCAAAAAGACTACATACAAAGCATCACCTTCAGCGGAAGGTATAACTTTATTTCATTCCGTGAACACGTGGTGATGGGCAATACTGGCGACAAACGCTACTGGCCTAAACGTATCAGCATGGACTACGACTACTGGTACTATGGCAACACCTTCACCGGCAGCACCGTTTACACACACAACTACAACGTAATAAGACACAAATTCTTTCGACCTGAGAACATAACGGACAAGTATGACCTCACACCACGATACACACTTGCACTCGACACAACACAGCCTAAGTACGACTCGACATACATTGCCTACCACCGACCTCTGCCATTGACTCCTCGCGACAAGGCGTTCTACGACGAAGGCGATGGCACGAACAGAAATACCACACAGGGCGATTCTACCATCGCGACACACCGCGGCACACCACGATGGATTAAACAACTGGGCAGCGTGGGAGAGTTCTTCTTTAACGACTACGACCTGATGAGAAACAGTTACAGCAGCCTGCGAATACTCTCACCGTCCGTGGGATACACTGGCTACCGCGGCATTACGTACCGACAGGACCTGGAATACACTCACTACATGTCAAACGGCAGACGATGGAGCATAGTGCCAAGGGTGGCATATTCCTTCAAACGAAGCGAACCAACAGGACGACTGAGAAGCGAACTCATGCTAATGCCACGCCATAACGGCATGATTGCCTTCGAAGCAGGAATGCAAAGCATCAATGCTAACAACGAAATGCTACTCTACAACAATAAGGACAGCGAAGGAAACGAAACCATAGGAGCACTCGACTTTACTGATTTCTACACGCATCTCGACGCCAGCCGCGAGATTATCAACGGCATGGACCTTTCAATCGGAATCGTTATGCACCACCGCCGACCGAAGGGCTACGCTAAGGAACACAGTGCAGAACTGCAACTGCGCGACCGCTACCGCGACTTCTCACCAAGAATGACACTGACATACACGCCCAAACAGTACTACTACCGCATAGGACAGCGCAAGGTGCGCACGGAAAGCATGTGGCCAACGTTCCTGCTGAACTACGAACGGGGCATCAACGGATTCCTGGGGAGCACAAACTCTTACGAAAGATGGGAATTCATGGCTACAGGAGGAAAACAACTGACACCTGTACACCGACTGATATGGAAGGCTGGAGGGGGCATGTTCACTAACAAAAAACACGCTGACTTCGTGCAATACGAATTCTTCAACAATGGTATCACTGCCTACAACTGGGATGATGACCGTAGCGGCGTCTTCCAATTGCTCGACCAGAAATACTACAACAACAGTTACCACTACCTGCGCGGACACGCCGTGATAGAAAGCCCCATGCTGCTTCTTGGCAATATCAGCACACGCGTAATACGTGCAGAACGCCTCTACATCAACGCACTCCTTACGGAAGGGCTCGTACCATACCTCGAATTCGGCTACGGACTAAGCAACGAACTGCTCGACATCAGTTTCTTCACATCATATATAAAAGGGGAAGCACTGAAGACAGGACTGAAGTTTAACCTCCACATCTTTGATTAACACCCCCTCTCTCGTTAAATAATGTAAAATCTTTGTATATTCCATACAAAATAACTACCTTTGCATCACTTTTACGGCTGCCGCAATGGTGGAATTGGTAGACACGAGGGACTTAAAATCCCTTGACCCGAAACGGTCGTGCGGGTTCGAGTCCCGCTCGCGGCACTTTATAACAGACAAATTAATGCTGATGAAACATCTCATTAAACACAGAATAGTCATGGCAACAACACTTGCCGTGACTATTCTTGCTTTTATACTGTCCGCATGCTCCTCTAACAGCAATGGCTTTAAAATCGACGCAAGGTTCCTGAACATGAACCAAGCAAACTTCTACGTATATTCGCCAGACGGCATTATCAACGGCATCGACACCATCAACGTGGCGGGAGGACGCTTCACATACGAGAAGGAGATAGCACACGAAGGCACAGTGGTAATCGTATTCCCTAACTTCGCCGTCATGCCAGTATTCGTAAAACCTGGGGCAAGCATATCCATAGAGGCTAATGCGGCACACCTGAAGACAATGGAGATTAAGGGCACAGACGACAACAAGCAGTTTACGGAATGGCGAAAGAACTGTGATAAACTGTCACCACCCGAAATGAAGAAACACGCAGAACTCTTCGTGAAGGACAACCCTAAATCCATCATCTCACTGTGGCTCGTGCGTCACTACTTCATGCTCACCGACAACCCCGACATGAAGAAAGCGCAGACTTTGCTCAGAACCATGTACAACGCCATGAACGCTGACGAACGCAGCAGCGGCACAGGACTGATACTCTCAAGAATGTACCACGATGTTGAGAAACTGAGAGCCATTAACATTGGTGACCCACTGCCACGCTTTACCGCCAAGGATATTAACGGCAAACCCGTAACTAACGGAGCCATGCTAAAAGGCACCACCGTGGTATGCGTATGGACCACATGGAGTTTCGAAAGTTGTAACACACTGCGACAACTGGCAACAAACAAACAGTATGCAGTTGACTCCGCACGCATAGACAACGTGTTGACCATCTGTCTCGATGCAGACCCTAAGCAATGCCGACAGTCGCTGAAAGGCAACGACGCAGAGTCGCTGACAACCGTATGCGACGGCATGATGTGGGACTCACCAATCGTGAAAGACCTCGGCATCACAACCGTTCCATATAACCTGAAAATTAAAAACGGAAAGATAGTAGGACGTAACATGCCTGTACAGGACCTTATTCATAATTAAAATCATGCTTTCCCTCAACGACATATCCATAGGCTACCGCACCAAGACTGTGGCGCGTCACCTCTCCGCCCATCTGGAACGGGGAGCCTTCACATGTCTCATAGGCAGCAACGGCACGGGAAAGTCAACACTGCTGCGCACCGTGGCAACATTCCTGCCGCCTCTCAGCGGCACAATAACCATCGACCTGCCCCACCCTACCGACATTGCTACACTCTCACCGCAACAAAGAGCGAAAGCCATTGGAGTTGTGCTGACTGAACGTACTGCACCTGGCAACATGACTGTTAGAGACATGGTGGCCATGGGACGCTCACCATACACGGGCTTCTGGGGAAGACTGTCGAGCAAGGACAACGACATCATCGAACAGGCCATGGAAATGACTGGCATCACACTCCTCGCCAATAACTCCATGACCGCACTAAGCGATGGCGAACGACAAAAGGTTATGATAGCCAAAGCACTGACACAACAAACACCATTGATAATACTCGATGAGCCTACCGCCTTCTTGGACTACCCATCGAAGATTGCTACCATGCGCACACTGAAACAACTGTGCCAAGAACAAGGCAAAACCGTACTGCTGTCCACACACGACCTTGACGCTGCACTGCGCATAGCCGACAACATATGGCTCATGGCTGACAGCACACTGAAATGTGGAAACACTGAAACACTGAAAACAGAGATTACGAACTTCATGAAGTAAACTCTTTCGCAAAACGTTAGAGTTGCTTAAGTAATCATAATTTTTTGTTCTTAATTCTTAATTCTTAACGCAATTTCGTACTTTTGCATAAAAAACAAGAAAGACTTATGCGCCCAATGCCGCCAATTACAAAGAACCTGCTTATTATCAACACAATATGCTACTTGGCATACTATGTACTACAGAGCAGGGGGATAGACCTTAACAGCGTCTTCGGCTTACATTACCTGCAGGCCTCCCACTTCCAGATATATCAGTTGCTGACGTACATGTTCATGCACGCGTCGTTCATGCACCTCTTCTTCAACATGTTCGCACTGTGGATGTTCGGCAGCGTCATCGAACGCACATTCGGCGAGAAACGCTTCCTAATATATTACCTTGTCTGCGGACTGGGTGCCGCGCTCTGCCAGGAACTCTCACAGGTTGTTCAGGTCTATTCCATGATAGCCGAATATGGCGGAACGCTTTCTGACCTCATGCACCTCTCTGCCCTTGACAAGAACGCTCTCAACGGTATGACCACCGTGGGAGCATCAGGATCTATATACGGTGTGCTCCTCGCATTCGGCATGACATTCCCTGAACAGCGTATGTTCGTATTCCCACTGCCTATACCTATCAAGGCTAAATGGTTCGTATGTGGTTACGCCGCCCTCGAACTACTCATGGCTATGGGACAAAGGGGAGATGGCGTCGCTCACGTGGCACACCTCGGAGGCATGCTCTTCGGTTACTTACTGATAAAGATGTGGCGAAAGAGCAGTTCCTCATTCAACGGATGGGACGGCTACGAGGTTAAGGATAAGTCGCAGACCATACTCGGAAGGATTAGACGATGGCTGCACCTTGACCGCAACACGCAAGACGATGACCTTAACTATGGACGTCACAACACCACCTCAAACCACCAGACCGACTGGGACTACAACGCACGCACAAAAAAGAAAGAGGACGAGATAGACCGCATACTCGACAAAATACGACGCTCTGGTTACCAGTCGCTTACCGAGGAAGAAAAAAAGAAACTGTTTGACAAAAAGTGAAGAAAATCTTTATTGTAATACATACCGTCATAGCCCTTGGCTTGCTTGCCACGGGCTATGCTTACGTTTTAAACCCCGTGAACTTTGGCATCGTGGCACTGGCGGGCTACGCCTTCCCCTTCTTCCTGCTGCTGACGTTAGGTTCCATTGTCCTCGCTGTCTTTACAAGCAAACGTCACCTCGCCATACCGTTCCTCGCACTTGTGCTGGCATATCATCCCGTAACGCTTTACTGTCCGTTCCACGCAGAGCAGAACGTGCCTGAGGACGCACTGACCATAATATCATACAACACCCACTACTGGGGCACAAGCGACGCACTGCCTGAGGAGAACGACAAGGGAATGGCGGTAATACAGTATCTGGCGGATAGCAATGCTGACATAATCTGTCTGCAGGAAAGTGGCATCAACGGTGCACCTGCGGAGAACGTGGACAGCATTCTGAAAAAGAAATATAAATACTTTGCCACGAACAGCGACACCACGCATGCCCAACTGACCATCTTCAGCCGTTTCCCCATAACGAAGACGGAACATCTCGCCCACAGCAGTAACGGCAATGGCAGTACTGCCTACTGGCTCAACGTAAATGGGCGCGACCTCATCGTTATCAATAACCACCTGCAGAGCACAGGACTGTCAATAGAACAACGACAGGAGTTCTCGGAAATGGTGCATGGCAAGAACGAGAAGAAGATTAAACAGGTATCAAAGAGTACCTTCAAGCAGTTGCTCGCCTCATCGCGCCAGCGTGTGCCACAGGTGGAGGCGGTAGCCACATTCATACGCAGACACCACCATGGCGATAGTGGCACTCCGATAATTGTTTGTGGTGACTTTAACGATATTCCACAGTCGTACACTCACCATGTCATAGCGCGCAACCTTACCGACTGTTATCAGGCAACCGCTACAGGACCAGGCTATTCCTTCTCGCGTTACGCCATGCGTGTACGCATTGACAACACACTGTGTACCAGCGACATTACTCCATATAACTTCAAGGTGGACCAATCCATTACTGCATCTGACCACTACCCTATCCGCGGACAGTTCACGTTTTAAGGTGGGGAAAAGTTAGTATTCAAACATAAATAGGGGAAATCATTTTACAAATGCGTTAGTGTACAATCCTTGTATTATCAAGAATAACAATAAAATGATTAGGGCGTGATTGCATTGCAATCACGCCCTAATTGTATTCTCTTACTTAACGTGTGGTATTTTTTTAGAACTACCGACGTTATGTCTTATGGGTGGTTCTATAAATTACCTTTGTTATATTTCGAGGTTATTTTCGAGGTC
>DAIUFT010000087.1:0-10520 GCA_036844425.1 Prevotella sp. | reverse complement strand
CCATTGACCAATGCCACGCATTGTGACTGATGAATGGCTTCAAAATATCCAAAAAAATATGACAAGGAAACGATACATACGATGAAATTCACTCCGTTAAATTGTACCAAGTTGTTTTTTTATCGTCACTAAAGCCAGTATCATGTATAATTAGGCTACAGCCCAGTATCAACGACAGATAATACCACGAAATGACTGAGCATACAAACTTTCCCCGTGCCGCGTAGGCACGAAATCCGTGAAAAGACTTATCCGTGTTAGAGTGATATCCGTGTGCTTTTGACCAAATATCAGCAGTCGAAGGCGCTGATACAACTCCATAGTTTAAATAGGTATGAATAGTTACATGAAGTCTCATATTATTAAACAAAAGTTAAAAAACAAGGTCTCAAATGAAAAAATATAGTGAAAATTTTAATCTTTCATTTAAAATTGATAAATTTGCAACAGAACCTACATGTCATTCCCACGTAGTAGATCCCAGTAGTTTCGAGCCGTGTGATATCATATAGGTATTAAGACATAATAAAGGCGTTTACAAGACGCTCTGTTTAAGACGTATCGAAAATTCTCGCAAAGTTTTCCATAAAATCCTGTCTTGAGCAAGGGCAACGAGTAGATGTCCAGGATATCGTTATATCCATCCGTAGGAGGGATGTGCATGCACTTATTGTATCATTTTAGTGGTATGATATTTGTGTGTTCCCCCCTTCGGAGCGCATATATAGTATAGCGTGGGCACTGTCGTTGTTTGTTCTTCAGGATTAGGCAATGCGAGAGCCTCGATACGTGGAACAGACAACAGCGACAGTGTTCCACGCTTTTTTTGTGTTATATTGATAACTTATTATTTACCATAAAGTAGCATTTTAAAAACAACAATTACATGTATTCGGATTTCTTAACTCCGAGTTTTTTCCATTGCGAGCAGTGGTGAATGACAATGAAAGATTTTTCTTAATAGTTACACAGGTTACATCACAAGTAAAAATAACATAAATCTTAAAAAACAATGAATAGATTCATATTATGCAATACTGTTTTGGCGTTGTTGTTGCTATCTCTTGCAGCATGCCAGACAGAGAACAGCGGTTCTGGCTCGGGTACGGACATTAACCAGAATCAGACTCCTACTCAAAATGTGAAGTTGAAGGTAAACGAGACACAAGTGAGTATTGAGGCTGATAAGAATCTAACATCTAAATTCCGCATTGAGGCAGAGAACGTAAGGTGGGCAGTTACCAAGCCATCAACCTGCGACTGGCTTACCGTTGACCCATTACGCGGCAATGCTACAACTGATGTCAACCTTACCGCAACCGCAAACACAGATGTTGACCATACACGTATGGTAGAGTTAGGAGTGGACGCTATAGAGTCCACGTATAAGTTTTCGCAGAATGTGATGGTAGTTCAGAAAGCCTCTACGCCATACATCTCTGTGAATCAAAATTCGTGCTCTTTCTCAGGACAAAGTGGTTCTGTCACCATTACGCTTGACTCTAACGTGGATTGGGAGGTGTATTGTAATGATGATTGGCTACATCCCGCGAAATACACAAATGAAATACTTAAAATTAACGTAGACAAAAACCCTGGTCAGCAGAGGACGGGCAATATAATGCTTCGTCGTAAGGGGACAGAGACAGTGCTTAATAACGTGGCGGTAGTTCAGGGCGAGTTGAATGTGACGTCAACTACGGAGAAACTGGTGTTCTCTCCCAACGACTATGGTCAGAGTTTAAGTTTTACTGCGGAAGATGCTTGGGAGGCTTCCATAGGAGGGGCATCATGGTTAAGTGTATCACCTATTACTGGTGTAAAGGGAACATATACAATGAGAGTAGTACCGTTGCAAAATGAAGCACGCGCAGATCGTAACGCCTTTGTCTATATAGAAATGAAAGACGTAAACAAGAAGTTGGAGATACCAGTAACGCAGCGTGGAGTTACGTCAGAGAAGTCACACGAGAAACTGACATTCGGTTCCGTACAATCTACGGGCGACATATCGTATAAGTCCAATGTGAATTGGACGGCTTCTTCTTCCAGTGAATTTATCACTGTTAGTCCAATGCGTGGTTCGGCAAACGAGGAGACGACAATTACAGTCACTGTAGATGCTAATACTACTGCGGAGGATAGAGAGGGAAAGATATATTTCAAGCCGTCGTTTGGTCCTTCTGACTCCATAGTTGTTACCCAGCACAAGCGAATGCTTGAAACAGACAAGAGCAGCATTCTCTTTACCAAAGACGGTGGTGAGATGAATGTAGAGGTAACGGCGGAAAGTTCGTGGACTGCTTCAACAAGTGTAAGTTGGGTACGATTGTCGACTACCTCAGGAACAGGAAACGGTACTATAAAAGTAACTGCGGAGCCTAATGCAAAGCATGAGGAGAGAAATGCAGTAATATATTTAGTCAGCGGAGCGGTGAAAAAAGAAGTAAATGTATCGCAAACGGCAAGGGAGATACAGGGGGAGGTTACTCCAAGTAAGATGAGTTTTGCTGATATGGGGGGAACGCAGACACTTAATATAAATACCAATACTTCATGGACTGCTTCGACAAGTGAAGATTGGCTATCTTTATCAGTAAATCGTGGTTCCTCTTCAGAGGAAATCATTGTAACTGCAAGTCCTAATAGGCATATAGACGCAAGGACTGGTACTATAGTAATCAGCTTTGGCGAAATCACAAGAAAGGTGGAAGTGACGCAAGAAGGAGAATTAATCAAGATTGTGTGTGATGAGGTACTTACGAACTCTAATGCAAAGACAGTTACTATGACTTTGATGTCTGAAGGTGATTGGACTGCGTCAACGACGGATGAATGGTTACATTTAGATAAGACGTCTGGCACAGGAGAAGCGGAGATAAAAGTCAATGTGGACGATAATGCAAGTATCAGTGAGCGTACAGGCGAAATAACGTTCACTAATGCTGTTGCTACAAGGATGTATACTTTCAAACAGCCAGGGCGTATGTTGTCATGTAATGTGAGCAACGTTGAGATGGTTTCTGCCGGAGGAATTTCTGAAGTTATTACAATAACAACTGATGGAAAGTACAATATTTCAACGGATGAAGAGTGGATTTCTGTAAATGAAAATAGTAATACATTTACAATTAATGTTACAGAGATGACAAACCAGTCAAAGAGAGAAGGCGATGTGATAGTAACTCTTACAGACCTAACCGATGGACAGACATTAAGTGTAAAAGTACATGTAACACAAATAAGACAAAAGTTTGTCCAAATAGGACTTGAAGGTTTTGAAGAAGACAAAGAAATATAAAGGAGATATACAATTTATAAACGAATTATAAAATAATATGAAGAAGATATTGTTAATTATCACCTTGTTTGCAGTCGTAGTTTCTCAGAGCATGGTTTCATGCTCTGAGGATTACGAAAATATATCGGACACAAGAGAACAGAACGTAATGTCTGACTCTGTAAAGACACCGTTAGTGATAACCATGCGTGCAGATATCTCTAAGGAAGTGTACGGTGGAACCCGTGCTGAAGAAGCGGAGGAGAGTGTATGGAAGAATGGAGATGTCATATATCTGGCTTTTGAAGGAGGTGTTAATGCATATGGTGAGTATAACGATACTACAGAAGATTGGTCTGTAAGTATTAAGGATGGAGTAGAAAAACTATATAAAAATGCGTTCAGAAATTTAAGAATTACATATATAGAAGGTATGCCTGCCAGTGCTGACAATTTTGCGTTTTCTAATACCCACGCTGTATATCAAGGTGTTGGTAAATTTTATTATAATACTGGGAAAAATACACTGACAATATCTGCAAACCTTTCTCCAATGGGAGGGAGGTTAAAGTTTAAAAATATCCCGACAGGAATAGATTCGTTTACTGTACATAATATAGTGGCTGTTCATGATTTTAATGTGCAACAATTGTATGATGACTCACGAGGTGTGCGTGTTTATTATGATGACGGTTATGTATATGGTAGTGGGTTGTATGCGCAATGCCCAAGGACGGGCTTCTCAAAGAAAAATGTAGAAAAGTATGAAGTATGTCTTTATGGATTGTATTTGCGCGATTACGAATCTACCGACTTAGGCTTAAATGATAAATATTATAGAAGTTACTATATAAATCAAAATAATAGTTACATCCCCTATTGTTATGCCTATAATCTAAAACAATATAGAGCTGCTGATAATTATATCTGGGTAACATACAACATTGTTAATAATAATAATAAATATGATGAATCATCTGGAGACTATATGTTTTACAGAGAAAGACCAGACTGTTTTCTTAAGGGTAAAAGTGGGTATACGAATTTCCCGACACTAACTAACGCTAGTTGGGGAAATCTTCAGATAACGGGGTATACCCCTCGAGGTAAACAAGGTATAAATAAGACTGACGAGAAAGAAGACGAGAACTGTATGTGGGTAGACTTGGATTTGCCAAGTGGTACAAAATGGGCGGCGTATGATAACTATGGCGCAGATTATACGCTATATAAAACTGCAGCAGATAAGGGTTTGTTCTATGGAACAAATACGTATGGTACGGATTGTAAATGGGGAGACAGATGGGAGTTGCCAACAGTAGCGCAGTTTCAAGAACTTGTGGATTATACTATTGTCACGAGATACACTGATAAAAATGGCATTCTGTATTACAAATTTGAAGGCTCAGGCGGACAGTATCTTCTTTTGCCTGCTGCGGCAGGCATAAATCAGTCAACACAGACCACTACGACAGGAATGTACATGACATCTGATAAGAATAGCATATTTTGGTTTGATGGCAGTAATATTCCAAAAGTAAGTGTTGCAATGCCTATGGCAATGTCCCACAGATATGTGCTTAAAAAATAAGTAATGCCGTCAATGATAAACACACTGAAAAGAGGCGCAGTTCTACATAGCGCAGACGAACGTTACGAAATAGTCTCCGTATTAGGTGCAGGAGGCTTCGGCGTTACGTATCGTGCGAAGGTAGAGATACGACATGGCAACATCACCATTCCCGGTGATGTTGCCATAAAGGAGTTCTTCATGCCGACGATATGCGAGAGAGACGAGGACGGACGTGTGGTAGTCAACGCCATGCAGAAGGATAAGTTCATGCAGGGAAAGAAGGCTTTCAAGAAAGAGGCGGACGCTCTCTGCGCGATGGTTGCCAATGGTGGAATAGTAAAGGTAAACGAAGTGTTTGAAGGTAATGGCACGTGCTATTACGTAATGGAATACCTTGGCGACACGTCGCTGAAGAAGTATGTAGAAGAAAAGAAAAACTTGCCAGAGCGAGAGGCACTGACGGTGTTGCGGAAAATAGTGAACGCTGTGGCTTTCCTGCATAGCCAAAGGAGACTGCACCTCGACCTGAAGCCTGCTAACATAATGATGGTTGGTGGGAACCCTAAGATAATAGACTTCGGGCTATCGTTACAGTTTGATAAACGTGGTAAGCCGTGCTACAAGGTACAGAAGGCATGCAGTGATGGTTACGCCCCCGAGGAACAGTATAGTGGCATAGACCATTTCGCACCCGAAGTGGATATTTACGCTCTCGGTGCCATGACATTCTTTATGTTGACAGGCAAGGCACCGCTGAGTGCGTCATTGCTTACGGATGAGTACATCAATGAACACTTGCCACATGACATCAGTGATGCCACCAGGGCGTTAGTAAAAAAATGTTTGGCAAAAGAGGCTAAGGAAAGGTTTCATTGCGTGGAGGAAATATTGCGCGTGTTACACCGCGACAATGACGAAGGAAGAGAATTGCCAGACGGAGACGATGTGACACTCTTGATAGAGGAAGACACAAAGTCGAGGAAAAACTATCATGGAAAGATACTCCTTGGCATCGTGGCAGGCGTAGCGGTAGGACTGGTAGGCTTGAACTTACTGCTTCCACAATGCATGGGGACGGAAAAGACCATAAAGAAGACGCGAGAGACGGATAGCGTTATGACGGTCGAGGAAAAGGATACTTTGGCTGTTGACACTGTAAGGAAGGCGCCAAAAGAAGTAAAAACAGGCGAGAGGAAAGAAGAAGTAAAAGTAACGACGGAGAAGAAGAAGAGGGATAAGGGAGCGGAATATGCGGTACGTACAACAACAGACGCAGTTCATCCAAAGAAGGTAAAGGGATTGAACATAGGCTGGGGAGTATGGCATGGGAAGGTGGATGCCAATGGCACTCCTGCAGGCTTTGGCACTGTTGACGTGAAGACGACGAAACAACTGAGAAATGGCATAACAGCGTATAAGGGGGATAAGATTATCGACTGTGAGTTATATCTTGGCAATATCTATCAAGGATACTTGCTCCGGCAGGAGGGAGGAGCACCTGTAGAGATACCTATACAGTAAACAAAAGAAGAAAAAGGTATGCGAAGAAAGAGAATTAATAGGGTCTTGACATTCATTCTTGTGTGGCTGACGGTGAGTCCTTGCTTGGCGGTTAGACTGACCATAGAGCCACGCTCATGGGCGAATTATGGCGTTACGCTTAAGAGCAAGGCGGAGGATAATATATCGAGACTGTTGACGCAAATAAACGCTGCGGATAAGGCGTCAACGGAGTTGTCGTATGGAGATGTGGAAATAACGGAAGACGCAGCCAAAAGTCTTACTATGCTGTGGGACAAACTGTCACATTTTAACGTGCCCGATGAGGAACAGTCGCAAAACTGTCTGAGGGTGGGCAATAACTATCAGGTAAGGCGGATACCTGTGATGATGACAACTCCTGATTACAAAGGAAACAAGGAGCGGGAACTGATAGTGAACTTTGATAATACAGGACGCATAGTACGTGTCATACTGCAGCCAGAGGATATTACTTCAACAGGGTTTATTCCCATTGGTGCTGACAAGGCAGCCACGGATAAACGCTTGCAGATTCTGAACTATCTTGAGAGTTTCAGGTCTTTCTATGAACAGAAGAACTGGGACGCGCTGAACACTATCTACAGTGAGAATGCGCTGATCATAACGGGTGAGGTCGTAAGGAAAACGCAGAACCATATTCACGAGAAAGACTTTTGGAACAAACCAACGTATATCAAGTATAATGTGCAGACGAAACAGGAGTACATGCGTAAGTTGAAATATCTGTTTGCCAATGCTCGTTTCATCAATGTAACATTCTCGGATATCAAGGTAGAGCAGCATCCTGCCAAACCACAGTATTTCGGAGTACATCTGCGCCAGAAGTGGGCGTCGGCAAACAGACAGGGCGGACGCTATATGGACGACGGACACCTGTTTTTGTTGTGGGATTTCAGTAACCCTGATAGACCGATGATACATGTTAGAAAATGGACGGATATAGAGGATTCGGTTTCGGTAAAGGATTTTAAGTTTGAATAAATGAAAGTAAAAAAATCATTTAATGAAAGAAAAACATTCATATTATGCCATTATATTGGTGTTCCTTCTATGTTTCCTTGGCAACATTGTAGTTGGCGAGGACATGGCATCCGCATTTAATTATAAATACAAGGGCGTAACGTTTAAGTGCTCGGAGAACTCAGGTAATACGGTGACCATAACGGGTTGGAAAGAGCGTGGAGCAAAGAGTGTTGTTGTTCCTGCACAGACAATGGATAAGAAAGGGAAGATATATACTGTGACGGATGTAGGGAATTATATCAGCGGAAGTAGTTGCAGCGTGGAGGAACTTTACTTGGAGGAAGGTATAAAGGAGATAAACAAGAGGGCTTTCTATGAGTACCACAAACTAAAGAAAGTTTCTTTGCCTTCAACGATAAAACGTATAGGGAAAGGCGCTTTCGGCAACATGGATAAGGTTGACACGATATATGTTCCTACAGAAAAATATGACAGCATAGCCTTGTCCTTGATAGAAAGTGGAATGAGGTCATGGATAGGGAAAACTTCCGTAAAGTATATTCATGAGGAGGATATGCTCCCTGGCGATAGAGAGCCAGAAGAAGAAGAATCGGCACAAGTAGAATCTCCTGTTGCCCCCGAGACAACGGTGCCTGTAGTATCGGGAATACCAGTGCTGAAAGTCGTAAGTTTTAAGAAAGTAAGTAGTTCTATTGCCGCACGTACTGATCAAAGAATAGATTATAACCAAAATCTGTGCGCATTGGTAAAGGTGTCTATCGCTAAGTATCAGGCAAGTTATGGAGGTGATTATATACCGGAGCCTGTGATGAATTATGTGGCGTTCAATAGAAAAGGTCGCGACTATGTATGGTTGGCGGAGGGCGCCACGGAGATGGAAATATATTCAGAGAACAAGGAGTTTGAGCCATTGGTGATTAATTTCTCGGATGAATCAAAGAAGAAAATCAAGAAACTGGAGAGTGGCAGCGTGTATGAACTGTTGTTGCGCATCACGTATGTTTATTGATTATAGGGGAGGTGCTGTAAAATTACTACCGTTATGTAAGGCTTGACTGACGCAATGACGTTTCGTCAGCTTTCGGGTTCTTCTCGGTTCAAGTCTGAAGTTCGTTCTGTCGAGTAGCACGCTACTTCAATGGTCCCCCCCCCCGCTATGCTATGCTCCGTTTTTCCCTTGTTTGTCAGGGGAGAGCAACTTTCACTTACTCACTTACCATAATATGTATATGTTGATATGAGAAACAAAATCTTTACATTATATGTAATGTTGCTGTCTGTTTGGTCTTTGATGGCGCAAACACCTGTAAGCATGCGTGGAGATACGTTAAGGTATCGCTCGCAGAATATGAGGAGTGCGGTGAAATTTCTTAAATTAGACGAGCAGATAAGCAAGGTGGGACCGGGAGTGTCGACATTCAGTTACAAAGGAAAGAAGGTATATGTTTATGTTGGGGAAAAAAATGAGGTGTGCAACATCGGAATAAGTTTGTTCCCGAAAGAGATGAAGCAACTTCAGCCTTCTCCTATTTACAATTACCTTGAGTATGCGATGCTCGACAATATCTTCGCTATATCGGAGAATCCTTTAACGTATAGGGACTTGAAGTTCGTGAAGGGTAAATGGAGTGACCTGCTGAATGTAAATAGTGTTACGGATATTTCAGTAAACAATGTTGACGGTAGGAAATATCGTGTGAAGTGGGTTAATGGCGGTCAGACGCTTGCAGAGATAGTCTTTCCGATACAGTATGAGACGATATCAAACAGTACGCACAAGGAGTTGGAAAGCAATTTCTTGAGAGATATGAAAGAATTGCAGTCTGCGGGGGTGCAGTTAGAGGCTTCATCCCGACAGAGTGTGGATAAGATGGAGAGGAGGTTTACGAATGGAAAAGAAACTGTATATGTTAGCGAGTGTGATACGTATTTAAGGGATGATATAACATCGTGTACGTACTATATAGTAGGGGCGAACGGAAAATGTAAGTTGATAAATGACAAACGATATCCCGCGGAGAGTATATGTAATAAACTGTTGACAGGACAGGGCGGAAAGAAGAATGTGGAGATAACAGTGAAGAAGCAGGATTTCTCAAAAGAACAGGCGATAATAGGGTCGGAGATTTTGACACATTATCTGCGTAAACAGGGATGTAAGATTTATTTTGGACTCAACAAGCAGAATTCGGATATAATAGAATTTTCACTTTATGCGGATAATCCGCAGTTGGGGTATTCACATTTGTTCGTAATGTCATGTTCTGCCAAGGAGGCGTTAAATCCGAATGAATCTATCAAGTGTGAGGCATATCTGTATATTCCGATGTCAAATATACAAAACCTATATGCAGATAAATAATAAAGAATAATCAAAAAAAACAATTACTAATATGAAAAAATTATTTCTTATCGCATTGATCTCGTTGGCGGCATCTAATATAAATGCGCAAGTGACATGGAATGTAAAGGTCGGCGGCGGCATGTCGTTTATTACAGGTTCAAATGATAGAGGTGAAGAGAAAGGAAAACTTGTGATGAAAGGTGGTTTCGGAGCGGAATTTCCTCTTGGAAGCAATTTTATTTTGATGCCTTCTGTAGAGTACGCACAGAAGGGTTGGAAATGGGAATACACAATGTCTAATGATGACAAGACAGAGGTTACGACAACGCTTCACTATGTACAGGTACCTGTAATGATGGCATATCGTGTAAATATGGCAAAGACGAATATGACATTAAAATTTGGTCCGTATGTAGCATACTGCGTTAACGGAAAGAGTAAGGAAAAGAATTACGGAACGTATGAGGACACGTTTGAATATGACTTCTTTGGAGAAAATGGGGATAAAGCCAAACGTACTGATGTAGGCATAATCGGTGGATTGGACTTTGAGTTACATCGTTTTGTTATAGGAGTGGAATACGAAAAAGGTTTTAGAAACATACTAAGATATTATAATTCTGATAAGAAAGTGACAAATTCGTCTCTTTATATGACGCTTGGATATAAATTCTAATTATAAGTAAGTGTTCGAAATTATTTTTATAAGGGTGGTTTTATAAATTACCTTTGTTATGTTTCTAGGTTATTTTCGAGGTCAAAGTGTAAGTAAATGAACGTTTTCGTTAAGCCAGATG
>DAIUFT010000086.1:0-10625 GCA_036844425.1 Prevotella sp. | reverse complement strand
ACGTCATTACATCAATTAAGTTTTACATAACGGTGGTAATTTATAGAACCACCCTCAATATAATTGAATGAAACGTCATATTCCTAATACTATAACATGCTGCAACCTCGTTTGCGGCTGTATTGCCACGACATATGCCGTAAGCGGTTCGCTGGCAATGGCATTGCTGTTTATTATTCTTGGAGCAGTATTCGATTTCTTTGATGGCATGTCTGCCCGTTTGTTGCATGTGTCGAGCGAAATAGGAAAAGAACTTGACTCCTTGGCAGACGATGTGACCTTCGGCGTAGCCCCAGCAAGCATTATTTTTTACGAGTTACAGGTGGTGGACTACCCCTCTGCATTAGAGTGTCTGCGTCCAGTACTGCCATACGTGGCATACGTAGTAGCGGCTTTTTCCGCAGTGCGCCTTGCCAAGTTTAATCTCGATACACGACAGACAACATCATTTATCGGACTTCCTACGCCAGCCAACGCCCTTTTCTGGGGTTCACTCATCGTGGGGTTCGGTCCGCTTTTAGAGGACTATACATGGTTTATGCCACTTATTGTTGTAGGCATATTCCTCAGTTCATGGATATTAATAGCCGAGATACCGATGTTCGCATTGAAGTTCAAACAGTGGGGCTTTATCGGTAACGAGGTGAAATACCTTTTTATAGCCTTTAGCGCAGCAGTCATTGTATGTTCCCTTATGTATGGTATTATGACAGAAACATACAATATGTGCTATGCAGGTTTCTCTATAATAATCGTTGCTTACGTACTTGTAAGCATTATCCTTAATAAGAAAAACGCCTAACCATGCAAGAGGTGGATGCCCAGGATGCCACTTATATGAAGAAAGCCCTTGCCGAAGCCGAACAGGCGGAGCGTGAAGGCGAGATACCCATCGGTGCGGTTGTAGTGTGTCGTGGACGCATACTTGCCCGTACCCACAACCTTACGGAGACTCTTCACGATGTAACCGCCCATGCGGAGATGCAAGCAATAACCGCGGCAGCCAATGCCCTTGGTGGCAAATATCTTGGCGACTGTACGTTGTATGTCACGGTAGAGCCTTGCCCTATGTGTGCTGGTGCGCTTGGTTGGTCACAAATCTCACGCATAGTCTATGGTGCGAAAGACGACAAACGAGGCTATCGTGCCTTTGCCCCTAACGTATTGCATCCCCGCACGGAGGTAACCTCAGGCGTTATGGAAACAGAATGCAGAGAAATAATGCAGCAGTTTTTTAAGAAAAAGCGTTAAAAAACTTGTGAGTATCAGAAAATTATAGTACCTTTGCACCCGCTTTCCGATGTAACCTATGGCAAGAGTATCGTGATATATAATGAAAGAAGGCGATACAAGTAGAGAACACTTGCTACGTTGCATTCGAACGATAACAACAATTTAATCATTAATAAACAAAATGGATTTAATCAAAGTTGCTGAAGAAGCATTTGCAACCGGCAAGCAGCACCCAGAGTTCAAGGCTGGTGACACTGTAACTGTCGCTTACAAAATTATCGAGGGTTCAAAGGAGCGTATCCAGCTCTATCGTGGCGTAGTAATCAAGATTTCTGGTCATGGTGAGAAGAAGCGTTTCACAGTTCGTAAGATGTCAGGTACTGTTGGTGTAGAGCGTATCTTCCCAATCGAGTCACCAAACATCGATTCTATCGAGGTTAACAAGCACGGTAAGGTACGTCGCGCTAAGCTGTACTACCTCCGCAATCTTACTGGTAAGAAGGCACGTATCGCTGAGCGTCGTGTCGTTACTAAGTAATAAATACTTGGATAGTAAAGCAAAACAGAGGATGCATCGGGACATAAGTTCTGGCGCATCCTCTTTTTTTGTCTGTATGAGGGTAACCATCCGAAAAGCACCGTTTTATCAACTTGTAAATAACAGTCCACCTTTGCCTTCAAAAAAAATATGTTCACTTTAGGGTGGTTCTATAAATTACCACCGTTATATAAAACCTAAATGATGTAATGACGTTTTGTCATCTTTCGAGTTCTTTTCGGTTCAAGCCTGAAGTGCATTCAGTCGAGTAGCACGCTACTTCAATGGTCTTTACACCCCCTCCGCTGCGCTATGCTCCGCTTCTCCCCCGTTTGTTGGGGGAGAGCAACCTTCATTTACTTACACTTTGACTTCGAAAATAACCTCGAAATATAACAAAGGTAATTAATAGAACCACCCCTTAAAGGAAAGCAATCTGATAATTATGACGCAACACCCAAGCGACATGAGAGTAGGGATGGAATGTGCGTTCAGGTTCGTCGTGTAGGTCATGATCCAACAGACGGTGCTTTTCGCCTGCTAAAATTTTTAACATTTCCCAAATTTACCATTTTTACTCGCAGACAGAACTCTGATTGTATATATTTAAGTATCAGATGGTTATAATGTTGTAATATGATATGTACCTTTTTACCCTGCAATCACTATGCTTTTACCTTGTAATTTGATAGAGATTACAATGTAAAAGCATAGTGATTGCAGTGTAATTAAGCCGCTTTTACTCGATTTCCCCAATTTACCATTTTTCCAAAGTACCTACAAGGAGCAAATAGCCTCGAACAGAATAATGGTGGGAAAAGGAATTATCATGTTCGGTAAAATTTGTTACGGGTAACGTAACAAATCGACCTATAGGTCTAAATGCAGATGTGAAAATGTTTGCATCATAACATAAGTGCTACTTTCAGGAATAACAAGAACGCATCTTATGACTATCTTATTCTCTGCGTCTTAACGAATCGCGATAATGCTGTGGTGACATGCCTGCATATCTCCTGAAAAATGTACCGAAATGACTTTGATTTTTAAAGCCACAAGTGTCAGAAATTTGCTTGATGCTAAGACTGTTGTCGGCAATGAGCAGTTGTGTGTATCGCACCATATCCTCATTAATCAAGTCGCGTGCATTCTTTCCCGTAACCTGTTTACATATAGACGAGAAATATTTGGGTGAGACACACAAGGCGTTGGCATATTCCTGCACACTGTGCATGCGGTGGTCAGAGGCATATAGTAACTTCATGAATCGTTGCATCAGGTTCTCGGCAGCCGAACTCTGTACAGGTGTGTGTTGTTGACCAAATCGTACACGTGCGTCACACAGTTCGTAACTCGTAGCGACAAACAGCGTAGTGATGATGTGTTCCTTAAAACTTGTATCGGGCGAAGTAAGTTTTTCCTTTAGTAGTTTGAAATATTGCAACAGCACGTTCAGCGTAGTATCGTCCACGTGTATTTTCTCATATTTAGTCAAAATCATGCTGAATGTCCAGTCCAGTCGCACCCTTCTTGCAATTTCTTCGGCAAAGGTAGGTGCCATGTATATGATAGAAGCCTCATAATCCTCGGTAGCGGTAAGGTGTTCCAGAATGTTACGTGGCAGACAACTGAATACATCACCCTTTTCTAAGGTGTAATTCTTATTGTCGATAAGAATCTCAGCCCTTCCGCTTGTAGTGATGATGACGAGGAAACCTTCTATGAGGAAACGCTTTTGCAGTACGTTTCTAACCTGTGAGATATTTGTTATCAGTGCAACCTTTCCCTCATATTTTCCTGTTGGTTGTATGAGAGCCTCGTTGTGTATATCTTGTTTGTTCATCTATATGTGATAAGGTGAATAAGTATGTACTATAAATTGTTTTTTACAAAAGAGTAAGTGCGTTCTAATATATTTAATGGTAATGTTTAATACTGCCAATATTAACTATTTAAATACCTTAGACCATGTATATATTATTTATTTCGCAAAGGTACAAAAAAACTTTTTCTTATTAGAATTTGTCGTGTGAAATCATGTGAATTCTTAACAAACTCGATGCGTTTACCCCCCCCCGAAATAAAGAAAATTAGCAAGTGAACCATAATGAATGGGAAAAAATTTGGTTGTAATAAATATTTTTCGTAAATTTGCGCATAAATTTGTAATATGAGCAGTAAAATGTTTAATTGGTATTTCGGCAGGAATGCACTCCCATACTGGTGTATTGTAGCCTTTGACATCCTCCTATGTTTCCTCGGTGCTCTGTTTATAGTTTGGGTTAGACATCCCAGTCTCCCCATGCTCGTGGAGGGCCCGCAGTTGTTGAACACGCTGATAGTGTTTGCTGTGTGTAATGCTGTAGGATTCAGAGTTTTCCATACTTATTCTGGAATATTACGTTATTCGCAGATAGATGACCTCGTACAGGTAACGTATGCAGGTTGTCTTTCCTTTATTCTTGCGTTCGGCTTTAATCTGTTGAATGAGTACTGCGGTTTGCAAGATACGTTCTATCTTATGACGTCACGCATGGTGCTGATAATCTACATAAGCACCATCACTTTCATGTGTGCTTCGCGCATAGTGATAAAGCAATTGTTTGACCGTGCGCTTGTAGCTAAGTCAGCCCAAAACGCATTGATATACGGTACTCATGCAGGTGCCATCGCCATGACGAACGATGCACGTAGCACCAAGCCGGTGAAATTTATCATCAAGGGTTACGTAGGCGACAGTAAGCCACATTATGAGGAGCGTCTTATGGGCAAGAGGGTATATTCTACCCAGGAGGACATTGCAGATATAGTAGAACGTCTGCACATCAAAGCACTCCTTGTCAGTCCGCTGAAGCATGATGTCTTTACCAAGAACAAAAAACTACAGGATACCATTATCAATGCTGGCGTACAGATATATGTAGCGCAGAATGCGGAGGAATGGAACAAGCATCAGGATCCGAAGGAGAAAGTGCTGTTGCGTGAGGTCAAGATAGAAGACCTCTTGCCACGTGAAGAGATAGAAGTGGACATGGACAGTGTGGGTGCATTGCTCAAAGGTAAGAAGGTACTCATCACGGGTTCTGCAGGTTCTATAGGCTCTGAGATGGTGAGACAGATTGCAGTATATAAACCTGCCGAAATGATGCTCATAGATCAGGCAGAGACTCCACAGCACGACATACGTCTCATGATGGCGAACAATTATCCTGACATTAAGGCGCATACCGTGGTCACCTCAATATGTAAGGAAGACCGCATGGAGGAGATATTCAGCGACTTTAAACCAGACTACGTGTTCCATGCCGCTGCTTATAAGCACGTCCCTATGATGGAGGATAACCCAAGCGAAAGCGTGCAGAACAACGTGTGGGGCACAAAGGTGATAGCAGACCTCAGTGTGAAGCATAACGTAAAGAAATTCGTTATGATATCAACAGACAAGGCTGTCAACCCTACCAACGTCATGGGATGCTCAAAACGTATATGCGAGATATACGTGCAGAGTCTGGACAAGGCGATAAAAGACGGAAAGATAAAGGGCATTACGCAGTTCGTAACAACACGCTTCGGCAATGTTCTTGGTTCAAACGGTTCTGTTATACCATTGTTCCGCAAACAGTTGGCTAAGGGCGGTCCGCTGACGGTAACCCATCCAAACATCATTCGTTTCTTTATGCTCATACCAGAGGCATGTAAATTGGTGCTTGAGGCTGGTACACACGGTAAGGGTGGCGAGATTTTCGTCTTCGATATGGGAGAACCAGTACGTATAGCCGACCTTGCAAAGCGTATGATAATGCTTAGCGGCGCAAAGAATGTGAAGATAGAATACACAGGACTGCGTGAGGGAGAGAAACTATATGAGGAGGTATTGAACGAAAATGAAAATACCATGCCGTCGTTCCACGAAAAGATACGCATAGCGAAGGTACGCAACTATGAATATGAGGATGCCCTGCAACAACTCACAGAACTGCATGACGTCGCGGCAAAGTATGATGATATGGAGACGGTAAGGAAGATGAAAGCAATCGTTCCTGAATACGTCAGCAAGCACTCACGTTACGAAGTGCTTGACGAAGAGAGAGAAAAGATGGAAGCGTAAAAAAGCTTCAGATGAATGATTATATTATGGCTATCCCCGCATACAGACTAAGAAAAGCCCGTATGTGGGGAATTTTTAATTCATAATTCATAATTCTTAATTCATAATTCACAATGATTAATTCATAATTTACGGTTCCACCATCACTCAACATAAAATAATACTAACTATAAACGATAAAAACAAATGAAAAAGAAACTATTATCGTTGTTGCTCATGGCTTGTGCAACGATGGCAAGTGCAGAGAAGTACACCAGTTATCTGTTCTGCTTCTTCTCAAACAATTCGCCTGAAGGTGAGCAGGTGCGTTATGCGATATCTGACGATGGTATCAACTATCGCTCGCTGAACGATGGCAAACCAGTTATACTTAGCGACAGTATAGCCTTAAAAAAGAGCATACGCGACCCACACATACTGCGTGGTCACGACGGCAAGACGTTCTATATGGTGCTCACTGATATGCGAAGTTCGGAAGGATGGCAGTCAAACGATGGACTGATACTAATGAAATCAACGGATCTCATACACTGGCAGCATACGGCAATAGACTTCCCTACGCGCTTCCCTAACATCAAGGGGCTGGACCGCGACAATCTGCATGCCGTATGGGCACCACAGACTATATGGGACGCGAAGGCAAAGAAGTATATGATATATTATACCATTGGCAGACACGACTGGGAATATCCTACCAACGATAAGAACCGTGACGGCAGCACATTCTATCAGCCTTACTTTAAACTGTTCTATTCCTATGCCAATGAAAACTTCACTGACATCACAGAGCCGCAACTGCTGTTTGACTTCGGTAAAGCCTCTATCGATGGAGACATCGTTTATGATGAGACAGCAAAGGAGTATGTCCTCTTCTTCAAGGACGAGGGTCGAAGCGTGAACAATCCTCTCGGTCCTGACGGCAAGTGGACAACACGCAACGGAGTGATGCGTGCAACGAGCAAAGCGTTGACAGGTCCTTACACCACGGAGTGGAGGCACCTGCAGAAGGAAGGACAATATCCAGTAGAAGGGTCAAGCGTCTTCCCACTGATAAAGAAAAATAAAAAGGACAAGACAGAGTACGTCTTGATGTATGACTGTTATAGTAAAGGCTACTATCAGTTCTGTAAGGGTGACCTGAAGAACTTTACATACATAACGAAAACAGATACAAAGGGTAATTTCACACCTCGCCATGGCAGCGTGATACAGATAACCGCCAAGGAGCGTAAACGCCTGGAAGAGGCATTTGGTTACTAAAAATACTGAGGAGATGAATAAGGATGCAATATAAAGACAGTCCTTATTCATCTCCTCAAAATATATATTTAAGGGGGGAAAAGAGTCAACCCTGTAAGGTTATTCTCTCTTGGCGTGACTTATAGAATAAGTTACGGTAGTCATATTCTGGTGGAACAAGTAGTCATACTTTATCTTCTGGCAGAAACCACGTACAAGAAGTAATCCTAAACCAGTTTTCTTGTCGTACTCTACAGGATTAAATGCTTTAGCATCATCACTTATCACTACTTTTACGTGGTCAGGCAAAATCGTCAGACGATAGTCTATATAGTGTCTGTTCTTTTGCATCTTAGTGTTGCATTTATTTGAAAAACCGTGGGTAATGATATTTTTCAACAACTCTTCAGAACTGACCTCAATGTGGGTAATAAGTGAAGAATCACTAAGGTGCGCCTTGAGATATGCGTCAACCTGCTCTAATGTCTCGCCCATCGCCTGTATATTGGCAACGACAGAAGTTTCGAACCCAACGGAGTTATCATTGCATGGAACAAGAATAAGAGGTCGCAGACAACGGTTGCGATGGCGGAGCATGGTTGCAAATACTCCTAAGAACAAAGCAATAACTATCTGCCCTAAGGCAAATCCCCACCATACATAGTCGGGAGCCACCTCAGCCAGCAACCACATTCCCAACATTGGTGCTAGTGACTGACCGACAGATATAAACGTAGCAATCGCCCTGTTATTATATAGTTGGTAGATAGGAACCAGCAAGTAGATGACACATTGGAAAATAATGTTAAGTGTGAAGGGAGGTATCGCGTTAGAAACGTACTCAGCCAAATCTGGTGAAGAAATGCCGTAAATCGTGCTCACCCAGTGTGGGAACAGCACTAAAGGTGTGACGTAAACCAACAAACTAATTATCATGAAGCGATACGCCTTGCCTATCACCATCAACACGCCTTGTGCGTCGTCAGCCCCCTTCAATATAGACGCCACCGGCTGGAAGGCTTTTAGCGTGCCAGTCAAGATAATCATTGACAGACCTAACAGGTAGATACATACCGAAAGGGCGAGAATGCCTCCTTCGCCTAAATATCTCATTGCTATGGTATTGTTACCCCAGAACTGAACAGCCATCAACATAGTGGCCAGCCCGAAGGGTAAGCCAGAAGACAAAACCTGACCAGCATATTTAAAACAAGAGCGACATGCTAAACTCAAAGTATCTTTATGAAAGAAGTGAGGTAACAGCACAAGGACAGATACGAGATAACTTAATACCGTAGCCGTAGCGGCACCACGCACACCCCAACCGAAGAATTTTATAAAAACATAGTCGAGTGTTAGGTTGGTTATTACACACGATATTACTGCAATGGTTACTCGCTTAGGGTTACCGTCAACTGCCACAAACATCTCGAGTACTACCGACAACATGTAAAACAATGCTCCGTAAAGTGTGACATCAAGAAACTCTGTCGTTACACCCTTCAAACCATCGTCGGCACAAAGCACTGCTACCAATGGTTGCAACCAACTGAAAGCCAATAGCAAGAACACAATACCCACCATGACAACCATCATCATTACTACCGTAAATATCCTGTTTGCGTCATCGCGGCGATGGTTACCAATTGCCATGCCCACCATCATGGAGGAACCTGCTCCTATCCACATACTCAATGAGAAAAGCAACTGCATTACAGGACGACAAATGTTAACGCTGCTCATGGCTTGTTCATCCACAAGGTAACTCAACATCATGCCGTCGATAGTGGCACCTAACTGGTTGGCCGCCACGGTAAGAAGTGAAGCCAGCAAGATGCCATAAAAAGCCTTGTTTACCAAATAAGATTTTCTCTTTTCCATTCTACTATATTACGGGTAGTTCTATAAAATATTAAAGTTTCCCACCACGAAATACAGTGGTGGGAAACTTTTGTTATTTATCGAAGAAATTAAAACCATCAATGGCTTTGATAAAGCGTTCTACATAATCCCAAGACGTGATAGGCCAGCGATAACCCAAGCGGTAAAGAACCTGACAGGTGTACTTGCTTGTATGTCCTATGAAGCGAACATCATGACCTCCATTCTCGCTGTAAGCCAACAGCGGTTGCAGAATCTGCGACTTAGAGTTATCCTCCATCAACTGCTGAATGCGTTTCTCGAATTCCTCACGCTCAACGGCTTCTATATGAATGCCGATAATCTTAAGGCCAGCAAGAACGTCTGCCAAAGGCAAAACGTGATTGTTGCATGGGTGGAACACCACCATGTCGCAAGGAGTAGTAGCCAACAATCGACAGGCATGGCATACGTCATCAATAGGTGAGAACTCGCAGGGGGCATCGAGCACATCGTATGGGGCATACCCAAGAAGTGCATACGACTTCAGTCTGCTCATAAATCCATTGGTGCGGAAATTAATCTGGAATTCACCATCGGCGTTACGAGACGACAACGTACCGACACGCATAATCTTCGCGTTCAGTCCGTCGTGGCGAATAGCCTCGAAGATTAGTTGTTCCGCGTCATACTTAGATTTAGCATACTGGTTACTCAACGACTGACCGAAGTCAAACATGTGTTCAGAAAGAAGGGTATATGGTGAAGGAGTACCGTCAATGCTCTGACCTGCCACGCTAATAGTAGAGGTGTGAACCAAGCGTGCGCCATTCTTCAAACACCAGGCTATCAGGTTGCGTACGCTTTCAATATTCACTTTCTCAATGTCGTTGCCAGCCGAGAAGTGCTTGACATTGGCGGCACAGTTAATGACCGTGTCAACCTTTACATCTAAGTGGTCGAAGAGTAAGGAGTCGGTAGTGTCACCTTCCACTATCTGGATGCGATTGCCAAAGAGTTCCTCGTACGAATTATCAAAGTAGTAGAAGAGCAATGACCGCAGTCTGCTATCAGGAGCCACGCTACCCTTACGGCGAATCAGGCAGTAGATGTGTCCCGACTCATTCTCTATCAGTTCATGTAAGAAGTGAATACCCATAAAGCCTGTAGCACCTGTCAGCAGAACATCACCCAAAGGTTGGCTTTCTCCGCTCTTCAACTTGTCAAGGCTATTGGTCTCAAGGATGTCGGCATACTGCGATTTCTGTTCCTTACCTTGCGTGTTGTCAATCACGATGCTTTCGTTAACGGAAGCACCGTCTTCCTTGCCGCGCAGGTATGCTGCCAGTACACGAGGTGTCTTACAAGAGAACACGTCCTTGAACGACAAACGATAGTCTTTCAACGTCAGAGCCGCAACAACCTTAATGGCAGAGATGGATGTACCTCCCAAGGCGAAGAAGTCATCGTTAGCGCTTATGCGTTCAGCCCCCAATATCTTACAGAATGCCTCTGCAATGTCTTGTTCCCACTGTCCCTCAGGTTCTGCAAATGCCAAAGTCTCTGCAGTAGAAATAGTAGGCATAGGCAAGGTGTCTTAATACAGAAAAGCTCTACAGTTTTTAACAATTCAAAAACTGGTGTAAA
>DAIUFT010000085.1:0-10681 GCA_036844425.1 Prevotella sp. | reverse complement strand
TATTAAACATTCGAAAATATGAAAGAGTTTATCAAGCAGTTCAAAGAGAACCCGAAAGAAGCAATTAAAGAAGTTGCAATGTGTGTGGTGTTTTTCGCCTTTGGTTGGGCGGTGTTATTCATAACTGCAATGTTGCAGGGTTGCAGCGTACAACGTGAGAGTGTAAGCAGCGGCAAAGCAGTGATAATAACAACCGATACAACGTATATCTACCACGGCGGCACGGTGAAGTTTCCAAAAACAAAATAACAATAAGTTTAACAAATAAAAGTTTACTACAATGGAAGAAAGAAACGCATTTGACGAGTTCAAGTTTGCCGCTATGTCGGCATTGGGTAGCCTTATGGCTTGTAATGAAGTTTGCCGTAACCAGCGTGCGGTTATGAAGATAAACCGCTTTCGTGCGTGGCTCATGGACTTGAAGCCGCAGGCAAACCCCGAACAGAATTTGCCGTTTGACGGTGAACAGCAGGGACAGCAGAATAATTAACAACAAGTTTAACCAATAAAGATTACTACAATGAAAAGTTTTGCAAGTAAGTTTAACAAGACAACTTTCGGTATTGACACAACCGATTTTCAGTACACCAAGTTAGCCGATATTTTCAACTCTGCAACAGAGGGCGGCAAGGATGTGGTACACAACATCAACGGGCTTTACGTACACAAGTCCCCATTGGGTGATAGTCCAGTAGTCATTGACGAGACAAACAAGCGGTTGGTGAACCTGCCAGCCCACACCGCCGAAACGGTACGTGAAATACTTGCCGATGATGAAGCAGTACAGGCTATCAAGGACGGCAAAGTCGGGTACACAATCTACGACTACGAGAGCCACGGCAAGAAGTGTTACAGCATTTCCTTTGTGGATTTGTAAGAGTTAGAAAAATTATGTTTAACTTTGTAGGGGTTGCAATGTTTGTAACCCCTACTTAATATAACAGCGTATGGCAAAGTTAGGTTTTAAGATTAAATTCACAAAAACGGTATTTGATGCAACCCAGCGTGCGAAACTCAAAAAAGAGATTTTGCAGGCAGTTGAAAGCAGTCCCGAATATAGAAAAGAGATTGCAAGGGTTTTTCAAATGGCGAACCGCCGAATACAGAATATAGAGAAAAGCGGACAACTTTCACCAGCCGTGCAAGCGTTGAACAAAGGCGATATTACGGGGTTTACCAAGTTTTCAATGCAAGGTGATTGGAGCACCTTAAAAATTGAGTACGGCAAGGCGATTTCGTTTTTAAGACAGCCGACAAGCACGGCGCAAGGTTCAAGGCAGTACGGGCAACACCTGCAACGTGTTTACGATTTAACACCCGATGAATACCACCTTATGATGATGAACCTGCAAGGCAAGTTGACCAGCATTAAGGATAGCGATTTCGTGGAAAGGTATTTGATGAGATACAAGGATTTCACGGGAGAAATGGAACAAAGCGCACGGGATATAAGCACACAAATAGAGAGTGAAGCGCAAAGCATATCACGGGCGATTGATGAAGAGATAGAAAGGCAGGCAAATGAAGCCGCAGACATAATAGAGGATAAAGTATCAGACATAGAGCGTATTATGCTCAACTTTGATAAATTCGGCTTATGAAAAAAATACCTTTTGAGTTACAAGAAAGAATAAACAGCCCAACCGAAATAAACGAAGTACTGAAAGCCGCCGTAAATGAAAAAAACATTATCGGTAACAGCAAGGGTGAGCGGTTCTACAACATACCGTGCGCATTCGATATTGAAACAACAAGTTTTTACCGTGATGCGGACGGACAGGCGTACACATACGAGCAAGTGCAGCGTATGCAGGACAGCAACGGGCGCAAGGTGAAATTAGAGAAAGCCGCAATAATGTACGTTTGGCAGTTTGGCATAAACGGATATGCAATAATGGGGCGCACGTGGGATGAGTTTGTTACGATGATGCAGGCAGTAAACGAGGTTTTAGGGCTGAATGACAAATTACGCCTTATTGTGTATGTGCATAACCTTTCATACGAATTCCAGTTTTTGCGCAAGTGGTTTGAGTGGAAACGGGTTTTCAGCATTGATTTGCGCAAACCGATTTATGCTACAACAACGGGCAACATTGAGTTTCGTTGCAGTTACTTGCTTTCGGGTTATTCACTCGCAAAGTTGGGCGAACAACTTATGAAATACAAGTGTGCAAAAGCCGTGGGCGATTTGGACTACCAGCAGATAAGGCATAGCGAAACGCCGCTTACTGATGCTGAAATACACTATTGCATAAACGATATTAAAGTAGTGATGTGCTACATACAAGAACGTATTGAGGAAAGCAAAGGAATACAGCACATACCGATAACAAAGACAGGGTTTGTGCGTAAGTATTGCCGTGCGCATTGCCTACGTGAAAAAAGCGGTGCTGGGAATACCGTACCTAATTGGGATTACGTAAACTTGATGCAGGAACTTCAAATTACGGGCATGAATGAATTCAATATGCTGCAACGTGCATTTGCAGGCGGTTTTACACACGCAAACGCCGAACATACAGACGAAATAATGTACAACGTGGATAGTTACGACTTTACAAGCAGTTACCCGTATGTAATGATAGCGGAAAAATACCCGATGTCGCAAGGCGTTGCTATAGAGGTTAAAAGCATGGAGCAATTCAAGTTTTTAATATCGAAGTATTGTTGCGTGTTTGATATTGAGTTCACCAGCATATTTGCCAGCGAAACGCAAGACAACCCGATTTCAGCAAGCAAATGTTTCGTGAAAGAAAACCCGTGCGAGAATAACGGGCGTATTGTGGCAGCGTCAAAAATTGCGCTGACAATTACGGACGTGGATTTTAACATAATCAAAAACTTTTACACGTGGGAAAGTATGCGAGTGGGTGGAATGTATTGTTACAAGAAAGACTATTTGCCGACCCCGTTTGTAAAATCTATCCTACATCTGTATGAAACAAAGACGAAATTAAAAGGCGTTGAGGGCAAAGAGGTGGAATACTTGAACAGCAAGGAAATGTTAAATAGTTGTTACGGCATGAGTGTTACCAACCCTTTGCGCGATGAATTTACGTACAACGGCGAGTGGGATATTAACTCAATGACAGACGAACAAAAGCAGGAACTTCTATTCAAATACAACACCAGCAAAAACCGCTTCCTGTTTTATCCGTGGGGCATTTTCGTAACGGCATACGCAAGGCGCAACCTATTCACGGGCATATATGAAGCAAAAGACGATTATATATACAGCGACACGGACAGCGTTAAAATAATGAACGGCAAAGCGCACGAAGCATATTTCAAGGCTTATAATATGCAGGTGCAAATGAAATTGAGAGCCGCCTGCAAGCACCATGGTTTGCCGTTTTCGCTTTGCGAGCCGCAGACGATAAAAGGC
This sequence comes from Prevotella sp., assembly GCA_036844425.1. Taxonomy (GTDB): domain Bacteria; phylum Bacteroidota; class Bacteroidia; order Bacteroidales; family Bacteroidaceae; genus Prevotella. The sequence goes on along the minus strand of DAIUFT010000085.1, from coordinate 7,296 downwards.
ATTACAAAGACTTTGGGTGTATGGGACTTTGAGGGTACATACACACGTTTCAAGACTTTGGGAGCAAAAAGATACATGGTACAAGAACCCAACGCACTGAAAGCAGGTGGACGGGCTTACGATTTCAGTCTGACCGTATCGGGCGTAAACAAGAAAGCAGCAATACCGTACCTTATTGAAAAGTACGGGGCTGACGGGATATTTGATGCGTTCACCAACTATTTGGATATACCGCCAGCAGCAACGGGCAAAAACATACATACTTACATTGACTACGAGATACAAGGCGAGATAACCGACTACAAAGGCAGCACGGCGCACTACAACGAACGGACGGGCGTACATTTAGAGCCAACGGGGTACAGCCTTTCCCTTTCGGTCATGTACATAAACTATTTACGAGGAATTAAATTCAAGGACTAAAAATAAACGATTATGACAACAAGAAAGACAAAGGCAGACAAGCCGAAATTTTACGACTTGAAAGCGATTTTAAGCAAGAACGCCGACTATAACGTAATATTCGGCGAACGGTCAAACGGCAAGACTTATGCAGCCTTGAAATATGGTTTGGAAAACTATATCAAGACGGGTAAGCAAATGGCATATATCCGCCGTTGGCGTGAGGATTTGAGGGGTAAACGTGCCGAAAGTCTGTTTGCAAACCACGTGGCTAACGGGCTTATAGAGGAACTGACAGAGGGACAATTCAACGAGGTGTTCTATATGTCTAACAAGTGGTTTTTATCTTACTACGATGCAGAGAAAAACAAGCGCACACCCGACACGACCCCGTTTTGTTACGGGTTTTGCCTTTCAGAGCAGGAACACGAAAAAAGCAGCAGTTACCCGAATGTCACTACTATTGTGTTTGATGAGTTTCTGACACGTAGGTATTATTTGCCCGATGAGTTTATGCTGTTTATGAACCTTTTGAGTACGATTATACGCCAGCGCAACGATATTAAAGTGTTTATGTTGGGTAACACGGTAAACAAGTTTTGCCCGTACTTTACTGAAATGGGTTTGAAGCAAGTTCCTCTCATGGAGCAGGGGACAATAGATATATACCGCTTCGGCGAACACGGTGCGGTAGTGGCAGTTGAGTATTGCAGCAGCACCGTACAGCACAAAGCCAGCAACAAGTATTTCTGTTTTGACAACCAAAACTTGCAGATGATTACGGGCGGCAAATGGGAACTTGCAGTTTATCCACACTTGCCCTGCAAGTACAAACCGCAAGACGTGCTGTTCGTGTACTATATCAAGTTCAACGATGTAGTGTTGCAAGGTAACATCATCCAAGTAGGTAGCGAATGTTTCACGTACATACACGCAAAGACAACCCCGATAAAAGACGAGGAAAACAGCCTCATTTATTCACTTGAAATGAACGGCAAGCCGAACTACAAACGCAAGTTGTTAAGCACGGCAAGTTACGTGGAGCAGCAAGTGGCACGGTTTTTCGCTATTGACAAAGTTTTCTACCAAGATAACGAGATAGGCGAGATAGTGCGCAATTACTTAATTACGAGCGCAAGAACAAACATAGTTTCGTTGAAATGAAAATTACGGGCGGTTTGGTGCAAAATTTCGTGCTGAACCGCACGTTTTTTACAAAATAAATGACTACCTTTGCAGCAGGAACTAAAATTCTATCAATATGGATGCAAATACTATTATTCAAGTCATTTCAAGTTTGGGTTTTCCGATTGTGATGTGTGGGGCATTGTTTTGGTACATGGTGAAACAAAGGCAGGCGCACCAAGAAGAAACGGAACACCTAAAAGATACGATTGCGGAAAATACGAAAGTGTTAGCCGAACTCACAACACTAATTAAATTTTTGACAGATGAAAAGGAAAGATAACATTTACAAGTTGTACCAGCAGCAAGTAAGGGACAAGGACACTGCCGTAACTGAATTTATGGCGAACACGTTGGCGAAAACTCAAAGTATGTTTGAGTATGAGGGGTTGCCCGACAGCATACCGCAAAAGGAATTGGAGCGGCTTTTGCAGACAACGGGCAACGCATTTGTTACCAGCGTGGACGGGGTTTTGTATGCGCTTTCGGGCGGCAAAGGCGGCGAACCTGACGTTTACGGTAGGGCAACGCTTTACACCGTGGCGAACCCTGCATTAAAGTTGAACAAAACCTACGATATACAGAAAGATGGGGTTTTGATTGAGAACGACAGCAACGGCGAAAGCCTTCTGCCGCTTATCGGGCGTTATGCTGTCTTACATACTGACGGGCTTATTTCGTTGAACACGGCAAGCATTCTGACCCGTATTACCATGCTGATAAGTGCCAGCGATGACAAGACAAAGCAGAGTGCAGAGGAATTTTTGCGCAAGATACAAGACGGCGATTTTTCAATTATCGGGGAAAACGCTTTCTTCAAAGGCGTAAATATGCAGACAGCACCGACCACAAACAGCGTGTATATTACACAACTTATTGAACTGATACAATACTACAAAGCGAGTATGTACAACGAATTGGGACTGAACGCAAATTATAATATGAAGCGCGAACGGCTCAATTTGGGTGAAGTATCTATGAATGTAGATGTGCTTTTGCCGTATGTGGATAATATGCTGAAAGAAAGACAAAATGCAGTTGATAAAATCAACGCAATGTTTGAAACCGAAATTTCGGTTAAACTTGCAAGCAGTTGGGGTTTGGAAAGGGATAATTACAACGCTTTGGCGGCTGATTTGGAAACGGCGAAGGAAAACCCCGACCCGACAGCCGAACCCGAACTGACAGAGGAAACATCCGAAACAGACGGAAACGATACCGAAACAGAGGAAACGACCGAAACAGACGGAAACGATACCGAAACAGAGGAAACAGAAGAAACAGACGGAAACGACACTGAAACGAACGGTAACGATACCGAAACAGAGGAAACAGAAGAAACAAACGAAAACAAAGGTGAACAATGAAATACAACGAACTATTTACAAAGGGTAACGGGGTATTTGCAAAGGTTTTCAAAACCGAATACCCGACAGAGTACGCCGCAATTTTCGGCGATACCGACCCGACCAAGTTAGACGCTTACGCCTTACTGATGTACGGCAGCAAGACAATTGTAAGCAGCATAACCAGCGACAACGCAAGCGAAGTAGTTTCGGCGGTGATTGCAGTAAACGTGCAAGGTTGGGAACGTGAAGCGGCGGCGATGTTAGCCGATTACGATGTACTTGCACCCGTAACGGGGCAAATTGAACGGACGGAAACCGTAACTTTGCAGGAAAGCACGGACAACACCGAAACGGGTGCAAACAAGGCTTTTAATGATACCGATTTTTCAGACAGCGACCGAAAGACAGCAAACGATACGAGAAACCGAACAGAGAGCCGTCAAACGACCGAAACCAGCAAAGGAACGGGCGCAAGCAAATCAATTTCAACCGAAATTGAAAAAGAATTGCAGTTAAGGCGTGATAATTGGAGAAAAAATATTATCTTTGCACTTGTAAAAGAGATAACAACGAGTATTTATGAATAACTAATTTAATTTTTAACAAAATGGTAGTAAAACAGATTTACACGCTTATCAACAGCGTATCGGGCGAAGTGTTGGGCAGAACCGACATTGTGCAGGAAGATTTGACTGGCATTGTGGACTTGGGTACGGAAGTATTCAACGCAAACGCGGTGGACAACTACGTAAAATCACTTGTAAACCATATCGGCAAGGTGATTTTCGTAAACCGACCTTATGCAGGCAAAGTACCCAGCGTTTTGATGGACGCGTGGGAGTTTGGCAGCGTGTTGGAAAAAATAAGTGCAGATGTTCCAGCAGCCGAGGAAAACGATACATGGAACTTGACTGACGGACAGAGTTACGACCAAGACGTGTTCCACAAACCGACCGTTACGGCAAAGTTCTTCAACAGCAAGGTAACTTTTGAAGTTCCCGTTTCCATTACCGAAAGGCAGGTGAAGGAAAGTTTCAGCAACGCCGCACAACTCAACGGATTTATTTCCATGATTTATGCAGCCGTTGAAAAGTCCATGACTATCAAGGCAGATGCTTTGATTATGCGCACAATTAACAACATGATTGCGGAAACCGTGTTGGCTGATGCGCAGGCGTTTGGAGCAACAGCAGCAGGTGATATGGCAGGGGCAGACATTACCAGCGCAAGCACGGCACGTTGTGTGAACCTCTTGAAGTTGTACAACGACAAGACAGGTGCAACCACAAAACTTACGGCTGCAAAGGCGATAACCGACCCCGATTTCATACGCTTTGCGTCTTACGTAATGGGAACTTACGCTGACCGCCTGCAAAGCATTTCCACCCTGTTCAATGTTGGCGGCAAGGAACGTTTCACCCCGAAAGATATGCTGCACGTTGTACTTTTGTCCGACTTTGCAAAGGCAGCGCAGACTTATCTTTATTCCGACACGTTTAACCGTGGCGATGTTCTTCTGCCACAAGCCGAAACCGTACCATTTTGGCAGGGCAGCGGAAAGAACTACGAGTTTGCCAGCACGGGTAACATCAACATCAAGGAAAACGGCGGCAAAGCAGTTGAAGTTTCGGGCGTGTTGGGTGTAATGTTCGACCGTGACGCGTTGGGAGTCTGCAACCTTGACAGACGAGTAACAACGAACTACAACGCAAAAGCCGAATTCTTCAACAACTATTACAAGTTTGACGCGGGCTACTTCAACGATACCAACGAAAACTTTGTAGTGTTCTTTATTGCGTAACCCAATAGGTTTTGGATTGTTTAACTTTGGGCGGTGTTGGTGCAAGTGAAAGCGCACCGCGCCGCCTTTTTTCTTTACAGATATGACAACAATAAACTTTTATTCATACAACGGCCACCCCAACACGGTAAACAAGCAGTTGGGTGGGTTTACGGCGATTGATGGAGATTTGCGGCAAACTTTCGATATGTTGCGCCCGACCGTAACACTACGAAAGAAGCCACGCCCGACTTTCAACTATTGCCACATACCCGATTTGGGACGTTATTATTTCGTGGATAGAGTCAGTTTTGAGGGAAACAACGCTTACGTACTTACGTTGCGTGTTGATGTACTGAAAACCTACGAAACCGAAATTTTGGCGGCAACGGGGAGAGTTTCTGAAAGCGACAACCCCAACCCGTATATATCCAACCGTGAAACGGTGTACAAGCGCACCCCGAATTTCGAGAAAGTGGCGTTTGCAAATACGGGCTTGCTGAATGAAACGGGCAGCATTATTATGGTAACATTAAAAGGAACTGAAAAATAAAAGACTATGGCAGTAACGAATAGAGTGCCTAACAGCACGGATAAAAGCGAATGGCAGGGTGATTACGGGTACGGCGATTATTGGGAGTTGCTGTTGACCGCTAAAAGCGGCTACAAGTTTGACGGCGATATAAAAGCAGCGTACACCGATATAGACGGAAATCCGCTAACGGTTGTACTGAAACCCCGAAACAGCAGTAATTTGGAAGTACGGGCTAACGTGTACGACACGGACGCTGACACGGCTTTTATAATTACGGGAAACACCCGTTTGGATAATGAATTGGCGGTTACAAACAACATACCCAACACGACAGCAACGGGCGTTAAAAGCGGTTCATACGGCGGCAGCGTAACCGTAACGGCAAATGAGGGCTTTATAATTACGGCTGCAAAAATAGCGTTTACGGACGTTGACGGAAACTTTTCAAAAGTGGATATGACAATAAGCGCAGACGGAAAAACGGCAAGTTGGAGTAATGACGATTTCCAAAGGGACTACGATATAACGCTTACGGGTACGACAGCCAGCGAGCCGAAGCCCGAAATAACCGTGGCATCCAACCTTTCAAATTGTTATGCCGACCCGCCATTACCCGAAACCCTGCAAGTTGGTGAAACGCTTAATGTAACCATAAAAGCGGACGAAAACACGGCGTTTGACACGGAACAGAGTACACCAAAATTTTTCTACCATGACGAAAGCGGCAACCCTACAAACAAGTATTTGACCGTTTCGGAAGACAAGAAAACAGCAACGGGTAGCCTTACTTTGCAGGATGGTTGGGGCAACCTTTCTGTAACTGCCCAAGCGTACCCCGTTACCGTTGTAGGACAGCAGTACGGTGCGATAAACGTATATTTGGTAACGCTTGATGAGTTGGCAGAGTTTAGCGGCAAACGGTTTTTCAAGGAAACCGAGCAACCAAGCGGCGCACAGATTTATGAAAATATAGATTTGGGCGAATACGTGAACAGAATACGCCGTGTTTACACCAACATAAGCGCAAGCAGTGCAGATGTAATAAGATGCGGTAACTACAACACTGGAGTATCATGCCAGCAGCCAGCGCAAGACAAAATAACGCTTGATTTCGGCACGGCGGTAGTACCAGCGCACAACGAGGACAACACCGACTACGAAAGCGAAATACAGATCTTTTTGCCGTTTGCAGGCTTTGTAAGCCTCAATACCGATTATGCAGGCAAAACAATAGGTTTGCAGTACGTTATAAACGTGGTAACGGGCAACGGGGTTGCGCTTCTGTCCTGCAACGGCGTTGTGTTCCAAGTTGAGGAAACCGAACCAAGCAGCGAAATAATATACCTTTCACCAAGTGACCAAGTTAAAACCGTAGGCGGCGATGATTGGAACGAAATGTTATATTACGGGTTAGAACCCTACATTTACTGCAAGTGGTACGAGAGCGCAACGGGTGGGCTAAACAACGACCGAAAAACGGGCATTTTAGGCGATTTCAGAGGGTTTAATATATTCGATGATGTTGCACCCATACACACCGCCGAAATGCTGACAGAGGAGCAGGAAATGATATATTCGGCTTTGTCTGACGGCGTGTATATTGAGTAACTGCAAGGCAGGATAAAAAGAAAGGCGGCAACTTGATTGTTACCGCCTTTTATTTGTGCCTTGCTGATTATTCGCCTTGCAGCATATCAACGCCCGTTAAACCGAGGTACATACTTGTAGGGTAAGTTTCGCAAAAGGATTTGAAACGCCCTACCAGTTTTTCAGTTGCGATGAAACCATACGCTTGATTTTTACGGGCACGCTCTTTCGCAAACTTGAAGCGTGTACGGCGGTTAAAAGCGATTTGGGTTTTCAGCGTATCGGCGAGCATTTGCAGAGTTTCGGCAATGCTTTCCAAGTTGGTACGAATTTCGGGTGCATTTGCAGCCAAAAACTCAATGTGTTTCTTACTCTGCAATACCGAGTTGTGCATTGCTTTTAACACTTTCTGATTTTCCACAATTAAATCTGTTGTTTTCATAATTAAAGAAGTTCAC
>DAIUFT010000084.1:0-10971 GCA_036844425.1 Prevotella sp. | reverse complement strand
GTTTACACCAGTTTTTGAATTGTTAAAAACTGTAGAGCTTTTCTGTATTAAGACAATATAACAAATCAACTGCGTAATCAGTTGACATTTAAGAATATACGTCTATGCTATTTCCGAAAGTCGAAAATGGTAAATTTGGGAAATGGCACTTTTTTACTGTTGCTCATAATGCTCAGCAAAATGCCATATAATGATGCCGCCCGTGATGGAAACGTTGAGCGAATGCTTAGTGCCGTATTGCGGTATTTCCAGACATCCATCGCAGATGTCAACCACCTCCTGATGTACACCCTTAACTTCGTTGCCTAACACCACGGCGTAAGGCTTCGTGTTGTCCTCTTCATCCCATTTAGGCGTGAAGTCGCCCAACATGGTTGAACCATGCACTTGTTCAACGGCATAGACGGTGAAACCGTCATTTTTTAGTGAGTTCACCGCTTCCTCGGCGGTCTTAAAGTATCGCCATTCTACGCTCTCTTCCGCTCCGAGGGCGGTTTTGTGTATTTCCTGCGCAGCCTTCATGGTGCAATCCCTTACGATTTCTCCGTTGTCGTCAGTTACCACCTGTGGTGTGGCAGTAATACCACACAGGTAAATGGCTTTTACACGAAAAGCGTCAGCCGTGCGGAAGATGGAGCCTACGTTGTAAAGCGAGCGTACATCGTCGAGCACAACGACAAGTGGCATCTTCTTTGCCTTATGAAACTCGTCCACCGTAAGGCGGTTCATCTCAAGAATAGTTGTCTTTTTCATCTCCGTTATGTGTGTGGTGTATGTTGTCTTAGAACATGGTGACAACTCTCTTGATACCGTTTACAAGGTAGTCAATCTCTTCTTTCGTGTTATATACAGCGAGCGAAGCACGTACAGTGCCCTGTATGCCCAGTCGGTGCATCAGCGGTTCAGCACAGTGGTGACCAGTGCGCACGGCAATGCCGAGGCGGTCGAGCAGTGTGCCCATGTCAAGATGGTGTATGAAATGGTTGCTCTTGCCACCATTTTCCTTAACGAGGAAACTAATAACGGCATCGCGTTTCGTAGCGTCAAGCGGTCCGAAGATGGTCATTCCCGGTATCTCCTGCATGCGTTCGAGGGCGTAACGGGTCAGTTCGCGCTCGTGAGCCTCAATGTTCTCCATGCCGATGCGTTCCATGTAGTCTATGGCAGTGGCAAGACCGTGGGTGGCAACATAGTCAGGCGTGCCGGCCTCAAACTTCAGTGGCAGTTCGGCGAAGGTGGTTTTCTCAAACGAAACAGTACCAATCATGTCGCCACCGCCCTGGTATGGCGGCATCTCTTCGAGGTATTTCTCCTTGCCATAGAGTACGCCCATGCCAGTAGGACCGTACATTTTGTGGCTGGAGAAGGCGTAGAAGTCGCAGTCAAGGTCTTGCATATCGACCTTCATGTGTGGAGTGCTTTGCGCTCCGTCAATCATACATGGCACCCCGTGGTCGTGGGCAATCTTCACGATGTTCTTCGCTGGGTTTACCGTACCGAGCACATTGCTGACGTATGTCACGCTGACCAACTTCGTCTTTTCGCTAAAGAGAGCCTTGTATGCCTCCATGTCGAGCAGCCCTTCATCGGTAATAGGTATCACCTTCAGCACGATGCCCTTTCGTTGTGCGTGCAACTGCCATGGCACGATGTTGGAATGGTGCTCCATGGTGGATATGATGACCTCGTCGCCCTCTTTCATGTAAGCCTCGATAAAGGAATATGCCACGAGGTTAAGGCTCTCCGTGGTGCCTCTGGTGAATATGATTTCTCTTGTGGAACCAGCGTTGATGAACTTCCTTACACGCTCTCTCGCAGCCTCGTGTAGGTCTGTAGCCTGTTGTGAGAGGTAGTGAACTCCGCGGTGAACGTTAGCGTTGACGTTGAGGTATTCGTCTCTCATGGCGTCGAGCACACAGAGAGGTTTCTGTGTCGTGGCACCATTGTCGAAATAGACAAGAGGGTATTTGTCGTAAATCTTGCGCGAGAGAATGGGGAAATCGTTTCTTATAGCCTGAATGTCCATGTTGTTGATTGTGTTATAAATATAGGGTTGGCGTAGAAACGCCAACCCACAAGGATACAATAGGTGTTTTTTTACTTTACGTTCTTATTTGCAGATTTTGCATGTGCCGCAGCGTTCTTCTTTCGATAGGCGTTTGTCAACGAGAATGTGTAGCCTGTCGCGGAAGGATTCCCACTTCATGTCGTCCACCACTTGGGTGATGAACGCGGTCTTAAGCATAGTTCTTGCCGTTTCGAGCGGTATGCCTCGCTGCTGCATGTAGAAAAGAGCCGTCTCGTCCATGACGCCTACTGTTGAGCCATGAGCGCACTTAACGTCGTCTGCATATATCTCAAGCATAGGCTGGGTGTACATTCTCGCGTCAGAGGAAGCGCACATATTGTTGTTTGTCTCCTGTGACGATGTCTGCTGAGCGTCCTCACGTACCATTATCTTTCCTGCGAATCCGCCAACTGCTTCATCATCGATGACGTATTTGTAAAGTTCGTTTGACGTGCACTGTGGTACCTGATGGTCTATCAGCGTATTGTTGTCAACGTGCTGTTTGCCGTCGGCAATGATGGCACCGTTGAGTGTTACCTCAGAATTCTGCCCCTGTAGATAAACATCGATGCCGTTGCGTGTGACACCGTTTGACAGTGTAAGGTTGTTGTGACGAATGCTGACGTCTCTTCCTGTCTTAATGTAGAGGTTGCTGAAGCGGTTACACTTCTCGTGAGTCTCCTCCAGTTCGTACATGTCGAGGTGCGCTCCGTCCTTGGCAACGACCTCAATGACCTGCAGCGATAGGAATTTCTGATCGTCCTTTACGTGGTCAACGAAGAAAACGGTGGCTTCAGAACATTCCTCCATGATTACGAGGACACGCCTTACTACCATGGTGTCTTGCTGTCCGGAGAGGATATTCTCAATCCTTATGGGTGTCTCCGCCTTGGTGTTCTTAGGTACATAAACCAAGAGAGCATCGTGTGCCAGGGCGGTGTTGAGTGCAGTCAGTGCGTCTTCCTTATATTCTCCGCGCAGCGAAGTGATGTCGGTAGGCTTGCCATCGGCAGTAACCGCAGCGTCAACCACCTTATTATAATATGGCGTAACATCGATAGGCGCCTCCTTCATGGTATAGACGTAAGGCACATCCTTTATGGTTAGTGGTGCCAAAGATAGTCCGTAGTTAGGTGCGAATGCCTCTTCTACGTCGGTATAGCGGTATCGCTCCACCTTCTTGGTAGGCAGTCCGAGTCTGCGGAACGTCTCCATCGCCTTTTCGCGCTGTGCGTTCAGAGCCTCGCAGGATTGCTTTTGCAGCAATTCCTTCACCTCATCGTATAGTTCTGTATATTGGTTGGACATATTGCTTGTTTGCTTGTTTGGTTGTTTTGGGGCTGACCCGCTATTTACATTCCAAGGCTTTCCTTAATCCAGTCGAAGCCTTCCTCCTCTATTCGTTCTGCGAGGTCTGCCTTTCCGGTCATGACGACCTTGCCATCGATGAGTACATGGACAACGTCAGGACGGATATACTCAAGCATACGCTGGTAGTGTGTTATTATCATTGCGCTGGTTTTCTCCGTGCGCAACTTGTTAAAGCCGTTAGCAACGATACGCAGAGCATCGACGTCAAGACCAGAGTCCGTTTCGTCGAGTATGCAGAAGGTAGGTTCGAGCATAGCCATCTGGAATATCTCGTTACGCTTCTTCTCACCGCCAGAGAATCCTTCGTTTACAGAACGGTTCATGAGTTTCTTGTCAATCTCGACGAGTTCCCTCTTCTCCTTCATCAGTTTAATGAACTCAGCGGCCTTCAGCGGCTCCAGTCCTTGTGCCTTTCGGCGTGCGTTCACAGCAGCCTTGATGAAGTTAGTCATTGATACTCCAGGTATTTCTACTGGTGCTTGGAACGACATGAATATACCTTCGTTGGCGCGTTCGTCAGGTTTCATGGCGAGAAGGTCTTTGCCGTTGAACATGATGCTGCCCTCGGTGACCTCATAGGCAGGGTTACCCACAATGACATTGCTAAGTGTAGATTTTCCGGCACCATTGGTACCCATGAGTGCATGTATCTCACCGTCGTTGATGGTGAGGTCAACACCTTTAAGTATTTCTTTGCCGTCAACGGCGGCGTGAAGGTTCTTTATTTCGAGCATGTTGGTTTTTTGTTGTTATGTTGTTATGTTGTTTGGTGGTTTGGTTGTTATGTTGTTATGTTGTTTGGTTGTTTAGTTGTTTGGTTGTTTGGTGGTTTGGTTGTTTGGTGGTTTGGTTGTTTGGTTGTTTGCTGGTTTAGTTGTTGGGTTGTTTTGTTGTTTAGTTGTTGGGTGGTATGTCGTGTTGTTTTGTTGTAAATTTGTTAGTATTAACTAAACCACCAAACCACTAAACCACTAAACGACTAAACGACCAAACGACCAAACCACCAAACGACTAAACCACTAAACGACTAAACCACTAATTTATCCCACGCTGCCCTCAAGGCTAACGCTAAGCAGTTTCTGGGCTTCTACAGCGAACTCCATAGGCAGTTTCTTCAGAACGTCCTTGGCGTAGCCGTTGACAATCAGTCCGACAGCATCCTCTGTGCTGATGCCTCGCTGGTTGCAGTAGAGTAATTGCGCCTCTGAAATCTTGGAAGTGGTGGCTTCGTGCTCCACTACCGCAGACTTATTGCGTATGTCCATGTAAGGGAACGTGTGTGCTCCACACTTGCTGCCGAGCAGCAGAGAGTCGCATGAAGAGTAGTTGCGAGCACCGTCGGCCTTTGAAGTGGCGCGAACCAGACCGCGATAAGAGTTCTGTGAGTGGCCTGCCGAGATACCCTTAGAGATGATAGTCGATTTGGTATTCTTACCCATGTGTATCATCTTCGTGCCAGTGTCAGCCTGTTGGTAGTGGTTGGTGACAGCAACGCTGTAGAATTCTGCCTGGCTATTGTCACCCCTCAGTATGCAAGAAGGGTACTTCCACGTTATGGCAGAACCCGTCTCAACCTGTGTCCACGACAGTTTAGCACTCTCTCCGCGCAGGTCTCCGCGCTTGGTAACGAGGTTATAAACACCGCCTTTGCCGTTTTCGTCACCAGGATACCAGTTCTGTACGGTAGAGTATTTCACCTCAGCACGGTTCATTACCACAATCTCCACGATGGCAGCGTGTAACTGGTTCTCGTCGCGCATAGGTGCGGTGCAGCCTTCAAGGTATGACACATAGGAGTCATCATCGGCTATTATCAGTGTTCTCTCAAACTGTCCTGTGCCAGCAGCGTTGATACGGAAGTAACTTGACAGTTCCATAGGGCAGCGAACGCCCTTAGGAATGTAAACGAAAGAACCGTCAGAGAAAGCCGCCGAGTTGAGTGCAGCGAAGAAATTGTCGCGGTAAGGCACTACGGAACCGATGTACTGGCGTACGAGGTCTGGATGCTCCTTGATGGCTTCACCGATAGACATGAAGATGATGCCCTTCTCCTTTAGTTTCTCCTTGTATGTGGTCTTGACAGATACTGAGTCCATTATGGCATCGACTGCCACTCCACTCAGTGCCAATCGCTCCTCAAGCGGAATGCCTAACTTGTCAAAAGTTTTCTCAAGTTCGGGGTCAATCTCCGTAGGACTATCCTTTTTCTTAGCCAAAGGGTCGGCATAATAGGAGATTGCCTGATAGTCAATAGGGGGAAGGTCCACGTGACCCCAGTCAGGTTGCTTCAGTGTTTGCCAGTGGCGGAATGCCTTAAGGCGAAACTCCAGCATCCAGTCTGGTTCACCTTTCTTTGCTGATATAAGGCGTACCACGTCCTCCGTCAGTCCGGTAGGGATGATGTCAGTGTGTACATCGGTGGTAAAGCCATATTCATATTTCTGGTCTGTTACCCTGCGTACAAAATCGTTGTTGCTCTTTTCGCTCATTATTTTATTGAAAATTTGACGCAAAGTTACTGCTTTTTTCTGACATTCCGAAATTTTTTACATAAAATTACGTACGTGCGCAAGACGCCACCCCTTTGCCCTTGCTATCGGGGTGCACATCGAGCGATACGTTTTTTAGAACATATAGAATGACAAAAGTGTGAAAATATTATAACCTGTAATTTTATAACGCAGGGTAAGTAGCAAACTGAAAGATAATGTAAAGCGAACAGTATCATTTTGTTAAAGACGAGGGCACGCTTCCGAAAGGTCTTGAAATGCCCCCCCCGTTTTGAAATCAGTAATGAAAAAAGATGTAATATTATTTGTCTATGTGAAAGAAAAAGCCTACCTTTGCCACGAGATACTTGTATATATGTTCGTGCTTCGCAATGATAAAGTGCTTGGTAACGAGCACAGTTAAATGTTAACCTAAATCGCTAATAGTCAAAAACTACTGCGAGATAGTAATTTAAAGGAGGATATTACATGCAAATTAGACTATACCTATATAGCCTTACGGTTTTTGTTCTGTCGTTTTTCGCTCCGCGAGCGATGGCGAATCCACACGGTACTTTAGAGAGTACAAAGCAGTTGGGTGGTAATACCTGTATCATCACTACCTATTCTCCGGAATATCGATGGAGCAGCAGAGTGATAGCGCATATAAAGCAGAATCTGATGACCAAATACAGTGGTAGCGTTTCTACCATTAACATCCCTATAGTCAGCATCAATAGCAACGCAGAACTCAAGGAACGCCTTGACGACTTGAAGCATATGCTAAGGTCAGTGCGCCCAAAACGCTTGATACTTGTGGGCAGTAGTTGTTTCTCCCTCTGTGAGACACTCGATTCATGGTTCCCTGATATCTCAATGCTTCTTATCGGTGGTGAGGACTATGCGGGCAAGATAGATATGTTAACGTCGGGCAAGGGATTGCTAAATGGTAATACAGTGCCAGTGTCGCAGTTAAGAAAGAAATATAATATCTCCTTACAGTGCATGCCAGTGTATATAAAGGAGGAGATAGCCTTGATACACAAGTTGTTGCCACACTTAGAGAATTTGTATTATGTTGGTGGCGATGACCAGTTTAGCACCGTTAAAGAGGAGGAAATACGCTCGTATGTAGCGAAGGAGCATGGTAACATTCGCTTCGTTCCTTTGCTCTCGCAGCGCATGAGTCTTGATAGCCTTGTGCTGGTGTTGTCAAAACTTGACCCGAAGAAAGACGCTGTGATATTTTCCTCATGGGTAAACCGCATACTGTATAAGGAGTCGCCTATACTCATGAGTCGTTCACTATTCTTCCTCAATGTCTCCACCGCACCGATATTCACAATGCGCGAAAACGGTTGGATGGAGGACTCGCAAGACATTCTCGGTGGCTGTTTCCTCGACGAAAAAGACTTCTATGGTCATCTTGACAGGGCGTTAACGATGTTTGCGGGTGGCATGCCGGCAAGGCAAATACCACAATATAAAGCAGGCAAACCAATCGTAAAACTGAACTATGCGTGCTTGGAGACATACGGAATAAACCCAGACGACTGTCCTGCAGATACGCAGTTTACGAACAAACCCCTTAACTTGTGGGAGAGTTATCATAACGAGATAACCATTGTGGGAATGTTATTGCTCCTCACGCTCATAGTACTCCTTGCCAAGGCGTATAAGGACAGTGTGAGGATGAGACATCTTCAGAGGAGCAAAATAGTGGCAATGGAGAAGGAACTGGAGCGTAAACGCCAAAACACCGAGTTCCTTGAGAATGTGCCAGCATTATACATGCGTTGTCTTATAGAGCAAAATGAAGAGGAGGATGTGGTTTCCGTACGCATAATAGCCGCTAACAAGAACCTAAGAGAACTGTGGGAGAAAAGGTCGGTGAGGGTTGTAGGCAAAACAATAACAGAGGTTATGCCACTTGCCGCACCATCACTCATCTACAAAATCATGCAGGCTCGCAGGATTGGTAAAAGAGTTTTGCGCGCAATGTTGTACATACCCGATACGGGAGAACATCTTGATACCCTTGTCTATTTTTATGGACAGGACAAAATCGCAGTGTTGATGCGCGATAATACGGAAATATTTAATGCCACACGCAACCTGAAAGAGGCGAAAGAACGCGTAGAACGTTCGGAGAAGATAAAGCGAGAGTTCATCAACAATATAACGCACGAGGTGCGCACACCGCTCAATGCCATTTGTGGACTAACGGAGTTGCTTACCAATAAGGAAACGATGGCAATGCTCGACGACAAGGAACGAGAGAAGATGAAGGTAGAAATATCTTCAAATACGAGAAACCTTGTTGAGATACTTAATAACATCCTGGAATACAGTGATATCGTTAACGGTTCGTCGAAGAAGGAGTTGACATCATGTTCCATTGTGGGAACAGCGCGCATGGCAATGCAACAGGCGTATAATTGGCAGAACGATGGAGTGGAGATGAAGTTGGAGACAACGCTGACTGATAAATGTATGATTCGTATGTGTCAGTCAAGAGTGCTGATAGTGCTTGAATGTATGCTGAGTAACGCATGCAAGTTTACGAAGCAAGGCAGCGTGGTACTGTCGGTAGAGAAGGATGAAGAGAAAGGCATCTTCCGATATGTGTGCACCGATACAGGCTGTGGCGTCCCAGAGGATAAAGCAGACTATATATTTGAAGGTTTCACTCAGATAGATATCTTCGCTCAAGGAACGGGACTGGGACTCGCCATTAGCCGCTTGATAGCCGATGAAATGGGTGGAAAAATATACCTTGATACATCGTATAAAGACGGTGCGAGGTTCGTGTTTGAACTGCAAGGGTAAAGAGCGGCAATTCATAATGCATAATTCATAATTCATAATCTGTAGTTCATAATTCATAATTTTTACGCAAAAAATCTCATTGCGGAGCATAATTATGAATTATGAATTATGCATTATGAATTATTTTTATTACCTTTGCACATTGTATTAAAGAACGATATTAATTGAAGACATTTAAGGAATTAGGCGTTTGCGAAGATATTTGTCGCGCCATTGAAGAGTTAGGATTTGAAAATCCTATGCCAGTGCAGGAGGCTGTGATACCGCTTTTGGCACCAAAGGCAAGTGAAGAAACAGAAGAACAGAACGAAGAGAAACAGTCTGAAGAAAAGAAAGTAACCGATATTATAGCGCTTGCACAGACGGGTACGGGCAAGACAGCAGCGTTCGGACTACCGCTATTGCAGATGATAGACCCCAAGGCGAAGCATACACAGGCGGTAGTACTGTCGCCTACGCGTGAGTTGTGTCTGCAGATAGCAGACGATTTGCGCGATTTCTCGAAGTATATCAAGGGAATTAACATTGTTGCCGTATATGGAGGTACCAGCATTCAGGACCAGATTCGTG
The DNA here is from genome assembly GCA_036844425.1 of Prevotella sp. GTDB lineage: Bacteria > Bacteroidota > Bacteroidia > Bacteroidales > Bacteroidaceae > Prevotella. The sequence goes on along the minus strand of DAIUFT010000084.1, from coordinate 1,644 downwards.
CCCTGAAGCATGGCGCACAGATAGTTGTGGCTACGCCAGGACGCCTCATTGACCTTATGGAACGTGGCAAGGCGCACCTGGAAGAAGCGCAACACATAGTGCTCGATGAGGCTGACGAGATGCTAAACATGGGTTTCTCAGAAAGCATTAGCCGCATATTCGAGGCGCTGCCAGAGACAAGACAGACGCTCCTCTTCTCGGCAACGATGAGTAAAGAGGTGGAGAAGGTCGCGAAGAGTTACCTACATGAATACCAAGAGGTGGTGGTAGGCTCACGCAATGAGGGCGCAGAGCATGTGAACCATATATATTATATGGTCAACGCCAAGGACAAGTATCTTGCCCTGAAGCGCATCGTGGACTATAATCCACGCATATTCGGCATCATCTTCTGCCGTACCAAGGCGGAAACACAGGAGATTGCCGACAAACTGATAAAGGATGGATATAACGCTGAGGCGCTACACGGAGACCTTTCGCAGCAGCAACGTGACCTTACCATGCAGAAGTTTCGCCAACACCTGACGCAATTGCTCGTGGCAACCGACGTGGCAGCACGCGGACTGGACGTTGATGACCTAACGCACGTGATAAACTACTCTATGCCTGACGATACGGAGTCGTACACACACCGCTCTGGGCGTACTGGTCGTGCGGGCAAGAAAGGTACCTCCATCGCCATTATCCACACTCGCGAGAAGCACAAGATACGTGAGGTGGAGCGTACAATACAGAAGGAATTCGTTGTAGGAAAGTTGCCTACACCTGAGGAGATATGCAAGAAACAACTCTTCCGCGCCATTGACGAGATAGAGAAGACGGACGTAATAGACGAGCAGATAGAACCATTCATGACGGAGATACGCCGACATTTTGAGTATGTTGACAAGGAAGAGATACTTAAAAAGGTAGTAAGCCGTGAGTTCGGACGCTTCCTTAAGTACTATGCCAATGCTCCAGAGATAGAGGAGCCTAAGGCTTCTTCATCATCAAAAGACCGCAAACGTGGCGGAGAAGAGCGTGGCGGACGTGGCGGAAAGAAGCAGTTCCGCGAGGGAACTCAGCCAGGTTACGTCAAACTCTTTATCAACCTCGGTAAGGGTGATGGCTTCTACCCAGGCGAGGCGATGCAGTTTATCAACCGTAACACGCACGGAGCACGCCAGGAAGTGGGCCACATAGACCTTCAGTCACACTGTTGTCAGATAGAGGTGCCAGAGAAAGATGCGCGTAAAGTGATGAAAGCCCTCGATGGACAATTCTACCATAACACCAAGGTGCGTTGTAATCTTGCTACCGAAGGCGGTGGTAAGGGAGGCAGACGCAGTGACAAGCGCGGAGCGGAAAGTCGCGGACGTGGCGGAGAACAACGTCGTGACAAGCGTGCTGACCGTCAGAAAGGCATCGACGCACGTAAGGCTCTCTTTAAGTTAATGGAGGAAGTAGAGGAAGGTTCAGCAAGAAGAAAAAGGAAAAAATAATTCATAATTCATAATGCATAATTCATAATCAACAGCGTTAATTATGAGTTGTGCATTATAAGGGTGGTTCTATAAATTACCACCGTTATGTAAAACTTAGTGACGGTGAAAAAATAAATTGGTATAATTTATGTCATAGATTTTTGTGATAGTTTGGAGACAT
>DAIUFT010000083.1:0-11265 GCA_036844425.1 Prevotella sp. | reverse complement strand
CAACCTTCATTTACTTACACTTTGACCTCGAAAATAACCTCGAAATATAACAAAGATAATTTATAGAACCACCCATAAAACAGGATACAAACACTAAAAAGATACATCACAATATTATGGCAGATATAAACGAGAATAATCCCTTTTTCCATAAATACGATACTCCACACGAAACGGCTCCGTTTGATAAAATAAGACTGGAACACTATGAGCCTGCATTCATCGAGGGCATAAAGCGTTCAGAAGAGCACCTTGACAGAATTATAAATAACCCAGAACCACCTACGTTTGATAACACTATCATTGATCCTTTCGACGATAAGGAAGAGTATTATGCACTACTCGACAAGGTTTCTGAGGTTTTCTTCAACCTGCTCTCTGCTGAAACAAACGATGAGATGGAGGCTCTGGCACAGAAAATACAACCTCTGCTCACAAAACATCATAACGACGTGATGCTTAACGAGAAGTTCTTCAAGCGAGTTAAGGCTGTTTATGACAACCACAGAGAACTGACTCCTGAGGAAGAAATGCTCCTTAACAACGTATATGACGGCTTTGTACGCTCTGGTGCACTACTTGACGAGGCTGGAAAGGAACGTCTTCGTAAACTGAACGAGGAGATGAGCCTGCTCTCTTTGAAGTTCTCGCAGAACCTTTTGAAGGAGAATAAGGAATTCACTCTGCACATTACTGAGGAGAAAGACCTTGCAGGATTGCCTGAAAGTCAACGCAATGCTGCACAGAATGCGGCAAAGGAGAAGGGACTCGACGGATGGCTCTTCACACTCGATGCACCTTCTTACCGTCCGTTCCTGCAATATGCTGAGAACCGCGAGTTAAGAAAGCAGATGTATATGGCAAGGAACACACAGTGTACGCATGATAATGACACCAATAACCTCGAGATATGCAAGCGTCTCGTTAACCTGCGACGCGAGTATGCACAGTTGTTGGGTTACCCTACTTACGCTGATTTTGTTCTGAAGAAGCGCATGGCATCAAACGTTGACAATGTCTATAAACTGCTTAATGACCTTATTGACGCTTATAAACCTACCGCTATAAAGGAACGTAAGGAAGTAGAGGACATGGCAAAGCGCATGGAAGGCGATGACTTCGAAATGCAACCATGGGACACCGCATACTATTCTCATAAACTACAGATGGAGAAATACAACGTAGATTCGGAGATGGTGCGTCCTTACCTGGAACTGTCAAAGGTCATTGACGGTGTGTTTGGACTCGCAAACCGACTCTACGGCATTACGTTTAAGGAGAACAAAGACATCCCGGTGTACCATCCTGACGTAAAGGCATACGAAGTTTATGACAAGGACGGCAGTTACCTCGCTGTCTTCTATGCCGATTTTCATCCAAGAAAAGGTAAGCACGATGGCGCATGGATGACCGAATACCAAGGACAATACATTGACCGCAAAGGCAAGAACGTACGTCCTCACGTCAGCGTCGTGATGAATTTAACCAAGCCTACAGCCGACAAACCTGCACTGTTGACACTGGGCGAGGTTGAAACATTCCTGCATGAGTTCGGTCATTCGCTGCATGGCATGTTCGCCAACACACGCTTTGAATCCCTCTCTGGTACTAACGTATGGTGGGACTTTGTGGAACTGCCTTCCCAGTTCATGGAGAATTTCTCGCTGGAACAAGAGTTTCTTTCTACATTCGCATTCCAATACGAGACAGGCGAACCGATGCCACAGGATCTTATCGACCGACTTATCAAAGGAAGAAATTACAACTGTGCCTCAGCATGCCTTGGTCAGGTCAGTTACGGATTGCTCGACATGGCTTACTACACACAGAAAGATGAGTTTACAGCAGATATCATCCCGTTCGAGAAAGAGGCTTGGAAGGACGCCATTATCAGCCGACAGTTGCCAAACACATGTATGACGGTACAATTCTCACACATCATGGCAGGTGGTTACGCTGCTGGCTACTACAGTTACAAATGGGCTGAAGTGCTGGACGCTGACGCTTTCGCAGTATTCAAGAAAGAAGGCATCTTCAATCCTGCCACAGCACAACGTTTCCGCGACTGCATACTGTCGAAAGGTGGTACAGAACACCCTATGACCCTCTACAAACGCTTCAAGGGGGCAGAGCCGACTATCGATGCATTGCTCGAGCGTAACGACATTAAAAAGAAGTAACTATGAGTGAGAATAATAAAGAGGAGAAACAGTTTTTGCTCGACCAGCGTTACCTTCGTATGGCAAGAATATGGGCAGAGAACAGTTATTGTAAGCGCAGACAGGTTGGAGCACTCGTTGTTAAGGACCACATGATTATCAGCGATGGATATAACGGTACACCAAGCGGATTTCCAAATGTATGCGAAGAGGATAATAAAACCCTACCCTACGTGCTGCACGCAGAGGCTAACGCTATCACAAAACTGGCACGAAGCAACAATAATAGCGATGGTGCAACGCTATATATCACGGCATCGCCATGTATTGAATGCGCTAAACTCATAATACAGTCAGGCATTAAACGAGTAATCTATGGAGAAGAATACCGCCTTGCCGACGGACTTAACCTGTTGCGACAGGCTGGAATAGAAGCAACTCACATACAATTAAAAGATAAAGATGAACAATAAGTCACGCTATATGCCGCTGATAATGGCGATATGCGTCGTTATCGGAATAATGATTGGTACATTTTACGCCAACCATTTCTCTGGCAACAGACTCAACATTATCAACTCTGGCAGCAACAGACTGAACAATCTGTTACACATCATCGACGACCAGTACGTTGATACCGTTAACATTAATGACCTTGTAGAAAAGGCTATACCACAAATTCTGGCAGAACTGGACCCCCACTCCGTTTACATCTCTGCTAAAGACGCACAGACTGCAAGCGATAATCTGAAAGGTTCGTTCTACGGTGTGGGCATAGAGTTTACCATAAGACAGGACACTCTTCACGTGCAAAACGTGGTAACAGGAGGACCTGCACAGAAGGCTGGCGTACTTGCAGGCGACAAAATCGTCAGCATAGACGGAAAACCTTTCGTTGGCAAAAACGCTACTAACGAAGAAGCAATGCGCAGACTGAAAGGGCCTGACAAGTCAAAGGTTAAAATTGGCGTGATGCGTTATGGCAAGACAAAGCCTATAATGATAGAGATTACGCGTGGCGAGATAAAGACAAAGAGCGTAACCGCTACATACATGCTTGACGATGAGACGGGATACATACACATTAAGAACTTCGGCGAAAATACATACGCAGAAATGCTCGTATCGCTCGCGGAACTTTCACAGTATGGCTTCAAGAATCTTGTCATAGACCTGCGTGACAATACGGGTGGATACCTTGAGGCTGCAGTACAGATGGCGAACGAATTTCTGCCCGACAACCGTCTCATTGTTTACACGGAAGGTCGCAAATCAAAACGCCAGGAATATAAGACCGACGGAAGAGGTTCGTACATTAAGATGCCTCTCGTAGTGCTTATAAATGAGAATTCCGCATCTGCAAGCGAGATATTCGCTGGTGCTATACAGGACAACGACCGCGGAACAATCATCGGCAGACGCTCTTTCGGCAAAGGACTGGTACAACAACAGATTGGTTTCCCTGACGGTTCAATGATTCGTTTGACCGTAGCACGTTACTATACTCCATCTGGTCGCTGCATACAGAAGCCTTACAACAGCGGCGAAAACGACAACTACAACAACGATATCGTATCACGCTACGAGCACGGAGAGTTCTTCTATGCTGACAGTATAAAGCATAATGGACCGGCATTCCATACCGTAAGCGGCAGGACAGTGTACGGTGGAGGTGGTATTACCCCAGATATCTTCGTGGCAGAAGATACTACTGGCATCACATCATATTACCGTGCTGCAAGTGCTACAGGTCTGATTTTGCAGTTCGCATACTCTTATACCGATGCTAACCGCCAACAGTTGAAGGAGTATGACGATGAACCGAAATTGTCTATTTACCTCGCAAAGCAAAACATGGTTGACAAGTTCGCTACCTTCGCAAACTCCAACGGACTGCAACGTCGTAACCTTATGATAAAGAAGTCACACACTCTGCTTGAGACTTACATCAACTCACGAGTGATATACAACATGCTTGACGAGCAGGCATGGCTGCAATACCTTAACGAAAGGGACAACACGATAAAGGCTGCACTTGACTTCTTTAAGAATAAAGATAAGAAAACACAGAAGAAGTAATGTCTTCTGATAAGTGACGATAAAGAAATAACACGCAAAAAAGGTTCTGTAAGACTTACATCATGTTTGTCTTTCAGAACCTTTTTCTTATATATCCATAGTGAATACTATCTACATACATTATAAATACTAACGCTTTTTATCGCGAAGTACCAACTTTATTGCCGTCTCGGTCCCTGTACGTCGTGACACCTTTAGCGTTTGTGGTGGATGTTCCCACCTTATTCCCATCTCTATCCCTGTAAGTTGTCACACCATTCTTACTCGTTGTCGATGTATAAACTTTCTTTCCGTCCTGATCTCTGTACGTCACAGTGCCGCGACCATTGTCCTTCGATGTGCCAATCTTACGATAATCGCGGTCACGATAAGTCGTAACACCACGTTTATCAGTAGTTGACGTCTTTTCTATACGACCGTCCCGATCACGATAAATGGTCTTCTGCGCTGTCAACGTCACAGCCACCAAAGTAGCCAATATAACGGCTTTTACTCTCGTTTTCATTTATTGTTAGTTAGTTGTTAGTTAGTTTGGTCCTACTTTTTACGACCTATATCTTAGTATTTCACATGCAAAATTATACATTTTTCATGTATTACGCAAATAAGCAACAATAAAAAAGATTAACAACGCATCTACCTTACTATAGAAACATTATACCTTCAACAAAGTACTTTACAACAATGCTTGAAGTTTTTTTATAAAAAATTTGGCAGTTTAATAAAAAATATGTAATTTTGCAATCGAAATAAAAACGAAAACGTAACATAACAAGATTATGAACAACTCATATGCATCTTTCTTTTACTTTTATTTTTACTTTGCAGGGAACTGTGAAGCGGGAAGTTGCGTGTAAAATTTCAACTTAAGACAAAGCATATCAATAGAAAGATATATAGCAAAGTCCCGCGTAGTATAACATCTACACGGGACTTTTCTTTTATCCATACAGAGATAATAATAAACACAACAAATAAAAATGAAGAGAATAGCGATACAGGGAGAGGTTGGTTCCTTCCATGACATTACGGCACATCATTACTTCGAGGGTGAGCAACTGCAGATTATTTGCTGCGCAACCTTTGAAGAGGTGTTTGAAAACATGAAGAAAGACCCTACCGTTATCGGTATCATGGCGATAGAAAACACAATAGCAGGTTCACTGCTTCATAACTACGAACTGCTGAGAGAGTCGGGCATGGCGGTTGTAGGTGAACACAAAACACACATTAGCCACTGCATCTGTTGTATGCCAGGACAAAAGATGGAGGACCTGAAAGAGGTACACTCGCACCCAGTTGCCTTAGCACAATGCTACAAATACCTATCTAAACACCCTAACCTTAAAATGGTGGAGGACGAGGATACGGCAGGCTCTGCTAAAAACATAGCAAAGAACGGCACAATGGGTGTTGCTGCAATATGCCACGCTGACGCTGCAAAACTCTACGGACTGGAAATTCTTGAGAACCACATAGAGGACAATCCTCATAACTACACACGCTTCCTGGTGATGACCGACCCAAGGAAGGCAGACTTTCTTAGAGCAATAAACGAAGCGGACAAGTCGAGCATCGTATTCTCTCTGCCTCACGAAGAGGGCTCACTGTCGCAGGTACTGTCAATTCTTTCATTCTATAAGATAAACCTCACAAAGATACAATCACTGCCTATCATCGGTAAAGAGTGGGAATATCTGTTCTACGTGGACGTTACCTACGATGACATCACACGATACCGCCAGAGCATTGACGCTATTACGCCGCTGACTAAAGACCTTATTATATTAGGGGAATACAAGGCTGCTAAATAAGACAGAATAACATAGAAACATTATTAAACAGTGTTTACGGCAAGACACAATCGACTCTGTAAGCAACTGAATGTCATACAATAAATCATCAACACAATACAATGGCAAATATAAAACCTGCTGACCGCCTCGCGTCAGTACAAGAATACTACTTCAGCCGCAAACTTAAGGAGGTGGCAGCACTTAACGCCAAAGGCATGGACATCATTTCACTCGCTATTGGTTCGCCAGACATGCCACCATCAGAGGCTACGATAAACAAGTTGTGCGAGGTTGCACATGACCCTAACGCCCACGGTTATCAGCCAACTGTCGGTACCCCAGAACTACGTGAGGCAATGGCTTATTTCTACAAGCGTTGGTATGGTGTAGAACTTGACCCTAAGTCAGAGATACAGCCTATGATAGGTTCAAAGGAGGCAATATTGCATGTAACGTTGGCGTTCTGTAATCCTGGCGACGAGGTTCTTGTGCCAAACCCTGGATACCCTACGTACACCTCGCTATCAAAGATTCTCGGACAGAAGATCGTTAACTATGACCTGAAGGAGAACGATGGCTGGCAGCCTGACTTTGAAGCACTGGAGAAGATGGACCTTAGCCACGTGAAGTTGATGTGGACAAACTACCCTAACATGCCCACTGGAGGTAACGCAAGACGTGAGACATACGAGAGACTCGTAAAGTTTGCTCAGGAGCACAACATCGTGGTAGTGAACGACAACCCCTACTCTTTCATTATCAACGATAACCCACAGTCTATCCTACAAATACCAGGAGCAAAGGACTGTTGCATAGAGTTTAACTCAATGTCGAAGAGTCATAACATGCCTGGTTGGCGCGTTGGAATGGTTGCAACGGACAGTACTTTCATATCATGGATACTAAAGATAAAATCGAACATTGACTCGGGCACATTCCGCGGCATACAGTTGGCAGCAGCAGAGGCTTACCATAACGATGAGGCATGGCACCGCGAGTATAACTACGACAACTACAAGCGTCGCCGCGTGATAGCAGAACAGATAATGGACGTTATGGACTGTAAGTACGACACGAACTCTGTCGGCATGTTCCTCTGGGGAAGAATTCCTGACAAATATAAGAATGTAGAGGACTTAACGGAGAAGATTCTGCACGAAGCACGCGTATTTATCACTCCAGGTTTTATCTTCGGCAGCAACGGTGAACGCTACGTACGCATATCACTCTGTGCGAAAGACGAGAAGATGAAAGAGGCTCTGGAGAGAATAAAGAAAGTAATGAACAAATAAGAACATTAATAATAGAACAACATAAAAACATAAATACTATGGAATTAGAACTTGAGGCACTTAACTTGCCAAGCGACAACAAACGACCATTCGTAATAGCCGGTCCATGTTCGGCTGAGTCTGAAGAACAAGTAATGACAACCGCCAAGCAACTCGCACAGAAGGGTTGCCATATGTTCCGCGGAGGTGTATGGAAACCACGCACAAAACCAGGCGGTTTCGAAGGTCATGGCGAGCCAGCACTGAAGTGGATGGCTGAGGCAAAGAAAGAGACTGGAATGCTGATATGTACCGAGGTCGCTACACCTGAGCACGTAGAACTGGCCATGAAGTATGGCATCGATGTAATGTGGGTCGGTGCTCGCACATCTGCTAACCCATTCGCTATGCAGGAGTTGGCTGACTCTATGAAGGGCATCGATATACCTGTCTTGGTAAAGAACCCAGTAAACCCTGACCTTGAACTATGGATTGGCGCGCTGGAGCGTATCAACCTCGCAGGTGTTAAGAAACTCGGTGCCATCCACCGCGGCTTCTCTTCATACGACAAGAAGATTTATCGTAACCTCCCAATGTGGCAAATTCCTATCGAACTGCGCCGCAGAATACCAGAGTTGCCTATAGTGTGCGACCCAAGCCATATCGGTGGCAGACGCGAACTTATCGCTCCTCTCTGCCAGCAGGCTATGGACCTTGGCTTCGATGGTCTTATAGTAGAGAGCCACTGCAACCCTGACGCAGCATGGAGCGACGCTAAACAGCAGGTTACACCAGACGTTCTGGACTACATTCTCTCCATACTCCAGATTCGTGAAGAGACATTCTCTACTGAGAACATCCAGCAGTTGCGTCACCAGATAGACGACCAAGACGATAACCTACTCAACCTTCTCTCACAACGTTTCCGCGTTTGCCGCGAGATTGGACAGTACAAGAAGGAGCACAACGTTACTGTCCTGCAGACCGACCGCTACAATGAAATACTCGATAAGCGTGGTGCACAGGGTGCACTCTGCGGCATGAGTGAGGAATTCGTAAAGACTATCTTCGAAGCTATACACGAAGAGTCTGTACGACAGCAGTTGGAAGTTATCAACAAGTAATGTTCTGTAGTTTAGTTATTTTGTTGTTTGGTTGTTTCGTGGTTTGGTTGTTTGGTTGTTTGGTTGCTTTGCTACTTGTATAGCATTGAACATACCAATTACACCTTACAAAATAACAATCAACGAAACAACCAAACAACTAAAAAACTAAACGACTAAACGACTAAACGCCCAAACGACAAAAACCAATGAAAATCCTCATACTTGGAGCAGGAAAGATGGGTTCCTTCTTCATTGACCTGCTTAGTTTCGACCATGAAGTAGGAGTATACGAGAAAGATTCGAAACGTCTTCGCTTCACATACAACTGCCAGCGTTTTACCGAACTGGAAGAGATAAGAGCATTCGAGCCAGAACTTGTTATCAATGCAGCCACGGTAAAGTACACAATTCCAGCATTTAACGAAGTCCTGCCATACGTGCCTGAGTCTTGTATCCTCAGCGATATAGCCTCCGTGAAGACAGGACTGAAAGAGTACTACCTGTCAACAAACCATCGTTTCGTAAGTACTCACCCTATGTTCGGTCCTACTTTTGCCAACCTCAACCAGTTGTCAGAAGAGAACGCCATCATAATCACAGAGGGTGACTGCATGGGACAGTGCTTCTTTAAGGACCTATATAGCAAACTTGGACTCAACATCTACGAGTATTCCTTTGAGGAACACGATAAGACGGTGGCTTACTCATTGTCAATACCATTCGTATCAACCTTCGTATTCTCAGCCGTAATGAAACACCAGGACGCCCCTGGTACTACATTCAAGAGACACCTGCGCATTGCCAAGGGCGTACTCAACGAGGATGATTACCTGCTACAGGAAGTATTGTTCAACCCCTACACCCACGACCAGGTTGACCAGATACGTAAAGAACTGAAGGAACTGCTCGAGATAATCGACAATAAAGATGCTGACGGCATGAAACGATATCTAAGCAAGATCAGAACAAACGTAAAACGCGACATAGAAGGATTAAAGTAACTGGACAAGACATAATAGACTTGATATTTGTTAAGTTTTCATAAATAAACAACATAAAAGCGGTGCAACGGTACTATCATTTAAATATTTTTTGTACCTTTGCACCGCTTTTTGTATAACAAAAGCATATCAAGAGTACAATAACGTACCAATTCAAAAACAGTTAATGAAACCAGACAACAGAAAACAAAACCCTAAAAACCAATACCGCATCAACGAACAAATACGTGTGCGTGAGGTACGTATCGTGGATGAAAACGGTTCTACCGTAATGCCAACCAAACAAGCATTGGACATTGCACACCAGAAAGGCGAAGACCTCGTAGAGATTAGCCCTAATGCGCAGCCACCTGTTTGTCGAATCATTGACTACTCAAAGTTCCTCTATCAGCAGAAGAAGAGAGCAAAGGAGATGAAGCAGAAGCAGGTGAAGGTAGAAGTAAAGGAAATACGCTTCGGACCTCAGACTGATGAGCACGACTACAACTTCAAACTCAAGCACGCCAAGGAATTCCTTGAAGAAGGTAACAAAGTACGTGCATACGTGTTCTTCCGTGGTAGAGCTATCGTGTTCAAGGAGCAAGGTGAGGTTCTTCTTCTCCGCTTTGCCAATGACCTTGAGGAATATGGCAAAGTAGAACAGATGCCGAAACTCGAAGGCAAGAAAATGTTCCTCTTCATGGCTCCGAAGAAGGCAGGACAGGCTAAGAAAAGCCAACAGAAGATGGACCGCGAACGCAGAGAGGCTGAAGCAAACAACGCAGCAGCAGCCGAGAAAAAAGCAGAAGGAGATGGACTCGCTGCTAACGCAAAGGGCATAGAAGCACTTGCTAAACTGCGCGAACAGGCCGAAGACTAAAAAGAAAAGAAATGTGTGTGTAACGCCGGGTATATGCGTTGCCACCTGTATTAACAATTTAATAAATTCAAAAAAAATGCCAAAAGTAAAGACAAATTCCGGTGCTAAGAAGCGTTTTGCTTTCACCGGTTCTGGTAAGGTGAAGAGACGTCACGCTTTCCACAGCCACATCCTCACTAAGAAGACTAAGAAACAAAAGCGTAACCTTCTCGGTGCAACTATCGTTGACCAGTCTAACATGAAGCAGGTACGTGATTTGCTGTGTCTCCGTTAATCAACCTTATTGTCGAACCTTTTTGTAAAAAAGAAACAAAACTATGCCAAGATCAGTGAATCATGTCGCTTCACGTGCGAAGCGCAAAAGAATTTTGAAGCTTACCAGAGGTTACTATGGCGCTCGTAAGAACGTCTGGACCGTAGCCAAGAACACATGGGAGAAGGGTCTTACCTACGCTTACCGCGACCGTAAGAACAAAAAGCGCACATTCCGTGCTCTTTGGATTCAGCGTATCAACGCTGCAGCTCGCATGGAGGGTCTTAGTTACTCTCAGCTCATGGGTCTGCTTCACAAGGCAGGTATCGAGATCAACCGTAAGGTTCTCGCTGACCTCGCTGTCAACAGCCCTGAGGCTTTCAAGGCTATCGTTGCTAAGGTAAAGTAATCTTACAAAAGAATATTACAAAACCTTTTTATACACCGCAGTCGTTACATCATGTAACAACTGCGGTTTTTTCGTAACTATACAGTATCTCTACTGCCGAATATTTATGTGGTTGCGTAAGGGTAAAAAACAGCACTACATAAAACATGAAAAATGGTAAATTTGGGAAATAGCATAAAAGGTACTTAGTTACCTTAAACAATACTTATAAAACAATACTTATAAAACAATACTTATAAACAATACTTATAAACAATACTTATAAACAATACTTATAAAACAATACTTATAAACAATACTTATAAAACAATACTTATAAACAATACTTATAA
>DAIUFT010000082.1:0-11477 GCA_036844425.1 Prevotella sp. | reverse complement strand
GTTTTTGGGTTAGCGTCTGCACAGCTTCCCCACAGGGTTTGTCGGCTGCGCCTAACTTTGCAGGGGTAAAATAGACCCAAAGACCTCGTTAGTGTAACGATGAGGGAAGAGCGAACGATACAAAATAAAGGTCGCGTCGATAAATAAATTCTAAGATATGGAAGATATGGCTTATAAAGAATTATTAACTCAAAAAGAATGGTACGATAAATCTAACCGTATTCTACAGAGAGATAAATACACCTGCCAAGACTGTGGGTGTATAGGGTATCATAATAAGACTATATATACAACAGATTCTATAGAAGAAGTAGACCGCATTATAAACGAAAAGATACTGATAGGCGATAGGTTTAGTTCTCTTATTGAACAAACGTTTAAGGAATTTACTAAATGTAAACCTATAAACGAAACAGGGTATTATCTGTATGGAAATAAAATCAAATGGGAACCATATAACAATGTAAAAATCATTGATAGGGAAAAATATGGTGAATTGTATGTAAGCAAGATAGATTTACATAAAATGGATGGTTCTTATTTTTTTGATATTTTTGAGGAATTTGGCAATACTACAATTATCACAAGCGAAAATATTGGTGAATCAATAAATTTCCATCTACATCGTTACCGAAAGTTTTGGGGCACAGATAAAAATCGGACAACATACCCAATGGCAATTCTGAAATTTGATTATGAACTGACAAATAAATACTGTCTAAGTATAGAAGACCGCCAAATCAGTTTAACATATAGAAATTATGTGTTCTATGTATGTCTTAGTGCGTATCAGTTTGTATATAAAGGATTAAATGTACATCACAAATATTATGTATATGGAAAGAAACCATGGGAGTATGATGATGAAGCACTTGTAACGTTATGCGAGGATTGTCATCAAAAGAGACATGAAAATCTTGTACCACTTTATAGAACTTCATCGGATAAAGAACTTATCAAATATTGTCAAAAATGTGATAGATGTGGTGGCTCTGGATATCTTCCTCAATATAATCATGTACAGAAAGGAATATGCTTCAAATGTATGGGAGAAGGTACTGTTGTTGGATGAAATTCCCAATGCTATCAACTTACAATCTGAAAGCAGCCAAATTACCTTGTAATCACTATGCTTTTACACGGTAATCACTATGCTTTTACAAGGTAATCAGGTACATATTGCGTTGCAGACAAAGCGCGAGAAAAATTGTAAGTAAAACATAGGTGTTTGCTTACAGATTATCGTATTTATATGTATAGACAATGTTTGACATTAATCGCCATTAATCTGACATTAATCTCTCTCATAAATCAATCTCTTACGAGATGATGATGCAAAACATGAAAAAAGCAAAAGTATTAATTATAGACTAATGTTGGATTAATAGAGATTAACGTTAAGTGACGGTAAAAAAATAACTTGGTACAATTTAACGATACATATAATATCTAAGATAAAGCTGTCTTGTCATATCTTTTTGGATATTTTGGAGCCATTCATCAGTCACAATGCGTGGCATTGACCCCCTCCGCTTTCGCATCTCCCCCGTTTGGCGGGGGAGGGCAACCTTCTTCATGGCTCCCAAATATCTCAAAAATATACGACATAAATTATACCAATTTATTCTTTCACCGTCACTAAAAGAGAAACGAATAACCAAAAACAAAACAATACCAAAATCAATGAACCTAAACAATACTGCACTACTATGGGGAATGGGACTCGCCATGATGCTCACTACCCCTGCAGATGCCCTCGCTGCCACGAAAAATGGTGGACAGACAAGACAAGAAATAAATTTTGATAGCGCATGGAAGTTCTACCTCGGCGATGATACGCTCGCTTCAAGGACAGCATACAACGACGCTAAATGGCGCACGCTGAACTTGCCCCACGACTGGAGCATAGAACAGACAGTAGATAGAAACGCGCCGGCAGGCAACGATGGCGGTTATTACCCTACGGGAACGGCATGGTATCGTAAGAACTTCCGACTGCCACAGACCTACCGTCAGGGCGACAAACTGCTGCTTTACTTTGAGGGAGTATATATGAACTCAACGGTCTATGTGAACGGTAAGAAGGTAGGCGGACACCCTTACGGCTACACCTCCTTCTTCTGCGACATAACAGATGCCGTGGTAGCAGGTAAGAGCAACACCGTGGCGGTGCGAGTAGATAACGCCCAGCAGAAGAACTGCCGTTGGTATTCCGGTTCAGGAATATATCGCCACGTCAGACTGATAAGCGTTCCGCCAGTACACATAGCCAACTGGGGCGTGAACATACAGACAAAACAGATAACAGCAGCACAGGCTACGGTGACGGTAAGCGTAAAAGTAAAGAACGAGACGCAGCAAACCAAGAACGTCAGTCTGGCTACAACGTTAGAGAATGGCAAGAAACAGCAGTCGAAAACGGTATCTCTTCCTGCAGGAGGCGAGACAGAGATAACGCAGGAGATAAGCGTAGAGCAACCAAAGTTGTGGGACATAGAGACCCCAAACCTATATAACGCCACCGTGAAAGTGATGGAAGGCGATAGGGTAGTGGACGAGAAACAACAGCAGTTTGGCATAAGAGAGTTGAGATTCTCAACCGACGGCTTCTTCCTCAACGGCAAGAAGATACTCATAAACGGAGGTTGCGTGCACCACGATAACGGCATATTGGGTGCTGCCGCTTATGACAAGGCAGAGGAACGCAAAGTGAAAATGATGAAAGAGGCAGGCTTTAACGCCATACGCACATCGCACAACCTGCCATCAGAGGCATTCCTCGACGCTTGCGACAGGTTGGGTATGCTCGTGATAGACGAGGCATTCGACGGCTGGCGCGAGGCAAAGAATCAGCATGACTATCATGAACTGTTCGACAAATACTGGCAGCAGGACGTGGACGGCATGGTGTTGCGTGACCGCCGACACCCATCCGTCATCTCATGGAGCATAGGCAACGAGGTGATAGAGCGCAAGAAGATAGAGATAGTGACCACGGCACATAAGTTGGCGAGAGAGGTTCACCGCTACGATAGTCGCCCTGTGACATCCGCTTTAGCAGCATGGGACAGAGACTGGGAGATATATGACCCCCTGGCAGCGCAGTTGGACGTGACGGGTTACAACTACATGATACATAAATCAGAGAGCGACCACGAGCGTGTGCCAGAGAGAATAATGTGGCAGACGGAATCATATCCGCGAGATGCCTTTAAGAACTGGACGAAGGTAAACGACTATGACTACGTGATAGGCGACTTCGTATGGACGGGCATCGACTACATTGGCGAGTCAGGCATAGGCCGTTGGTGGTATGATGGCGATGTGGCAGGTGAGCATTACCATCGCCCGCTGTACCCATGGCACGCAGCATACTGTGGCGACATAGACCTTACGGGCTGGCGAAAGCCAATCTCACACTACCGCAGTATGCTTTATAACGATACGGAGAAGTTGTATATGGCAGTAAAAGAGCCAGATGGGTATAAGGGAAAGATACGCACAGGACTGTGGGCGGTATGGCCTACATGGGAGAGTTGGAACTGGCAGGGACATGAAGGTAAAGACATAGACGTGGAGGTATATTCCAAATATCCTGCCGTGCGCCTATATCTCGACGATAAACTGATAGGCGAGAAGCAGGTAAACCGCCAAACAGAGTTTAAGGCAGTGTTCACCTTGCCTTACAAGGAAGGCACGCTAAGGGCTGAGGCACAGAAAGACGGTAAGGTAATGGAGACACGCGAACTATCCACAGCAACGGAACCCGTAGCCATTCATGCCTATGCCGAGGAGAAGCAGATGAAGGCTGACGGCGAGGACCTGACGTTCATACAGGTTGAGGCGATAGACAAGGAGGGCAGGATATGCCCTAACGCTGAGGTGAAGATGCAACTGACAGTAACGGGAGCGGCAACACTCACCGCGGCAGGAAATGCCGATATAAAAGATGTGGACCCATATACCGATGACAAGATGACGACATGGAAGGGACGTGGACTCGTAGTATTGCGCAGCAACGGCAAGAAGGGCAATGCGAAACTTACCATAAAGGCAGACGGCATGAAGCCAACGGTGGTGACAGTGGTGTGCCAGTAAACAAAAGTGTATCAATAGTAACACACAAAATGAATAGATGTTTTATTACTTTAGGGTTGCTCTCTATCTATCTGAGTGTAAGTTCGAAAACCGAACTCACTAATCTAAAGGTAGAATATCAAAAGGCTCCGCTCGCCGTAGAGGTGAAGAGCCCGAGGTTCTCGTGGCAGATGGCAGCCGACGATGACCAAAAAGGGTGGCGACAGACGGCCTACGAAATCATCGTGACCGACGAGAGAGGAAAACAAGTGTGGAACACAGGAGTAGTGAAAAGCGGTGCATCGCTCAATGTGACCTACTTGGGCGAAGAGTTGTCACCAGTCACTCGTTATCGCTGGACGCTGAATGTGTGGAACCAGAAGAAGGAGAAGATGACAGCCACATCTTCCTTTGAGACAGGTTTGATGATGCGAGACGACTATAACCATAGCGTCACCTCGCTGTTGCGGCGACAGATGGATGCAGCAACGGACGCTAACGCACAACTCAAAGCCTGGGGAGGAGCAAGATGGATAGGCAGAAAAGAAGGGACGACAATGTTTTATGCGCCATACCTTCCGGTGTTCAGATTGCATTACACTCTGCAACTGGACAATGCAACAAAGACCACACGTGCTGCATTTCTCTTTGGGGCGAACGACCCACGACTGATGGATAGGAACAAGAACCTGTTGGGAGTGGAGAACGCTAAGGACTCTTCTTACATAAAGGTGGAACTGGACATCGTTCCACTCGGCAAGGGAGAAGATGCACGTATCATTGTTTACCGCAAGGGATACAGAACCGGTGAAGACGACCGCAAAGCGATAGCCACATTTAACGTGCCCCAGACCGTCATAGGCAACAAAAATAAATATGATGCACACACGGTAGATATAGCCGTGAATGCAGGATATACCGAAATAAGAATAGACGGCACGGAGAAGCCGGTAGGAAGCCTTGTGCTTAACCCTACGGGCAAACGCGGTGGTGACTATATAGCCTATCCAATAGTAGGCGATATGGGTTACGCTCTGGCGGCAGGACAAAAAGCAACGTTCGCGGATGTGGAAGTAAGAAACTTTCGTAGTCCGCAGTCGGTAATAACGACAGTACAGAAGGAAGCCCTGACATTAGAAGGAGGAAAACAGGGGCGGCAGCAACTTGTGAAAGCAAAGGAAAATACTGCCCCTATGCTCCGCTCCGTGTTTAGAATAGACAACAAGAAGATAGCGAAGGCACGAATATATGTCACGGCACGCGGAATATACGACCTATACCTGAACGGAAAACGCGTGGGCGATGCATACTTTAATCCAGGCGTTACGCAGTATGATAAAAGCCAGATGTACCAAACGTTCGATGTGACCGACATTATGAAGCAGGGCGAGAAGAACGTGATAGGCGCCATACTGTCAGAAGGTTGGTGGAGTGGAGGGGCTACATTTATCACCGAGAACTGGAATTTCTTTGGCGACAGACAGTCGCTGCTCGCAAAACTGCAGGTGACATACGACGACGGTTCAGAGCAAACCATTGTCACAAACCCACAGACATGGAAGACGTATGCAGATGGACCAGTGAGATATGGCAGTTTCTTTCAGGGCGAGGTGTATGATGCCCAGAAAGAGAAAAGCATAGAAGGCTGGGCTACAGCGGCGTATGACGACAGCGAGTGGCAGCAGGCAGAGGAGATAAAGGAAGGAAACTACTTCCCGACATCAAAGAATTATCAACTCCTTGCAGACATGGCATCGCCCATACTGCCTATAGATACCCTAACGGCGAAAAGCATGGAAGAGGTGCGTCCAGGAGTGTATGTCTATGACTTGGGGCAGAACATGGCAGGCGTTCCGCAGCTTCGCTTTAGCGGAACGAAGGCGGGGACGGAGGTAAAGGTTCGTTTTGCCGAGGTGAAATATCCCGACCTGCCACAGTATAAGGAAAATACAGGGATGATAATGACGGAAAACCTGCGCGTGGCACAGTCGCAGGACGTTTACGTAACGAAGGGAGAGACGGAGGAAGTGTACTCACCACGCTTTACGTCTCACGGCTTCCGCTACGTAGAGATAACGGGAGTAGAGAAGCCATTGCCAGTGAATGATGTGAAGGCAATAGCCATTAGTTCAATGGACGGATTGCGTTCACATTTTGAAACGTCTAATACGGACATCAACCGCCTGTGGCTTAACACCGTATGGTCTGCCCGTTCAAACTTTATGTCGGTGCCAACAGACTGTCCGCAGCGTAACGAACGTCTCGGATGGATGGGTGACATATCCGTGTTTGGACGCTCGGCAACGTTCCTTACGGATGCTTCGCAGTTCCTAAGGCGTTATCTCGTCTCCGTGCGCGATATGCAATCAGACAAAGGACGGTTCCCAGACGTTGCGCCAACAGGCTGTGGATTTGGCGGATTGTTGTGGGGAAGTGCAGGCATAACGGTGCCATGGGAGTGCTACCAGCAGTATGGCGACAAGGCTATGTTGACGGAACACTATGATGCAATGAAGCAATATATAAAGTATGTGTTGAGCGATTGCATAGACCCAAAGACAAATATCATAGTGCAGCAACGTCAATGGGGAGACCTTGGCGACTGGTTGAGTCTGGAAGATGAAAGGAACGACAAGTCGTTGATATGGGAAGCGTACTTCGTGTTTGACCTCGACATCATGACACAGGTGGCGAAGGTGCTCGGAAAAACGGACGATGCGCAGTGGTATGCTGACCTCGCCAAGGAACGACGCGCCTTCTTTGCGAAGACATACGTAGAGCCTACGACAGGCAAAACGCTATTCTCCGCCTTCGATGAGAGACGTAAGGGGCAGCAGGTAGATACGCAGACGTCGTACGTTTTGCCCTTGGCGTTCAACGTAGTAGATGAGGCGACGGCAAAGAAAATGGCAGAAAATCTGAAGACGACCATAGAACGCGGTAACGCAAACTACCCGTCTTACTCGCTGCTGACAGGCTTTATAGGCACAGCATGGATAAACAAGGCGTTGTCGGACAAGGGAATGAGCGACGTGGCGTATCGTTTGCTGGCTCAAGATACATTCCCCTCATGGCTTTACCCCGTGAAGAATGGGGCAACAACGGTATGGGAACGCCTTAATTCTTACACCCACAAGGATGGCTTTGGCAAAAACAACAGCATGAATTCCTTTAACCATTACTCCTTTGGCGCAGTGGTAGCGTGGATGTATAACTACTCGTTAGGCATCAGAAGAGATGAGATGAGTCCAGGATTCAAACATTTTATCTTGCAGCCAGAGGTGGACCCAACGGGACATTTGAATAAGGCAGAGGGATATTATGACTCAATGTATGGCAGGATAGAGAGCCGATGGGAAAGGAAAGAAGGCGTAACAGAGTATATGTTTACAATTCCAGCCAATACTTCCGCAACGGTAGTATTGCCAACAAAGGCACTCGGCAACGTGAGAATAGATGGTAAAGGCGTGAACAAACGTAAGACTCAGGCTGCGTATGACACGGAAACAGGACTGCTGAAGATGGAACTCGTAGCAGGAAAGTATAGAGTAGAGGTTGTGAATGATAAGAAATAATAGAGCATTATTTCTCGGTGGCAACATTGTTTACTCGTGTAAAATGTAGAAATATGTGACAAAGAGAGGTTAAATATTAGATAATAGAAATGAGAATGATTTTTTTTTTGTATTTTTGCAGAGAAATAGTCATATAAACGTAAAAACATAAACAAAACTGACACATAATGGAATTACATTTTACAGGGATAATCATAGCCGTTTGTACCTTTATAATTATAGGAGTGTTTCATCCGGTGGTGATAAAGACAGAGTATTATTTAGGTACACGTTATTGGTGGGTGTTCTTGCTGGTTGGTATTGTTTCTGTTTTAGGAGCGTTTTGTGTGGCAGATGTTCTTGTGTCTTCATTGTTGGGCGTGTTCGGTGCATCGTGCCTGTGGAGCATAGGCGAACTGTTTGAACAGAAGCATAGGTGCGAGAAAGGTTGGTTTCCAAAGAATCCTAATAGAAAGAACTATTACAAGTAATCAGTTACAATAAGTTTTTTAACACAATAAAAGCATGAAGACAGAACTGATATTGGTAGGCAAGACCGTAAACAAACATTTCGTTGCAGGAATAAAAGACTATGTAGAACGCATAGGTCATTACATGCCTTTCAGTATAACTGTAATCCCAGAACTGAAGAACACAAAGAGTCTCTCCGAGGAACAACAGAAGGAGCGTGAGGGAGAATTGATACTAAAGATGGTGCAACCCTCTGATACGGTGGTGCTGATGGACGAACACGGGCAGGAATTCCGTTCAGTAGAGTTTGCCCAGTGGTTGCAGAAAAAACAGAACACCGCCCGCCGTCTTCTCTTCGTGATAGGTGGCCCCTACGGCTTTTCAGATGCGGTTTATGCGAGAGCCAATGAGAAAATATCCCTCTCGCGGATGACATTCTCACACCAGATGGTGCGACTGATATTTACGGAACAGATATATAGGGCGTGCACTATAATAAAAGGAGAGCCGTATCATCACGAATAACACAAAAGAAGCAACAAGCAAAGAAAAAAATAACTAATCAATAACAAAAGACTTGTAGAACAAGCATGAAAAAACTAACACTTCTATTAACTGCGATGGCAATGGCAGGAGCAGCCCATGCCGACGAGACCGCACCGGGAACACGCTGGTGGTGGCTTGGGTCGGCGGTGGACACTGCTAACATACGATGGAACATGGAGCAGTATGCTTCACATGGTATCGGCGCAGTAGAGATAACCCCCCTTTACGGCGTGAAGGGTAATCAGGCAAACAATATTAATTTTCTCTCACCGAAATGGATGGAGATGCTGCGTTACGTAGAGGCGCAGGGAAAACGTCTCGGTGTGCAGATAGACATGAACAACGGCACGGGATGGCCTTTCGGCAGTCCGGAGACTCCGCTTGAGGAGGCTGCTTGTAAGGTGGTCGTTGTAGATTCCGTATATAATACAAACGCACTGAAGCAGGGATGCTCTGTAGCAGCACCAGCAAAAGAGGCAAAATACTCACGCCTTGACTTCGTCATGGCATATCCAAAGGCAGTAAAAGGCTACAAGGGTGGTGCGGTAGATGTAACATCTTTCGTGGGAAGTGACGGCGTATTGCGTTGGAAAACACCAAAGAAAGGTGATTGGAGAATTATCGCTCTTTACGTAGGCAGAACACGCCAACAGGTAAAGCGTGCTGCTCCTGGCGGTCAAGGATATGTTATAGACCACTTTGACAAGACAGCCGTAAAGCATTATCTCGACCGTTTCGACAGGGCGTTTGCCGCAACAAACACACCGTGGCCACACTCTATGTTTAATGACTCATACGAGGTGTATGGCGCAGACTGGACACCTACCTTGCCCCAGGAGTTTGAAAAGAGAAGAGGTTACTCGCTGAAGGAGAATATAGACAAACTCGTAGATCGTGACGAGAAGTTGGTAAGCGACTATCGTGAGACACTCTCAGATATGCTCCTCGAGAACTTTACCGACCAGTGGGCGGCATGGGCGCACTCTCATGGCATGACGGTGCGTAACCAGGCGCATGGTTCACCTGCAAACCTGATAGACGTTTACGCTGCTGTAGATATTCCAGAGATAGAGGGCTTCGGACTTTCAGAGTTCGGCATAAAGGGACTGCGCGTTGACCCAGGCATGACAAAACTGAACGATTCAGACTATTCAATGCTGAAATATGCACCATCAGCAGCGCATATCACGGGCAAAAAACTCGTCAGTAGCGAGACCTTTACGTGGCTTACGGAGCACTTCCGTACGTCGCTTTCGCAGATGAAGCCAGACCTTGACCTAATGTTCTGCGCAGGTGTCAACCACATGTATTTCCATGGCACGTGTTATTCTCCGCAGAACGACCCATGGCCAGGCTGGAGATTCTATGCCTCTGTAGATATGTCGCCAAACAACAGCATTTGGAGAGATGCCCCAGAGTTGATGAAATATATCAAGCGTTGTCAGACATTCCTGCAGGCAGGGCAGTCAGATAATGATATCCTTGTATATTTCCCAGTGCGCGACCTTTGGAAGAAGAACAAGAACAAACTTTTGATGCAGTTCGCAATACACAACCTTGGACACCTTGCACCAGATTTTAAGAATTCAATCCTTGAACTGGACAGCCTTGGTTACGACTGTGACTACGTGTCAGACAAGTATCTTCTTACCTCAAATGCAGATGCGAAGGGCAACGTGGTGACTGCTGCAGGAACGGTTTACAAGGCTCTCCTTATTCCTGCAGTCACCACACTGACAGATGATGTAAAAGCACACGTGGAGGCTTTGAAGGCTAAAGGAGTGACAGTAATAATAGGTAATGATGCTAATGCACTCGCCAAGGTGGCAAAACCAGAAGAGGTGAAGACACGTTTTGGCATGAAGATGATGCGTCGTCGCATGGGCGATACTTATGGCTACTTCATGGCAAACCTTACACCTAACGACATAGATAGTTATGTTCGTCTGGCGAAAGATATGAAGAACCCTGTATGGTATAACCCATTGGAAGACAAATGGTATGCAGCGGAGACTTCAAATGAAGGCATACGCATCGCAATGCGTTCAGGACAGTCGATGATTCTTGTGTCGGACACTACAGCGTTTGGTGCTGTTGAGGCGACGGAAAAGATGCTTACGCGCGAGAAACCAGGAACATCTATTGACGTAAAGGACGGATGGAAGTTGTCGTTTACGGAAGAAGCCCCTAAGGTGAACGAGACATTTAATATTGGACATCTGCAAACATGGGAGACGCTCAATAACGACTCGGCAAAAGTAACGATGGGTACTGGTGTCTATGAGACAACATTCCGTATCGGTGCTCCTGCCAAAAAGCAGACGAAGAGAAATAAAGACATTGTGAAGACACTTAACGGTACGTGGGCTATAGACCTTGGTGATGTGCGTGAGAGTGCCCGTGTGTATATCAACGGACAGTATGTAGGTTGCGCATGGAGTGTACCATACGTTTTACAAGTGGACGGTTCCGTTCTTCATGAGGGTGACAACACGCTACGCATAGAGGTAACAAATCTGCCAGCCAACCGCATAGCGGACTTGGACCGCAAGAATGTAGAGTGGCGCAAGTTTGAGGAGATTAATGTTGTAGATATTAAGTACAAGAAGAATAAGTACGACACATGGACGCCAATGCCATCGGGTCTTAATTCTACGGTGCGCCTCTATCAGTTAGAAGACTAACCGTTAGAACTACCAACACATAAAAATGGCGAAGAGTAGGGGATAAGTTCCCATTGCTCTTCGCCATTTCTATTTTTGTAAATATATTATGGGTGGTTCTATAAATTACCACCGTTATGTAAAACTTAATTGATGTAATGACGTT
>DAIUFT010000081.1:0-11683 GCA_036844425.1 Prevotella sp. | reverse complement strand
TGACCTCGAAAATAACCTCGAAATATAACAAAGGTAATTTATAGAACCACCCATATGATGAAAAATTAAGAAAAAGAAAAAACGTACAGATATGACACTTGCAGAAATAGAAGAGAAGGTAAAGAGTTACCTCATAGATGAATTTGAAATAGACGAAGAGGACATAACACCCGACGCCACGCTGAAGGAAGACCTTGGCATTGATAGCCTTGACTTTGTTGACATCGTGGTGATGGTTAAGCGTACCTTCAATTTCCGCATAGAGAAGAAGGAAATGGGAGACGTAAAGACCTTCAGGGAGTTCTGTATGTTTATAGATAAAAAAATTAATAACTAAGAATTATGAGTAACGCCGCTGCCACTTTCGGCTCTGGCTCCATGCACCGCGGGCTCATCGCCATGCTGAGGCATATAGACCCACGGGTGTTCTATGTCTTCGTTGCCATCTTCGTCATACCCGTATGCCTCGTGGTTAACCCCAGTCGCGGCATAGCCTATCGCTACTTTCGCCGGCAACAGGGCTACGGACCACTGAAAGCGGCATGGAAGACATACGTGAACCACTGCCTCTTCAGTCAGGTGGTGATAGACAAATTCGCCATGTATGCCGGACGAAAGTTTAAGGTGGAGATAGAGGGCTACGACCACTTTCTGCGTTTGGCGGAAAAAGAGGATGGCTTCGTGCAGATGAGTGCCCACATAGGCAACTACGAGATAGCAGGTTACACACTGGTAGCAAAGACCAAGAGGTTCAATGCACTCGTCTTCGCTGGAGAGAAAGAGTCGGTCATGATGAACCGCAACAAGATGTTCAGCCATACCAACATTCGCATGATACCCGTAAAGCAAGATATGAGCCATCTCTTCATGATTAATTCCGCCCTTGCCGATGGCGAGATCGTCAGCATACCGGCAGACAGGGTTATCGGTTCGCCCAAGAGCATAAAGAAGGAGTTACTCGGCATAGAGACACGTTTCCCCCACGGTCCCTTCGCTGTCGCCACGATGAGAGGGATGGACGTCTTGGCGGTCAACGTGATGAAGACATCATGGACTGCCTACAAGATTTACGTTACACCGCTTGCGTATGACAAAAGCCTGCCAAGGGCTAAGCAGATAGACCAACTCTCCACTGCCTACGTAAAGGAACAGGAAAGAATGCTGAGGATGTACCCAGAACAGTGGTATAACTACTTTGCAAATTAAAAATTAATAATTAATAATTAAAAATTATGATTACTGTTGTTTGCAGTTGTTTTAGGTTTAGCGTATGACATAGAAACATCGACGCTCGTGGAACCAACGCCTATGTATTCACCAAATAAAGGCTTTGCAAATTAAAAATTAAAAATTAATAATTAATAATTATGATTACTGTTGTTTGCAGTTGTTTTAGGTTTAGCGTATGACATAGAAACATCGACGCTCGTGGAACCAACGCCTATGTATTCACCAAATAAAGGTAATCATAATTTTTAATTATTAACTTTTAATTCTTAATTTAAATGAACGCTTCCTCCCTTCTTCTCCAGCAACCGCCATTTGTCATGATAGACACACTGGTGCACTATGATGATGCGCTGACCGTGACGGAAACGCTGATACGCAAGGACAATATCTTCACCGAAGACGGACTCTTCACACCTGCAGGACTCATGGAGAACATTGCACAGACATGCGCGGCACGCATAGGTTACATAAACAAATACATACTGCACCGCGACATACAGATAGGCTTCATAGCCGCCGTAAGGAACATGGAGATTACGGAATGCCCCGCAGTGGGAAAGACCATTACGACCAAGGTGGAAACCATCAAGGAGGCACTGGGCATGATACTCTCAAACGCTACCATCACCGTGGACAACAAGGTGATTGTGACGGCAGAGGTAAAGATGGCGGTAAGCAACGAGGAAGAGAACATGGCATGAGCAACACACCATGTGGGGCACGACGTAAGCATAAGAACATAGAATGTACTTAAAAGCAACTAACATAATATCACCGCTCGGTGGTACGACCGAAGAGAACTATGAGGCAGTGCGCAGTGGACGTACTGCCATTCGTCGTTATGAAGCAGGGACACGAGGCGTGCCCTTCCCTATTGCCGCAGCACTGTTCGCGGAAGAGCCTGACTTCGTGACGCTGGCGGTAAAGTCTGCTCGCGAGGCATTGAAGGAAACGAACATTGACGTGGCAAGCAGCCGAACGCTCTTCATCCTCAGCACCACCAAGGGCGAGATTGGCGTGCCGCCAGGAGATACGGCACAGAAGATAGCCAATGCCATAGGTATCACAACACAACCCATGGTGGTATGCAACGCATGCATTTCTGGCGTGGCAGCACAGATACTGGCAATGCGCATGATAGACTGTGGGTACTATGATACGGCGATAGTGACGGGATGCGACGTGCAGACTAAGTTTATCATCTCTGGCTTCAACTGCCTTAAGGCTCTCTCGCCCGAACCGTGCCGACCCTTTGACGAGGAGCGACTGGGACTGAACCTCGGCGAGGGTGCAGCCACAATGGTATTCTGTAACAAGGGCAATAAGGACGAATGGCAGACTGTGAATGGTGCCATACGCAACGACGCTTACCACATCAGCGGTCCTCACCCAAAAGGCGAGGGATGCTACCGCGCACTGACGAAGACTTTACAACATTACAGTGTAGAAAGCCTCGCTACAGTGGGGGTTCACGGCACCGCTACGATGTACAACGACCAGATGGAGTCGAAGGCGATAGAACGCGCCGGTCTCAGCAACATTCCCCTCTCGGCACTGAAGGGCTACTACGGCCACACCATGGGAGCAGCGGGAGTAATAGAGACCATACTGACGGCACGTGCACTCGATGATGGCATCATACTGCCCTCAATGGGCTACAGCGAGCGTGGCGTAAGCGGAAAGGTGACGATAAATCCCGAAACAATGACGACCGACAAGCATTCGTTCATCAAGATGCTGTCAGGCTTCGGTGGGTGCAACGCTGCCGTGCTATACTCTAAAGGCGAAGAACAGCATGCGTCATTAACGCCAAAGACTCTTGACACCATAGCCACCGTGAAACTCACTTCTAAGGATGACCTCACGGCGATATACAAGGAAAAGATAGGCAACTACCCCAAGTTCTACAAGATGGACCTCCTCAGCCGACTGGCGTTCGTGGCAACGGAACTGCTGAAGGCTGAAATAGCGAAGAAAGCAGATGGCGAGGAAAGGATAGCGGAAGACATGGACGACTGCGCAGTGATACTCTTCAACCGCACGTCCTCTTGCATCTCCGACCGTCGCTTTATCGACACTATCAAGGACGACGACAACTACTTCCCCAGCCCGGCGGTATTCGTATATACCTTGCCTAACATCACCACGGGCGAGATTGCCCTGCGCAACGGATGGCATGGCGAGACATCGTTCTACATCCTCCCTACGCCCGACAACGCGTTGATGGACAAGATACTCAACGCCACGGCTGCCCATGACAACACACGCGGCATAATAAGCGGATGGATAAACGCTGACGAGGAAGGGGAATATGAGGTGGAAGTAAGGTATGGATATAAAAACTAAACCCAATAGTTTGAGTAAACTCAGGGACTATTGGGAATCAACATTGCAAAGTTAAAAAATAAAATTAAACTTTGCAAGTGTTTTTGCAAAATATTTTTGAATAATATGAAATATAAGGAGTTTGAAGCCATTCTGTCAACAGAAAGAACTAAACGATATTTAAAAGCATGCAACGGAGATACTCGTAAAGCAATGACGCTTTATCGAGAAAATCTTCATTTGTCACAAGAGATGTTTACACTTATCAGTTGTTTTGAAGTTGCCTTAAGAAATGCTATTGACAGAAAACTTACAATAACATTATGGACAGATTGGCTTCGTGATGCAATATTACCCAATGAGATATTCTATGCTCCACAGTTTAGGCAGACAAGCCGAATAATAATGTACAGCAGGTTTGTAGAAGAATAACAACTATGTAAAACAAAGCAACAAATAAAATTAAACAATGAACGAACTAATAAACACACTGAAGCAACAGATAAAGGAAGCCCTCAACCTTGAGGAACTGTCAATGGAAGAGTTTGATGAGAACGCACCACTCTTTGGCGACGATGGCATAGGTCTCGACTCTATCGATGCACTGGAAATCATCGTGCTCCTCGAGAAGAACTACGGCATACGCCTCGCAAACGCTGCTGAGGCTAAGGGTATCTTCACCAGCGTGAAGACTATAGCGGAATACGTGGAGAAAAACAGGAAAAAGTAAATTAATAATGCATAATTAATAATTAGGCTACGCCACAATACGAAATAGGGGTTACACTAAGTATTGGCTTCCAGCCAAGAATAGTTATTAATTATGAATTATGAATCGTGAATTATGAATTATTCCATTACCGGCTACGGCATAATCTCCGCCATTGGCAATAACGCCACAGAGACCCTGACGTCGCTTACGTCACAACAAAGCGGCATTGGCACCATGCGCTACCTGCAGTCCACACACAAGGAACTGCCCGTGGGCGAGGTGAAACTCTCTGACCTGGAGATGAAATCCATACTCGGCATCGATTCCTCTGAAGTCATCAGCCGCACCACACTGCTCGGTGCCATAGCCGTCAGACAGGCTATGGACGACGCTGGTTATACCGCGGAGCAGTTGAAGGGACGCAAGGTGGCACTGATTTCCGGCACCACCGTGGGCGGCATGGACGTTACGGAGCGTCTCTTTCCATCCATGAGGACGGAAGACCGTAACCTTGCCTATGTCAACAAGCACGACTGCGGCAGCAATACCCACGAGATTGCCACGCTCTGCGGACTGGACACGGCTGAGGTCTGCACCATCAGCACCGCCTGTTCCTCTGCCCTCAACGCCTTAATCCTGGGCTGCGAAATGCTGAAAAGCGGTGAGGCTGACGTCGTCATCGCTGGCGGAACGGAGGCACTGAGCCGATTTCATCTCAACGGGTTCAACACACTGCTTATACTCGACAAGGAACAGTGCCGACCTTTTGACGCTACTCGCGCCGGACTAAACCTTGGCGAGGGGGCAGCGTTCCTCGTACTTGAGAAGGACAACCCCGTGGCTAAGGCTTACATTGCTGGATATGGTAACCGATGCGATGCGTTCCATCAGACTGCTACGTCCGACAACGGCGAGGGGGCATATCTCGCTATGACTGACGCACTCACCATGAGCGGACTGAAGCCTGAGGACATTGATTACGTCAACGCCCACGGAACGGGCACGCCTAACAACGACATCAGCGAGAGTGTGGCGTTAAAGCGCGTCTTCGGAGACGTGATGCCGCCTGTATCAAGCACCAAGGCATATACGGGGCACACCACATCGGCATCTGGTTCCATAGAGACCGTTATCTCTATCCTCGCCATGCAGCATGGTTTTATTCCTGCCAACATTGGTTGGAAGAACCAGACGGAGGGCGGAATAACACCGTGTATGGGCAAAGAGGGCGTAACGCTTAACAACATTGTGTGCAACTCCTTCGGCTTTGGCGGCAATGACAGTAGCCTCATCATCTGTCGCGATGCAAGGGAAATGGCAGCCAATGAGCAACACTATCAAGCCGTTGTGGCAAGCGAATACACCGTGGACGACATGGCGCAGTTGCCTGAACTAAAGGAGTTCGTATCACCCATGCAGTCACGCCGCATGGGAAAACTTATCAAGGCTGCTACGCTGTCTTCACTGAAAGCACTGCAGACGGCTGGCGTTACCTGTCCCGACGCTATCATTACGGGCACGGCATACGGCATGCTCGAGACAAGCGAGAAGTTCCTCATCGACATGACCGACAATGGCGAGGAGACGCTCAGCCCTACGCTCTTCATGCAATCTACCCACAACACCGTGGGCAGCGCCATCGCCATACGTACTAAGTGCCACGGATATAACATCACCTATACGCAAGGCGACAAGTCGCTCGACTGGGCTTTGCGCGACGCCCGCCGACTGATTGAGACGGGACGGGCGCAGACGGTGCTCGTAGGCGTGCACGACGAGTCAACGGAACTCTTCCGCTCCTTTGCCGAGAGGCTGCACCAGCCCGCGCCTAAAGAGATTTATTCACACAGCATAGTACTGAAAAGGGCATGACTGGCATGACACGATTGGTACTTCTCGCCATTGTGCAGAGCACGTTATTGGCACTCGGACAGGTAATGCTGAAGATTGGTCTGCAGCGCATGGCACCGCTGGGATGGACGTGGACGTTCCTTAAGTCGTTCCTCGTCAACTGGCAATTCGCCCTTTGCGGCATCAGTTTTCTCGCTGCCAACCTGCTGTGGATGTACATGGTAAAACACTTCCCACTGAGTGTGGCATATCCACTTGGCTCCATGAGTTACGTGATATGCATGGCGATGTCGATACTCTTCTTCCACGAAAACGTGGATTACACTAAATGGATAGGCGCATTCCTCATCATGGTGGGATGCGCCATAATAGCAAGATAGATACACACACCCACTGGCTAATGAAACTTAACACCACCCTTTACCGCCTCCTTTCGCTCGAACGCTCTACCGACAGCGTTACGGCACGCCTGCAACTGCTGCCCGACAGCATTATCTATCAGGCGCACTTCCCTGGCAAACCCATCACACCCGGCGTTTGCATAACGCAGATGGCGGTGGAGATAATGGAGGAGGCACTCGGCAAGAAACTCATGATGAAGAAGGCTAAGAACGTGAAGTTTCTTGCTGTCATAACGCCTGACGAGACCGTGGAGGTGGAGTACGCCATATCAAAAATACGGCAAGAAGACGGCTGCGTGGAGTTTCAGTGCGTGGTAAAGAACGAGAACAAGGTATTCGCCAAACTATCTTTAGTATGCGAGGAAAAGAAGAAATAATAGACCAGGAAACCTGCAGGCAACTTCTCAGGACACGCCACATCTGCGTCATCATCCCTACATTCAACAATGAGGGGACGATTGTCGATGTGGTGCGCCGTGCTAAGGACTATTGCATGGATGTCATAGTGGTCAACGATGGCTGCACGGACAACACACCGCTACTGCTGGCTGACATCAATGATATTACACTACTGTCACTGCCTAAGAACTGCGGAAAGGGTACTGCCCTGCGAAAGGGGTTCCGCAAGGCTCTGGCAATGGGCTTCTCGTATGCCATAACGCTCGACGCCGACGGACAACACTTTCCTGAAGACATTCCGGCACTACTGCAGGCCAACATACTCTATCCCGACGCATTGCTCATAGGCGAACGCAAGGACTTGGACTCCATGGAACGCTCGGGCGGCAGCAAGTTTGCCAATGCCTTCAGCAACTTCTGGTTCTGTGTGCAGACGGGGCAACGGCTGCGCGACACACAGACGGGCTATCGTCTCTATCCGCTACACGAACTACACGGGCTGCACTTTCTTACGTCACGTTACGAGGCTGAACTGGAACTGCTCGTCTTCGCTGCATGGCACGGCGTAAGGCTCGTTCAGGTGCCCGTCAACGTGTTTTATCCACCTCGCGAAGAGCGTGTGTCCCACTTCCGACCGGCATACGACTTCACCCGCATCTCCATCCTCAACACCATTCTCTGCTTCATGGCGTTACTCTATGGGCTTCCGCTCTGGGTGGCGAGAAAGACTATGGTGGGCGTAAGGACAATCTACGCCATACTCTTCTTCGTCATCATGTCGCTATTTGTGATGAACCCTATAGCAACGATTTTCATAAGGTTTGGGCGCATGACAGAGAAGAAACGGAGCCAACTGCACCGACTGATTCACTTCATGGCGCGCCTCGTAATGGTTTACCACGGCATTCCGGGCGTAAAGAGTTCTGTTGGCAACAAATACGGCGAGGACTTCTCTCGCCCCGCCATTATAATATGCAACCACCAATCGCCACTCGACCTCATGGCACTGCTGCAACTGACCGACAGGATGGTTGTTCTTACCAAGGACTGGGTGTGGAACAACTTCTTCTTCGGCTATGTGGTGCGCCACGCTGAGTTCTACCCCGTATCGATGGGCACCGACGAACTGCTGCCACGCCTGCAATCGTTGGTAGAGCGTGGCTACAGCATAGCGGTTTTCCCTGAGGGTACACGCTCCAAGGACTGCAGCATACAACGCTTTCACCAAGGTGCCTTCATGCTGGCGGAGAAACTAAACCTCGACATTCTGCCACTCATCCTCACTGGTGCCGGCAGGGTGCTGCCTAAGAACGGATGGCACCTGCGTAAAGGACGAATACACATAGAGATTGAGCATCGCGTCACCCCTGCCGAACAACAGAAGCACGGCACTTACAGAGAAAGGGCATCGTGGTTCAGGAAGTGGTATAAGGCAGCCCCCCACCTAACCTCAATGGTCTTTACACCCCCTCCGCTCCGCATGGCTTCGCTTCTCCCCCGTTTGTCGGGGGAGAGCAACCCCCACAGGGGAGGGAAAGATACACTAACCAGATTGTAGGTCCGCCGCCTAACCTGTCCCTTTGGGGACAAAATATGGTAGCCAGCCATGCCAATGGCTGGTATTAAGGATATACACATATAAACTGCGCCTTTAGGTGCAGGATAAATTAGAGGTTGCACACCTAAAGGCGTGCCTGTCCTTACACTACCATACCAGCCATTGGCATGGCTGGCTACCATATTATACTCCTAACGGAGTAGTAAAAAGTTACCGTACATACCGCGGAACAGTAGCGCGGAGATTCAACCAATATAAGGTAATCATAATTTTTAATTAAAAAACAGCATATGGCAGACAATAGTAACCTCTCTCCCCTCATGGGGGGACAAAAGGGGGGGCTTAGTAACTCTTTTCCCCCCATAGGGGGACTAAAAGAGGGGGCTAATCTCCCTCAAGGGGGACGCAAGAGGGGGTTAGGACTTAAGTGGTTTCTTCTCTTCATCCTCACCACTGTGCTCCTGACCCTGACACTCGGATTGACATACAAGGAGGACATCTCCGACTTTCTGCCGCTTGGCACTAAGGACCGCCAGGCACTCGACATATATCAGGACATAGCGGGTGCTAACCAACTCGCCGTACTCTTCTCTAACCCTGGCGATGCCGACAGGGTTACGGAGGCTGTGGCGTTCTTCGCTGAAGACGTGGAGAAGAACGATACGGCAGGATGGACTAAAGACATGACGGTGCAGGTAGACGCTGAGACTATTGCTGAGGTACAGGACTTTGTCTATGCCAATATACCCTACTTCCTCACCGAACAGGACTACCACCGAATGGACTCACTGCTCAGCGACAAGAGTTACGTGGCACGACAGATGCAACAGGACAAGGAGATGCTCATGTTCCCTACTGGCGGACTGCTGTCTGAGAACATCAGCCGCGACCCACTAAACCTCTTCACACCCGTTGTGGCACGACTGCAGGCACTTCAGCCACAGACGCGCTTCGAGACATACGATGGCTACATCTTCACACCCGACATGTCGCGCGCCATCGTCACCATCCCCTCGCCCTTCGGCAATGCCGAGACGGAGATGAACGCACGACTGCTGACGCTGATAAACAACAGCATACAGAGCATGCAGCAGAAGTTTCCCACCATCAAGGCACACGTGATGGGAGGACCACAGATTGCCGTGGGCAACGCCACGCAGATTAAGCACGACTCCGTCATTGCCGTGACGCTGGCAGTGGTGCTTATCCTCGCACTGCTCTACTTCTCCTTCCGCTCCATAAGGGACATACTGCTCATTGCCCTCAGCATCGGCTGGGGATGGCTCTTCGCACTGGGCGGCATGGCGTTGTTGCACGATAGCGTCTCCATCATCGTTATTGGCATCTCAAGCGTCATCCTCGGCATTGCGGTGAACTATCCGCTGCACCTCGTGGCGCACACTGAGCACGAGCCAAACATGAAGAAGGCACTGAAGGACATTCGTATGCCGCTACTCGTGGGCAACATCACCACCGTGGGCGCATTCCTCGCCCTCGTGCCACTCGACGCCACAGCGCTGCGCGACCTTGGCACCTTCGCCTCGCTGCTACTTATCGGCACCATCTTCTTCGTGCTCATATACCTGCCCCACTTCGTTAAGCCCGTAAAAGAGAAGAAGTCCGACATACTGCGCAGGATAGCCTCCGTGGAACTGCACGAAAAGCCATGGCTCATAGCCATCGTAGCCGTGCTGACCGCGGTCTTCGGATGGTTTAGCCTCGATGTGGAGTTCGACTCTAACATGGCTAACATTAACTACATGACCGCCCAGCAGCGTTCGGACATGGAGTATTTTCAGCGACTCATGACAAAGGATGCCGACACCACAACGGTGACGCTCTACGTGCCTGCCACTGCCACCAACATCGATGCGGCACTCGACAGCGCACTGACGCGACACCTTGACCGCACCACCCACTTCCTCGCCTCCAAGCGAGAGCAAGCGCACCGCCTTGGCATGTGGCACGACTTTATGGCGAAACACCACGAGACACTGACCAACACCCTTGCTGCCGAGGCACAGAAGGCAGGATTCGCCCAGGGAGCGTTTGACGACTTCAGCGGCATCCTGCAAGGAGAATACACACCGCAGGCGTTCGCCTACTTCCGTCCGCTCACAACCACGGTGTTCCGCTCCTGCCTCAGCATCGACAGCATAACGGGAAGATACAGCGTGGTAGATAAGATAGAGGTGAAGAAAGACCAAGTGGAAACGATGCTTAAGAGATACCACGGCAGTTTCGACGTGGAGAGCATGAACAGCGCACTGGCTAACACCCTGTCCGACAACTTCAACTACATCGGCTGGGCATGTTCCGCCATAGTGTTCTTCTTCCTGTGGGCATCATTCCGCAGTCTGAAGTTGGCGATAATCTCCTTCATCCCAATGGCTGTCAGTTGGCTATGGATACTGGGCGTAATGGCACTCGTAGGCATAAAGTTCAACATTGTTAACATCATCCTCGCCACATTCATCTTCGGTCAGGGCGATGACTACACCATATTCATCACCGAAGGCTGCATGCACGAGCGCAAACACGGTAAAGGCATCCTTGTCTCCTACCGACAGAGCATACTGCTATCAGCCCTGATAATGTTCATCGGCATCGGCACACTGATATTCGCCAAGCACCCCGCCCTCTTCTCCTTAGCAGAGATTACGATACTGGGCATGTCGTGCGTGGTATTCATGTCGTGGCTGCTGCCACCACTGATGTATAGGATATTAAAGCCCCTCTCCTAACCTCCCAAGCACCCCATGCCCCCCACCTAACCTCAATGGTCTTTACACCCCCTCCGCTCCGCATGGCTTCGCTTCTCCCCCGTTTGTCGGGGGAGAGCAACCCCCACAGGGGAGGGAAAGATACACTAACCAGATTGTAGGTCCGCCGCCTAACCTGTCCCTTTGGGGACAAAATATGGTAGCCAGCCATGCCAATGGCTGGTATTAAGGATATACACATATAAACTGCGCCTTTAGGTGCAGGATAAATTAGAGGTTGCACACCTAAAGGCGTGCCTGTCCTTACACTACCATACCAGCCATTGGCATGGCTGGCTACCATATTATACTCCTAACGGAGTAGTAAAAAAACATAAGCACGGCACTTACAGAGAAAGGGCATCGTGGTTCAGGAAGTGGTATAAGGCAGCCCCCCACCTAACCTCAATGGTCTTTACACCCCCTCCGCTCCGCATGGCTTCGC
>DAIUFT010000080.1:3828-12227 GCA_036844425.1 Prevotella sp. | reverse complement strand
ATCGAGAGATGACGCTTACTCATTATATAAAAATAATTTTGAATACTTACTTAATATCCAATTACGCACTACGAATTGTGATTTATGAATTCTTCTGCATTTCTACTGCCTTGACCTTCTTGAATAGTTCTGAGGCGAAGACGAGGTCGTTGAGGTCTTCGTTGGTGGCTGACATCACCATGGTTTTGTCGCCTTCCCATTCCTTACGTCCTTTACATATAAATATAATGCTGTCGCCTATGCCCATCACGGAGTTCATGTCGTGGGTGTTGATGATTGTCGTCATGCCGAACTCTTCGGTTATTCCGTGCAGCAACTCGTCTATCACGAGACTCGTCTTAGGGTCAAGTCCTGAGTTAGGCTCATCGCAAAAAAGGTATTTTGGGTTTAAGGCTATGGCTCGCGCTATCGCTACGCGCTTCTGCATACCTCCGGATATTTCGCCTGGGAACTTGTTTCCCGCATCGGTTAGGTTCACACGGTCAAGACATTCCTGCGCGCGGTGCTGGCGTTCGCGCAGAGTCATGCTGGAGAACATATCAAGGGGGAACATCACATTCTCAAGTACGGAGAGTGAGTCGAACAATGCCGCAGACTGGAATATCATTCCCATCTCTCGACGCATGGCTATCTTCTCGTGTTTTGACATGCTAACAAAGTCGCGCCCGTCATAGAGTATCTGTCCGCTCGTTGGCACAAAGAGCCCTACGAGGTTCTTCATCAGGACCGTCTTGCCTGAGCCTGACTGACCGATGATGAGGTTGGTCTTGCCATCACGGAACGTTGCGTTAATGTCCTTCAGCACCTCTCTGCCGTCAAAGGACTTATAAAGGTTCTTTACTTCTATCATGACAGCAACTGGGTTAGGAATACATCTGTGAACAATATTATTATGCTACTGTTGACAACGGCAGCGGTACTCGCCTTACCTACTTCTACTGAACCGCCCTCCACGCTATAACCACAGTATGACGACACACTGGCTATGATGAAGGCAAAGACTACGCTCTTGATTATCGACATCCAAACGAACCATGGGTTGAACGAGTGTTGCAAACCCATTGTCAGGTCATCGGGCGTAAGGATATGGCCTATATATGCCGTGGCGTATGCTCCCACGATGCCCATTACGTCAGAGAACACTACGAGGAAGGGCATGAGGGTCATGAGTCCGAGTATCTTGGGGGCGATAAGATAGTTGGCTGAGTTAACGCCCATGATGTCGAGAGCGTCTATCTGCTGCGTCACTCGCATGGTGCCAAGTTCCGAGGCTATGTTACTGCCTACCTTACCTGCGAGTATAAGACACATGATACTTGACGAGAACTCAAGCAACATAATCTCTCGAGTAGTATAACCAGACACCCAACGGGGCATCCATGGCGACTGTATATTGAGTTTTATCTGGATGCATATCACCGCTCCGATGAAGAATGAGATAAGCAACACGATGCCAATGGAGTCAACACCTAATTGCGACATCTCCTTGACATACTGCTTCCAGAACATTCTCCAACGGTCGGGAATGGCTATACTGCGCCCCATAAGTATGAGGTATGAGCCTAAGGTATGTAGTTGTTTGAATGGGAACATATATTATTATTTACACACAAACTAACTGCAAAAGTACAAATTAATTTTCATACTCACAATATGGCAGGCGCCGTTTATGGTTAAATTGCATTAATACACCTATAAATTAGTATTTGCAGTATCAAGAATTCAAAAAAAAATAGTACCTTTGCAGTCAACAATTCTTTAAACACAATAAAATTTTTATGGCTTCATTTATCACAGACAAGGTTGTAATGGAAGGTATTACCTTTGACGATGTGCTTCTTATCCCAGCATATTCAGAAGTTCTTCCACGTGAGGTTTCACTTAACACTAAATTCTCTCGTAACATTGACTTGAAGATTCCGTTCGTAACAGCGGCTATGGACACTGTAACAGAGGCTCCTATGGCTATTGCTATCGCACGTGAAGGAGGTATTGGTGTTATTCACAAAAACATGTCTATCGAGGAACAGGCACGCCAGGTGGCTATCGTTAAGCGTGCTGAGAACGGTATGATATATGATCCTATAACAATTAAGCGTGGCAAGACCGTTAAGGATGCTCTCGACATTATGGCAGAGTATCACATTGGTGGTATTCCTGTGGTTGATGATGACAACAAACTCGTTGGTATTGTGACAAACCGTGACCTGCGTTTCCAGACCAATGGTGCACGTCTTATCGATGAGGTTATGACAAGCGAGAACCTTATCGTGACACATCAGCAGACCGATTTGGAGAGTGCAAGCAGCATTCTTCTTGAGCATAAGATTGAGAAACTGCCTGTAGTAGATGAAAACAACCATCTGCTCGGACTTATCACATATAAGGATATCACCAAGGCTAAGGACAAACCTATGGCTTGTAAGGACGCTAAGGGACGTTTGCGCGTAGCCGCTGGCGTTGGTGTTACTGCTGATACGTTCCAGCGTATGGAGGCTCTCGTTAAGGCTGGCGTTGACGCTATCATCATTGATACGGCGCACGGTCACTCTAAGGGCGTTATCGACAAGGTGCGCGAGGCTAAGGCTGCGTTCCCTAATGTTGATATTGTTGTAGGTAACATCGCTACTGGCGAGGCTGCTAAGGCTCTTGTAGAGGCTGGCGCTGATGCCGTAAAGGTTGGTATCGGTCCTGGTTCTATCTGTACAACACGTGTCGTTGCTGGTGTAGGCGTACCTCAGTTGTCTGCCGTTTACGATGTTGCATGCGCTCTGCAGGGCACTGGTGTTCCTCTCATTGCTGACGGTGGCTTGCGTTACTCTGGCGACGTAGTGAAGGCATTGGCTGCTGGTGGCTACTCTGTAATGATTGGTTCTCTCGTTGCTGGTACAGAAGAGGCTCCTGGCGAGACTATCCTTTACAATGGTCGTAAGTTCAAGTCATACCGTGGCATGGGCTCACTGGAGGCTATGGAGAAAGGTTCTGCTGACCGTTACTTCCAGGGCGGCGTGAAGGAAACGAAAAAACTCGTACCGGAAGGTATCGCTGGTCGTGTACCTTACAAAGGCACCGTACAGGAGGTTATATACCAACTTGTTGGCGGTCTGCGCTCTGGTATGGGCTATTGCGGTGCAAAGGACATCAACGTTCTGCACGAGGCTAAGTTCACACGCATCACTAACGCTGGTATGTTGGAGAGCCACCCACACGAGGTTATAATCACCAGTGAGGCTCCTAACTATAGCAGACCACAGTAATATTCGTAACATATGGATTAGTTGTCTGGCTGATTGAAGGGAAAAGGGTAATTAACCACACTCATATCCTTACCAAACAGCCAGGCAACTAAACTGCGTTATTAATACATATGCGTCATTAATACATAGTAAGCATTTATTGGTGAGCAAAAAAACAATACTCACCTTTATCACTTTATGAAAAAGAAAACTTTTCTGACAACAGCCATTTCACTACTTTGTCTCTCTGCTACCATTACCGCAATGGCAGACGATGACCCCGTAGTGATGACCATTAACGGCAAACCTATACTGCGTTCTGAATTTGAATATTCATACAACAAGAACAATGGCAAGGAGGTTATCGACCACAAGAGCGTGGAGGAATATGTACCACTGTTCATAAACTACAAAAGAAAAGTAGAGGCTGCACTTGAGGCTAAATACGATACTCTGACAAGTTACCGTAAGGAATTCCGTCAGTACCGCGACCAACAGGTGGCTCCAACGCTCATTAATGACGCTGACGTTGAGAAAGAGGCTCAGAAAATTTACTACGATACAAAGAAAAGAATAGGACCTGATGGCCTCGTGAACCCTATGCACATACTTATCCGCGTGGGGCAGAACGATAGCGAACAGGTGAAAAACGCAGCAGAACAGCGTGCTGATTCCATATACAACGCCATAATAAAGGGTGCCAAGTTCGAAGATATGGCTAAACAATACAGCCAAGATCCCGGTAGCGCACAGCGTGGTGGTACAATAGGATGGATACAACACGGTCAAACTCTGCCAAAGTTTGACGAGACGGCGTTCGCCCTTAAGGACGGAGAGGTATCTAAACCTGTGCTTAGCGAGGTGGGATACCACATAATTAAACTCAGCGGACGCAAGCAATTGGAGCCATACGACTCACTACGCAATGACATTTACAATTTCATTGAGAAACGTCACATACGCGAAGCTATGGCACAGAACAGGTTGAAGGACATCGCTGCCGCTACAGGTATGACCGAAGAAAAGGTGATGGACAACCGTGCCGACTCTATTTCTGCCATCGACAGAGACACGAAATACCTCATTCAGGAATACCATGACGGTCTGTTGCTATTCGAGGCAAGCAACCGCGAGGTGTGGGAGAAAGCGTCAAAGGACGAAGAAGGACTACGCAGGTTCTTCAAGAAGAATAAGAAGAAATACGTATGGGACGAGCCTCGCTTTAAGGGTATAGCATATTACACACGTGATAACGCTGACATTGAAGCGGTAAAGAAAAGCATTAAAGGTAAGAAATTCTCTGACTGGGCGCAAATACTACGTACAACGTTTAATAACGACTCAACACTGCGCATACGAGTAGAGAAGGGTATCTTCAAAAAAGGTGACAACGGTATCGTCGATCACGAAGTATTTGGCATTGCGGATGCTAAGATTAAGGAGGTTAAAGACTTTCCTAACACCGCAACTTTCGGCAAGACACTGAAGGCTCCTGAGGAAATGGAAGACGTGAAAGCACTCGTCATTTCCGACTACCAACAAGCCATGGAAGAGGAATGGCTGAAGGTTCTCGAGAAGAAATACCCCGCTGTTATCAATGAAGAGGTTCTAAAAACCGTTAAGACTCACGAGGAATAAGATTTACACATTAGGTGAATAAGACTCACATACCTGCTGAATAAGCCACACATACGCGAGGAATAGGACTCAAACAAATACGAAAACGATTACAACCCATATATGACAGGAAAGAAATATACACTGCTCTTAGGAATGGCTGCAATGATGTTGCTGTCCATCTCTGCTACTGCTACACGCTCATTAACACGCCATAGCGATGACAACAGCACCGAAGCACAAGTGGTCACAACATCCTTGGAACATAATGACACCGCTGTAGCGACAGCACTTGAACACGATAGCACCGCGACTGCCTCTGATAGTACTGCAAACACGAACAACGCTATCGCCAATCCTAACTACATTGACGAAGTAGTATGGGTTGTTGGCGATGAACCTATACTGCGTTCCGACATTGAAATGCTGCGCCTGCAGGCTGATCAGGAAGGCATAACATGGGAAGGCAACCCTGATTGCCGCATACCAGAGCAGATTGCCGTACAGAAACTTTTCGTGAACCAAGCCGCTTTGGATAGTATCGAGGTGACCGAAGCAGAGATTTCTGACAAGGTTGACCAACAGGTAAACTACTGGATTCAGATGATTGGCTCTCAAGAGAAACTGGAGGAGTACCGAAAGATGAGCATTACGCAAATCAAGGAGAGCATGCATGACGAGTTCAAGAACCAGGAACTGGCACAGAAAGTAAGAAGCAAAATAATGTCTTCAGTAAAAGTTACACCGGCAGAGGTACGCGAATACTTCAAGAAAATGCCTGAAGACAGTATTCCTTTCGTAAAAGAACAAGTGGAAGTGCAGGTTATCATTAACCAGCCACGTATCCCCATAGAAGAAATCAACAAGATAAAAGACGAACTTCGTGACTTCACCAAGCGCGTACAGTCTGGCTCTACCTCTTTTGCTACACTGGCACGACTCTACTCTGAGGACGAAGGATCAGCACGACAGGGTGGCGAATTGGGCTTTATTGCCCGTGCAAACCTTGACCCCGCATTCGCACAGGTAGCGTTTAACCTTAGCGATCCGAAGAAGATTTCAAAAATAGTAGAATCTGAATTCGGCTTCCACATCATACAATTAATAGACAAGCGCGGCAACAAGATTAACTGTCGCCACATTCTTAAGAAACCACGTGTGCCACAATCCTCAATAGACGCTACACTACTGCGCATGGATTCCATTGGCGATGAGTTGCGTAAGAACGTCTTTACCTTTGAAGACGGTGCCACTTATATCTCTGACGACAAGGAAACACGTTACAATCGTGGCATGATGTCACACCGAACAGAGGACGGTCAAAGCATGACAACACGCTTCGAGATGAAAGACCTCCCCACAGAAATAGCGCGAGTTGTGGACACGCTGAAGGTGGGACAGGTGTCGAAGTCGTTCACCATGATTAACAACCGTGGCAAAACGGTATGCGCCATCGTTAAACTGAAAAACCGAATACCGGGCCACAAGGCTACCATCACGGAGGATTTCCAGGTGATGAGCAATATGGTTCTTGAGAAAAGACGCAACGAAAAGGTACGCGAATGGGTACAGAAGAAGATTAAAGACACTTATGTACGCATGAACGACGACTATAAAGACTGCGACTTTGAATACAAAGGTTGGATAAGATAACATCCGCCGATAAGGAGAACCACCTATTACGAATGTACAAACATCAATAAAAGAAACGTGAACAGGAAACGTCTTCATAAAAATTATAACTGGCACAGAATCATGACTATAATGGTTCTGTGTCTTTTTGCGTTTACAGCGGTTTACTCTGTAAGGCCGAAAGGCAAACATAACGCAAGGTCAAGGAGAGAGCATAAGGTTGACACCAAGGTGTATCTGCAGCACGCTGACACACTGTCTTACGACATATATGGAGCATACCCCGATGCACAATTCCTGCGAGGGAATGTTAAGTTCCTGCACAAAGGAATGCACCTAACCTGCGACAGCGCATATTTCTATGAGAGTACCAATTCCTTCCGCGCCCTCGGACATGTTAAAATGTGGCAGGGCGACACCCTTACTCTCGTTAGCGACAAAGGCTTTTACGATGGAAATGCAGAGATTGCACACGCTTGGGAGAACGTTATTCTGACCCACCGCAAGTCTAAACTGTACTGCGACACACTTGACTACGACCGCATATATTCCTTTGCCGACGCCTATGGCGCTAAAGGTATTAAATTAACCAGCAACAAAGACGTGCTGACAGCTGACTGGGGACGCCACTACATGGACACACGCCACTCGGAGTTTTACTTTGATGTGG
The DNA here is from genome assembly GCA_036844425.1 of Prevotella sp. Classification (GTDB taxonomy): domain Bacteria; phylum Bacteroidota; class Bacteroidia; order Bacteroidales; family Bacteroidaceae; genus Prevotella. Next base: position 5,072 of record DAIUFT010000080.1, on the reverse strand, counting down.
TCCTGACAAACGACAAAGGCCTACGCATTGACACCGACACTCTGTTCTATTACGACAAGAACTCTACGGCTCATGTTACTGGTCCCTCTACCATCAAGCAGAAAGGAAGCACCGTAAAGACCACTGACGCATACTATAATACTGCGACAGACTTCTCACAACTCTTTAGTCGCTCCACCATATACAACGGACCGAAAACCATTACTGCCGACAGCCTGTACCATAACGACAAGACTGGCATCAATGAAGGCTTCGGAAACGCAATCTATACCGATACGCTCAACAAGAACCAACTGCTCGGCAACTATGTGTTCTATAATGACACGAAGGGGGACGGCTATGCCACCAAACGTGCCGTAGCGGTAGATTACTCTCAGAAGGACACGCTATGGATGCACGGCGATACCATAAAGATTCACACACTGAACATCAATACCGACAGCGTGCAACGCGAACTGTACTGCTATAACCACGTGCGAGCATACCGTAACGACCTTCAAGCGGTATGCGACTCATTGGTTTACCATACCAAAGACTCTTGTATGACTATGTACAAAGACCCCGTAGTATGGAACATGGGCAGCCAACTGCTGGGCGAAAAGATAAAAGTTTATCTCAACGATTCAACCATTCGTTACGCCGAGGTACTGTCACAGGCTCTCTCGGTGCAAATGATGGACGACTCTACGCACTACAATCAGGTAGCGTCAAGAGACATGATGGCATTCTTCAAGGATGGTCATATACGCGAGAACTGGGCTGTATCTAACGTACAAGTGGTGTATTACCCTATAGACGACTCCGATTCTACCATCATCGGACTTAACTATACCGAGACAGACACAATGAAGATGTACGTCAAGCCCGACCAAACGCTGGAGAGAATATGGATGTGTGCTAACACGGGCACACTGTACCCACTAACACAAACGCCACCAGACAAACACCATTTGCCTAACTTTGTGTGGTTCGACTATATGCGACCAGTGTCCAAGGACGACATCTTCGTATGGAAACCAAAGAAGAAAGGCACGGAGTTAAAGGCGCAAAAGCGACGTGAGGCACCACGTAAGAAAATAAACCTTCCTACTGATAATCCTCCAAAACAACAAACAGAACAGTCGTTTAGCGAGACAAAAACAAAGGAATAAACAGTAAAACACCCCAACGACCAGTCGCCCAAACGACTAAACGACCAGTCGCCCAAACAACCAAACGACCAGTCGCCCAAACAACCAAACGAC
>DAIUFT010000080.1:0-3728 GCA_036844425.1 Prevotella sp. | reverse complement strand
AAACGACCAGTCGCCCAAACAACCAAACGACCAGTCGCCCAAACAACCAAACGACGAAACGACCAAACTCCCAAACGACGAAACGACCAAACACCCAAACGACTAAACGACCAAACACCCAAACGACTAATAATCATGGACGTTATACAATTACTTCCCGACTCCGTAGCCAACCAGATTGCCGCTGGCGAGGTAATACAACGCCCCGCCTCCGTCATCAAAGAGTTGGTAGAAAACGCTATTGACGCTGGTGCTACAGAAATTAACATTCTCGTCAACGATGCCGGCAAGGCGTCAATACAGGTCATTGACAATGGCAAGGGCATGTCGGACACCGACGCCCGACTGTCATTCGAACGCCACGCAACATCAAAGATACGTCAGGCTGAAGACCTTTTCTCACTCCACACGATGGGATTTCGTGGTGAAGCACTCGCCTCGATAGCCGCCGTAGCGCAGGTTACGCTGCAAACACGCACTGAGGCAGACGAGATTGGCACCCGCATAGTGGTCTCTGCGTCTAAAGTGGAGGAACAGGAACCTGTTAACTGTCCCGTAGGTGCCAACTTCCTCATAGAAAACTTATTCTTCAACATACCCGCAAGACGCAAGTTTCTAAAGTCGAACTCTACAGAGATGAACAACATCATGCAGGCGTTCGAACGCATAGTACTTGTTTATCCTGAGATAAGTTTCACACTTTACAGCAACGGTACCGAACTGAAAAGGCTACGCAAGAGCAACACACACCAACGCATTGTTGACATCTTCGGCAAACGCATAAACCAACAACTGCTACCTGTCAATACAGAGACGACACTATGCAACATCAAAGGTTTCGTAGGCAAACCTGAATCTGCCAAGAAGAAGGGCGTTCAACAGTTCTTCTTCGTCAACGGAAGATACATGAAACACCCTTATTTCCATAAGGCGGTGCTCTCGGCTTACGACCGTCTGTTGCCTGAAGGCGAGCAAGTACCATATTTCATATATCTCACCGTAGATCCACAGGATATTGATGTAAACATACATCCTGTAAAAACCGAAATTAAGTTCAATAACGAGCGTGATATATGGCAAATCCTTATGGCTGCTGTTCGCGACACGGTAGGTAAATTCTCTGACATCACAGAGTTTGATTTCGACACTGCAGGTAAGCCAGACATACCTGTATTCAATCCGACTGGAGGTACTTTCGAGGCGCCACACATAGACTTCAACCCCCAATATAATCCTTTTGAAGACGGTTCCGACTCAAGCATTCCCCAACCTACCATTCCCAAGGCTCATTCCGCAAGCCATGCGCCCCAACAGCGTTCTGCCAAGGGATGGGAAGAGTTGTTCGGCAGCTCTGCTACCGACACCACTCCTTTCAACAAGGAAGAGGAGCAATCTCCTACCCTCTTCCACTCTGGATTATCATGGGGCGATGCCGACAACGCAACGCCAACGACTGCCCCGACGGATATATCACCATTAAACGAAGCACCTACTCTTGTTGAAGGTGCAAAAACATACCAACTGCGCGGCAGTTACATCGTTACACAAGTACTAAACGGACTGATGATTGTAGATCAGAACCGCGCCAGCCAACGTATTCTCTTTGAGCAATACACGCAGACCCTAAGAGACCATACACCGCATACGCAGCGCGTTCTGTTCCCAGAAGTGGTGCAGTTCCCACCGTCATACACGGCATCCATTGACAGTATTCTCGACGAACTGCGCGCCATTGGCTTCGAGATTACAGACCTTGGTGGGGGAAGTTACTCCATTGCCGGAACACCAGCGGGCATTGCTGGGCTTGACACCGTGAAACTGGTGACAGAACTCGTAGATGAAGCCATGGAGACAGAGACTACCGCAACGGAACAACTGCACAACATCGTTGCGGCATCACTGGCACGTAAGGCGGCTACTCCATACGGGGAGATACTCTCTGACGAGGACATGACGACTATGTTACAACAGTTATTCAACTGCAAGACGCCTAAATATACTGCCGACGGCAAGACTGTCGCAACGGTTATTACCTTCGACGAGATAGCACAGAGGCTATAAAATTATCCTTATCGTCCTTAAAAAACAATGCGCCCTGTAAGCATAAAAGCATCATAGAACTACCTATATTGCTTTTGCGCTTACAGGGCTTATTGTTTATTTACATCTTATTCATGGCCTGTTGCAGGTCTGCAATGATGTCTTCCGCATTCTCTATGCCTACAGAGAGGCGTATAAGGTCGGGCGCAACACCTGCCTCACGCAACTGTTCGTCTGACATCTGACGGTGGGTATGACTTGCTGGGTGCAACACACATGTGCGAGCATCTGCCACATGCGTCACAATGGAAATGAAGTCAAGGTTATCCATAAAGCGTATGGCGTCCTCACGATCTCCCTTCAGTCCGAAGGCAATCACTCCGCAAGTGCCATTAGGCATATACTTCTCTGCCAAAGCATGATATTTGCTTGACGGCAGACCTGCATAATTTACCCATGCCACCTTCTCATTCTTCTCAAGCCACTCTGCTACCCTCTGCGCATTTTCGCAATGTTGGCGCATACGCAGGTGCAACGTCTCCAGTCCCAGGTTAAGCAAGAAAGAGTTTTGTGGCGCAGGAATGCTGCCAAGGTCTCGCATCAACTGACTAACAATCTTTGTGCAATACGCCATCTTTCCAAATGCCTTAGTATATGTCAGTCCGTGGTATGACTCGTCTGGAGTTGTAAGACCTGCGAATTTGTCGCCATACTTCTCCCAGTCGAAGTTTCCACTATCCACTACTGCGCCACCTACCTGTGTGGCGTGTCCATCCATATACTTCGTAGTAGAATGGGTCACAATATCACACCCCCACTCAAATGGACGACAGTTGATAGGTGTAGCAAAGGTATTGTCTACAATTAAAGGCACTCCATGCTTATGCGCCATCTTCGCAAAACGCTCTATATCGAATATATTTCCACCGGGATTGGATATCGTTTCACCAAAGAAACATTTCGTATTAGGACGAAACTCTTTCTCTATGCGTTCATCATCCCACTCTGGATCAACGAAAGTACACTCTATGCCGAGTTTCTTCATTGTGACGCCAAAGAGGTTATACGTGCCACCATAGATTGTATTGCTTGTGATAAAATGGTCGCCCGCTTCACAAATATTAAACACTGCATAGAAGTTTGCTGCCTGACCGCTACTTGTCAACACCGCTCCTACGCCACCTTCAAGAGCAGCGATTTTCTTTGCTACTGCATCATTTGTAGGATTGGCTAGTCGGGTATAGAAATATCCAGCGTCTTTCAAATCAAAAAGTCGAGCCATTTGTTCGCTCGTGTCATACTTAAATGTTGTACTCTGACAGATAGGCATCTGCTGTGGCTCTCCTTTTGAAGGATTCCACCCACCATGAATACAGATGGTTTCAAGATTTTTTTTCATTCTTATCGTTTAGGTTTGCTATTAATAATACCCTCCTAACACCTTTTTTCTATACTATATTCCTATAAAAGTATAATCCCGCAACCACAACAATGGCTACGGGATTAAAAAGAGTTAGAGAGAGAGAAGTGGGCGTTGACGGATTCGAACCGCCGACCCTCTGCTTGTAAGGCAGATGCTCTGAACCAGCTGAGCTAAACGCCCGTGAAAAGATGTCTCTTCGGTATGACTTATGAAGTGGGCGTTGACGGATTCGAACCGCCGACCCTCTGCTTGTAAGGCAGATGCT
>DAIUFT010000079.1:0-12732 GCA_036844425.1 Prevotella sp. | reverse complement strand
GAATTAACAAAAATCGCATCTATTTTTTTAGTTCTTATTTTCAGTTACTATTCTCTTTACTTTGAAACTTTGCAAATTTCTTATTCGCTGGAGGCTTGAACTGTCAATACAAAATATTAGAAATCAATGTGCTTATCGTATTTTTTATGAATAAAGTAGAACGGAAAAACCTAATATTAAACTCTTATTCGTGGCAAATAATCATCGACTAAGAGTTTTCCACAAAGCCATTAGATGAAACTTTATTCTGTTGACAATGTCCTTGTCTTCAAACAATTTTTTACTATGAAATTTAGCAATGTCTATTATAAATCTTAAACTATTAATTCCTCCGCGCGAGGAATTAATAGTATTTGCATATAGACAAATATAATCGCTCAACCACCTACTCTGGATTATATCCGAAGGCATTCAGTTCCTTGTCGTTGCTGCGCCAGTCCTTATCTACTTTCACGAACGTCTCGAGGTAAATGCTCTTACCGAAGAATTTCTCAAGGGCTTTTCTTGCTTCCATATTCACCTTCTTTATCGCTACGCCCTGATGGCCTATGATGATACCCTTCTGACTATCACGCTCCACATAGATTGTTGCCATAATGTGTATGCTGTGCTCCTTTTCCTTAAACGAGTCACAACGCACCTCTACGGCATAAGGTATTTCCTTGTCGTAGTATAACAGTATCTTCTCTCTTATTATCTCATTTACAAAGAAACGGGCTGGCTTGTCCGTCAACTGCTCCTTGTCAAAGAACGGTGGTGAGTCGGGCAACAGTTCCTTTATACGGTTAAGGAGTATATCTACGCCAAACTTGTTCTTGGCTGATATCGGCAGTATCTCTGCGTTAGGCAGCAGCGAGTGCCACTTCTCTACTATCTCACCGAGTTTCTTCTGGTCCGACTGGTCTATCTTGTTGATAAGAAGTATGACTGGTATGGTCTGCTTAGCCACCTTCTCCAAGAACTCGCTGTTCTTCTCCGGATTCTCTACTACATCCGTTACGTACAGCAACACGTCTGCATCCGTCAATGCCGACTCTGAAAACGCCAACATAGACTCCTGCAACTTATAGTTCGGCTTCAACACTCCTGGTGTATCAGAGAATACTATCTGCATCTCTGGTGTATTCACAATACCCATGATGCGGTGGCGTGTTGTCTGCGCCTTGAATGTTGCAATAGAAATACGCTCACCAACCAATTGGTTCATGAGCGTACTCTTGCCAACGTTGGGATTACCAACGATGTTTACAAAACCTGCTTTATGCATTAAGTAAGTATTCAAAATTATTTTACAGATGAGTAAGTATTTCTTCTCTTATTATTTGGATATTTAATACTGTATCTTTTGGGCATCTGCTTCCCCTGCCTTCAGTCACAATGTTCACATTGCTCCCTCAAGCAGTGAAACAATCTGTTTCAAAATAACCAATATTAAATATTAAAATAATTTTGAACACTTACTTATTTTCCTGTTTTATCGCCATCATATCCCCACTTGAGATAAGATGCACCGTGAACGAAACCTGCTCCGAATGCGGTAAAGATTACCTTGTCGCCCTTCTTCAACTTCTTTTCGAAATCCCAAAGCGCAAGTGCTATCGATGCTGCACTGGTGTTACCATAGTGCTCGATATTAATCATTACCTTGTCCATTGGCAACTCGAGTCTCTTTGTCACAGCCTCAATGATGCGCATATTCGCCTCGTGAGGGATAACCCAATTTACGTCATCCTTCGAGAGGTTGTTACGCTTCATTATCTCTTCTACATCGTTCGCCATGCTTGTTACAGCATAACGGAACACCGTACGACCCTCCTGATAGATGTAGTGCATACGATGATCTACTGTATAGTGGGATGCTGGACATACCGAACCACCTGCCTTCATGTGAAGGAACGGAAGTCCCATGCCGTCTGTACGAAGGAACGAATCCTGCAAGCCAACGCCTTCCTCTGTTGTAGCCTCTACCAAGACTGCCGCAGCACCGTCTCCGAAGAGTACACAGGTCTGACGGTCTGTATAATCGGTCATTGACGACATTTTCTCTGCAGCAACAACGATTATCTTCTTATAGCGACCGCTCTGTATCATAGCGGAAGCGAGATCTACTGTATAAAGGAAGCCACAGCATGCGCACGACACATCGAAGCCATGAGCATTCTTCAGTCCAAGTTTACCTATTACAATCGAGGCATTTGAAGGGAAGCGGTAGTCTGGGGTTGTAGTACAACAGATAACGCAATCTATCGTCTGTGGATCGACCTCAGTCTTTCTTAGCAACTGGCGGCAAGCCTTTCTCGCCATATAGGCAGAGCCAAGTCCCTCCTCGTTAAGAATACGACGTTCCTTAATGCCTACGCGTGTAGTTATCCACTCATCGTTGGTATCTACCATGCGCGAGAGTTCCTCGTTAGTAAGGATATACTCTGGCACGTAGCCACCAATACCTGTGATAACAGCGTTTATTTTCTCCATTAAGAAAAAAGATTAAGGCTACAGACCATTAGAGGCAACACTCTACTGGGGGCATCGTCTTCTAACAGTCTGTAACCATTTATATATTTTTGTTTATTGGGGAAAGCAAATCTTTACTGAGCAAGATTACTCAGCAGCTTCGTCCATTACGATAGCCTGCTTACCACGATACTGACCACAAGATGGGCAAACAGTGTGATAAACATAGTATGCACCACAGTCAGGACATACAGCGAGTGTAGGTGCTACTGCCTTGTCATGAGTACGACGCTTGAGAGTACGAGTCTTTGACTGTCTTCTTTTAGGATGTGCCATTTTTCTTCTTTAATTTTGTTTTGTTGTTAATGCTTTAGTTTTTCAAGTTCGGCCCAACGTGGATCGACACCAGTTCCTTCTTCCTCATCACCACTTCGGGTGGCTGACAACTCATTGAGTTTTTGTGTCATCGCAGCATTGCATTTTCCAGGTGCATGAACGTGCTTAATGGGGATTGCAAGAACTATTGTCTCATATATGAGCCATGCTATAGAAAGTACACCTTCATTTTCATCTACAACGATTACTTCTTCATCTTCTGACGGTTCCGCTCCTAACTTAACGACATACGAACATTCTGTCCTCACAGCCTGATCCATATCGTCAAGACAAAGATCGCAAGGAACCACAACGGTTCCTGCCAACTTCATCGCAAGGTTATATTCACTCGAAGCAACCTTTGATACGGTCACTTCAACGCACACGTCACCTTTACGAATTGTAGCGTCTTCAAGACTTCCGAAATACTCGTCTTTGAGTATATAGGTAGCCTCAAAAGGCTCGTCTTGCAGAGTCAAAAGGTCGATATTGAGAGTTTCCTTTCTAAACATTTGGCTGCAAAATTACTATTTTTTTTTGAAATAGCAAAATTTTTCTCGCATTATTTATATAATTCTTTTCCTTCCTTCCTTCTGGGGTATTCTTACTCTTTTTACCACTTTGTCACTTTTTCGCTCTTTTTCGCATCATTTTGCTTTTCGGTAACTTCATGTTTTGCGCAGCGAAATAAAATTCACAGAGCGTATTTTTACTGTCGATGGGCGGCTATCTTCTTCTTCGCAGCGTCATTTTTCCGCCTTTTTCTGCAATCACTATGCTTTTACATTGTAATCAGATAGTGTTTACTGTGTAAAAGCATAGTGATTACAATGTAATTAGCACCTGATTACGACGTCTTTTCAGTCCCTTCGCACCACCGTTATTTTATAACACAATAACTATCAAGCACTTATATTTTTCACAAGAATTGATGTTTTTCGGACGAATTATTTTATTTTTGATTATACGCCAATCTCAGAGGGGTTTCAAAATACACAATGTCACTTTTTGAGCGCTTTTACTTACAAAACGTATTTTTCAAAAAGTAACTCACTATTTATTTTCAAGCAGAGGGATATATGAACCAAATCAGCTTGGAGGGCTATACTTTTAGTAACCGTGGGCACAGCCTCTGGATTTTGATGTGTTAGAGGATTATCTGCCTGGAAGGCAGTACTTTTAGTAACCGTGGGCACAGCCTACGGATATTGATAACTAACGCTATAGGCTGCCTGGAGGGCAGTACGCTGCAGATGGTGTACTGCCTTCCAGGCAGATGCTCTTTTAACCCATCAAATCCGGAGACTCCGTCCCTGGTTACTAAAAGTATTGGCTTCCAGCCAAAGAAATCTATAAAGCCGAACGCTGCCAAAGAATGTCTAACATCATCATGGCGAGAAAGCGTGCACGTAAAAGAATGTCTAACATCATCATGGCGAGAAAGCGTGCACGTAAGTGAAGGCTTTAGTCGGCATAACCTACCGCTGAATAGTCACTTCCCCACCACAGAATAATAAAAAAGCAAAAAAAAACTCCCCATATTAATGGTTATTAATAAATAATGTGTAACTTTGCATTTCGAAAATCATAAAACAATAGAATAATAATGACAGAAAACATTAAGAAATTAGTTGAGACTGCCGTTAACGGCATACAGGAAAAGAAGGGTAAAGGCATTAAAATCATTGATATGGAAGGCATGGAAGGCGTTATAGCACAGGCTTTCGTAGTGTGCGAGGGTAACTCTCCATCACAGGTTTCTGCCATTGCCGACTCTATTGAGGAGTTTATGCGCAAAGAACTTAAGGAGAAGCCTATCCGCGTCAACGGTCTGGAGAACTCTATTTGGGTTGCTATGGACTATGTTGACATCATGATTCACATCTTCCTGCCTGAGGCACGCGACTTCTACGACTTGGAATCTCTATGGGAAGACGCTAAGATCACGGAAATACCTGACCTTGACTAAGCGACGATAAAAAAACAACTTGGTACAATTTAACGGAGTGGATTTCACTGTATGTATCGTTTCCTTGTCATATCTTTTTGGATATTTTGAAGCCATTCATCAGTCACAATGCATAGCATTCTTCGCTATGCTCAGGCGTTTCACGGAGTTCTCCCTCTTCATGTCTCCAAACTATCTCAAAAATCTATGGCATTAATTATACCAATCTATTTTTTTCACCGTCACTAAGCGACAATAAAAATGGCAAGAAATCGTTTCTTACCATCACAAAACATCTAAACAAGAAAAGAAAAGTGGATAGTTCTTCCAACACAAAAGGCAAAGGGGGTAATTCTCCTAAAATGCCTCAGTTCAATATGAACTGGATTTACATCACCATACTGGTGATTCTTGGCATTCTCTTCTTCACGGATGGTGGCTCTTCCATAACTAAGGGCTACTCGAAAGAGGTGTCATACTATGACTTCAAGGCTTATGTTGACAAAGGGTATGCTCAGCGTATCGTTATCAATAAGTCGGACTCTAAACTCAACATGTATGTGGATGCCGCACACGTGCGCGACGTTTTCCATCAGAGCAAGGAGCAACTGGGCAATGCGCCTTACGTTAGCGTTACATACGGCAGCGTTGACAAGGTTGAGCAATTTCTCGACACTGAGCGTGCTACGGGAAAGTTTAAGGGACAACTGACCTACGAAACCGAGACTTCCAGCGGACTAATGAACATCTTCATGACGTTCGCACCTATCGTGTTCTTCGTATTCCTCTGGGTGTTCGTCATGAAACGCTTCAGCGGTGGTGGCGGAATGGGAGGCATGTTCAACGTTGGTCGTTCCAAGGCTCGCATGTACGAAAAGGATAATGCCATCGGCATCACCTTCAAGGATGTTGCCGGACAGGTGGGTGCTAAGCAGGAGGTGCAGGAGATTGTTGACTTCCTGAAGAACCCTAAGCGTTACACTGACCTCGGCGGTAAGATACCTAAGGGCGCACTGCTCATTGGTCCTCCGGGAACGGGTAAGACTCTTCTCGCTAAGGCTGTGGCTGGCGAGGCTGGCGTTCCGTTCTTCTCTATGTCGGGATCTGACTTCGTTGAAATGTTTGTTGGTGTCGGTGCCTCTCGTGTTCGCGACACTTTCCGTCAGGCTAAGGAGAAGGCTCCTGCCATACTTTTCATTGATGAGATTGACGCCATCGGTCGTGCGCGTAGCCATAACCCTGGTTACGGTGGCAATGACGAGCGTGAGAACACGCTGAACGCATTGCTGACGGAGATGGACGGTTTCGGCACTAACTCGGGTGTCATAATCCTTGCTGCCACTAACCGTGTAGATATGCTCGACAAGGCTTTGCTACGCGCAGGACGTTTTGACCGTCAGATTCACGTAGATCTGCCTGACCTGCCTGAGCGTAAGGAGATATTCCTGGTACACCTGCGTCCTATCAAGATTGACAACTCACTGGATATCGACCTTCTCGCACGTCAGACTCCAGGCTTCTCGGGCGCAGACATTGCCAATGTTTGTAACGAGGCTGCGCTGATTGCGGCTCGTCACAACAAGAAGACGGTGACGAAGCAAGACTTCCTCGATGCTGTGGACCGCATAGTCGGTGGACTGGAGAAGAAGACGAAGGTGATGACGGCTGAGGAGAAGCGTTCTATCGCTCTGCACGAGGCTGGACATGCCACTATCTCTTGGTTCTGCCAGTATGCTAATCCACTCGTTAAGGTGACCATCGTGCCGCGTGGTCGTGCGTTAGGCGCAGCATGGTACATGCCTGAGGAAAGACAGTTGACCACGAAGGAGCAGTTGCTTGACGAGATGTGTTCTCTGCTCGGCGGACGTGCTGCTGAGGAATTGTTCACTGGACATATCTCTACTGGTGCCATGAACGACCTTGAGCGTACCACCAAGATGGCGCACAGCATGATTGCATTCTACGGCATGAGCGATGCTTTGCCTAACGTTTGCTACTACGAGAACGGTGACTATGGTTTCCAGAAGCCATACTCTGACGAGACTGCCAAGGCTATTGACACAGAGGTTATCAAGATGATTAACGAGCAGTATGAGCGTGCGAAGGCTATTCTTACCGAGCACCACGAGGGACATAATGCCCTTGCCGAGATGCTGATACGCCGTGAGGTTATCTTCGCCGAAGATGTTGAGAAGATATTTGGTAAGCGTCCTTGGGTCAGCCGCTCACAGGAGATAATGGACAGTAACGCTGTTCCTGAACCAGAACAGCAGGACCAGGCTCCTGAACAGGGCAGCGAGACACCGGAAAACGCTGACAAGACTACTGAGAAGGAGGGCGAAGCATCTGCTGAGCAACCAGAGAAGATTGATAACGAGGCAAAGGCTGAGGAATAAATCAATGATATAGCAAACTTAATGAGTCCGCTTCCACCTGGGAGCGGACTTACGACAACCTAATATGAAGAACTTTATAACAAGAGCCATTACGGGCATTATCTTTGTGGCTGTTATGGCATACAGTTTCTTTGACCCACTGACTATGACGCTATTGTTCGCCATCATCACCGGTCTTACCGTCTGGGAGTTCACGGGGTTGGTTAACAACAGGGAGAAGGTGCAGGTTAATCGCTTCATTTGCACTGCCGCCGCGGTGTTCTTTTTCTTCGCCGTTACGGGCTTTTGCTCTGAGATGACACCATCAAGCGTGTTTATCCCCTACCTCATCACGTTGATTTATCTCTTTGTCAGCGGACTGTTCACTAAGAACGAAGACCCGGTAAATGACTGGGCGTACTCCATGATGTCGCAAATGTATATTGCTTTGCCTCTTTCATGCATTGCTATCTTGGCGTTCAGAGGAGTTGCTGGCATCGGTGTAGCATACAACGCATTGCTACCTCTCAGCATATTTATATTCCTTTGGATGAACGATACGGGGGCGTACCTTAGTGGTTCGCTCTTCGGTAAGCATAAACTCTTTCCGCGCGTAAGCCCTGGCAAGTCGTGGGAGGGCAGCATTGGCGGTGCTATCGTGGTACTGTTGGTAGCGGCTCTCATCGCATGGGTTGACCAAAACCTTCTGTTACAAACGCTGGGGGTACAGGAAACCGGACTCTCCACGGCAGAATGGCTCGGACTGGGTGTAGTGGTAGTAGTGTTCGGCACACTTGGCGACCTTGTGGAAAGCCTGTTCAAACGCACCCTGAAGGTTAAGGATAGTGGCAACATACTGCCTGGTCACGGTGGGATGCTCGACCGTTTCGACTCTTCGCTGATGGCGATACCAGCAGCGGTGGTATATATTTACACACTGACCACTATATAATATAAGGTATAAGACAGGGTGTTCAGCTTACAAACGAAGTACGCTGAACACCTTTATTCATACTACATCTCTCTTATTTAATCTACATCAACTAAACATGAGAAAAACTTTTATTGCCGTATTGCTTGCCGTTGCAGGCATGGCGCAAGCACAGTACCCTATTAATCCTGTGCCGTTCACCTCAGTAAAAGTATCTGACAGTTTCTGGGGACCACGACTGAAGGCGAGCCGCGACGTTACCATCCCATTGGCGTTCAGCAAGTGTGAGGAGACGGGACGTTACACCAACTTCACCAATGCCGCAAAGCATCTGGCTGACCCAACGCAGGAGTTCCCTGACAAGTCATGGACTTACACATTCGACGACACTGACCCTTACAAGACTATTGAGGGTGCCAGTTACCTGCTCCAGACATATCCTAACGCTACATACAAAGGTAAGAGACTGGACAAGTACGTGGACAGCGTGATTACCGTTATCGGCTCGGCTCAGGAACCCGACGGCTATCTGTACACAGCAAGGACTAAATCGCCTTCTAAACCACACAGTTGGGCGGGAATGAAACGTTGGGAGAAGGTGGAGGAACTCAGTCATGAGTTCTACAACCTCGGACACATGCTGGAGGCTGCGTGCGCTCACTATCAAGCAACAGGTAAACGTAACTTCCTCGACATCGCCATTCGCTTTGCTGACTGCGTGTGCAGGGAGATAGGTCCAGGCGCAAACCAACTGAAGGTGGTACCAGGTCATCAGATAGCGGAGATGGGATTGTGCAAACTTTACCTCGTTACCGGCAACAAGAAGTATCTTGACGAGGCTAAATTCTTCCTCGATATGCGTGGTAAAACGAAAAGAAAGGATGCCTACAGTCAGGCTCACAAGCCTGTGATTGAGCAGGACGAAGCCGTTGGTCACGCCGTTCGTGCGGAGTATATGTACAGTGGCATGGCTGACGTAGCGGCTCTTACGGGCGACTCTTCGTACATTAAGGCAATAGACAAGATATGGAACAACATAGTCTCTAAGAAGTATTACATCACGGGTGGCGTGGGAGCACGTCACGCTGGCGAGGCTTTCGGCAACAACTACGAACTGCCTAACGCCTCTGCATACTGCGAGACGTGCGCACAGATTGGCAACGTGTACACCAACTACCGCCTGTTCCTGCTGCATGGCAATTCGTCTTACTATGACGTCCTTGAGAGAACACTCTATAATGCACTCATCTCGGGAATATCTATAGAGGGTGACGGCTTCTTCTACCCTAACCCATTGTCATGCCGTGAGGAGGCACAGTACGCAAGAAAACCTTGGTTCGGCTGCGCATGCTGCCCTTCTAACATATGTCGTTTTATCCCTTCACTGCCTGGCTACATCTATGCCACGGACAAAGGCAAACTGTACGTGAACCTCTTCATGGGCAATACCGCCACAATGAAGGTGGACGGAAAGAGCATTACGCTAAAACAGGAAACGGAATATCCTTACGATGGCAACGTGAAACTGTCTATCATGAAGGGCAATGGCAACTTCACCATGAAGGTGCGCATACCAGGATGGGTAACGGGACAGCCTGTACCGAGTGACCTTTACTCTTATATTGACGGCAAGAAACTCTCTTATTATATTAAGGTAAACGGTAAGGCTATCGACACTAACGCCTCTTCTCTCGACAAGGGCTACGTGAACATTGATCGTAAATGGAAGAAGGGCGACGTGGTAGAGATACACTTCGACATGGAACCACGCCTTGTTAAGGCTAACGATAAGGTCGCTGACGACAGAGGACGTGCCGCTGTGGAGCGCGGACCATTGGTTTACTGTGCGGAATGGTGCGACAACGACGCTGACATCAGCACATATCTGCTGAACCAGAAGCCTCAACTGAAGGTCGGAACCCAGCCTATAACCATAGTGCAGGGACACAACGTGACACCTATCACAGCGCAAGCACAAAGCCTTTCATACGGTGCCGATGGTAAACTGCACACCACTGACCGCTCATTGACGCTGATTCCTTACTATGCCTGGGATCACCGCGGACAGAAGGGCGGCATGGACGTATGGCTGCCAATAGACGTTAACGCAGCATCTGCTACGCACATCAAGGCTGAAAAGCAAGCGGACAATGGCTTCTTTCACTAAATTAGAATGAAGAAGGAGGAATGCTGATAATGAAGAATGAAGAATGTAGAATGAAGAATATAGGTCACTTTGTTCGCATGCGTTGACGTTTCATCTAAGCAATGATAGGATGTGGCTCCTTGTGCATTGACGTTTCTACGTCAACATTTAGCGACAAATCCCACAAAGCATCTCTTTCTCCATTCTTTATTTCAACAACCAACCCACAAACAGAATATAACCATTGGAAGAATATATAGGAGCAGCAGTCGCTGTAAATCTTACTTCAGCACTCATTGTGCCAATGTTCTTGATTTTGTTGAAAACACCTGAGACGCCCGAAATGGCATTAACAGGCTTCAAGGTCATAAAAAAGGTATTGGCATCACTATGCTTCGTAGGAGCATTATACGATGCATGTCTCTTTTTCTTTTCGAAAACAGGACAGAGTCAGTTGATGAATGATTTCGCACTGCCTACAGTTTTTTATTTCATCGTAATATCTATTCTTTTCTCTACGTGGCAAATACTACATGTAGAGAAGAGGAATATTATGTTTCTTGTACACAATGCAGCCATTGGAGTAGCCACTACCACTGCATACTTAATTGGCATAGCATTATACAGCAGTCCGTATCCATTCATCAGTTTTGAGCATTTTATTGCTTTTGACAGTAGTACTTACGGCTATACTATATGCTGCATACAGTCTGTTCTGCTACTCATCACCGTGGTGTTCTACGGGCCTTACACCGCCAACCTGGCTTATAAGGCACACAAGGAGTCCATGGAACTGCTACCTGAAGAGATGAAACGCGGTATCAACAACATGAGTAGAATAGCGGTTCTTGTGGGCATTTACTTCATTATGATTTTAGGTGACATGGTCTTCCAAAGTCCTTCTTACGACATTTTCCTACTGGTATGTGACCCTATCATCATCATTCTGATAGCGATAGAAACGCTTAACAGTTTTGCTACCTATAAACGCTACGAAGAAGAACTGGAGAAAAAACGCATGAATGAACAGATGGCAGACCGCGACAAGGTGTTCATGAAGGCTCTGAATGAGTGGGTTGAAAACAAAAGATACTGTGACGGCACGCTCTCCGTATATGATGTGGCGCGAGAACTTAACGTATCCTACGGCTACATGAACAACTATTTCAAGAACATTGTTCACGTACCGTTCCGCACATGGCGCATAGGACTGCGAATAGACGAGGCAAAGCGGATAATGCTTGAGGAGGACAACAGTTATTCTATCAGCGACATTGCTTCGAGAGTTGGTTATAACGACCGCGCAAACTTCTACCGCCACTTTAAGGATTATGAAGACTCTACACCAGAGGAATATAGAAAAAGAGCGATGAAATCGAAGAAAATTGAAGATTAGCACCTAAAAACAGCCCATTTCATCGGGACAAAGCGTCCCATGAAATGGGCTGTTGTAATACTTAACGCACTGTTGTATTTTATTTTTCTCGCAAGATTACAACTATGAAAATTTCATTTTAATGCGTTAATTTTATTAATTTTGCAAACAGAAATCGGAAAATATTATCTTACAGGTTTATCCTAAGAAAATCGAATGAAAACATACAATTAGTGAATTTTCTATGAATACGTATATTATTAAGTGATGATGACACTCTTTATTGCATAACGCCCCTCCCTCATCGGGGTGTAACAAAAACACCCCGATGAGTTTTCTTTACACCAACAATATTTGAATTCAATAGACATCAATCAATATTGTAGTTGATTCCTTAATTAATTACCTAATTACTATTCGTGCGAGAGATGACGTAACCTCATACGTCATCTCTCGTCTTTTTATACCACAACTCTTGCTTTTGCATAATACGCAATCCGAAGAATATATCAAAATGTAAGCAATCACGAACTATCAGGTTACAAAATGAAAGATATAGAAACATAATTATTAACTTATGTCATGTTTTGTTGTTTTATTTTTACTTTTTGTTTCTTTTTAGTCTCTTTTTATAACAAAAGTTATTATCTTTGCAGCAGAAAACAACCATAATGCTATTTAGTGACGGTAAAAAAAGGTACATAGCGACAGAACAACACAACAAGACAACAACACAAACACAAAAAGGTAAAAAGAATGAAAGAATTATTAGAATCACGCGATTCCGTCAATAAATGGATGGAACGTTACGGCGTCAGGTTCGGTGTTTACAAGAATGGTGTTTTCAACGAACAACTGTTCCCTTTCGATGCCATTCCAAGGCAAATACCGGCAAAAGAATGGGCGGTTCTCGAAAAAGGACTGATACAACGAGTAAAGGCTCTTAATATGTTCTTATATGATATATACCATGATAAGAACATCGTTAAAGACGGTATAGTGCCTAAAGAGTTCACATACGAGAGCAAAGGATATATGCCCGAATGCGAAGGTATCACGCCTTCAAAGGACATTTAGGCGCAGCCGACAAACCCTGTGGGGAAGCTGTGCAGACGCTAACCCAAAAAC
>DAIUFT010000078.1:0-12843 GCA_036844425.1 Prevotella sp. | reverse complement strand
TCGTAGGCCTTCGCATTGCCCAAACAGAAGAGACGGACAATGCAGAAAGCCCACGTTACAGTATATAATAAACCATTTGCGGATATATGACGCATTGCATACCATAACCATAGTTAAGGTACGCATACGACAATTCGCAGCAGGATAATATACACCTACCGTGAGCATTCACCCATTGTCACGCCTGCACTCTGTTAGTAAAGTTGCGAAGTTTACGATTGATGCAGACGAACGTAAGTAAACGCTCTATTCCATAAAGTCACACCCACCCGCTCAGCCCTTTGGGCTTCCTGCAAGATGAATGCATTTGCAAAAATAATGATATTTTTTGAATTACGTACTACTATATAGGATTATTTTTCCATATTCTTTAAAAATTCTGGATGGACGAGCATGATTGTGAGATAACTATAGCCATTCCTAATTGTATTTTATCCGATTTATGGGAAATATTTGGCGGTTTCAGTTTTTCTTTGTAATTTAGCAGTGCAAAACATAACGTGTGTGAGATTATGGCAAAACTGGTAAATTATTATCCTGTAGGAGTGCAGACCTTTCAAACTATCCGAGAGGAAAAATACCTCTATGTGGATAAGACAAAATATATCGTAGATTTCAGACAGAAGAAAATGAGATATGTCTTTCTGAGTCGTCCAAGACGATTCGGAAAATCGCTCTTTGCCTCTACGCTCCAGTCCTACTTCGAGGGAAGGAAAGACCTCTTCGAAGGGCTTGCCATAGCTGACTACGAGAAGGAATGGGTGAAGCATCCCGTGCTACATTTCGACATGAGCGGTGCCAAGCATTTCGAGGTGGAGCAACTGAAGCGTTATCTCAACTTGCAATTAAAACCCTACGAAGAACTATATGGTAGGGATGAAGAAGAGGTTGATGCAAACGAAAGACTGGATGGTCTGGTAAAACGTGCCTACAAACAAACTGGACAGAAAGTGGTAGTTATCATCGACGAGTACGATGCGCCCCTGCTCGACGTGGTGCACGAGAAGGAAAATCTGGCACCTCTCCGTCTCATCATGCAAAACTTCTACAGTCCACTGAAGAAACTCGACCCATATCTGGAGTTCACTTTTATCACGGGCATCACCAAGTTCTCGCAGTTGAGCATCTTCAGCGAGCTAAACAACCTCGACAACATCAGCATGTTCGACCAGTACTCTGCCATCTGCGGCATCAGTAAGACCGAGCTTACCACGGCGATGAAACCAGACGTGGAGGGCCTTGGCGAAGCACTCGGCATGACGTACGAGGAATGCTTGGAGGAATTGACAAGATATTACGACGGCTATCATTTCAGTGAAAAATCTGAGGATGTCTTCAATCCGTTCAGTTTGGTAAAGGCTATGAATGCGCAGAAGATAGATCCTTATTGGTTTGGTTCTGGTACGCCAAGTTTCCTCATCAAGACCTTGCGCCATTATCACGTCAACGTGTTGGACATAGAGAAGAAAGGTTGCGATGTCGATGACTTTGATGTATCGCCAGAGCAGATGACCACCGCCCTTCCGATACTCTATCAGAGCGGTTACCTTACCATAAAGAAGTATAATCCGATGTTGCATCGCTATACTTTGGAGTATCCTAACAAGGAGGTGAAGATAGGTCTGTTGAAGAGTCTTGCGCCCAACTACCTGTCACCTATTCAGTTGGACAATAGCAGTCTGGTGGGTGATTTCCTCGAAAAGCTCTACGATGATGACCTGGAGGGAGCAATGGTACGCCTGAAGGCTTATCTCGCCAGCATCTCCAATCGCTTGTCCAATAAGAACGAGCGTGACTTCCAGACAGTCTTCTATCTCATCTTCAATCTGATGGGAGCCTACATGAGGGTCGAAGAGAATAGTGCAATAGGCAGGGCTGATGCCGTGGTGTACATGCCCGATGCGGTGTATGTCTTCGAGTTGAAGTACGATGGCTCTGCCGAGGAAGCCCTCAAGCAGATAGACGAAAAGGGTTATCTGATACCTTATTCCGCTGATGGCAAGCGTCTCTTCAAGATAGGTGTCAATTACGACAGCAACCAGCGCACGATAAGCGATTGGATTATCAAGGAAGGATAATGATACCCTTATTCCTGTCATACCATTTTATGCTACAAAAGCCAGCAATGTTTTCTTTATATAAAAGGTGTAGTTCGAGCATAAATACAGCATGAACAAATGGGGAGGAAACGGCATTTCGCAAAAATAACATTATGCACAGAATACGGCTTTTTTCGTGACACTTTGAATAAAACTAAGGTACTACTCTAAATGATAAAACAGGAAGAAGTCGGCGATAAATATGGGGCAGGAAAGTTATTTGTACCTTTTTACTATGTAATCACTATGCTTTTACTATGTAATCACTATGCTTTTACAATGTAAGTTGGGCTCGTTTACAAGTAGAATATATATAGAAAAAGCCTTACAAACGACAGTTTGTAAGGCTTAAATGTATGTTCCGATACTTTAACAATAGCGTTTCAAAACATCTATAGATTGTAAAGTATTGTCTATCAAAGAAATATCCCAAAGGCTCAATGGTTGCGATATTCTGATGAAAATATTTCTTCGTGATTTTTATGCGAACCATGAGGCTACTGAGAAAATCAAAGTGTCACACAACATGGCGTTATGCTAACAAATTGATTTTGTCCTTAGAACACTTTTTTCGCATTCTGCAACGCCACACGAAACCAGTCTACTACGACCTGGTAGGCAGACAACTGCTCTGTATGCTGCGCCGTAGCGAACGTCATGGTCTCTGGTGCAGGACCATACTGGTCAGGGAATATTATCATGAGGTTCTTGCCTTTATAATGTTCTGTAAGTTCATCTGGCAGACGGTCGAAGGCTTTCTTGTAAGACACGGTGCCTCGACGAGCTGTCACCACGACAAACATTTCATCCTTATTTATACTCTCCGCCAACTTTGTTATCTCACGCCACTTGGGCATATCCTCATATTCCGCCCTGACGCGCTTGTGACTATTGTCGATATAACGCTTTATCATACTCCGCGTCGCATCTGTTCCGTAAAAAATGATACGGCAGCCTATGCTGTCTGCCAAACGACAGAGACGCTCCTGCCAACGGTAGAAGCCCGGCTCATACTCGGCACGGGAAGGTACTGCCACACGTATTGCACGGAGTGTGCTGAACGGTTGTACACAACGGGCTATAATGACCTGGCGCGACAGTCCATTAAAGACGCTCTGAGCGAAATCTCCCCAGAAGACACGTGAGGAATTGTCGTGAGAATGTAACCCGAAGATTATCTCGGAACAGTCAAACTCCTTGAAGGCATGCTTAATGCCATTGCCTATGTTCGTGGCAAGACGCACCTGTGTCTGCACCCTTACGTCAACGGCACTGGCACGCGACTCCATACTCTCAAGCAGGCGTTGCCCTTTACGCTGATTTGCATCGGCATCATCATCATCATACACTACGTTAAGTGCTACCAGTCCACGGTTCAGTTTCTGGTTACGCATCATGATACCCAGGTTAAGCAGCGTGGTGCATGTCTCTGGATATTTCACTGGAATAAGTATCTTTTCATCATCGCCCTTGTCATGATGAGCGTCTGCCTGCGTATCCGAAAGGATTATACGTT
This sequence comes from Prevotella sp., assembly GCA_036844425.1. Taxonomy (GTDB): domain Bacteria; phylum Bacteroidota; class Bacteroidia; order Bacteroidales; family Bacteroidaceae; genus Prevotella. The sequence continues at coordinate 9,228 of DAIUFT010000078.1, read as the reverse complement.
TCGATGTTTCCTCTGTTATCATGGTCGAGATGATACATGTAAAGAGTATCATCATCACTACACCGTTTAGCATTTCATCGCCTACCACTGGGGCACCAGTACTATCATGTATGCCCATACCTATCAATGCTATGGCTATGCCACCAGCAGCATGGGCAGAAGTGAGTCCAAACATAAAATGACCACTAAGCCATGAGTAGCGCAGGAGGAAACATGTGAGATATGCGGCTATCGCCTTGCCTATGGTGCCCACGATGACTATACACAGTACAGTAAACACTATACCGCTTCCTTGAAACAGAATATTAATGTTTATCAGCATGCCTACACCTATAAGGAAATAAGGGATGAACAGGGCATTGCCTATAAACTCTATACGGTTCATCAGTGGCGAGATAGAAGGTATAAACCTATTGAGTATCAAACCGCTAAAGAATGCGCCGAGAATGCCCTCCAGTCCTATCAGTTCACACATTGCTGCACTCATGAACATCATCGACAGGACAAAGATAAACTGCATCACGGCATCGCTGTATTTACGTAAGAAATAGCGGGTAAGAAACCTGACAGCCAAGAAGTTAAACACGCAATAAGCCACGAACTTCACGACGAACAACACCCAGAACATAACATTTTCGCCACCATGGTATGATCCTACCACCGCCGCTACAACCACAAGTGCCATCAACAGCGACAGCATGGAGGCTCCAACGGAAAGCATGGAGACATCATGACGCTGCAAACCATAACGAGTCACTATAGGATAGGCTATCAACGTGTTACTCGACATGATGCAACTAAGCAACAAAGAAGCAAGACTGGAATAATGCAGAACATAAACTCCCGTCAAGTACATTAATATAAAAGGTATGAAAAAGGTGAGTATGCCAAACATACCAACCCTACGCCAATTACGCTTCAACCCCTCAAAGTCCATCTCGAGACCTGCGAGAAACATAATATAGAGCAGCCCCACCCTACCAAAGAGTTCGAAAGAGGCGTCACGCTCAAGGATGTTAAAGCCATGCTGCCCTACAACAACGCCAGCAAGTACCATACCTATTATGTGCGGAATGCGTAACTTACTCACTACAATGGGGGCGAGAAGTATTATTATCAGCACGGTGAAGAACACCATTGTAGGACTGGTTATGGGGAAATATTGTAGCATATCAAAAAGTATGTTAGTGTAGTTTTTCGCAATGGTTTACATCAAAAAAAGTATCTTTCGTGCTTTTTTATATGCAAAATTGCAAAAAAATTCTCATATATTCGAAGAATAGAACAAAAATTTGTAATTTTGCAAGGAAATTAATCTAAAAGACAAAACTTACACAATAAAATAAAAAAAGAGATGAAAGTAGCTATTGTAGGTGCAAGCGGTGCAGTCGGACAGGAGTTCCTTCGCGTGCTTGACGAAAGAAATTTTCCTATTGACGAACTCGTACTGTTTGGTTCACAGCGTTCTGCTGGCACAAAGTACACGTTCCGTGGCAAAGAGTATGAGGTAAAACTGTTGCAGCACAATGATGACTTCAAGGGTGTTGACATTGCATTCACCAGCGCAGGCGCAGGCACATCAAAGGAGTTCTGCGAGGACATCACCAAGTATGGTGCAGTGATGATCGACAACTCAAGTGCTTTCCGTATGGACAAGGACGTACCTCTCGTAGTACCAGAGTGTAACGCAGAGGATGCATTGACCCGTCCACGTGGTATCATAGCCAACCCTAACTGTACTACCATCATGATGGTTGTGTGCCTCCAGCCATTGGAGAAGTTGTCACACATCAAGCGCATCCACATCGCTTCTTACCAGTCTGCATCTGGTGCTGGTGCCGCTGCTATGGCAGAACTGCAGCAGCAGTACAAGCAACTGGCTAACGATGAGCAGCCTACGGTAAACAAGTTTGCTTACCAGTTGGCATACAACGTTATTCCTCAGATCGACGTATTCCAGGATAATGGATATACAAAGGAGGAGATGAAGATGTTTAACGAGACTAAGAAGATTATGCATACCGACGCACGTTGCTCTGCAATGTGTGTACGTATCTCTTCTCTCCGTGCTCACTCTGAGGCTGTATGGATTGAGACAGAGGAGCCTATCTCTGTAGAGGCTGCCCAGGAGGCTCTGCGCAACGCACAGGGCGTTACACTTATTGATGACCCTAAGAAGGTAGGCGCTAAGGCTAACCCAGACGCATCAAAGGAGACCATGGAAGGTCTGCCTTACCCTATGCCACTCTACACTGCTGGCAAGGACGACGTTTACGTAGGACGCGTACGTGAAGACCTCGCAAACGACAATGGTCTTACTTTCTGGCTCTCTGGCGACCAGATTAAGAAGGGTGCAGCACTTAATGCTGTTCAAATTGCAGAATACCTTATAAAGGTAGGTAACGTAAAATAAAAACGTATCCGCATAAACCGGGAGTGAAGGGCACACCGGTGTTTGGTTGTTTGTCACAATGTTAACGCATGACAAGCAGTAAGCATCTGTTGCCGCGTCACTCCCGGTTTGGGGCAAATAAAGGTGGGTATAAGAAAACACGGTGGAATACAAATACCTTAATAACATAAAATTTCCGAATGACCTGCGCAGGCTGCCTGTGGAGGCATTGCCGGTTGTATGCGATGAACTTCGCGATGACATTGTAAAAGAACTATCGGTAAACCCTGGACATCTTGCTTCGAGCCTTGGCGTCACAGAGTTAACCGTTGCTTTGCACTATGTTTACAATACACCGGAAGACCGCATCGTATGGGATGTAGGTCATCAAGCGTATGGTCACAAACTGCTTACAGGACGACGTGAGATATTCTATACCAACAGGAAACTTAACGGTCTGCATCCTTTCCCATGCCCCGAAGAAAGTGAATACGACACCTTTACGTGTGGCCACGCCTCTAACAGTATCTCGGCGGCCTTAGGCATGGCGGTTGCCACGCACAAGGACAACAGACACGTGGTAGCGGTGATTGGTGACGGCTCTATGTCAGGCGGATTAGCGTTTGAGGGATTAAACAACGTATCGTCTTCACCTAACGACCTGCTCATCATTCTTAACGACAACAATATGTCCATTGACCGCTCGGTCGGTGGTATGAAGCAATATCTGCTGTCGCTAAACACCAACGAATCATACAACCACTGGCGTAACAAGGTGGCGCAATGGATGAACAGTCACGGACTGATGGACGATGACCGCCGAAAAACTGTCATAAGGTTAGGTAACGCTCTGAAGTCTGCCATTTCCTCACAACAGAACATTTTCGAAGGAATGAACATACGCTACTTCGGACCTGTTGACGGACATAACGTGAAGGAACTGGTAAGGGTACTGAGGCACCTAAAGGACATGAAAGGTCCGAAGTTACTGCACATACACACCATTAAGGGTAAAGGCTACGAACCTGCGGAGAAGGCTGCAACAATATGGCACGCCCCTGGTAAATTTGACCCCGAAACAGGAAAACGCCTCAGCGAAGACAGTAACAACAAGCCGCCAAAGTATCAGGACGTATTCGGTGACACACTCGTTGAACTGGCATTACAGAACGACAAGATTGTTGGCGTAACGCCCGCCATGCCTACTGGGTGCTCAATGAACAAGTTGATGGACCTGATGCCTGAACGTACTTTCGATGTCGGCATTGCCGAAGGACACGCAGTAACCTTCTCGGGCGGCATGGCAAAAGAGGGACTGATGCCTTTCTGTAACATATACAGCGCCTTTGCACAGCGCGCATACGACAACATCATACACGACGTGGCGATAGAACGCCTCAACGTTGTGTTTTGCTTTGACCGTGCCGGCATCGTAGGCGAAGACGGAGCAACACACCACGGCGCTTTCGACATGGCAGCACTGCGACCTGTACCGCATCTCACGATATGTGCACCTATGAACGAACACGAACTGCGCAAAATGATGTATACCGCCCAACTGCCTAATCAGGGACCTGTGGTGATACGTTATCCACGCGGAAGAGGTGTTCTCGTCAACTGGATATGTCCTTTAGAGGCTATACCGGTAGGCAAAGGACGCAAACTGACTGACGGTAACGACATTGCCATACTGTCTATTGGCCACATAGGCAATAATGTTACCAGGGCCATTGAAGTATTGAAAACAGAAATGCCTGAAGTCAGCATTGCGCATTACGACATGCGCTATCTTAAGCCTATTGACACAGATATACTGAAAGAGGTTGGCGAGAAATTCCATCATGTCATTACCATAGAGGACGGTGTACGCTCTGGCGGACTCGGTTCTGCTGTTCTTGAATATTTTGCAGACAATGGGTTTACGCCACAAGTTACACGGTTAGGAATGCCAACAGACTCATTTGTTGAGCACGGAACGGTAGCGGAACTACAACATTTGGCTGGTATTGACGCTGAAGCCGTGATAGAAGCTGTCAAAAAAGTTGTATCATGAAGATAATCATTGCTGGAGCACATGCCACAGGCAGTTACCTCGCAACACTCCTTACAAGAACGAACGAAGAGGTTACCATTATAGATGATAATGAGGAAGCACTTGACAATCTGAACTCTGATCTTGACGTTCTTACTGTACAGGCTTCGCCTACAAGCATCAAATCTCTGAAGTCTATTGACGTAGAACAGGCTGACCTTTTCATTGCCGTAACTCCTAATCAGGCAGAAAACCTCTGCGCCTGTTCCATTGCCAAAAACCTTGGAGCGAAACAGACCGTTGCTAAGGTGGAGGACTATGAATATGCCAAGGACTCAAATAAAGACCTATTGAAGAAAATGGGCATCGATTCCGTTATCTACCCGGAAATGCTTGCTGCACAAGACATTATCAACGGACTCAAGATGTCGTGGGTAAGACAAAGATGGGATGTTCACGGTGGTGCCCTCGTTATGCTCGGAGTGAAACTAAGAGAGACTTGCGAGATACTCAATCGCCCACTGAAGGAACTCTGTGGTCCGAACGACCCATATCATATCGTAGCCATAAAGCGTAATAACGAAACGATAATACCTGGTGGCAACGATATGTTGCAACTTTACGACCTTGCCTATTTCATGACAACCCAACGCTGCATACCACACGTTAGGCGCATAGCTGGTAAGGAAAGTTACGCTGACGTTAGCAACGTAATGATTATGGGCGGTGGCAAGACTGCCGTAAGAACGGCACACATAATGCCAGAATACATGAAATACAAAATCTTTGAGATTGATCCTCAAAGATGTGAGGTACTCAATGATATTCTGCCTAAGACTGCACAATACGTCATTAACGGTGACGCACGTGATACCTCTCTGCTTCAAGAAGAGGGAATAAGAAGCACACAGGCGTTTGTCGCACTCACAGGAAGTTCTGAAACCAATATCCTGGCATGTCTAACAGCGAAGCGTAACGGTGTCAGGAAGACAGTTGCTGTTGTTGAAAACATGGACTATGTGGACATGGCAGAAAGTCTTGACATCGGCACTATTATCAACAAGAAGACTATCGCTGCGTCACGTATATACGAGATGATGCTTGAAGGAAAAGCCTCCAACGTAAGATACCTTATGCAGGCAAAGGCAGACGTGGCTGAATTTACAGCGCAACCAGGCTCTAAGATTACCAAGAAACACATCTACGAACTGGGACTGCCCAAGGGCATAACACTTGGCGGATTGGTGCGCAACGGTGAAGGCATGCTTATTTCTGGCGGCACACAGATACAGGAAGGCGATGTAGTAATGGTGTTCTGCCATAACACCGACATGAAAAGGATTGAAAAACTATTCCTTAAGTAATGATTAACAAGAAAATCATATATAAGATTCTGGGGTCACTGCTGTTCTTAGAGTCTATCTTCATGGTATTATGTCTCGGAGTGGCGGTGATTTATCAAGAAGACGACATTCTGTCTTTTATCATATCCATTTTCTTAACCGTCATAGCGGCATTCGTACTGCGATATAACGGTCGCAATGCTTACAACAACCTTAGCCGTCGCGATGCTTTTCTTGTTGTAACGCTGTCATGGACTGTGTTCAGCCTCTTTGGTACCCTACCCTACCTCATCGGTGGATACATAACCGACTTTACCAACGCTTTCTTTGAAACAATTTCCGGATTTACCACAACGGGTGCTACTATCATTGATGATGTAGAACGTTTGCCCCATGGCATACTCTTCTGGCGATCATTCACCCAGTGGATTGGCGGACTGGGAATCGTATTCTTTACCATTGCCGTTTTGCCTTCATTGGTCGGTGGTTCAATGAAAGTCTTTACGGCAGAATCTACAGGACCGATAAAGACGAAACTGCACCCTCGCCTATCTACCTCGGCACAGTCTATATGGGTTATATTCCTCACACTCACCATAATGTGTCTTTTCTCTTTTAAAGCACTCGGAATGAACTGGTTCGATAGCATTAACTATGCCATGACAACCATCGCCACGGGGGGATTTGCCACACACAACGACAGTATGGAGTTTCTGCATCGACCAGCAATAGAATATGTTTCAACATTCTTCTGCTTCATCTCGGGCATCAACTTCATCCTTATGTACCGCTTTGCTATCAAGAAGGACTATAAAACGCTATTCACTAATAGCGAAGTCAAATTCTATACTCTTACTACAGCAGCATTCACTGCGTTCATCATGCTCACGCTCATGAACTCCAACGGCTACGGAGTGGAGCACGCTTTTCGTTGTGCACTGTATCAAGTCGTTTCGTTTATGACCACGACCGGACTGTTCAACGATGATGCTGCCCAGTGGCCACACATTACATGGATAATACTGGCAATATGTATGTTCATGGGTGGATGCGCAGGAAGCACCAGCGGTGGCTTCAAAAGTATAAGATGCCTGATGCTTCTTAAAGTGGCAAGCAACGAGTTCAGACAGATGCTGCACCCAAAGGCAGTACTGCCACTGAAGATTGGCGATAGCAATATCACCATGCAACGACGCGTTACATTGCTGTCATTCCTTACGGTCTATGTATTGCTATTCCTCTTCTCCGCCTTTGCCATGACGGCAGCGGGAATTGACAATACCAATGCCATTACCATCACATTGTCATCATTAGGCAACGTAGGTCCTACTCTGGGCATAGAAATTGGTCCTACAATGACATGGGACGACCTACCGTGCTTCGCTAAATGGATATGTAGCGTACTGATGCTAATGGGACGTCTGGAGATATTCTCTGTACTCGTCATCTTCACACCACAGTTCTGGAAGGAATGATACGCTTGGCTACCGTCATATTGATGCTATGTACGTGTCATCTCACGGCTATAAAATGTGAGGCTCAACGCAGGAGTGTAACCATGCCGTTTGTCGTTATGGAGTATAACTGTGAGAACCTGTTTGACTGTAGGCACGACTCTACCAAGAATGACTATGACTTCCTGCCTGACGGTGAACGACACTGGACTTTTTCTCGCTATTGGCGCAAGGTGAACGACATTGCAAGAGTAATACACCAGTGTGGTAACGATGGCAAGAACAGGCACCTGCCCGACATTGCCGCACTCATAGAGGTTGAGAACGATAGCGTAATGATGTTCCTTACCCGTGGCAGCATACTTGGCTCGGTAAGATACCGATACATTATGACGCACTCACGCGATACTCGTGGCATTGACGTGGCGTTGCTTTACAACTCTCTTACCTTTAGACCAATTAACCACCTATCGCTGCGTGTCCCACTGCAAAAAGGACAGAAGCCCACAAGAGACATACTTTACGTAGAAGGCTACACACGCACAGAGGACACACTGCACATATTCGTAGTGCACTCGCCAAGTAGAAGTGGCAACCAATACGCTACAGAGGACTACCGCTTAGCCGTGGCAAAAAGACTATCCATAGCGATGGACTCCGTGAGGACGCTGCATGATAATGCCAATATCATCATCATGGGAGACATGAATGACTACGCATACAGCAAACAGTTAAAGTTACTGCATGCTAAAAACATGGTGGATGTATCTGCCAAGGCTAAAGGCAGAAAGGCAAAGGGAACCTATAAATATGGGGGAAAGTGGAATAGCCTTGACCATATTCTTCTGTCTCCCTCACTCCTACCCTTTGTCAAGAATTGCCACATCTGCGACTTTGAATGGCTGCTGGAACCAGACTACCAAGGGGGATATAAGCCATACCGCACATATCTCGGCACGTTTTACCACAGAGGCATAAGCGACCACCTGCCATTGATACTGCAAATGGAGATGTAAGGCAGGAACAACAAAAACACCAAACAATCAAACAACTAAACAACTAAACAACAAAACAACAAACATGGAAATAAATATTGGAGATAAAGTACGCTTCCTTAACGATGTGGGAGGCGGCAAAGTATCAGGCTTTCAAAAAGGCGGCATAGTACTCGTAGAGGACGAAGACGGTTTCGAGATACCCGTAAGAGAATCTGAAGTTGTTGTAGTAAACAACCCTACTGCCGCTAAACCTGCTGCACAGGCAGCGGAAGTGAAACCTGTCATTGCGCAAAAGCCACGCAAGGAGAAACCAGTAGAGCCAACAGAAGAGGACCTCCGCATAGCGGAACTGCAGGAATACTACAAGAAAAAGGTGCAGAAGGCTGCCGCTAATACCTCTGTTGCAAAGCCTGCCGTGACACCTGTAGCACCAAAGAAGGAGGAGCCGAAAGAAGAGGAGTCACTCGAAGCACGCGTAATACGCCTTGAGATGACTGTACGTCGCCTGCAGATGCGCCTCGAAAGACTTGAAGACGCCAAGGCACTGCGTGAGAAAATAAAAGGTGAGGACATTAAGAAGCAGGAGCACATTAAGGCTAACGACAATACCATCGAAGTTGACCTCCACGCCCACGAGATACTGGAGACTACTGCCGGCATGGACGCTAAGGCTATTAAGGAGTATCAGTTGCAGACGGTTCGCAACACGATGAACGAGTATAAGAACGCTAAAGGTCGCCGCATAGTGTTCATTCACGGCAACGGTGAAGGCGTGCTACGTCGTGCCGTCATCGACGTTCTGCGCCGCGAATACCCCTCATGCCCTTACCAGGACGCATCATTCCAACAGTATGGCTTTGGTGCAACGATGGTAACAATACGATAAAGCTACGCTTATCACCTCATATAAAGATAACAAGCAGGTGCCACGACACAGTCATGAGCACCTGCTTGTTTTTTCATACGTAAATTATTATCGTCCAACATTACTGTAGGACATATGTTTTAC
>DAIUFT010000077.1:0-12935 GCA_036844425.1 Prevotella sp. | reverse complement strand
CCGCTTCTCCCCCGTTTGTCGGGGGAGAGCAACCTTCATTTACTTACACTTTGACATCGAAAATAACCTCGAAATATAACAAAGGTAATTTATAGAACCACCCTAAAAATAATTTTGAATACTTACTTATAATTCTTTCAGCGCTTCACGTAGGTATTCTCCGTGGCGCAGTTTGGTGCCAACTCTGCGCGCGTTGGTTATCATTGTGGCGTATTCCTCGACAGAAATATCATTAATTCGTTTGCTAAGGTCGTGCAAGTTGCTGACGGCGATGCCGATGTTTTCCTTTAGTACAGTGTCAGCCAGTGCTGATTCTGCCCATACTATCAACGGAATGCCGCAGGCAAGGTACAGCGATGTCTTGTGAGAAGAGTTGTATCGCAGGTAGTCACCATAGTCACCAGTGCAGGAGTCGATGCTGTCTCCGTCCCATACCAGTCCCCATCCTCCTGTTATGCTGCCAGTATTGGCAGGTTGGAACACACCGCAGTAGGTGAAGAGAGGGTAGGATGTGATGTCTAAATCGCCAAGAATGCCATAGAGGCGGAACCAGACGCCATCGTTACTTTTATCTTCTCCCAGTGCGTTAAGGAAGACGCTCTTTGTCAGATTGCCTGCAAAGACCACCTCGTTCTTGTGTTTTTGTATCTCATCGGCAGGCAACATAGGGTCGTCAGAGTAGTAATCAAAGAAGTTTATCACCCTCATCGGCTTCGTGACGCCCAGCGATTGCAGTTTGTTCTTCATCGCTTCGGTGTGGACAAGCAGCAGGCTGGCGTTGTTAATCTGCTCCACCTCGTTTGTCTTTATGTCGAAGCGAATGCACTGAATATCATGAATAAGCAGTACAACCTTTGCTTTTCGTTCCATGCTTTGTGTGGCAATGTACTGCATGTGGTCCAGGTGGAAATCCTGAATGAATACGATGTCACCAGGCTTTACACCCTTCACAAAGTGTTTTGCTTGTCTTTTAGCGAAGAAATTAGTTATTACGGGGTAGTGGTGGTATGCCTTATACTTGCCCCAAGAGTATTTTCTGTTGACGATGTCGCATACCTTGTACCCCATGTCTCGTAAGGTTACCACCACGTCTTCGCGTGCTTTACTCTGTGCGTTGACCTGTTGTGAGGCGTTTAGTTTCACGAGGTCGTTGACGATGTAGTGCTTTTTGTTGGCAGTAAAGCCTTGGTGTTGCCCCGTAAGTGTGAAGTACTTGTCGAGCACCATGAGCGAAATCAGTCTCTCCCTACGTTTGTTTCTGAACTGCGAAGTCCATTCATGAGCGTGCTGTATTATAGCCTTCGCCTCGTCGGGGTGGTTTTCGTAGTACATAACACGGTCTATAAGGTCGTGGTAGTCCGCTGCAATCTCAATGTAATGATAGTTAGGAATGAGTTTCCCCTCCATGTACCACGTCTCACAAGTGGGTCTTGGCATAACGGCAATGGAGTTACTTGACATCACCCATTTAAGGTTTGATGCCACGTCGTTGCCCTCAAGCGCCATGATATATTTATAGTACAGATGGTCATAGAGCGTCATGTTGACCGTACTTGCGAGGTCACACATAGGGTGTTGGCTCCACATCTCGAGGAATTTAATGCGCCTTGGCTTGTTCCTTACGTCGCCACGAAACAGTATTTTGCATACTTTGTCATCCCAGTTTATGGGGTCGTGTACCCAAGTAAAGTGCCTTACCTTGTCAAGGTTGAGCAAAATATTGTTGCGGTTACCATCGTCGGGAGCAACAGGACGGCTCTTTGTTATCTCGGGTAGGGGGAAAAGGTAGTTTACATCGCCAGGGTTGTATGCCCAATGATAGCACTTTGGGAAGAAGCGCGTGTATTCATAGGCGTCAAAAAAGTATGCGCTGTTGATGTAGTCATGAACGTATGACTGTCTCTTGTTTATGGTAAACTCTCGCAAGGTGCTTGCATCGGCAGGTAGAAAGATGCTGTCCTTGAACTTACAGTAGTAGTCTATGCGCTCCAGTATGTACTTCTGCTCCCACTCAGGGAGTTTATAAAACTGGGCGAGAATATTCTCACGGTGATAGCGTGTGAACCATCTTGGTGTGAGATAGCGTAAGTATCCCCACATGTAGAAAATCATGTGGTTGTTCTTTCGGGTATGGTGCGCAAGGGCATACCATATTCCTTTAAGTTTCTCTTGTATGTTATGGGTCATTGGTCGTTAGGTTTAGTGTGTGGGGCTTATCTGAAGAAGTACAGAATCGTTTTATAGATCTTCTTGTAAAACCATTTTAGTCGTTTGTAAGGGCGTGGCTTTGTGGGAATCATAGTAGGCATGCTGCCGTCACAACTACACTGGCAGGCTATGCAGGGGTGTGACCAATAATAGGTAATGATGCCCTCTTTAATCAGATTATAGTGTAAAACGTCACTCGTATATCGTGACTTGTGCTCCGCAATATAGGCGAGAATGGCTTGAGCTGCAGCCTTGGTGATGTACATACATCCAGCAAACCTGTCGCGATTTGCCTTATACAGTACCTGACCATTGCGTCTTTCGCTGCGCGGAACGAGCATAAGGCTGCTCTCCTCATAGTTTACTATGCACGCCTCCCCTTTGTGCTCACGTTCCAACTCCGTAAGGCTTTGAGCGAAAATCGCCTTGAACGACGGTTTTAGGCGTATGTCGTCCTCCAACACCAGTGCCCCATGCAGGTCGTTATCCACAATATATTGCATGGCAAGGATATGCTTATAGGCGCAACTGGTGCGCGGAAAGGCACCGTGCATAGTGTCTTTCTCGCCATTGTCAGCAAAGTATCGGTCAATGATTTCAGGCGTAAGGTCTTCTACATTGCCGTCGTTGATAAAGGTGTACGGCATAGCTAAAGGGGCTATCTGCCTCTCAACGTAACCTTTTCGCTCCTCGTTGCCGCGGACATGGATAATGAGTATCTGTGTGTTCTGCCCGGTAGTGTTAGTTGGTTTCATAGTATTTGCAAAGGTACATAATAAAATCTGAATTACCAATGCAAGGTGAAAAAAACATCGTTTTATTTGTTTAAGTGGCAAATTTCGCTTAACTTTGTATTCTTAATAAACATATTGTTAAACGAAACGCACTATGATTCCAAAGATAATACATTACTGTTGGCTCAGCGACGAGCCGTTTCCTGCCAAGATAAGGAAGTGTATGGACACGTGGCAGAAGACGCATCCCGATTATACCGTGAAGCGATGGAGCATCAAGAACTTCGACATTAACTCCGTGCCTTACGTAAAGGAGGCTTTCGAAGCACGCAAATGGGCTTTCGCCGCGGACTATATCCGTATGTATGCGCTATATACAGAGGGCGGAATATACCTCGATTCTGATGTCCTTTTGCTCAAGAAGTTTGACTGCTTTCTTGACAATTCCTTCTTCTCCAGCATGGAGTATCACCCCACACAGGTAGAGAAGAGTGGGGCATTGCAGCACCTTGACGCAGAGGGACATCGTACAGACGATGCCTTCATAGAGGGAATACAGATACAGGCAGCCGTGATGGGAGCAGAGAAGGGTAGTCCCTTCATCAAAGAAGTGCTCGATTGGTATGCTGACAAGCATTTCGTGAAGCCTGATGGCACGTTGATGACAGATGTCCTCTCACCTTATATCTATGCAAGAGTGGCAGAGAAACGTGGCTTTGTGTATAAGGACATCGACCAACAGTTGCCTGGGCGCATACATATCTACCCCTCGGAGACCTTTGCCGGCAACAAACATGAGGTGACACCTAATAGTTATGCCATTCATTATTGCGCCCATAGTTGGCACCCTACGGTAAAGGAGAAACTCAAAAAGTTTATAAAGAAACTGCGAATAAAGTAGTAAGTACAGTATATAAAAAATACGATAAGTATTGCAGGAATACGAAAGTGAGTTTTCAAAAATACGCTTTCGAACTGGAGTATAATAGTAATAAACTGGTGTTATAGACCGTTTTGCACTGTAATCAGATAGTGATTACAATGTAAAAGGATAGTGATTACAATGTAAAAGGATAGTGATTGCAATGTAAAAGGATAGTGATTGCAATGTAAAAGCATATGCTTTTGTGGCAAAAATGCCTTTAGTGACGATGCAAAAGAAAACTCCCAAAAACGCCATCGCGTTTTTGGGAGTTTTTAGGCTCTATGAGATGATGAGGACAAAAATGGGGTAGTGGCAAGGTGAGTGTAAAATAATGCCTTAGGATGAGTTTTCTTTTCTTTGTGTACAGATATTACGATAACTGTTACCACTTCCACCACTCTGGCTTATCGCTGTCAGCGAGCACCTTTTCTATAGTGTAGTCGTCAGCCTTCACCTGCTTGCTCCATGCTACTCGCTTGCTAACGTCAACAGGTTTGCCGTCAAGCGTCATGGAACCACACTCGGCATAGAAGGCGGTCTTCTCCTTTTCTGCGCCCCAGTTAAACCAACCTACGGGGTCTATGTGGCTACCCATGCGACAGTTAACATAAACAGTCTTGGCGTATGGGCGCCAGGGACGTCCCAACATGGTGCGCTCTACGCCAGCATCGGCAGTCAGTCGGCAGTTGTTCAGTACGTAACCGTAAGGCACTCCCTCCAGTGTTGAGGCGGCGGTGAGGTAACCTCGGCTGAGGCTGTGAATCTCGCAACCGTCGAAGAAAGCCGTTGACGAACCGAAGATGAAATCTACCGTGCCCTCGATGTAACAGTCCTTGTAATACTGCTTAGACTGTTTGCCGTAAGTGTACAGCGTATCTTGATAGCCAAGGAAGTGACAATTTACGAACACTGCGCGTGTGCCAGCGACGAACACTGCAACTGCTTGCCCCACGGGACCAGAGGAATTGGCAAACGTGATGTTCTTGGCGTGGAAGTCAGGACCATAGATGTAGAATGACGAAGAGCCAGAAGTGCCCTTGTTTTCTCCAAAGATGTTAGGCTTGTTGGCATAATCGTCGTAGGTGAGTATGGTGCCTTCTACGCTTTCCCCGATAAGGGTAACATTGAGTTTGCACTCCGCCAGCACCAGTTTCTCTTTGTAAACGCCGTTGCGTATGAATATGCGCGTCTCCTTGTTCTTACGGAAATCGGGCACGGCGTTGATAGCTTCCTGCACGGTTCGGTAGTCACCGCTACCGTCTTGCGCCACGATGATGTCATATTCCTTTGCCTGTATGCTGATGATAGCGGTGAGGGCGAGGAAGAGTGACGTTAAAAATCTTTTCATTTATATTCGTTGTTCGTTATAATTGCATTGTCATAACCGAGGTATAGAAACCTCGGCTCCATATTATTTCTTTTCAGCGGCACGCTTAGCCCAATACTTTTGCAGTTTCTTCGCCTCCTTAACGGTCAGCCAACATACTGCTCCATGCTTTTGTTCTTGGAAGTTAGTGCGCTTCATCTCGCCGGCGTCAAAGCGTCCGAGTGGTTTGAACGTTTTGAAATCCGTAGTCTCCATGAATCCGAAGTTATGCGGCTTGATGCTGTAGATGTCGTACATTAGAATCCATTTGTCCTGACCTATGAGTTTAAACACGTGTGGAGCCTCACAGCCTCCCTTCTCATTGTCGAGATATTCAGGTGCATATTCCCATGGACCATATATGTTGTCGCTCGTTGCTTGCTTAATGCCCGCAGTGCCATCGTGTGCGCAATAGAACAGGTGGTACTTGCCTTGAGCGTAGCAAATGTCGCCATCGATGGCAGAGATACCTTCCTTCGGATATACGAACAGTTCCTTCGGCAATGTTTCGACCTTGTCAAACTCATCGTTAACATAGCAATAATACAGTTTGTTCATGCCCACCCCGTGGCGCATAGTGAAGTAAATGACGAGTTTCTTCTTTGCGTAATCGTATGCCGTTTCTGGTGCCCACACGCAGCCAATGTCTGCCAATGATGGGTCCATCGTATCGAAACGCACGTTGGTACGCTTCCAGTGTATGAGGTCGTCTGACTTCATCAGCACTAAAGCACGGTTATTTCCCCAACCGAATTTCTTGCCGTCGCGTTCCCATTCGGTGTCTCTTCCTGCTTGATCCTTATATATATTAAGGTCGGTCATAGCGATATAGAACGATCCGTTGGGTGCACGGAAGATGTGAGGGTCACGTATTCCCTTCTGTAATGCGATAGTATCGCCAGCCATTACTGGCGTGTCACCATTTAGTGACGTAAAGGTGTGGCCGTCATAACTAACAGCCATGTACAGTCCGTGGGTAGCATCCTTATGGTAAACCATCAGATATGCTCCCATGTCCTTCTCTGCTGGTGCTTTCTTCTTAGCCGAAGCAGGCGCACAGACCATCATTGTCGCAAGAGCAACAAGAGTAAAAAAGAGTTTCTTCATCGTAGTTTTAGTATTGTTTAGTTTTAGTGTTGCAAAGGTAATGCTTTTTTCGCACAATAGCAAGAAATACCAATTATTATGTTATACTAAAACAACCAGAGTGGTCCGTTGCCCCTTCCGATGCGCAGGTTGCGCCCACCTGCTATGCCTTTATCTATCACCTCTTTGCCAATCTTTACCGCTTCGGACAGCGAAAGACCCGTGGCAAGCCCCGTAGCAATGGCACTCGATAGCGTGCATCCAGTGCCGTGAAGATTCGTTGTCATTATGCGTGGTGAGCAATACTCGTGCGTTGTACCGTCGGTCATGAAGAGAACATCGCGCATTATGCTGCCCTCACCGTGTCCACCCTTTAAGAGAAAGGCGGTGTTGTATTCCTTTACGAGTACGTGTCCTATCTCTTCAATGTCGTATTCACCCTCGTTACCACTGAGACGCAGAGCCTCTGGTATGTTAGGTGTGACGAGCGTGCAGAGTGGGAAAAGCTCTTGCTTAATGTAATCCACACATTCATCGCTCATCAGTTGTGTGCCACTTGTTGATATCATCACAGGGTCGCAGACGGTGGGGAGGTCATATTGCTTTATGAATTTTACGATAACGCGTGCCGACTCCACACAAGGAATCATGCCAATCTTTATCGCCTCCACATTGATGTCGCTGAAGACAGACTGCAACTGTGCCTCAAGCATATCCTCCGGCACCGTCATTACCCTCTGCACCCCAACTGTATTCTGTGCCGTGAGAGCCGTGGGCACAGTTACGGCGTAGTGTCCTAACGATGTAATCGTCTTCAGATCCTGTTGTATTCCAGCCCCTGCCGACGTGTCGCTGCCGGCTATTGTAAGGATAGTCTTAAATGAAGGATGAGGAATGAGGGATGAAGAATCTTGAGTAACAGATGCTTCTTTCTCGGTTTCCTTGTTCTTTGTTCCGCTCTCTTTATTGAAATGATATTCTTTATTCATAATTCTATGATTTCTATTATTCTTTATTCCTCATTCTTCAATCATCATTTACGCCATGCATCTCCTAAGATCATTGCTCCGCCAAAGCCCATATTCTCCACCTCTTTCATACGATTGAAGGTGACGCCGCCAAGTGCAAAGACCTTATTGTCGATAATGCCACGCTCCGCTGCCGCTAATATTTCCTCACGAGTGAAGGCAGAATGGTATCCCACTTTCGATATAGAGTCGTAGATAGGCGACAGACTGACATAGTTGCAACGCCCTTTCCACTCCTCAATCTCAGCCAAACTGTGACAACTCTTGCTCACGCTGCCCGTCCAACCAGTAGGTGGTAGCGGATTGCGCGAGTTGAGATGTATGCTGTAAAGACCATACTCTATAGCGAGAGAATGATGGTCGTGCAGAACAAGTCGGTCCCGACAGTCGTGCGGTATCTCATTAATCAGACGCTCTACTTGCTCTTTTGAAGCCAGGGGTTTGCGTATATGCAACAAGTCCGCACTGCCTTGACGGAGTAGGCAGGCTATGCGCTCTGCCTCACCGTCAAAGAATGCGGGCTTGGTAATTATTACTTTTGTGAACATTTATCCAATTTTCTTTTCCGTAATCTTGCCGAAAAGGTCGAAGGAAGCGTCCCAATCCTTCCATACAGGCTCACGTCCTAACTCCTTCAAGCGACGGTTTATCTCCTTCGCTGTGCGGTCATCAGACACCGTGAACTGCTCTAATGCCTGTGGATATGTATGGTATCCGCCAGGGTTCACTTTCGATTCGGCAGACATTGTGGTAACACCCAGCGTACACATGTTGTCTCTTATGAACTGAGGCTCACGTGTACTGTACGAGATGTCAACGTCATGGTCGAAGATACGCATAGCGAACGTAACCTGAGCCAGTTCCTTATCAGTCACGAAACAGTTAGGTTGGAAGCCCTCATTCTGTGCAGGGCGCATACGAGGGAAGTTAACTGAGTACTTGGTCTTCCAGTAATGCTTCTGAAGGTAGCGCAGATGGTGAGCCATCATCACCACGTCTGTGCGCCATTCCTTTTCCAGTCCGAGCAGAGCACCCATGCCAATGGAGTGGACACCAGCCTGTCCCATGCGGTCAAAACCATTAAGACGCCACTCAAACTTAGACTTCATGCCGGCTGGGTGGTACAGTTTGTAGTTCTCGCGGTGGTATGTTTCTTGGAAACAGATAACGCCATTAAGACCGTGTTTGGTCAGTTCATAGTACTCTTCAGCCTTCAGTGGCATTACTTCTATCTTGATGTTCGAGAAGTATTTCTTTGCTATGTCGATAGCCTTTGCAAGGTATGGCACGCCAGCCTTGGCAGGATTCTCGCCAGTAACGAGGAGAATGTTCTCGAATGGAGCCAACTTCTTAATGGCTTTATACTCATCCTCTATCTGTTCTGGTGTGAGGATGGTGCGTGCCATAGGGTTACTGCGGTGGAAACCACAGTACACGCAGGAGTTAGAACATGAGTTTGTGATGTAAAGAGGAATGAACATCGACATCGTTTTGCCGAAACGCTCCTCGGTATATTTACGTGACAGTTGCGCCATCTGCTCCAAGTACGGCTCTGCGGCAGGTGATATCATAGCCATAAAGTCGTTAACATCGCAGTGGCTTTTGCCCAAGGCGCGCCTTACATCAGCGTCAGTCATCTGAGCAATGCGCTCTGTGGTCTCGTCCCAACTAATCTTTTCTAATTCGTCTGAAAACATTTTTTATTCCTAATTTAGTATTACCAGTTTGCCGTCTTATAGTTTTCTCAAGTCATGAGTTAACTTAGCGGCGCAGAAGTTTGGTCCGCACATGGTGCAATATTCACCGTCAGTGTGACCAGCCTCTTCAAAGTACTGCAGCGAACGCTCTGGGTCGAGCGACAAATGGAACTGGTCGCGCCATCTGAAATCGAAGCGAGCCTTCGACAAAGCGTTGTCCCTAATCTGCGCACCAGGGTGTCCTTTTGCTAAATCTGCAGCATGGGCGGCAATCTTATAGGTCACGACGCCCACACGAACGTCCTCTTTGTTAGGCAGAGCGAGGTGCTCCTTAGGCGTTACGTAACACAGCATTGCCGTGCCAAACCATGCTATCTGTGCTCCGCCAATGGCACTTGTGATGTGGTCATAGCCCGGTGCGATGTCGGTAACGATAGGTCCGAGCGTGTAGAAAGGAGCCTCGTGGCAGTGGTCTAACTGTCTGTCCATGTTCTCACGTATCTTGTGCATCGGCACGTGTCCAGGTCCTTCGATGAACGCCTGCACGTTCTTCGCCCAAGCACGTGTAACAAGTTCGCCCATAGTGTCAAGTTCAGCGAACTGCGCAGCGTCGTTAGCATCGGCAGTACAACCCGGTCTTAAGCCATCGCCCAGGGAGAGAGCAACATCGTATTGCGCCACGATGTCGCAGATATCGTCAAAATGTTCGTAGAGGAAAGACTCCTTATCGTGAATCAAACACCACTTACTCATGATAGAACCACCACGGCTAACGATGCCACAGAGGCGCGAATCTGCAAGGTGTACGTTCTGACGACGTATGCCAGCGTGTATGGTGAAGTAGTCAACGCCCTGCTCACACTGTTCGATGAGCGTGTCCTTGTATATCTCCCACGTAAGGTCTTCCACCTTACCATTTACCTTTTCCAGTGCTTGATAGATAGGAACAGTGCCCACTGGTACCGGACAGTTGCGCACAATCCACTCACGTGTCTCGTGAATGTTGGCACCTGTCGATAGGTCCATGAGCGTATCGCCGCCCCATTTGCATGACCACACAGCCTTGTCCACCTCTTCCTCTATGCTGGAAGT
This sequence comes from Prevotella sp., assembly GCA_036844425.1. GTDB lineage: Bacteria > Bacteroidota > Bacteroidia > Bacteroidales > Bacteroidaceae > Prevotella. The sequence continues at coordinate 2,799 of DAIUFT010000077.1, read as the reverse complement.
AGTGGCAGAATTGCCAATGTTGGTGTTAATCTTCACGAGGAAGTTACGACCAATAATCATAGGCTCAGCCTCAGGGTGGTTGATGTTGGCAGGGAGCACGGCACGACCGCGTGCTATCTCTTCGCGAACATACTCTGGAGTGATGTGTGTTTTGATGCCGAGTTCCTCACAGTTCATGTTCTCGCGAATGGCCACATACTCCATCTCTGGTGTTATCACGCCAGCCTTAGCGTATGCCATCTGCGTGATAGCCTTGCCCTTGACGGCTCTTCGCGGCAGTTGTATGTGCTCAAAGCGCAGTGAATCCAGCGAGTGGTCTGCGAGACGTTGTTTTCCGTAGTCGCTCGTTACCTCCTTTAACTGTTCTGTATCGTTACGGTCCAGAATCCATTGTTCACGAAGTCGTGGCAGCCCTTTCTTCAAGTCAACCTCTATGTTAGGGTCAGAGAACGGGCCACTGGTATCATATATATACACTGGGTCGTTGACCTCGGTGTGCGGAACGCCATTCTTGTCCTTGGTAACGGTAGGTGCGAGGTTAACCTTCTGCATACCAACCTTTATCGATGGGAACAGTTTTCCGGTCATATACGCCTTTTCTCTCTTGGCGTATGCTTTATTATCGTTTGGCATTTTCTTTTGGTTGTTTAGTCGTTTTGTTGTTTAGTGGTTTTGTTGATAGGTGACTTATTTATAGTGTTATCAACACATCTCCCATCACCAGCAAACCGATTAATTCAAGAAAGCAGTAAGAGGCGAACTTGCTTGGGCAGAGTCGCTGATAGCACCCAGTCCTGCCTCGTATGCGCGACGACCGGCAATGACAGCCTCTTTGAATGCAGTAGCCATCTGAACAGGGTCACCAGCCACGGCAATAGCGGTATTAACGAGACAGCAGTCGGCTCCCATCTCCATTGCTTCAGCCGCATGACTTGGCGCACCGATACCTGCATCTACCACAACAGGAACGGTAGCCTGCTCTATAATAATCTGCAGGAAGTCCTTCATGCGCAGACCTTTGTTTGTGCCGATAGGTGCAGCGAGTGGCATTACGGTAGCGGCACCAGCCTCTTCAAGGTGCTTACAGAGTGTAGGGTCAGCCTGACAGTAAGGCAATACCACGAATCCCATCTTCACAAGTTGCTCAGTTGCCTTCAGAGTCTCTATCGAGTCAGGCAACAGGTAGCGTGGGTCAGGGTGTATTTCGAGTTTAAGCCAGTTGGTACCAAATGCCTCGCGTGACATCTGAGCGGCGAAAACAGCCTCCTCAGCAGTTCTTACGCCAGAGGTGTTAGGCAGCAGTTGTATGTTAGGGTTTTGTGTTATGTGGGTGAGGAGGTCGTCATGCTTGTCCTCCAGTTCCACACGCTTCATTGCAACAGTTACCATTTCTGTTTCACTTGCTTTGATGGCGTCAGCCATTACTGCGTTGTTGTTGAACTTACCAGTTCCGAGGAAGAGGCGCGAGTTGAACTCTCTGCCTGCTATTACTAATTTACTCATATTTTTTGTATGTTATTTTGTAGTTTCGTCGTTTTGTTATTTGGTTGCGTTCTCTATAACTTCCAGCAGTCTTTGCATCTCTTTCACGGGGTCGTCCGCCCTTAATACGGTTCCACTGAGGGCGATGCCAGTTACCCCAGTAGCCATGATGTCGGGGATATCGTCAGCCGTTATGCCACCGATGGCAACGATAGGGAGGTCTATCCCCTCTGCCTTCATGCCGCTGACGATATTCTTATACCCTTCAATGCCGAGCACAGGAGAGAGCCCTTTCTTCGTGGTAGTGAAGCGAAAAGGACCGCAACCTATGTAGTTAGCGCCGTTACGGTAATGCGCCCTAACGTCATCGAGCGTGTTTGCCGTACCACCTATTATATAATCATTACCCAGTATCGCCCTTGCTTCAGCGATGGGCATATCCTTCTTGCCGAGGTGCACACCGTCAGCGTGCAGTTCCTTTACCAGAGCCACGTGGTCATCGATGATGAACGTAGCCCCCTTCGCCTTGCAAAGAGCCTGTGCCAGGAGTGCGATGGGGCGCATCTCGTCGTCAGAAGCATCCTTCATGCGCAGTTGAACCCAACGGCAACCGCCGTCGAGAGCCATGCGAATGGAGTCGAGATACGAGTAATGGTCTGTATAATGTGAAATAAATTGCAGCATAGTTCTATCCTCCGCATGCTGCCACGATAATGGTGACGTTATCGTTTTCCTTCAGTGTTGTCTCCTCCCAGTCGGTTCGTTGCACCATCTGCATGTCGATAGCGACAGCCACTCCACGGTCGGGCATGGAGAGTTCCTTTACAAGTTCTGCCACGTTAGTGGCATTAGTCTCTGTTGGTTTGTTGTTGATGATAATCTTCATAGAATAAAAAACGAATAAGGGGAAGCACCATCAACAAAATAAAACCCGGCTAATGACTATGCGCCATTACCCGGGTTGTTCTTTGAAAGTCGTATAAATTATCTCATTTCCTACGGCAGCATTACCTGCATCAGGTCAATGGGTGTAATCTCAGCCTTTGTCTTCGTATGCCGATGGCAATGGAAAACTTGTGGCACCCCCGAGTTTTTGTGTGTTTGCAAAGTTACATAATATTTTTCTTACTGCCAAATTTATAGCGGAGAAATTGTGTGTTTAGCGTTTATTCGTAGCCAAACAGTCATGGCGTAAAAACGCATTAATTGTGCTTCGCACTATTTTTTATAACATTAATCCCCATTAATCTAACATTAATCTCTCGTAAAAACTTTAGTTTTGTACACCTTGCTGGACTGTAAATCCTGCAAGAAAAG
>DAIUFT010000076.1:0-13311 GCA_036844425.1 Prevotella sp. | reverse complement strand
GATAACCAGTAAACTTTCCTCATTCTTCTCTCAAACACTTTTTATATGCACTTTCCATAACCAAAAATACGTGGTGATGACGAATGCAGGGTAACCCCCATGTTGTTTAGGGCGTCTTCACTTATGTAAACATTTGTATCTTGAATTGGTAGAGAAATGTAGTATTTCCTGCCCAGAGATAGGATACACTTCAGATAGGCAACCTCTTCTCCCATAATATAGGCAATCCATTCCTCGTTGAATATACAGAATGCCCCTTTCTCGTCCATTATAAAGGGTTTGTCTATAAGTTGAAGGCTTAATGTGTCAATGAGATATGGATAGAAGCGATAATCATCGTAGGATGCCAGTCTATCCATGGACAGAATATAGCTGTTGCCATGTTGTTCTATCATGAACATGGTGACGGAGTGCTCTTTTCTATAAAATGCCCATGTTCCATTAATATCTTCAGGAGTAATGGCAACGACAATATCATTACTTCCGAGAGACTCAAGGAGTCTCTCGAAAGACATTTCTCGTTCAGAAATTATTGTGTTTTGAATTAGCATTACTTAGTCTGCAACCTCAACGGTAATAACTATGTCTGTAAGAGGGCGGTCGCCAGGGGCTGTTTTGGTTGATTGAATCTTCTCTACAACTTCTAACCCTTCTTCAACTTCCCCGAATACTGTGTATTGGTTGTCAAGGAATGGTGTTCCCCCGATAGTGGTATATATATCATGCTGTTCAGGAGTGAATGTAGGCTTGCCTAATTTACGGCTCTGGGCATGTGTCTTTTCGATGAGGTCGTCCTGCAATGCTTGTAGGCCAGCACGGTCACGGTTGCGTCTAAGATTCATAATTTCATCCTTATGCTCCTGCGCAAGAGAATTAAAGATGCTCTGTTCCTGCTGCATTTCCAGTTGACGTTCCATTTGCTTCAATTCTTGCTCTTTATAAGTCTTACCCCATACTATGTAGAACTGGCTACCGCTGCTCTCGCGTGCAGGGTTAGCCTCGTCTCCAAGGCGTGCTGCGCACAAGGCACCACGCTTATGGAAGTACTTGGGAAAGGCAAATTCGGCAGGAACGGTATAACCAGGTCCTCCCGTTCCATACGAAGCCCCAGGGGTAGCATTCTTACTGTTAGGGTCGCCGCCCTGTATCATGAAGTCTTTGATGACGCGATGGAAAATCGTACCGTCATAATATTTCTCTTTTACAAGTTTGATAAAATTGTCTCGATGAAGTGGGGTTTCATCATAGAGGCGTACGATGATGTCGCCTTCTGTGGTTTTGATTCTTACTTTCATTATTTGTTGGTTGTTTTAATTGTATGCTATTGTAAATCTTTTGATTATGGTGTGGTTAAATAAGAAAATTATAGCTTGACGAAGTTACATATGTAGAGTGGCTCTACATTATTAGTGCGAATATCGAAGCTCCGATAACGGTCATGATACCACATACAACGATGGACAGGCTACTCATCGAGCCTTCAATTGCTCCCATCTCCATAGCTTTAGACGTTCCTACTGCGTGTGATGCAGAGCCTATGGCAATACCTTTGGCAATAGGTTCTTCAATTTTCATTATTTTCAAGAACTTCTCTGCAAAAATATTTCCTAAGACACCAGTAACGATGATAACTACAACGGTAACAGGTACGCAACCTCCAAGTTCCTCGGATACGCCAAGACCAATGGCAGTTGTGATAGATTTTGGCAGGAAGGTAACGTAGGCTGCATGGTCAAGGTGGAAAAGTAGTGCCAATAATAAAATAGAAATGAGGCTGGCGAGCACACCCGACGTTATGCCTGCGAGCACAGCCTTGTAGTTCTTTTTAAGTTGCTCCACCTGTTGATGTAGTGGTACGGCGAGACATATAGTGGCAGGAGTAAGGAGATAACTGATGATGTTTGCGCCACGGTTGTATGTAGGGTAGTCTATGCCAAGTAACAACAGTATCAAGATGACAAGGACTATTGAGATAAATAGTGGATTCATTAAAGACCAACCAGTCTTTTTCCTAAGCCACATGCCGGCAGCATATGAGGCGAGACTTATAAATACACCAAGAAAGGTGGAGTCGGATATTAGTTCTTTCATTGTTTCTTTTTCTCTTTACGTATTACAAATTGTGTAACTTTGCCTGCCACTCCCATGACAATAAAGGTGCTGACAACGGTTATTATAATATATTGCAGTAATGAATCGCGAACCGCTGCCCAAGAATCTATAAGTCCTGCAGCAGCTGGCACAAACATGATTGGCATTACAGCAATAAGGAAACTGCTTGTTTCTTTGATGTCTTTCACCTTGAGAACCTTACTCTGAAGGGCTATGAAAAGAAGAATAATGCCATATATACTGGCAGGAATGGGGAGCGGAATGACGTAATGGAGTAATTCTCCAATGAATGAAAAGGCAATGATAATAAGAAACTGTATTACGTATTTCATTTTTGTTTGGTTGTTCTGTATGATACAGAAATGTTATTTTCTGACGGTATTTATGTATTCCTTTATTATTTGTGCAGTTTTTGTAGGACCCAGTTTGCATGTATCTAAGCACATGTCATAATCTGCTGCGTTTCCCCATGTCAGTCCGGTATAATAACGGTGGTAGGCAATACGTCTATCATCGGTATCGGTAACAAAATCATCTGCCTCGTTGAGCGATATTCCCTTCTCTGTGGCAATGTTCTTGATGCGCGTCTGTTTGTCTCCGTGCAGGAAGAAAGAGAATAAATCTTTATGCTGCTTGAAAATATGATTACCACATCTTCCGATGATGATACAGTTTTCGTTGCCAATTATTTTGTTAAAAGACTGGGTAAAACGTCGGCGTATGTCTTCATGTTCTTCTGTAAAAGACGTTATGGCATCCATAAGGTCATCTACAGGATCTTCTTCGAAGAAATAGTGCATTTCTTCCAACATATCCTTGTCTCTTGCCAGTTCCATAAGATTCTGTCGAGTGTATAGCGTCATACCCAGTTCCTTAGAAAGAATTTCTCCTACATGAACGGCGCCACAACCGCATTGCCTTGCTATTGTTATTATCATACTTTTGTAGTTGTAAAATGTTTGTTTTTAATTTTACTTCCGTATCGAATCACCCTTAATTATATCTGATGATTGATGCTTTTAGTATCCTGACATCTTTCAGAGGACGATCATATTTATCTGTGCGCATTTTCTGTATGCGTTCCACAATATCCAGACCTTGTATAACTTCTCCAAAGACCGTGTATTCTGCATCAAGTGATGGAATACCTGCTTGACGAGACTCCTTGTAGTAGGGGAGGAGTTTAATCTTGGATCCTGCTTTTCGCGATGCTGGCCATCGCCCCCATGCTATGTAAAACTGTGACGAACTGCTGTTGCGTTCAGGATTTGTCTCATCATCATCTCTTGCGGCACCAACGGCTCCTCGCTTGTGGAAAAATTGAGGGTAGAGTATTTCTGCGGGGATGGTATATTCCTTGCCTTTCTCGTCCGTGGCATTAGTATAGCCTAATTGTGGGGCAGGGTTGTCCTCGCGTGTTTTCTCGGCATCCTTAGAGGCTGGGTCACCACCTTGAATCATAAAATCGTTAAGAACACGGTGGAACAGGGTAGAGTCTAACACACCCCTGGTTACAAGACTAATAAAATTGTCTCTGTGTTTGGGCGTTTCGTTGTATAATTCAATCACGATGTCCCCTTCTGTGGTGTGCAACTTTACCATGGGACGGTCATAGACAATATTTTTACGTGTTTCAGGAGCAACGGCAAGGCTTTCGTCAAGAGTTGCTGTTGTGATGGCGCGCATGATGGAGGTAGGATGTCCATCGGAGGTAAAAGCTCCAAGTTTATAAGTGTTAGGACGACATGTAGGTTCCCAATAGAAAACTCCTAAACAATGGCCATCGCATGAATTCTTGCACATACGGATTAAGTTGGAGAGTTGCTCTCTACCAGATTCCATAATCCACGGCTCCTGTTCGTTCACCTCAAAGCCTGTCTCTACTATCATGGCATCAGTTCCATATTTCTTATATAAAGCCTTGATGTTACGCATACATTCAGCAAAGAGTTTAGGTGCGGACTCTTCATATTTCCTTGACCAATAAGGATAAAGGGACATCCCGATGATATCCCATTTAGCTCCATTGTCGCGTAAGATGTCCAGGTTGCGGTTATATAGCGCATCGTTAAATCCATTATCAAGATGCACGATAACTTTAGCCTCTGGAAAAACATTCTTTACAGCTTCGTATCCAACTTTGAAAAATCCAGCATATTGTTGTGGGTTATGATCTATGTGCCCCATGCTTTGAGTTATGGTAGTATTGCCATTCTCGTCCTTTATGGGCCAGCCTGTAGCATCATCAGTCTTTACTGACCACAACATTCCGTTAGATGTTTCGTTGCCTACTTGCACCCATTTTACATCTATGCCATTTTCCTTAAGTAGTGACAGAACCTCCGTCGTGTGGTTGGCAACGTCCGTCAGCATCACTTTATATTTATGCTTGCTCCATGCCTCAGGAATGTTCTGTTTTTCAGGGTCAGCCCACCAGTCACTATAATGAAAATCGATCATTATGTTGAGTCCTAGGGCTTTAGCGCGCAAGGCTTTGCGTAATACGTCGTTCTTATCGCACCAGTTGCCATGCTTGCTCGGATCTACCCATACGCGGAGTCTTACTGCTTGCATGCCCATGTTCTTTGTTATTTGGAAGGCATCATATTCCTTGCCATCATACCCAAAAAGCTTTTCCCCTTTTTGCTCCATTTCGGTAGACCAACTAATGTCTGCGCCAAGAGTGAAATCTTGTGCATGAGAGGAGGAATGGGCAAGCAGCAAAAACGCTACAGTAAGCAGGGGTGAAAGGAAGTGTTTCATGCTTGAATATAAAAATTAGGGTTTCTCCATAAAGAGAAACCCGTTATTAATCGTAAATGTTATTTATATGCTTAACTCGTTCAGCACCTTGAACAACTTCTTGTCCATAGGTTTGTCAGAACGTATTGCCTCAGGGAACGGAATGTAAACGATCTCGTTGTTGCGTACACCAACCATAACGTTTCGTTGTCCTTGCATGATAGCTTCTATTGCTCCCACACCAGTTCGGCTGGCAAGTATGCGGTCACGTGCAGTAGGGCTACCACCACGCTGCAGGTGTCCAAGGATAGACACGCGTACATCGTAGCCAGGGAACTCGTTCTTAACGCGTTCTGCGTAGTACATAGCGCCACATTTAGGCGATTCAGATACGATAACGATGCAAGACTTCTTGGATTTACGTATACCACGTTTCATGAATTCTGCCAATTGGTCTTCGTCTGTAGCCTCTTCTGGGATGATAGCCGCTTCAGCGCCACATGCTATTGCTGAGTTTTGGGCAAGGAAGCCAGCGTCACGTCCCATTACCTCGATGAAGAAGATGCGCTCGTGGCTTTGAGCGGTATCGCGAATACGGTCAACACATTCCATGATAGTATTGAGGGTAGTGTCGTAACCTATAGTTGCATCGGTACCATACAGGTCGTTGTCAATAGTTCCAGGGAGACCGACACAACAAACGTCGTATTCTTCTGCGAAAATCTTAGCACCAGTAAGCGAACCATTACCGCCAATTACAACAAGTGCATCAATTTCCTCTTTTACGAGATTCTCATATGCCTTCTGGCGTCCCTCTGGTGTCATGAAATCTTTAGAACGTGCAGTCTTAAGAATAGTACCACCCATTGTAATGATACCACTAACGTTTTCGGTAGTGAATGATCTTACGTCATCATTTATGAGTCCTTCCCAACCGCGGTAGATAGCCTTGATCTTGAATCCGCTATAGATACCTGCACGGGTAACCGCACGAATGGCAGCATTCATGCCAGGAGCATCACCGCCTGATGTTAAGATGCCTATTGTTTGAATCTTTCCCATAGTAAGTTGTGTTTTTTGTTAAGTGAATAAATCTTTTTACTTTATGTAATGTATGTTTTTTGCTGTTTATTAATGTGTTATTGGAGCTGAATGCAGAGAATTATAAATGCTATAATACCAGAACATAGTATTATTGGAGTTATATGCCTAAGGTACCATTTTAGTGTCATTCCTTGCATTTGCATGGTTAAAATACCCGAGATGGATCCCATACACAATATGCTGCCGCCAACGGTAGTTCCGAATGAAAGTATTTTCCAGTATGCTCCTCCTGTGCTATAGTAAACGTCTGTAAGAGATGTGTCGTGTAGCGAAACCATTGTCATAAATGTGGCGAAATTGTCGAGAACAGAGCTGACTGCTGCTGTGACAATACCTATTGCCCAAACGTTGCCGATGAAGTCGTCAATAGTTCTTGCGAGCCATGTCATGGCACCAGTTTCTGTTACAACTCCGAGGGCAAGTATGACGCTGATTACGTAAAGAATCTTCTGTATAGTGTTGTACTGTATTAATTGAGGGATATCAGCCCTCATACCACGCTCCATGGTGAACAGTTTTCGGTTGAAGATTTCATTTACTATCCACAGAAGACTCAGTACGCATAATGCCCCAAGAAATGGGGGAAGCTTCGTAATATAATGAAAAGTTGGTATAAACCAAAGTCCACCAATACCTACCAGGAACATAAGAAGGCGTTGCCATACATTAAGACGCGTGTCATCTCCACGGTATGGGAGGGTAGGGCAGTCTATGGCTACAGACGCTGGTAGTTTAAAGGTTGTATAGAGTGTAGGCAGAATCCATGCAAGACCACAGGGGAACATCATAGAGAGTGTGAAGTCGGATGCTGTTATTGCCCCTTTATTCCAAAGTACAAGACCTATAGGGTCGCCAATAACGGTCATGGCTCCGCCAAAACTAACAGCAATCATAACCATAGCTCCGTATATGATGCGATCTTTTGAACGTATGAGAATGGAGTTGGTTACTGTTAACATAATGATTATGGCTGCTATATTGTCCATATTGGCAGACATAAAGAAAGCGACAGCTGTAAGTTTCCATAGCAATAAACGACTATTGCGTGTCCTTATCCATAAAGTGAGGAAATCGAAACAACCATTGTTGTAAAGAATATTAACGATGGTCATAGTCGCAAGTAGGAAGAGTGCTATTTCAGCAGCATAGCCCACATAAGGAAAGAAAACGTTTTGGGCTATATATAACTTGACATCCGTGCTATTGGGCTTTACACCATCCAGAAAAGATAAGTATTCTGACTGATGTTGACTATAAACAAAGTCTGAGCCGTAACACACGTAAAGCACCCACCCCAGAGTGCATGCTAACACGGCTACAGCGGCTTTGTTAATGCCTGTCAGTCGCTCTGTCGCTATGAAAACGAGACTGACTATAAGTATTGCAACAATTATGTATGTCATAATGTCAATAATTGATGTTTCACTTTGTGAGTAATGCCCACACTTTTATTTTTGCAATGCAAAATTAATCATTTTTTTTCTATTATATAATAAATAAAGGAAAAAAAGCGAGAAAAAGGTGTTGTAAATTACAAATTGTAACATTGTGCTATGATTTTTTTGTGAGTTAAATTTTGTAAATGAAAATATTATTGGACATGTGTTGTTGGTTGTATCGGAAAAATTATTTAACTTTGCAACATTAAAAAATTCTTTATCTGTGCTTGGACATAAACAGACGTGGACAGATAAAATCTAAATTTATTACAATACAAAGTTATGACAAACACCAAAGAAAAGCTCTTTTCGGAGTTTCATGCGCCTACAACACAAGAATGGCTTGATAAGATTCAAGTTGACTTAAAAGGGGCAGACTTCCAAAAACGTCTTGTTTGGAAAACTCCAGAAGGATTTAACGTACAACCTTTTTATCGCAGAGAGGATATAGAAAATCTGCAGACCCCAGATGCTTTGCCTGGAGAATTCCCATTTGTTCGTGGTAATAAAAAGCATGATAATGAATGGTATGTGCGCCAGGAAATATCAGAGCCAACAGCTGAGGAAGCAAATGCGAAAGCAAAGGATATATTAAATAAAGGTATAAACTCTATAGGCTTTAATATTCCGTCTTCAGCCGTAAGTGCGGAGTATGTTGAGACCTTGCTCGATGGTATCTATTGCGATTGCGTAGAACTGAATTTTAATACCTGTAAGCGTCGTTCGGTTGAGTTGGCTCAGCTTCTTTGTGAGTATTTCCGAAAGAAAGGATATGACAAAGAAAAGATCGTAGGCTCTATAGATTGGGACCCTATGGAGAAAATCGTGATGAAGGGCAAGAATGTAGAGCCTATCCTGCAGTTGGCTTCACGAATGGTTGATATTCTTAAGGATTATCCCAATTTCCGTTGCATAACGGTAAATTCTGTATCTCTGAGCAATTCTGGCGCATATATTGTTCAAGAGTTAGGATATGCGTTGGCTTGGGGAAATGAATACATGCAGCAGCTTGTTGATGCAGGTGTAGAACCAACACTTGCAGCAAAGAAGATAAAGTTCAATATGGGCATCTCTGAAAACTATTTTATGGAGATTGCCAAATTTCGTGCGGCACGTATGTTGTGGGCGCAGATCGTCAAGAATTACGAACCTGCATGTGATTGCGCATGCGAGATGTGCGTGAATGCTGTAACGTCAACATACAATATGACCATCTTTGATGCTTACGTAAATATGCTGCGTTCGCAGACAGAGACGATGTCGGCTGCGTTGGGTGGAGTACATTCTATTATCGTTACCCCGTTTGATGCACCTTATGAAACTCCAAATGATTTCTCTGAGCGTATTGCGCGTAACCAACAGCTATTGTTAAAGGAAGAGTGTCATTTTGATACCGTGGTAGATCCATCTGCTGGTTCATATTATATAGAGGAGTTAACGACCTCATTGGCAAAGGAAGCATGGAAAATATTCCTTAGAGTGGAAGATGAAGGTGGTTTCCTTGCTGCAATAAAGGCTGGTACAGTACAGGATGACATTAATGCCACTAACGATAAGCGTCATGTGTTGGCTGCACAACGCAGGGAATTTATCTTGGGCACTAACCAGTATCCTAATTTTACCGAGACAAGTGACGGCAAGACTCCGATAGAAGAGGGTTGTGGTTGTGACCATAATGACTCTGAGACGTTTAAGTCGATAAAGGGAAGTCGTATAGCCGCAGATTTTGAGAAATTACGTCTTGCTACAGAAAAGGCGAAGAAGCAGCCTGTTGCATTTATGTTGACAATAGGTAACTTGGTTTGGAGACAAGCACGTGCTCAGTTCTCATGTAATTTCCTTGCATCAGCAGGATACAAAGTTATTGATAATCTTGGCTTCGAAACCGTAGAACAAGGTGTAGAGGCTGCGTTGAAGGCTGATGCCGACATCGTTGTATTGTGCTCTTCAGATGATGAATATGCAGAATATGCTGTGCCTGCGTTCAAGTGCCTTGGCGATAAAGCCATATTTATCGTAGCAGGTGCTCCTGCTTGCGCAGAAGAACTGAAAGCTGCAGGTATAGAGAATTTTATACATGTTAAGGTTAATCAACTTGAAACATTGAAGATGTTGAACGAAAAACTCGGTATTAGATAATTATGGCTAGAAAAGATTTTAAGAATATAAATGTCTTCTCTGGCATGGAGAAGGCTGATGGCAAAAAATGGCAAGAGGATAATAACATACAGTATGTATGGAAAACACCAGAACACATAGAGGTTAAATCTGTATATACGAAAGAAGATCTGGAGGGGATGGAGCATCTTGACTTTACAGCAGGTATCCCTCCGTTCTTGCGTGGTCCTTACTCTATGATGTATCCGTTCCGTCCTTGGACCATCCGACAGTATGCGGGTTTCTCTACCGCGGAGGAGTCTAATGCGTTTTATCGCAGAAACTTGGCATCAGGACAAAAAGGATTGTCTGTTGCCTTCGACTTGCCAACGCATCGAGGCTATGATCCGGATAATTTGCGCGTAATAGGCGATGTAGGTAAGGCAGGCGTAAGTATATGTTCTGTTGAGAATATGAAGGTACTCTTTGATGGGATACCACTTAATAAGATGTCAGTTTCGATGACCATGAATGGGGCGGTACTACCTATTATGGCGTTCTATATAGTTGCCGGATTAGAGCAGGGAGCTAAGTTAGAAGAAATGGCTGGCACAATACAGAATGATATTCTTAAGGAGTTTATGGTGCGTAATACCTATATCTATCCGCCATCATTCTCTATGAAGATTATTGCTGATATCTTTGAGTATACTTCACAAAAAATGCCGAAGTTTAATTCAATCTCAATCTCAGGATACCACATGCAGGAGGCAGGTGCTACAGCAGATATTGAGTTGGCATATACTTTGGCTGATGGATTGGAGTATTTGCGTGCAGGTGTTAATGCTGGTATCGATATAGATGCTTTCGCACCACGCTTAAGTTTCTTCTGGGCTATAGGCGTAAACCATTTTATGGAGATAGCCAAGATGCGTGCCGGAAGATTGCTATGGGCAAAAATCGTCAAGAGTTTTGGAGCTAAGAACCCGAAGTCGATGGCGCTGCGTACCCATTCCCAGACATCAGGTTGGTCGCTGACAGAGCAAGACCCATTCAATAACGTAGGTCGTACCTGTATTGAGGCTATGGCGGCAGTTCTCGGTCATACGCAATCGTTGCACACAAACTCTTTGGATGAGGCAATAGCATTGCCAACAGACTTTTCTGCACGTATTGCACGTAACACCCAGATTTATATACAGAACGAGACTAAGGTATGTAAAGAGATAGATCCATGGGCAGGATCATATTACGTAGAGACGTTGACTAACGAACTCGTTCATAAAGCGTGGGAGCACATTCAAGAAATAGAAAAACTTGGAGGTATGGCAAAAGCCATCGAGACTGGTGTTCCTAAGATGAGGATAGAAGAGGCGGCAGCACGTACACAGGCACGTATCGATTCTGGTCAGCAGGTTATTGTTGGTACTAATAAATATCGCCTTGACCACGAAGAGCCTATCGACATCTTGGAGGTCGATAATACCGCTGTCCGCTTAGAGCAGGAAGCAGCATTAAAAGAACTTAAAGCAAACCGAGACGAGAACAAGGTTAAAGAAACTCTTGACGCTTTAACCGAGGTCGTAAAGACAGGCAAAGGAAATCTTCTTGAGGCGGCAGTAGAGTGTGCGAAAGTACGTTGTACCCTCGGTGAAATTTCTGACGCATGTGAAAAGGTTGTCGGTCGTTATAAAGCAGTAATTAGAACAATATCAGGCGTGTATAGTGCAGAAAGTAAAAATGACAGCCAGTTTGAAAAGGCTTGTCAGATGACAGAACGTTTTGCCCAAAAAGAGGGAAGACGTCCACGTATCTTTATCGCAAAGATGGGGCAGGATGGTCATGACCGTGGAGCAAAGGTCGTTGCAACAGGTTATGCAGATTGCGGTTTCGATGTAGATATGGGACCGTTGTTCCAAACGCCTGCTGAGGCAGCGCGTGAGGCGGTTGAGAATGATGTTCATATCGTAGGCGTTTCTTCACTTGCTGCAGGTCATAAAACCTTGATACCGGCTCTTTTTGAAGAGTTAAAGAAACTTGGTAGAGAGGATATCATGGTTATAGCAGGCGGAGTTATTCCTGCTCAGGATTATGATTTCCTGTATAAGGCAGGAGTTGCTGCAATCTTTGGACCAGGAACCCCTGTAGCGAAATCTGCTATAGAGATGATGAAGATACTCTTAGATGAAGAGTAATTAATTTGTGGGGTGGTAATTTATAGAAACGCCCGTGAGTTAACCATATTTTACAATCGCTTCGTACGATAGGTATTAATTTAACGGTGGTAATTTTAAAGAATCACCATTAATACTTATCGTATGAAGCGGTTGTTTGTAAGAAAATATAAGTAGATAACATTATAAAAATACGCAAAAACTGGCTAATAGGATAATATATGTTTCTTAGAAAACTAACGATATTGAATTATAGAAATATAACGAATGCAGAACTGACGTTTTCGGACAAGATAAATTGCTTTGTAGGAAACAATGGCGAAGGAAAAACCAATCTTTTGGATGCTATATATTTCTTGTCTTTTACACATTCTATGTTTGGTAACATAGATTCGCAAATGGTACAACATTCCAAGGAGTGTTTCATGCTGCAGGGAGAATACGTTCAGGATGACGGAGAAACAATCGAAGAAATATATGCAGGTTTAAAGAAAGGAGTAAAAAAGCAGTTTAAGCGTAATAAGAAATCATATAAGAAACTCTCAGAACATATAGGCCTTGTTCCGCTGATTATCGTGTCGCCAGATGACGTCTCTTTAATAGGAGGGGGGAGCGAGGAAAGGCGCAAGTTGCTCGATATAGTAATATCTCAGTTTGATAATACATATATAGATTATCTAAATCGCTATAATAAAGCGCTCCAACAACGTAATGCCTTGCTGAAGTTAGACGAACCAGATATAATGCTTTTGGCACTATGGGAAGAGGAAATGGCGAGCAACGGAGAAATTATCTATAAAAAGCGTGCCGATTTCATAGAAAAGTTTACCCCGGTATTTAATGGAATATATAAGGAAATAAGTGGCGCAAAAGAAAATGTGTCCCTGCGATACGTATCCCATTGCCAAAGAGGTCCTTTGTTGGAGGTAATACAAAGAGATAGACATAAAGATATGGCAATAGGTTATTCCTTACACGGAATACATCGAGACGAACTGGAGATGCTGATAGATGGATATCCATTAAAAAAGGAGGGAAGCCAAGGGCAGATAAAAACTTATGTTATATCGCTAAAGTTAGCCCAGTTTGATTTTCTTCGACAAACCATGAGTGTAACGACACCTCTGTTGCTCTTGGATGATATCTTTGACAAACTCGATGCAAAAAGAGTAAAAAAGATAATTAGCATCGTGAGTACAAGTAATTATGGTCAGATTTTTATAACCGATACAAATCGCACTCATTTGGATAGCGTATTAGAAAGTGGCAACTTTGATTATAAAATGTTTTCTGTGAGCGATGGCGAGTTTAATGTTATCAATATGAGGGACGATAATGCGGAAAATAAAGCCAAGAACGACGAAAAGTGATGTGGTATAAACAAAATAAGAAAAAAACATGGAAAAAATTTGGTGGGATAAATAAAAATGACTACCTTTGCATCGCAATTGAGAAATGACCTACTTCTTGAGAGCTGGAATAGTTTATTCTAATTAAAAAACGGGGTGTAGCGCAGTTGGTAGCGTTCCTGGTTTGGGACCAGGCTGTCGCAGGTTCGAGTCCTGTCACCCCGACAAAGAAATAGGGTAAACGGGGTGTAGCGCAGTTGGTAGCGTTCCTGGTTTGGGACCAGGCTGTCGCAG
>DAIUFT010000075.1:0-13406 GCA_036844425.1 Prevotella sp. | reverse complement strand
CTTTGATTGCGTCTTCTTTTTTCTACATTAATCCCCATTAATCTAACATTAATCTTTCGTAAAAACTTTAGTTTTGTACACCTTGCTGGACTGTAAATCCTGCAAGAAAAGATTAATGTCAGATTAACGTTAGATTAACGATGATTAATGTTAAAGACAACAATGCGACAGCATTGAAAAGTATTCCACGTAGATTTACTTTGATTGCGTCTTCTTTTTTCTACATTAATCCCCATTAATCTAACATTAATCTCTCGTAAATCCTTTGGCATTTATCTATATATAATCAAACCTCTCGTTAGAGATAGATTAATGAATGCTTAATGTTAGATTAATGGAGATTAATGCTAAAAAGAAACAAGATACCGATATTGTAGGTAAACTCAAATAAAAATGGTTTGAGTTTACTTCCCGCCCGTGATGCGTATCCACTCCTCTTTCGTTCTCTTCCATCGGTTATGGCTCCACAACCAGTATGCAGGTGCACGGTTAATGGTCTCCTCCATCATGCGTGTGTACTGTTCCGTAATCCAGAACTCTGGATGTTCGTTAGGCGTAGTGGTGATGCGCTTGTACTCAGCGACGTACTTTCCGCGTTTCACACGTGTGATGTCGAGGTAGTACACGTCCATGTCAAACTTCCTCATGATGCGCTCCGCGCCCGTGAACACAGGTGTCTCGGGGTGGTTAAGGAAGTTAGTCCAGTAGTGAATGTCGCGCCACCACGGTGTTTGGTCAGCGGCAAAGCCGATGATGAAAGGCTTGCCCTCCTTGCGATAACGTGCCAGGTAGCGTATAGACTCATTGGCGGGAACGTTTACGCTGCCCCATCTGTCGCGCTGATGTTCCAGTATTCGGTTCAGCACTTTGTTGTCCAGTCGGCGGTAGAACTGCACGCATTGGCAACGGTCATGGTCCACCCACAGTGGCATACTGCTTGTCCACTCGAAGTTTCCGTAGTGACCGAGGAATATTCCGCAAGAGCGTCCGTTGTTGTATGACTCCTCTATCAGTTCGATGCCCTTAAACTGCAGGCGTTTCCTGATCTCTTTCTCCGACATAGAGAAGTACTTCAGGCTCTCGATAATGAGGTCGCAGAAGTGGCGGTAGAACTTACGCTCAATCTTCTTGCGTTCCTTATCCGTGAGGTTAGGGTAGGAGTCGCGTATGTTTTTGCCCACCACCTTGCGGCGATATCCTATGAAGTGATATAGAATAAATGCTACTGCGTCTGAAAGCAGATAGAGAATGCGCAGCGGCAGACACGACAGCGTGTACCATATAGCGTAGATTATGACGTAAGCGATGCGTTGTATAGTCTTGTGTTTATTCGGATCTTCCCACATATCGGTTGTTTTACTTGTTAGTTTATGGAGTGAAATAATTACAAAATTACTACTTTTACATAAAAGAAAAGGTAACCTAAAGTTTGTTTTATGCTATTTTAACGTTGCGGGGAAATTATGCCAGTAAGACAACGTTTTCGTCGTCGCAAAAATGGTAAATTTGGGAAATGCGGTAAAAGCATAGTTTTTGCGTTGTAAAAAGGCCCTGATTACATTGTAAAAGCATAGTGATTACAGTGTAATTAGGCCCCTTTTACAACGTAATTGCATAGCGATTATTTTGTGGAAGTGTAATCTGTTGAAAATAAAAGTGTTATGAGTGTGACGTCGTAAAAGTGCAAAAATGGTAAATTTGGGAAATTGGTGTTTTTCGAAAGTAATGTGAAATGCAGTCCAAAATAATAAAAAATGTATGAAAAAGTTGCCTGAAAGGAAGAAAATGTGTATTTTTGCAGACGGAAAGATCTTCTTTTCAAAGAAAAATAGTAAGTAAGTAAAATATAATAAAGAAACGATGAACGTAAATACCGTAATAGAAGCAGACGGAATAAAGAATATAAGTCCGCTTGATGCGTTGTGGGCGTTGTTTAAAAGCCAACCTAAAAGTATTCGTAAGGCTTTTACAGAACGTGTGTTACAGGCTGATGTGGATGCTAATGCTATGCGCAATAAACTGTATGTAAAGCAGACTTTGGCGCAATCATTGAGCGAAATGAAGGTTGCAGACGCCGCAGGTGTAGAGTTACCTGATGCTCACGATTTATTCAAAAAATAGACATCAGTATTATGGTAACCATAACCTATACCGAAGAGTTTAAACGTATGGCGAAGACTCTTGCAAAGAAATACAGGTCTTTTGAAAAAGATTATGCTGTGTTTCTTGCCTATTTAGAGGCTAATCCTTTTAGTGGTGTTTCGTTAGGACACGATATCTATAAAACACGTATGGCAATAGCGTCAAAGGGAAAAGGTAAGAGCGGAGGAGCACGTGTGCTAAGTTATAATGTAAAAAGATAAATCCAGACAGCGTGAGGATAACTTTATTGTCCATATATGATAAAAGCGAGATGGATAATGTAAGTGATAAATATATAAAATCATTGATAGAACAGGTATTAAAGGGGTAGCCCCCAAATTAAAAATGAACCAACTAAAGAATCTATTAAAAGTATTTGTAAAGTGGACCATAATCGGTCTGCTGAGTAAAGTATTGTTTCTACTGATA
Organism: Prevotella sp.; assembly: GCA_036844425.1. GTDB lineage: Bacteria > Bacteroidota > Bacteroidia > Bacteroidales > Bacteroidaceae > Prevotella. The sequence continues at coordinate 10,835 of DAIUFT010000075.1, read as the reverse complement.
TACAATAATCGTCTTGAGGATACGGAATACTCAGACTGGCTGCTTATTCTGTGGCACGGACTGCGACTGGACCTTGCCGTAGCGGCATATCTGACGGTTATTCCTGGAATAATAATGATATTCTTCCTTTGGTACAGCAATAAGACGATGCGCTGGTTGTGGGATACCTGGACCGGCATTGCGTCGGTGTTGTGCAGCGTTGCTTATGTATCTAATATAGCACTATATTTCTATTGGGGCTTCCCGCTTGACTGTACACCGCTGCTTTATCTTACAACCTCGCCGGGACTGGCATTCGCAAGCATGGCGGTGTGGCAGATGACGGTAATACCTCTGTGCATAGTAGCAGCGGCAACGGTAATATTTATGTGCTTCAGTAGGGAGGAAATGAACCTTGAGGCATCAATAAATAACGATAAAAAGAAACGTATCATCGAAACGATAGTAATGGCACTGTGCATCATAGCGTTGATAATACCTATGCGTGGTGGCTTCGCTACAGGCACAAACCATACGGGAAGCGTGTATTTTTCAAAGAACATAAGGCACAACCACATAGCAGTGAATCCAATATTTAGTTTCATGGAGTCGCTATTGCACAAAGAGGAGATTGCCAACCGTTACCGCTTTATGGACGACAAGGAGGCAACGGCAATCTTTAAGAAAATGACTTACACCCGACTGCGCCCTGATGCCGTGAAGCATAACTACAATGTGGTGCTCATCTGCCTTGAGAGTTTCTCTAAATACATAATGGATGAAGGCGGACACGTAAAGGGCGTAACGCCTAATCTGGACCGTTTTACGAACGAAGGACTGTACTTTACGAATATCTATGCAAGCAGTTTCCGCACCGACCGCGGTCTGGTATCAGTGCTCAGCGGACTGCCTGCCCAGCCAACCATGAGCGTAATGGACATTCCTCGTATCAGTACCTCATTGCCATCACTGGCAAACAGTTTGGGTAAGTCTGGCTATGCCACACATTTTTATTATGGAGGCGATACTAATTTCAGTAACATGCGCTCGTACTTGATAGGTAGTGGCTTCATGGATGTTACGTCGCAGAGAGATTTCCCAATGAGCGAAGCCGCAGGAAAGTGGGGCGTTGCCGATGGACCAGTGTTCGACCGTATGATGGGCGATATACAGCGAGAGATGTATAACGGTTCGAAACCATTCTTCAAGGCGTTCATGACGAGCAGTAGTCATGAGCCTTTCGACGTACCGAATTATGAGAAACTCGACTCTCCAGAACTTAATGCTTTCTCTTACACGGACCACTGTCTTGGTGAGTTTATAGAGGTATTGAGCAAGATGCCGTGTTGGAAGAACACGCTTGTCGTAATAGTGCCAGACCATCTCGGCGCATATCCACTGCAGATAGACAACTATCAGCCGTGGCGTTACGAGATACCACTCATCATTATGGGTGGAGCGGTGAAGCAACCACAGCGCATAAACACAGTAGGTTCGCAGACAGACATCTGTGCAACGGTGCTCGCTATGCTTGGAAGGGAGCACAAGGAGTTTACTTATTCAAAGGACTTGCTTGACAACAACGCACCACACTTTGCTTTCTTCTCATTCCCCGACGCTATGGGAATGGCTGACGCCGACAACTATATGTATTACGACAATACATCGAAGAAGGTTATTGTGGAACAGGGTAAGAACCCTTCAGCGTTGCTTCCTAACGCAAAGGCGTACCTACAGAAACTGTATGACGACCTTGGTAAAAAATAGTCAGTGGGTGAGAATATAACTATTAAGGGTGGTTCTATAAATTACCTTTGTTATATTTCGAGATTATTTTCGAGGTCAAAGTGTAAGTGAGCGATGGAGGACTCCGTGAAACGCCTGAGCACAGCGAAGAATGCGGGCATAACGACTGAACGAACTTACGCTTTGGGACGAAAAGAACTCGAAAGATGACAAAACGTCATTACACCATCTTAGTTTTATATAACGGTGGTAATTTATAGAACCACCCTTACCCCACAACCAATAACAATCCATCCACAACCATTAATGTCTCAGATAAGAAAAATAATATACCGTCTGTTTGCATGGACTCCATTGCCAGCACTGAAGCCGTCAGACGAAGAGATAGACGTGATAATACCGATTATCGCAAAAGACTTGAAGATATTGCCACTATGCCTTGAGGGGGTAAGAAACTGTGTGGCGAATAAGATAAAAGACATATATATCGTTGCACCAGACGACCCCGTTATACGCGACTTTTGTACCGAGCAGCACCTGAAGTACGTGGAAGAAACAAGCGTGTTTGGTTATTCTCCTAAGCAGATAGGACTGATAACGGCGAGCGGTGACAACCGTAGTGGGTGGCTGTTTCAGCAGTTTCTGAAGTTGGCAGGCACCATAGGCACGTGTCGTTACTATCTGTGCATAGATGCAGACCATGTACTTGTGCGCCCCCACGTGTTCCTAACGGACAGCAATAAACCTGTCTTCTACATGAGTTATGAAGAACATCGCCCGTATTACAAGTTGATACAGAAACTCCTTCCTGGCACCAAACTGGCGTCGTTGTCATACGTTGCCCACAAGATGTTGTTCGATAAAGAACGCGTAAAGGCACTACACAGGGCGTTAACACGTTATAATGGCGGTAAACGTTGGCAGCAAGTGATACTCGATAACATAGATCGCAACGAACTGTCAGGCTTCTCAGAGTTTGAAACCTACGGCAATTTCGTGACCGAAAAGATACTGCGTCCATGGAAACAGAAGACGCTTCATCATAACAAGATAGCCGATTACGAGACCCTTCGCAAGCGTTACGCCTCAAGCCGATGGTCTGTTACCTTCCCTGAATATTACGGATAACAAAAGGATAATGAAATGGTGTCCCCGAAAAATGGTACACATTATATAAAGAGGAAATAAAGGTAAGAATAAGAAAAAGAAGAAAACAGTAATGCTTTTCGCACGCGATAAAAGTCAGATGTGCAACAATCTGTTGCAGTACGCCCACGTATATGCATGGGGTAGGGAGCACGGTCGTAAGACTATCTCCATGCGATTCAGTTATAAATATAAGTTTTTCAAGATAAGCCATAGCAATCTTGTCAGTTTTCCGCTGTATCTTTTCGCCAAGTATATGGCAGCGTTGAAACTGCTTCCAACCGCCAGTTTCAAGCATTCCGATTGTGATGCCGCAGCACTTGAACGCAAGATGTTGCGCCATCGCAATATAGTCGTCAGCGGATGGTTCGTAAGATACTACGACTTGTTTCTGAAATACCGTGCGGAGATATGCGACCTCTTCACCATAGACCGTGAGTTCACGGAGCCGGTAAAGGCGAAGATGAGCGAGGTAGAGGCTGGATGCAAGGACGTAGTTCGCCTTGGCGTACACATAAGGCGTGGCGATTACGCAGTATGGAAGAACGGAATATACTGCTACAGCGATGAACAGTATGCAGAGTTTATACGCCATTTCGCCATGATGTTCCCCGAAAAGGACGTTCATGTCTATCTCTCTACCAACGATATGAGTATAAGTGCAGAGCGATACAGCCAACTTTCAGGTGTAAAACACGTACATTTGCTGGGTGGTTCGCCTGCCAACGACCTCTTTATGCTGTCAGATTGCGACTATATCATAGGTCCTCCGAGCACCTTCTCGCTCGTTGCAGCGATGTACAGAGACCTTCCTCTCTGCCGTATGGATATGGCAAAGGCGGAAGACCTCAGCATGAAGGACTTCCGCCTTTTCGACTATTGGTTTAGAAGAATAGTGTAAAGTTGTTATCTTTTGACCACAGCGAGCCACAGTATGCGGCACCAGCAAACGGCGTAAGTATAGACATCGAGCCAGAATGTCTCGTGTATGAACTCATGAACCTTAGGCGGGCAGAGCACGTCTGTTGGCAGAATGGCAAAGTTAATGAACAAAAGCCAGAAGAGAACCCAGTCAAACCACTTGCGTTCTGGCTGCACCCAAAATGCAAGAAGGTAGCCAGCGATGGCTATAAGGTATGTATGTGTCTCGGGACAATCGCTGAATAGTATGATAAATCCCATGAGAACAGCGAGACATTGCGAGCGAAACGTAAAGTCACTCCATCGCTTGTAGCGTGCGAAGAACCCCACGGCAAGCAGCAAAAGTACGCCACCTTGAACGAGATAGTGGTTCGGTAACAGCAGGCTCTTAAGCCCCTTAGCGTATAGAATGCCCACGTAGTCCACGGCATTATTGTGCGTACTCAGCATATCCGCCATCTTGCCGTAGAGCGAGAGAGGCTGGTCGAAGTTGAAATTGAGTACAGGTAGCGCTGCGAACACGATGCCACTGGCTATGGCAATGCCTATGTTGCGCCATGGTTTAGAGTACATCAGCAGCATGGCGAGTTCTATTCCGCCGTAAATCTTTGTCGTAGCAGAGAGCATTATCAATATCGCAGCCCAGTGACCTTTACCTTTCTCCATAAGTGTGAAGGCGAAAAGGAACAGGTAACACACCACGATGTTGTACTGATAACAGAACACCGCTTGAATAAGTATGGGCAGGAGGTAGAGGAAAATGCGGTGCTTGTAGGCGTTAAACTTCTCTGGTAGCGTTTTGATGGCAAGTGCAAAGAGGCTGTAGTTGCCTAAGTTCCAGATGAAAGGTCCTAACCATCGTGGCAGCAACAGTATCGGGGCATAGACCACATTGAACACGGGAGGATAGAGAAAATATCGTCCGTGCTCCTCCACAAAGGCGTCAGTGTAGGGCGAAAGCCCCTCCCAAAACATACGAGTAGCGTCTGCATACACTATATAGTTGGCGTTTCTGCCGCGCATTACCTCTAATAACGTGGCGACAAACGATACTACGAAGCCCAGCCAAAAGACGCATTTAGGGCTGCACCAGAATTGGATGAATTTCTGTTTCATTGTTAGCATGTTTATTGTTGGGGCATTTAACAGGCAGTGAAACATACACAATATTCCGTGAACGTTCCGAAGTGCGCTCCGTTTTTCTTGAACATTCTGATGAGTTCTGATAGTCTTCTCGCTATCTCTTCACCAGAGTTGTGCTTTATTATGAGTGGGATATTCAGTTCTGGATGTTCCTTCAGCGCATAGAACTCCCATGGATGGAAGTACGTAACGAACTGTCCGTCGTGCTTCCAAGCCCACTTACACCATGCTTTATAGAGCCACATGGGTAGCGTATGCATAGCGAGCCAGAAGAGTGGGAACCGAAATCCTGGCGTTACTGATGCCGGAATCTGCAACAATCCCTTCTGCATGAACGGCGTGCGAGGCTCAGACAGGTGCATATATCTGCCAGGAATGAACGCAGGGTTGAGCGAAGAGTTATACAAGTAGCCCTCTTCTCTAAGCGTATCAATGTTGACAGGGAACATTCGTGGCTGCCTCCAGCCCTTGACGTCAATGCCAGTCAGTTCCTTAAGACGCTTCTTACAGTTGATAACATCTTCGGGAACGGGGCGGAAATGGTCACAACCATGCGCTGCAACCTCATGTCCTTCGTTTATAATACGCTGCATAGTCTCAGGCGCATTAGTAGCGAAGTTTGTGGTACAGAAGAACGTTGCCTTCACGCCTTCATCCTTCAGAATGTCCAATATCTTGTTAGTTCCATATCGAGAGACTTCCATTCCCTGTTTGATAGGGTCGTAATTCACGCCGTTTTCCAATGGAACGTCAAACTCTTCCGTGTCAAAACTCAGTAGAATCATGGTTTTGTAGTTTGGTGGTTTGGTAGTTGATGTAGTTTAGTTGATTGGTTATTAGCCAGCCAATCGTTACTTTCTCTCTCCGTTATAACTGTTGATGAAATAGCCCGGACGTCCCTTTACCTCGTTAAACACTCTGCCGAGGTATTCGCCAATGATGCCGATGCCGAGCAGTTCGATACCTCCGAGGAAGAGCATTGTGACCATAATGGTAGGGTAACCAGCCACGGGGTCACCGTAAAGCAATGTCGTTACCAGTATGTAAACAAGGTAAATGAAGGCTATAAGCGATACAAGCATACCCACGATGGTTGCTATTCGCAGCGGTGCCGTGCTATAACTCATGATGCCGTTGAGCGCAAGATTCAGTAAAGCAGAGTTACTCCATTTGCTCACTCCCTCCAGTCTTTCCTTCTGTTGGTAAGTGATGCCCTTCTTATGAAATCCTATCCACGAGTACATCCCTTTGGTGTTACGCTCCGTTTCGCGCATCTGCTTCAGAGCATCAATGCACGAACGGTCAAGAAGGCGAAAGTCACCCGTGTTCTTTTGTATAGGCACTCTCGTCAGACTTTGCAGCAAACGGTAGTACCATTGCGACGTTTTGCGCTTGAACCACGTCTCCTTCGATGCCATTCTCTCCGCATACACATCGTCATAGCCTTCCTCCCACCAATGAATCATGTCGGGTATCACCTCTACAGGGTGCTGCATATCAGCATCCATGATGATGAGCGCATCGCCATTGGCATAGTCAAAGCCAGCCATCATAGCCACCTCCTTGCCGTAGTTGCGCGAAAGGTCAATGTAGTTGTAATGCTTATCCTCGTTGTGCAGCCTTATCATCTGCTGCAAAGTGTTGTCGGTGCTGCCATCGTTCACCATCAAGAACTCCCAGTCATATTGCGGTGACGTCTCAATAACCTGCTTCATGCACTCCTTAATGGCGGGAAATGATTTCTCTTCATTATATGCTGGCAGCAATATCGTAATCTTCTTCATCTTTTCATCTTTTTACTTCGCCAGTTCAACCATTAGCCTTGCGGCATTCTCTGGTGCGCACTGGTCGCCCAATCGCTTCTGCACCTCTGCGTAATCGTGCAGCATACGTTCCCTCGCTACTTTGCCCGGAAGCAGCGAAAGGAGGTTCTGGCGTATGTAGTTTACACTGAAACGGTCAGCGAACAGTTCCTTAACCACCTCCTTGTTGGCAATGAGGTTGACCAGGGAGATGTATTTCACCTTCAGAATGTGGTCGAACCCCCAGCGTGCGAGGCGTGGTGTTGACATACGGTAGCACACCACTTGCGGCACATTGAAGAGCGAAGTCTCCAGCGTTGCCGTGCCACTCGTTACCAATGCCGCCGTAGAGTGGGAGAGCAGAGGGTATGTCTCGCCGTAAACCACGGTGCAGTTCTTTCCCTCAGTAAACTCTTTGTAGTATTCCTTCTCTATTCCTGGTGCACCAGCCACTACCGCTTGATAGTCAGAGGAGAGCGTACTGTTGCCCTCAATGCTTTCAATCATGGCAGGCAGGTTAGCCTTAATTTCCTGTCGACGGCTACCGGCGAGAAGGGCGATGATGGGGCGAGAGGCATCGAGACCATTGCGTTTGCAGAACTCTTCGAATGTCTCCTTATAGCCATTGCGAAACTCTCGCACCTCGTCTGCCGTAGGATTACCCACATAATGAATTGGGTAGTTGTGCTTCTCCTCAAAAAACGCTTTCTCAAAAGGAAGAATTGAGAACATCTCATCAATGTCTCGCTTAAAGTTCTTGATGCGATACTCCTTCCACGCCCATATCTTCGGGGCGATGTAATAGAACAATCGCATAGGCTTCGCCATCTTTCCGCGTTTCCTTTGTGCAGCAAGAAACTTGGCAATGGATAGGTTGAAGCCAGCATAGTCAACGAAAACCACCACGTCAGGCTGCCACCTCATGATGTCATCCTTACACATACGCATGTTGCGCATAATGGTGCGCAGGTGCAACAACACGGGTATGAAGCCCATATACGCTAACTCTCGGTAGTGCTTCACCCTCACACCACGCTCTCCGGCAGCCTCCGTCATGCAGTCGCCGCCAAAGAAACGGAAAGTGGCATCAGCGTCTTCACGTGCCAATGCCTTCATCAGGTGGGAGGCGTGCAGGTCTCCCGATGCTTCGCCCGCTATGAGGTAATATTTCATTCTTCCTGTTTTAGTTCAAAATTATAGTTGGCAGTCATGTCCACTGTCAGTGGCGTCACGGAACAATAACCGTGTGCCAACGCCCAGGCGTCTGTGTCCTTCGCCTCTGGTTCATCGTTTTGGTAATAACCAGTCATCCAGTAATACGGCTTACCAGAACTGGGATGCTTGCGCTCGTCCACCTCGTTACGCCAGTGACCATGCGCCATGCGGCAGTTGCGCACCTCGCCATTCCACTCCTTAGGCACATTGATGTTGAGGCAAACATAATGCGGCAGTCCCTCGTTGAGCACCTGCCTTACCACGCTCTGCACCAGAGGGCGCATCGGTTCGAAGTCAGCATCGTCGTCATAGTCACATAGTGAGAACGCCACAGATGGTATTCCCTTCATGGCTCCCTCAATGACAATGCCCACAGTGCCACTATAGTGCGCATTAGTGCTGGCGTTATCGCCGTGGTTGATGCCCCCGATAACGATGTCAGCCTTACGTGGGCATATCTTCGCATACGCCATCTTCACGCAGTCAACGGGCGTGCCAGAGCAACTCCATACATCTATTGACGTATCGTCAAACTCCTCATGGCGTCGGTGAGCCAATGACAGAGTGGTAGTACTAAAAGCCCTTGACTTTCCTGACTGTCCCCTTTCGGGAGCGCACACGATAATGTCGCCCATGCCACGCAGCATTTTTATGAGGCTATTGATGCCCTTAGCGTGATAGCCGTCGTCGTTAGAGATAAGTATAAGTGGTTTCTTGTCCATGTAAATGCGTTGATGATTAAGACTGCAAATTTACTAATAAATAGCGAGATAAAAGAAAAAACAGGGGAAAAAGAAGAAAAAATCCTTTTCGTAACAGTAATAATTTTTTTTACGTTACCTTTGCAAACGGAATGGGATATAGGATTGCAGCTTAACAGTAAAACCATTATTAGTATTAATGAAAGATTAATGTCAGATTAATGGCGATTAATGTTAAAACAACCCAAGGAACTATATTCGCATGAAGATCTGCACATATAATGAGATACTTATAATATGTAAGCAAAACGCTATGATTTGCTTATAATTCTTATAGCGTTCGTTCGCCATTGCGATTGGGGCGTGATTACACTGCAATAACGCCCAAATCGCACTGCAATAACGCCCAAATCGTAAGATGATTTGTGTGCTTTCAGATTGTAAGAAGGTAGTAATGATGTAAGGCAGGGAAGCTGAATATGATGAAAGAAAAACTAATTCTCGCTCGCGACCTCGTCTTTTCCGACATAGAACGGCACGCGGAATGGGCGGAGGAAGTAAAGAAAGGTAAGATGTTTGGGGTGTTGCTCGTTAAGGAACAGGGCACAGCCCCTCTGGAGATGCTGCACGATGTGGGTGGCGTCAAGGCACTCTATGCCTACTCTGGGCAGATACTTGGGCGCAGCGACTGGCAGGGTTACGTGCCAGCCATATTCGATTACCTGCAGCCCGACGGATACTTCAAACAGCACGAGGCGCAGATTAGCGACCTGAACCGTAAAGTGTACGAAGCGGAACACTCAGAGACACTCGCCACATCACGCCGTAATCTTGAAGCGGTGAGGGCACAGGCAGAGAAGGAAGTGGCAGCGTATAAGGCGTATATAAAGGAACATAAAGCCACAAGAACGGTGCAGGAGGCGCAGTATCAGAATGCGGAACTGCGACGCATAAAGCAACGTGGTGCGCAGAACGTGGCTGAGGCGGAGAGTAAGGTCAAGGCTATTGAGATGGAAATAAGGAGCATGAAGCAAGAGCGCAAGCAGCGGTCAGACGCCCTACAGCGGTGGCTCTTTACGCAACATCAGTTGGTTACTCCTGCGGGCGAGACACGTTCGCTGCTCCAAGTCTTTACGGACTATGCGCAAAAGACAGGTAGTAAGCAGACGGTGCCACCATCTGGCACAGGCGAATGTTGTGCGCCACGACTGCTAAACTACGCCAATGCCCACGGCATGAAACCCCTCGCCATGGCAGAGTTCTGGTATGGAGCATCGCCCAAGGGCGAGATACGTCACCATGGCAGTTTCTATGAGCCGTGTCAAGCCAAGTGTGTGCCGATACTTGGAAGCCTCTTGCCACCAGAGATGAAGGCTCAAAGCAAGGAGGAAAAGACGGGAACACTCACCGTGTTGTATGAAGATGACTACCTTATAGCCATTGCTAAGCCTCATGGTCTGCTCTCCGTGCCAGGGCGAACGGAACTACCTGACGCTGGGACCCAGTTGCGAAAAATGCGTCCTGATATCCCTTTCCTGAAGATGGTGCACCGTCTTGACCGTGACACCAGTGGTATTCTCATCGCTGCAAAGAGTGAAGAGGTGTACGTATTGATGCAAAAGATGTTCGCAAAACATGAAGCCGTCAGCAAGGAATATGTGGCATTGGTGGCTGATAGTGGCAAGGCTGTAACGGAACGCAATGCAACAATCTCGCTACCGTTATCGGCAGACTTTATCAATCGTCCTCGTCAGCGTGTAGATTACGAAGGTGGAAAGGCGGCGGTGACGCATTATGAGTTTCTTGACACTCACATAAACGCTCCTGTTGACGCGACTAACGCCACACCACGCATGGTATGTCTGCGCCCCATAACGGGCAGAACGCACCAGTTGCGCGTGCATTGTGCGCACCCCGACGGGCTCAGTATGCCCATCATTGGTGACCCACTCTATGGCAATCTCACGGCAGAGAGGATGTATCTCCACGCAAGGACGTTAGAGTTCATGCACCCCGTAACGGGAGAGAAGGTAAGGATAGAGTGGGAGGCTGACTTTGCGTAATGGCGGATATCACGTGCAATGCTGTCGCATTGTTAAGTTTAACATTAATCACCATTAATCTAACATTAATCCATCATTAATCTTTTCTTGCAGGATTAGCGTTCCATCGAGAGGTACAA
>DAIUFT010000074.1:0-13497 GCA_036844425.1 Prevotella sp. | reverse complement strand
AAAGAAAGATATGAACAGAGTATTACATGTATTCCATATAATGCTTGTCTGCATACCGCTACTCCTCACCGCCTGCGCTGACAACTACATCAACGAGGAGCAAGATGAGCGTATCGTAGTGGAGGGATGGATAAAACAGGGCGACCACCCGGTAGTGTTACTGACAACGTCGCTCGCCGTATCCATGGAGAGCAAACCCCTTAACACCATCAACGACCACGTGCTTAACTGGGCACGCGTCACCATTAGCAACGGCGAGAAGGAGGTGGTGCTCATGGGCAGTTACGACAACAAATACCTGCCACCATATACCTACACCACAACAGAGATGAAAGGCGAAGTGGGCAAGACATACACCATAGACGTAACGTTCAAGGACATGCACGCCACCGCAACAACAACAATTCCCGAACCCGTGGTGCTTACAGCGGTGAAGCAGGAGAAAGTAGCAGGCACCGACTCCATGTACTGTCTCTCCGCCGTCTTCACCGACCCACCAGGCAAGCAATACTACACACTCTTCGAGAAAACGGGCGCGGGAGCACAGCAGTTCTTTAAATGCGACATGGGAACATTTGACGACACCGCCCTCAGCAAAGAAGGCGAGGAGGTGACACACCCTGCATATCAGCCGCGCCTGATAACAGAGAAGAAAGACGACCACTCAGAATACTTCAAACTGGGCGAGATGGTATGTCTGGAACTATGCACACTTGACAAGCAGTCATACAACCTGTGGTACGACTTTCAGAACACCGCATCGCTGTCTGGCAACTTCTTCATGCCTTACACCAGCAACATACGCTCTAACATCAACGGAGGTTACGGCTACTGGTGTGGTTACGGTGCCAGCAACATGTGGGTGAAGGTAGGAGAATAAAAAAAGTACTCCCGACAAAGGAAAACACAAGAAATATTTCTCCATAAAAGAAAAAAGAAGTATCTTTGCGAGAAATTATACCCCAAACGACCAACACCCCAAACCACCAAACCACCAAACCACCAAACCACCAAACGACTAAACGACCAAACCACCAATGAAGATACTAATGATAAGATTCTCAGCACTTGGCGACGTAGCCATGCTTGCCCCAGTAGTAAAAGAAGTAGTAACAGCACTGCCCGATGCAGAAGTGACAGTACTGTCGCGCCCATTCTGCGCCCCACTGTTCGAAGGGCTGGGCGAGCGAGTGCGCTTCCTCGGTGTTGACATAAAAGGCGAGTACAAAGGCGTGAGAGGCTTATCACATCTGTTCACCATGCTGAAGCAGGAACACTTCGACTACGTGGCAGACATGCACGGCGTGCTGCGCACACACTATCTCTCCATGCGCTTCCGCATGGCAGGCTATCGCGTGGCGAAGATAGACAAACGCAGAGCAGAACGCAGGGCACTGACAGCAGCAGGTAACAAGAAACGCATGGCGCAACTCAGCACCTCGTTCGATAAATACCGCGACGTGTTGCTGCGCCTCCACATACCAGGCATAGAAAAGATAAAAACTGTAGATCACAACGCCCCCATCATGACCTTCAGCACTGTGGATAGCGACGTAGAGAAACTCCTCGACGGCATAAAAGGCAAAGCCATAGGCATCGCGCCCTTTGCAGCCCACAAAGGAAAAATTCTACCACTGGAAAAGATGGAGCGCACCATCACATTGCTATTAAAACGCCAGCCCGAGGCACGCCTATTCCTCTTCGGTGGTGGTGGCGAAGAGAAAGAGACAATGCTGCAATGGCAGGAGCGTTGGAAAGGCAGCGTGGTGGCAGCATCACCACTGCTGGGCAACATGCGAAAGGAGTTGCAGTTAATGTCGCGTCTTGACGTCATGCTGTCCATGGACTCAGGAAACATGCACCTCGCCAGCCTCGTAGGCACCCGTGTAGTAAGCGTATGGGGCGCAACACACCCTTACGCCGGATTCCTGGGATGGGGACAAAAGGCAGAAGACTGCGTGCAACTGCCATTAGAATGCCGCCCCTGCTCCGTCTTCGGCAACAAGCCATGCCGCCGTGGCGACTTCGCCTGCATGAACGGAATAGAAGAAGAAAAGATTGTGGAGAGATTGTAAAAAAACTGTTCTATATTACCCTTTCTCTCAGAAAAAATGCTTACCTTTGCATGTATTAATTAGCAACATACTTATAAGGATCTAAGGAAAAACATACAAACAACTTTACATGGCAAGAAGAGTGGTGATAACCGGCATGGGAATATGGTCATGCCTCGGAACAGACATAGAAACGGTGGCAAAGTCTCTGCATGACGGCAAAAGCGGCATAGGCATAGAGAGCATACGCCTTGACTACGGTTACCAGTCAGCCCTGACGGGCATAGTAGAGAAACCACAATTGAAAGGTCTCGTTGACCGCCACACACGCCGCAGTTTTTCCGAAGAAGCAGAGTATGCCTACATGGCAAGCCGCGAAGCATTCGCCATGGCAGGCGTTGACGACGATTTTCTGCTTCAGAACGAAGTAGGTTGCATCTTCGGCAATGACTCCTCCGCTCGCCACACCATAGAGTTAGCGCGATTGATGGACGAGAAGCACGACACGCAACTCCTGGGGCAGAGTTACGTGTTCCAGATAATGAACTCCACGGTGAACATGAACATGAGTGCCGCCTTCCATCTGCGCGGCATCAACTTCTCCGTCAGTTCCGCCTGCGCCAGCGGTAGCCACTCCATAGGCATGGCATACACCATGATACGCCACGGCATGCAGGACATGATACTGTGTGGTGGCGCACAGGAGACGAGTTACCTCTCCATGTCAGCCTTCGACGCCATAGGCACCTTCTCCATGCGCATGGACGAGCCACAACGGGCCTCACGTCCCTTTGACCGCGACCGCGACGGCTTAGTGCCCAGCGGTGGCGCAGCAGCACTGGTGCTTGAAGACTATGACCACGCCATAGCACGCGGAGCAAAGATACTGGGCGAGGTATGCGGCTATGGATTCTCGTCAAACGGTAACGCCGTGTTAAGCCAACCCAGTGACGAAGGTAGCATGATAGCGATGACGAGAGCACTCAACGACGCAGGCATGACGCCAAAAGACATAGACTACATTAACGCCCACGCCACAAGCACGAAGCAGGGCGACATGTACGAGGCGATAGCCCTCGACCGTCTGTTCCGTGGCGAGCACGCACTGATAAGCAGCACCAAGAGCATGACGGGTCATGAATGTTGGATGGCAGGAGCCAGCGAGTTAGTATATTCACTGATAATGATGCAGCGCGGTTTCGTAGCGCCAAACATCAATCTTGACAACCCCGACGAATATTCAGAGCACCTGAATCTCGCCACCACCACAGTGGAGACACCAGTAAACACCGTACTGAGCAACTCCTTCGGCTTCGGCGGAACTAACGCAGCCATAGTGATAAAATCCTAGAAAGCCTAGAAATCCTAGCCACCTAGAAGTCCTAGAAGTCCTAGGAAGCCTAGCCACCTAGAACCCCTAGAAATCCTAGCCACCTAGAACCCCTAGGACCCCTAGCCCCCCTAGAACCCCCAGCCCCCCATAAAAAAAAGAACCAAATGCAACTATTCCCAACCCTAAAAAAACAATATACAGCGGAGCAACTCTCCGCCCGCGAAGCACAGCGCATGGCAGAGTTCATAGCGTGGGGACCAGTAGTCTTCCAAGCCTCAAGGCTGATGGTAAAGTTCGGCATCCTCGACATGCTGCGCGATAGCGACAACGGCATGACACGCCAAGAAGTAGTAGAGAAAACAGGACTCTCTGACTATGCCGTAAAGTGTCTCCTCGAAGCCGCACTGTGCATAGGCACCGTGCTGGTAGATACCGATACCGACCGCTACACCATATCAAAAACAGGATGGTTCCTACTCAACGACCAGGCTACAAGGGTGAACCTCGACTTCAACCATGACGTGAACTACGAAGGGTGGTTCCACCTGGAAGAAGCACTGAAGGAGGGCAAGCCTGCCGGACTGAAACACTTCGGTCCATGGCCTACAGTCTACGAAGGACTGTCGTCACTACCCACTGAGGTACAGAAGTCATGGTTTGGCTTCGACCACTTCTATAGCGACTCCTCCTTCCCCGAGGCCCTGGAGATAGTCTTCGGCAAGCACCACGTACGCTCGCTCTACGATGTAGGCGGCAACACAGGCAAGTGGGCACTGCAGTGCGTAAGCCACGATAAAGACGTGGAGGTAACCATACTCGACCTGCCACAACAGATAGCAATGATGCGCAAGAACGTCAATGGCAAAGAGGGTGCCGACCGCATTAAGGGCTGTGGCATAAACCTTCTCGACCCAGAGGCTTTCTTCCCTAAGCGTGAAGGCGGACTGGACGCTATATGGATGAGCCAATTCCTCGACTGCTTCTCCATGGAAGAGATAACAAGCATACTGACACGCGCCAAGGCTGCCATGGACAAGGACACACGTCTCTTTATAATGGAGACGCTGTGGGACCGCCAACGCTTCGAGCCTGCTGCATTCTGCCTCACCATGACAAGCCTCTATTTTACTGCCATAGCCAACGGCAACAGCAAGATGTATAACACCGAGGACATGGAACACTGCATAAACGCTGCCGGACTGGAGGTGGAACACATCTACGACGGACTGGGACAGGGACACAGCATCATGGTGTGTAAGGTAACTAATAATTCATAATTAATAATGCATAATTCATAATTATGTCGATAACTGATATAGAAGAAAAAGTAAAGGAGTTCCTCATCGAGGAATTTGAGATAGACGAAGAGAAGATAACACCCGACGCCACGCTAAAGGAAGACCTCGGCATCGACAGCCTCGACTTCGTTGACATAGTGGTGATAGTAGAAAAAATCTTCGGCTTCAAGATAAAGGCGGAGGATATGAAGGCCATAAAGACCTTCAGCGACTTCTGCAGATACATTGAAAACAAAATTAAAAATTAAAAATTAAAAATTATGATTACCTCTACTTGGTGGAGAACATCAGCATAGGCTCCTTGTGCGTCGACGTTTCTACGTCGACGAAAGTAAGGCACAAACAACCACGCAAAGGAATAAACCACCAAGACATAAGCCACCAAGGAATAAACAACCACGCCAAGGAATAAACCACCAAGGCACGAACCACCAAGGCACAAACAACCTCGCCAGATGATAAACCACCAAGGCACAAACCGCCACGCTACACCCAATTACCAGTAATCATAATTTTTAACTTTTAACTTTTAATTTTTAATTTAGAAAAAGATATTTGACTAATGAAAAAGCACTTACTGATTATCTTGATAAGCATGTTGTCCCTCGTCAGTCTCGCTCAGACAAAGGTGTCTGAGGCAGAGAAAAGACAGGTGATAGAGAAGTTCGACAGGGTCTCCGCATCGATGAAGAGCATGCAATGCACCTTTACACAGAAGAAGACAAACAAACTGCTTAGCCGTGACATAGTATCAAGGGGCGTGATGTATTACGCTGCACCCAGCAAACTGCGTTGGCAATATACCTCGCCATACGACTACACGTTTATCATTAACGGCGATAACGTAAGCATCAAGTCCACGAAGAAAACTCAGCAGATAAAGGTTAGCGAGAATAAAATCTTCCGCCAGATAACCAGCATAATACTCAGCACCATTACGGGCGGCAGCATCAGCAAGTCAAAGGACTTCAGCGTAGAAATATGGAAATCGGGCAATGGCTACTTCGCAAAACTCTATCCTAAGAAAAAGGAGGTAAAACAGATATACAAGGTTATAGAACTCACCTTCACACCCCGACTGACCATGATTAGCACAGTGAAGATGGTAGAGAAGACTGGCGATGCCACCATCGTAACGCTTAACAATGTAAAGTTGAATACCAGAATAAATGAAAACCTTTTTACTACGAAGTAGTCTCATACTGCTAACGTTACTCTCATCACTCACACTGCATGCCGAAGACATAGAGTACAACCTCGTGATGAACGCACGCGGCAACGAGATTACCAGCCTCTGCATCATAAGAACCGAAGAGGACGGCAGCATCATCGGCACCGTGGCCAACGAGTTCGGTGTGAAATCCTTTGACTTCACATACCGCAGAGGCAAGGCGAAGGTGCTCAACGTCATTGGACCACTCAACAAATGGTACATACGCCGCGTGTTGCGAGGCGACATGCAACTGCTGCTCTCCAACTATCTTACCAGGACCAACGCCACAAAGAAGGGGCGCACGCTGTCTTTCCTGCCAGACAATAGCATTCGCCTGGAGAACCAGCGTTTTAACATCACCTATACACTGTCGCCCATAACGAGGCAAGAGAAATAACACTATCACTACTCCATGAAAATCGTCGTTTTTTATTATTCCCAGACAGGACAAGCCCTAAGCGTTGCACAATCAATATGTTCTACATTAGGAGCGGACGATGACGTAATATATAAGGAGATTGTCCCACAGCACAAATACCCCTATCCCTGGAAGAAGACGGCTTTTTTCGATGTATTTCCCGAGTGTCGCCTTGGCATTCCGCCATCTGGTATAGAGCCAATAAACCTTGCCGACGTGCGAAATGCCGACATAGTGATTGTGGCAGGACAATCATGGTTCTTGTCTCCATCCCTGCCACTGCAGTCTTTCTTTCTTGACAACGAAATAAAGAAGTATCTTCATGGTCGCAACGTGATATTCATTAACGCCTGTCGCAACATGTGGCTGAACACCGGGTTGCGCGTAAAAGGCTACCTCCACGAAGTTGGCGCGCGACTGGTGGGTCACATCGTTGTACAAGATGCCGCGCCCAACCTCGTCAGCGTGATAACAGTTGTCAGATGGCAGTTACACGGCAAGACATCCCCCACCCGTTTTCTGCCTGCCGCTGGCATAGACAAGAAGACCATTGCCAGCGCCTCACGCTTTGGCACCATAATAAAGGAAGCACTACATAGTGGAGACCTTGACAGCCTGCAAGACAAACTGTTAGCCACTGGCGGCATTATATATAAGCCGAGCATCATTTTCATGGAGAAGGTAGGCTATCGTATGTTCTTGCTTTGGGCACGGTTCGTAAGGATGAAAGGCTACTATGGTGACGAGCGACGCTACAGTCGGCTCAATACCTTTTACTATTACCTCCTCTTCGTATTGTTCATCATCTCGCCCTTCGCACAACTATTTTTCTATATCACATACCCACTGCGCAGAGTAGCCTACCACAAACGCAAGGACTGCAGTATTCCCCCATATAATACAAAAGCATGAACGTATATATAACAAAAACATCCAAGTTCTTGCCCAATGCCCCTGTTGGTAATGCCGACATGGAGAAGTTTCTTGGCATGATAGACGGCAAACCGTCGAAGGCACGCGGCATCGTTCTACGACGCAACGGCATACGCCAGCGTTACTATGCTCTTGACGCTGACGGCAATCCCACCCACACCAACGTGGAGATGGCTGCCAACGCTATCCGCGGACTGTTCGATGATACCTTCTCGGCTGACGACATTGACCTGCTTGCCTGTGGCACTGCATCGCCCGAGACGCTTATTCCCTCCCACGGCATTATGGTTCACGGTGCACTGGGCGGTACGCGCAATACGGAGGTAGTATCTTTCGCTGGTTCATGTTGCACGGGTGTCGACGCCCTGAAATATGCCTGCATGGCTGTGCAGATAAATCCCGCAGCCAATGCCGTGGCCTCGGCTTCCGAACGCCTCTCGGCATGGATGAAAGCATCCTATTTCCAGAAAGAATCAGAACAACTCTCGCTACTCGATAACAAACCTATGCTCGCCTTCCAGAAGGAATTCCTGCGCTGGATGCTCTCTGACGGGGCTTACGCATTGCTCCTTCAAGGAAAACCCGCTGAGGGACTGTCGCTCCAAGTAGAATGGATAGACATCACTTCCTTTGCCAATACTAAGGAAACCTGTATGTATGCCGGAGGCGAGAAGGACGCAGACGGCACACTGCACGGATGGACAGCATTCCCCGAACAGGAATGGCTCAGCAAGTCGCTCTTTGCCGTAAAGCAAGACACACGCCTGCTGGCGGAGAACATTGTGAACCTCGGTATAGACTATCTTGTCCAACTGACAGAGAAATACCACTTCCGCCCTGACGACGTGGACTGGTTCTTGCCTCATCTCTCGTCCATGTTCTTCAAGGAGCGCATACTGGAGGGACTGGCAGAGCGCGGACTGAGCATTCCGGAGGAGAAGTGGTTCCTTAACCTGCCCTACGTGGGCAACATCGCCTCGGCATCCGCTTTCGCCATGATAGAAGAACTGATGCGTTCCGAAAAACTAAAGAAAGGACAGAAAATACTCGTCATGGTGCCCGAGAGCGCACGTTTCTCTTACTGTTACATCATGCTCACCGTGTGCTAAGTGACAGTTTAAAAATAAGGGTAGTTCTATAAAAATTACCACTATAAAAAAGAAGAAAGATGAAAGTAGAAGAAGTACCACAGGACCGTAAATATCTTGACACCACGATGGTGCGCGATGTAAACTATGCCATAGACGCCAACGGACAGTACCAAAAGGTGCTGAGCGATGGATGGGCACCTAAGAACGATGCACTCGAGGTAACATGGGACGCCATTGACGATGAGTGCCAAGAGATATTAGAACGCATAAAGGAAGAGAAAAGCAGTCCACTGGAATATTACTGCGTTAAGAACCTGATGGACGTGGACCTGCTTTCTGATTACACCGGCATACCGAAACGCAAGATTAGGAAGCATTTTGAGCCTAAGTACTTCAACGAACTGCCAAACGATGTGCTGGAGGCTTATGCTGAAGCATTGCGCATAACCGTAGAAGAACTAAAAAAAATACCAGAAGCACACTAATGGAACTGAAAATTGAACATCAAACCGCTGCCCACTGCGAGAACGGAGCAATATCCACCCTGCTGCGCTTTAATGGTGTAAACCTCTCTGAGCCAATGATATTCGGACTGGCGAGTGGACTATACTTTGTTCACACCCCCTTCCTAAAGATGTCGGGCATGCCAGTAACGTCGTTCCGCACCTTCCCCGGCGTGCTTTTCAAACGTGTGACACGACTGCTCGGCATAAAGACCGCAACCCGACGCTTCCTCAACGAACAACGGGCTATGGAAACACTCGACAGAGTACTGACCGAGGAGGGGAAACCTGTAGGCTGCGTAGTAGGCATGTACTACCTTTCGTATCTGCCCATTGAATACCGTTTCCACTTCAACGGCCACAACATCTGCGTTACAGGTAAAGACGAGACAACAGGCGACTACACCATTAACGACTCCGTAGCCCTGAAGATAGTAACGGTCTCAGCCAAGGAACTAAGGAAAGTAAGGTTCGCTAAGGGCGGAACATACCCCGTGATGGGCCAGATGTACTGGATAAAGTCAGTGCCAAAGACGCTGCCCGACCTGCGACCGCTCATAATCCGTTCCATAAAGAAGACATGCCGCACCATGGCGTTTCAGCCAAGGTTCATCCCTTTCCTCGGAACTAACGGAATATTCTACCTTTCAAAGAGAATACGCCACTGGGAACAATCTATGGGCAAACGACGCGCCATGCTAAACCTTGCACAACTCGTTCGGATGCAAGAGGAGATAGGCACTGGCGGCGCTGGCTTCCGCTTTATCTACGGTGCCTTCCTGCAAGAGGCAGCAACGCTAACGGGGATAAGCAAACTCAACGACTATGCCGTAAGAATAACAGAGATAGGCGACATGTGGCGCGAGTTTGCATACAAGGCACCTAAAATATATAAACAACGCGGAAGCGAACACTATACCTACGACGACCTGGGCGACATTCTTCAAGTTATAGGCAAAAAAGAACAGTGTTTCTTCCTGGAACTATATGAATTAGTAACGAAGACACCTCATACATGGTAAGTTTCTTTCTTAAAATATACGACTTCCTTAACCAAAGACAGCGTGTGTTCATCGCCCTGCTGGTGGCACTGCCATGCCTGTTAGTGTTGATGATATCGACACTGACATACAACGAGAACATATACGACTTTCTGCCACTTACCGCCGACAACCAAAAGGCCATGACGGTATATCAAGACATATCTGGCGGACAGCGTATCGTGGCAATGTTTAAGGCGAAGGACACGGGGAAAGACGCTGACCTTGCCCAGGAAGACATTACCGTAGCGGTAGACTCATTTACACGCATGGTAATGGAGGGCGACGGACACAGGCACATAAAGGAGATAACGTCGCAGGTAGATTTTGAGAAATACATGGGCGTGACAGACTTTGTGTATCAGAACATGCCGCTATTTCTTTGCGACTCTGACTATGCCGCCATGGAACGCCACCTCGCTGCGCCTGACTATGCCAAAAGACAGTTGGCTAACGACGCAGAGATGATGATGATGCCCACAACGGGATTCTTCACTACAAACGTGAGCAACGACCCGCTGGGGCTCTTCACACCAGTCATGCAGCGCCTGCAAAGCCAGCAGAAGGCGATGACATTCGAGATTGATAATGGCTACATCTTCACGCAAGGACGCAAGTATGCCATCGTATTGCTTACATCGCCCTACGGCGCAACAGAATCTGCCAACAACACACTGCTGATAAATTACGTTGACAGTGCCGTCAGCCACACTATGGCGCTCTGCCCAGACATAGAGGTCGCCATTACTGGGGCTCCCGTGATATCCGTGGACAATGCCCGACAGATAAAGACAGACAGCCAGTGGGCTATCTCCATATCCGTCACGCTGATACTGCTGTTGCTGCTTTACTCCTTTCGCAGGGGCAAGAGTCTGATGCTTATCGGTATAGCGATAGCCTTCGGGTGGCTCTTCGCCATGGGGGGCATAGCAGTCCTGCGCAGCAATGTCTCGCTGATTATACTCGGCATTGGCTCTATTATCATAGGCATTGCGGTTAATTACCCCATACATTTCATTGCACACGAGAAACACACGAGGACTGCGCGCGAAGTGCTCAAAGAGATGGTGACACCGCTGCTCATTGGCAACATAACCACCGTTGGAGCGTTCGCCGCACTGATACCGCTCGATGCTCCCGCACTGCGTGACCTCGGTATCTTCGCAGCCCTAATGCTAATAGGCACCATAGCCTTCGTACTGATTTTCCTGCCTCATCTAATAAGAAAACGAGAGGTGTGCACCGTACAACAGGGACACATGCCATTCGGCAGGGCGTCGTCTATCAACATAAGTCGCTCAAGATGGCAGGTAACAGTGATTGTCATACTGACCATCGTATTCGGATACTTTAGCCTCAACACATCGTTTGACGCTAACATGAGCCACATTAACTACTTGACACCCCAGCAGAACACACTGCTTCGCGAACTGCGTGCTTCGGCTGGAGTGACCGATACATCAAACGTTTATGTGGTGACCGAGGCTGATACATGGGACGCGGCTCTCGCCATGCGCAGCAAACTGACACCCGTGCTTGACTCTATGAAGAACGATGGCACGCTGAACAGTTATTCTGACATAACAATGTTCATCGCATCAAAGGACGAACAGAGCCAACGCATAGAGAAATGGAACAACTTCTGGAGCAAACACCGCCAGCAGGTTCTTCTCGCAATAGAGGAGAATGCACCTCACTATGGGTTCAGCCCCGACGCCTTCAACGGCTTTCACGATATTCTGGCGCGTGAATACAGTCCTAAGCCGTTTGAGTATTTTGAGCCATTACGGTCAGTGCTCCTCAGCGCCTCGTTCAGCACCAGCATGGGGGGACCTTCCGTCATCGACGTTATCAATGCACAGGGTAAGGACGCACACAAGATAGAGAGCCGGATAAACACCCACACACAGTCTGCCTCACAGGCATATTCCTTTGACTTCATAGGGCTGAACAGCGCCATTGCACGCCTGCTGTCCGACAATTTCAACTACATAGGCATAACCTGCGGACTTGTAGTCTTCCTCTTCCTTTGGATATCGTTTGGGAGACTGGAGTTAAGCCTCTTGGCGTTTCTCCCAATGGCGTTAGGCTGGATATGGATACTGGGAATAATGGACATCTGCGACATACGGTTCAACATTGTCAACGTTATCCTCGCCACCTTTATCTTCGGGCAGGGAGACGATTACACCATCTTCATGACCGACGGACTGATAAACGAATACGCCTATCGCAAAAAACTGCTGCCAGCATACAAGAACAGCATTATAATCTCTGCCCTTATCATGTTCATAGGCATGGGCTCGCTCATCATAGCACGACATCCCGCGCTCCACTCGCTTGCCGAGGTTACCGTCGTGGGCATGATTATCGTTGTACTGATGGCATGGATTATCCCCCCGCTGGTGTTTCGCTGGATTGTAATGAACGGTAACGCCGTGCGCCACGTGCCCGTCACCCTGGAACAGATAGTGGTAACACTGCTTGCCACCACCATCTACGTCTTGGAACTTATTACAGGTTGCCTCTGCTGCCTTACGCTGAGGCTCACGCCATGTAGCAAGGAGAAGGCAGAGGAATTGTTCTACCGATTGACCAACCTGTGCTTCAGACTGAACGTAAAACTGTTCTGGACCATAAAGACCAACATACGCAACGACCATGGCGAGACCTTCCAGCGCGGCAGTGTGTTGATATGCAACCACCAGTCCATGCTCGACCCCATCTTCCTCTATGTGCTGAGTCCGCGCATAAAGGTAGTGGTAGGAAGAAGGGTATGGCGTAACCCATTGGTCAACCCCCTGTTTCGCCTTGCCGGATTTATAAACGTTGACCAACCGATAGAACGTCTTAGGGCAGACATAGCCCGTGCCGTGGCAAGCGGGTATAACGTCATTATCTTCCCCGAAGGCAAACGCACGCACAAGAAGATAGAACGCTTTCACCGTGGGTCTTTCCTCATAGCCAAAGAGATAAAAGCCGACATACTGCCCGTATATATCCACGGTATGAACCACGTAATGCCAAGGGGCAGCGCCTTCTCGTGTCGCGGACAGATAGACATAGAGATAGGCAAGCGTGTGCCGTATGCAGAACTATCCACCTACGGCACTACGGAGATGGAGATAACACGCGCCTTCCGCCATCAGTACGTGGAACATTACAAGGCTATGCAGCGACGCATAGAGACCGCACACTACTTTCATCACTACATATTATACAAATACATGTATAAGGGCATCGGTGTTGAACGTGAGACACGACGCCTGCTGAAGCGTTATGATGACTTCAGCGCATGGATAGACACATACGACGCCAGCGGCAACCCATCAGGACAGGTAACGGTGCTCAATGCAGGGCGCGGACAGTTCTCGCTACTCTTCGCCATCGTTCACCCCGATGTTGAGGTATTCTCATATAGCGACAACGAGGACGATACCGCACTGCTCAACGCCATAGAACCACGTCCGCACAACCTACACGTATGCCGAGCAGCGAACCACGGCAAAGAAGAGAGTACATGCCAGCCACGAAAGGTTTACAACATGAAAGAAATTGTAAAGTGAAAGCAAGGCTTTATCAAAAAAATTATGTAACTTTGCAGTGTTATTATA
>DAIUFT010000073.1:6203-13632 GCA_036844425.1 Prevotella sp. | reverse complement strand
AAAACAAAGCATATTCCATATATGCTTATGGTAGAATAGAAGCACCTTCTATTGAAGAATTGCTTGATGATGAGTATAAAAGAATATTATCTGATATTGAAACAAGAGCATCTTATGGTTATACCTGTTTAATATATCAATATCCTGCATGGATGAATAAAGACAATACGATGTCTTTCCCCTCCTATTTCTGTCGGGCAAATTACCCTTACCATGACATAGGAAAAATGGTAAATTTGGGAAATTGCGTAAAAACTATCTTTTGCAGATGTAATCACTATGCTTTTACAATGTAATTTGATAGAGATTACAAGGTAAAAGCATAGTGATTGCAACGTAAAATGATACATTTAGACTCTTAAAATGGTAAATTTGGGAAATTGCCCAAATTCGTAAAAGGCTGCATTGTATGGGGAAATCTGCGTTTTTTGTGACATATTTCGCCTGTGCAGTCCCGCTGTGTTGCTCCCTCAGAAGTATGATATCTGCACCAATGTTACCAGGGTAGCAGCAGTTACTTCACTTTACTTCCTTCAGCACCACGTCTGCATCATACGTCTTATCTACGACAATCATCAGCAGCGGACGAATGGAGTATGACTGCGTGCCCTTGGTCTTTACCTTATATGTAAACACCACGTTACCCTTCTTATTCCTCTTCAGGCTCTTTGGCTTCAGCACAGTGAGAGTATCCGTTACAGGCTTCACCACCGCTATAACGTACTGCTTAGAGAAATCGATAGGCGTAGGCTGACCATCCTTGCCCATCACCGCTGCCATACCGAAATACTTCTCCAGTTCCTCTCTTGAAGTTATCTTTACTGGCGGCACGGTATCGCCTATGTTGTTGTTAACGAAATAGTTGTTAGCCACGGTGTAAGGCACGCTTACGTCCACCACCATCGTTGTAGCCCCCGTTGTTCCGTCCACATCACACTTCATACCGTTCTTGGCGTTCGACATAGCGGTGAGTACGCACATCACTACTACACTTAAAATTAACTTTTTCATCATCCCAAATAAATAAAAATTCCTATTATTCTCTTGTTTTATCCAATGTTTTTCGTTACATTTGCAACGTATTAATCTAACTCCACTCCAACATTACTAACCATGAACAAAGAAGAACTTATGCGCAGGGCGATAGCCCTTGCCACGGAAAATGTCAAGAATGGTGGCGGTCCTTTCGCCGCTCTGATTGTACGCAACGGAGAGATTGTGGCAGAAGGCACCAACCGTGTTACTGCCAACAACGACCCTACGGCGCACGCAGAGGTCAGTGCCATACGCACTGCATGCAAGCAACTCAACACTTTCGATCTCTCGGGTTGCGACATTTACACCTCTTGCGAGCCTTGCCCTATGTGTTTCGGTGCCATTTATTGGGCACATCTGGACCACATATACTATGGTAACGACAAGAATGACGCTGCTGCTATAGGCTTCGATGATGCTTTCATCTATGAAGAACTCGCCCTGCAACCTCAGTATCGCAAGAAACCATCTGAAATGTTGCTGCACAATGAGGCTCTGTCAACGTTCAAGTTATGGAGCGAGAAAGATGACAAGATAGAGTACTAAAGATAATAGTACATGCCATACAAACGCTAAAAGCGCCCAAATTACATTGTAAAAGCATTACTTTTACCTTGTAATTTGGGCGCTTTTACATGGTTTAGGGCGGTTCTATTTATTACCACCGTTTTATAAAACCTCCCTTTATCGAGACCACCTACAGTGCGTTAAGCACCTGTTCCTTTATCTGTTCCAGTTCGTCCTTCATCTGTACCACGATGTTTTGCATCTCTGCCTGGTTAGACTTTGAGCCTGTGGTATTTATCTCGCGTCCCATTTCCTGCGCAATGAAGCCCAACTTCTTTCCCTGCGACGTAGCCTCGTCCATGGTATCGCGGAAATACTTCAGATGATTGGAAAGGCGTTGCTTCTCTTCAGAGATGTCAAGTTTCTCTATGTAGTATATAAGTTCCTGCTCCAGTCTGCCA
Source organism: Prevotella sp. (assembly GCA_036844425.1). Lineage (GTDB taxonomy): Bacteria > Bacteroidota > Bacteroidia > Bacteroidales > Bacteroidaceae > Prevotella. Next base: position 11,629 of record DAIUFT010000073.1, on the reverse strand, counting down.
GCATCATACTCCACATTAGGCAATGACTTGAGATTATCCGTCAGGCGTTGGCGTATTTTCTCTACTCTCGACTGCTCATAAGGCTCTATCTCCTTCATCAGTCGGGCAATGTTATCTATCTTCTCATCAAACTTCTTGCGCAGCGCCACGCCCTCCTGTAGTCTAAACGCTTTCAGTGCGTCGAGTGCTTCAGCAATAGCCTTGCGTACAGCAGCCCATTCCTCGTCCGTAAGCACCTCCACTTCGGTGCGGCTCATGATGTCAGGCATACGCATTATCAACGGCAACGCCTCTGTTACAGTCATGGGTGATTTATCGCCCATCGCCTCACGAAGCGCAGTAAGTTGACAATAGTAATTAATGGCAGTATCGGTATTGATCGTCGCAGCCTCGCTCGCCTCGTCCTTTTCAATCCAGATTGAGAAATCAACCTTTCCCCTTACCACACTATCTTGTATCATGCGGCGTATCTCTATTTCCTTTTCACGGTATATTGGCGCAATGCGTGTAGAGCAGTCAAAGGCTTTGGAATTCAGAGTCTTAACCTCAACATGTACGGTCTTACCTGTCAGCGTTGCCACGGACTTACCGTAGCCTGTCATTGATAATAGCATAATTCTTTGATGTTAAATTTTTGCAAAAGTACAAAAATTCGGGGAAAAAGTTGTACTTTTGCAAAAATAAATTCACGAAAATTAGCAGTTTTGTGGTTTCTTACGTACGTTTTCGGTAGGCAAAATGGGCAGGACCTAACTTGTTTGAGTTTTGTCATGGCGAGAAAAGGTGCATAAACACGTGCACAAATATAAAAGATTTCACAAAGCGCAAAAAACTTAACAACCAATATGGCTTGTATTTTACATATAGAAACAAGTACCGACGTGTGCAGCGTGGCAGTAAGCAATGACGGTTTATTAGTTTACAAGAAAACAGACCACAGCGGTCCTAACCACGCAGAGAAACTGGGAACATACGTAGATGAAGCACTGCAGAAGATAGAGGAGAAACAACTCAAACTGGAGGCAGTGGCTGTCAGCAGCGGTCCTGGCTCTTATACAGGTCTACGTATAGGCGTATCCATGGCGAAAGGTGTCTGCTACGGTAGCGACGCAAAATTAATCAGTGTGCCTACGCTGCAACTTCTCTGCGTGCCCGTACTGCTTGGCGATGCTATAAGATGCTATAAATATACTGACGGCAAAATAGAGAAAGCCGAGGAACAGATGGCTGACGATGCATTGATGTGCCCTATGATAGACGCAAGACGTATGGAAGTTTACGCCGCTGTATATGACCGCAGTCTGAAGGAGATAAGACAACAGCAAGCCGACATTGTTGATGCAGAGACATATCGCGACATTCTTGACAAACACGTAGTCTATTTCTTTGGCAACGGCGCAGAGAAGTGCATGGAAACCATTAACCACCCTAACGCCAGATTCGTAAAGGGCATTGAGCCATTGGCTGAAAAGATGTTGCCACTTGCAGAAATGCATTGGCACAAAGGCATGACAGAAGACGTGGCATACTTCACTCCTGGCTACATTAAGGACTATGTTGCCAAGAAAAGCACATCAAAACTGCTTACACCTAATAATACCACCACACTATGATGGAGATTGACGGACTGGACTATAACACCCAGAGAGAAAAACTAAGGCTGATGGCATACGGGCGCAACATACAGCAACTGGTGGAGCAGTGTGTGGCTTTGCCAACGAAACAGGAACGACAGGCGTGTGCAAAACAAATCATTGAAGTAATGAAGAGGGCTGCGCCATCGCAACCTGACACCATAGACAGAGAGAAAACACTGTGGTACCACCTTGCACTCATGAGCAACTTCAAACTGGATATAGACTATCCATACGAGATTGTACACGAGGACAAGATGGCAATACGCCCCGACAAGATAGAATACTCTAACAAGAAGGCTGGCAATAGAGTAAAACACTACGGCAGACTGTTGTTCAAACTCTTCGACATGCTGAAGACAATGCCTGCCGGAGCAGAGCGCGACGCACTCGCTAATAAGGTTGCTACCCAGATGTACCAATGCCTCTTGGCTTGGGGAATGGGCACTGTTGACAGGGAAAAAGTAGCATCTGACATGGCAAGATACACCGACGGAGTAATACAGTTGGACGTGAACGACCTGCACTTTGAAAACATTGAGAAAGCCGAAAAGCGCAACTTGGCACAGAACGGACGCGGGCGCAATGACCTTCAAAATAAAAAGAAGAAAAAGAAACGTAAGTAACTATTTTGTAACCCACCTTTAGATTCGACGACACTACATGGATAAATTTATCATAGAGGGCGGACATCCGCTGAAGGGAGAAATCACACCACAGGGAGCAAAGAACGAAGCACTGGAAGTAATCAGCGCAACCCTGCTGACTGATGCACCCGTAACAATAAGCAATGTGCCCGACATCCTTGACGTAAACAACCTCATTAAACTACTGAAAGAGATAGGAGTAAAGGTTACATCAGAAGAGAAAGGTACTTATACCTTCACTGCCGATGAACTGAACCTTGAATACCTCGCCTCTGACGAGTTCGTAAAGAAATGCGCACAACTAAGGGGTTCCGTGCTCATGATTGGTCCATTGTTAGGACGCTTTGGTCAGGCTACGGTGGCAAAACCAGGCGGCGACAAGATAGGCAGAAGAAGACTGGACACCCACTTCCTTGGATATAAGATGCTCGGAGCAACATACGAACGCATTGATGGGCGCGACGTTTACGAACTAAAGGCTGGAAACGGACTGAAAGGTTGTTACATGCTGCTCGACGAGGCTTCTGTTACGGGTACCGCAAACATCATTATGGCGGCAGTAATGGCAGAGGGCGTCACCACAATATATAATGCAGCGTGCGAGCCTTACATACAGCAACTGTGCCATATGCTCAATGCTATGGGCGCACAGATTTCTGGTATAGGGTCAAACCTCATCACTATCATCGGCGTAAAGAAACTACACGGTACGAAACATCGCCTCTTGCCCGACATGATTGAGGTGGGTTCCTTCATCGCTATGGCAGCAATGGTGGGCGACGGCATACTTATAAAGAACGTATCCGTACGCAACCTTGGCATCATCCCAGACTCTTTCCGCCGCCTTGGCGTCAAGATAGAGCAGCAAGGAGACGACCTCTATATACCAAAACAGGAGCATTACCAGATCGATTCCTTTATTGATGGAACGATAATGACCCTCAGCGATGCTCCATGGCCAGGACTAACACCTGACCTTCTCTCCGTGTTGCTCGTGGTAGCAACACAGGCTCGGGGCAGTGTATTGATACATCAGAAGATGTTTGAGAGCCGACTATTCTTCGTAGATAAACTTATCGACATGGGAGCGCAAATCATATTGTGCGACCCACACCGTGCGGTAGTAGTCGGACTTGACAGGCAGAAGACACTAAGGGCAGCAAGATTGTCAAGCCCTGACATCAGAGCCGGAATAGCATTGCTCATTGCCGCACTGTCAGCCAATGGCACTTCAAGCATCAGCAACATCGCACAGATAGACCGCGGATATGAAAACATCGAGGCAAGACTGAACGCTCTCGGAGCAAAGATTACACGCCAATGATACGAAAGGAAGACGTTTATAAAACTTGGATTACACGCCAATGATACGAAAGGAAGACGTTTATAAAATAGGTAAACTCGGAAAGTCACACGGAATCAAAGGAGAACTATCAATGATGATTGACGATGACATCTTCGACCGCGTAGATTCAGAGTTTCTTGTGCTTGAGATTGACGGCATAATGGTACCTTTCTTCATGGAGGAATACCGTTTTAAGACCGACGATACGGTACTCGTAAAGTTCGAAGGTATCGACACTCAAGAGAGAGCGAAGGAACTTACAGGCATTGATGTGTACTTCCCACGCGAGATGGCAGACAATGATGACAATGCAGAACTAAGGTATGCGCAACTCGTTGGCTACAAAATAATAAATGCAGCCGATAGAAAAGCCGTTGGAGAAATTGCCGCTGTAGATGAACAGACGATGAACATAATGTTTGAACTGACCGACGGCACACTGCTACCAGCATCCGAAGAACTCATTGTCGATATTGATACCGAGAAGAGAGAGATAACTTTGACTATCTCCGAAGGAATTCTTGACTTGTAAAAGACTTATTTATACATACGATGAAGCAACAAATTTGCATTCTTGGCAGCACAGGAAGCATCGGCACACAAGCCCTCCAAGTTATAGAGGAACATAGCGATCGCTTTGAAGCATATTGCCTTACAGCTAACAATAAAGTAGAACTTCTTGCCGAACAGGCTCGCAAATTCCGCCCAGCCTCCGTAGTTATTGCCAATGAAGATAAATACGAAGAACTGAAAAAACTGCTTGAGGACTGTCCCGACATCAACGTTTATGCCGGTGCACAGGCTCTTTGCGATATTGTAGAAGCACCACAAGTGGACATGGTTCTTACTGCCATGGTAGGCTTTGCAGGGCTTGCACCAACAATACACGCCATAAAAGCACACAAGAAAATCTGCCTTGCCAACAAGGAAACACTCGTTGTGGCTGGCGAACTCATATGCCGATTGGCACAGGAATACCATGCCCCTATCCTACCAGTTGACTCTGAGCATTCTGCTATCTTCCAAAGCATAGTGGGCGAAGGCAACAATGAGATAGAGAAAATACTCCTTACCGCCTCTGGTGGACCATTCCGCTTGAAGACAATTGATGAAATGCGCACCATGACAGCGGCTGATGCACTGAAGCATCCTACATGGGACATGGGAGCAAAGATCACCATTGACTCTGCATCCATGATGAACAAAGGCTTCGAAGTGATGGAGGCTAAATGGCTCTTCGGTGTAGAAGCGGAGAAAATTCAGGTGCTTGTACACCCTCAGTCCATAGTACACAGTGCGGTACAGTTTCACGATGGTGCGGTAAAAGCGCAACTTGGCGTGCCCGATATGCGCCTGCCTATACAGTATGCCTTTACTTATCCCGACCGTCTTACCATGTCTGGCGAACGCCTTGACCTCTTTAAACAGCCCCTGGAGTTCTTTGAACCTGACCTTAACAAGTTCAAGTGTCTTGCACTTGCCTTCGAAGCACTGCACCGTAAAGGTAATGCAGCATGCGTAGTAAACGCTGCCAACGAGGTTGTTAACCTTGCTTTCCGCCAGGGACGCATAGGATTTCTCGACATGGGCGACATTATCGAGAAGACACTTGATAAGGCTACCGTCATCACCACGCCGACATACGAGGACTATGTGAACAGTGATGAGGAGGCAAGACGCATAGCAGCAGAATTTATTTGAGGTTTACTGACGACAAATAAGTGTTCAGAAGTCTTTTGGATACTTACTTAAAGAGTCACTTGCTAAATTAAACAAAACTCTAATACTTACTTAAAGAGT
>DAIUFT010000073.1:3590-6103 GCA_036844425.1 Prevotella sp. | reverse complement strand
TACTTAAAGAGTCACTTGCTAAATTAAACAAAACTCTAATACTTACTTAAAGAGTTACTTGCTAAATTAAACAAAACTCTAATACTTACTTAAAGAGTCACTTGCTAAATTGAAACATAACTCTTTTTGCAGATTTAACAATCCCCAAACGATACAACCCCACAACATACAATGGATTCGATAATAATCAGAACACTACAGTTTATACTTGCAATAACTATACTCGTCGCCCTGCATGAAGGCGGACACTTCTTCTTCTCGAAACTTTTTGGCGTAAGAGTAAACAAATTTTATGTCTTCTTCGACTACAAGTTCTCTCTCTTTAGCACCAAGGCTACATGGTGGAGAAAACTGCGCGGCAAAGGGCCAGCAAAGAAAAAGGAGGACGGAACATACGAATACGAAGGCACAGAATACGGCATTGGCTGGATACCACTTGGCGGTTACTGCCAGATTGAAGGCATGATAGACGAGACGCAGCACGATACACAGAAGTTACAAGAGCCAGCAAAGCCATGGGAATTCCGTGCAAAACCCTGCTGGCAGCGCCTACTTATAATGATAGGCGGTGTGCTTGTCAACTTCATCCTTGCGCTTGTCATATACTGTGCGGTATTCTTTGCATGGGGCAATGACTACTATGCAGTGAAGAACATGCCCTTCGGCATGAAGTTTAACGAACAAGCCAAGGCGTTAGGATTCCGTGATGGCGATGTCATGGTATCTACAGACCAGGGCGCATTCAAGGCGTTCGACGCAGGAATGTTGCGTGACGTTTCTACAGCGAAGGAGGTTACAGTGATGCGTCATGGCAAGGAGACGAAGGTAGCAATGCCTGGTGACCTCTCACTCTTGGAGATGTTGAAGAGCGACCCCGTGTTCTGCCGTCCACTAATACCAGCAGACGTTGACAGTGTTATTCCTGGAACTGCGGCTGCCAAGGCTGGGATTAAGAAGGGTGATAACATCATTGCCATCGCAGGAAAGCCCGTTGACTCTTGGAACACGTTCACCTACGAAACTGGGCGCATAACAGACATGCTCAGTGAGTGTACTACCAAGGCTGACTCTCTGAAGGTATTGACCACCTCTATAGTATATAAGGAGAAGGCAACAGGCAAACTTGACACTGCCATCGTTACGCTCGACAAGGAGGCTCACCTCGGTGTAGGTATGACAACACTGGCGAACTACACCCAACCTACTCACGAATCGTATAACATTGTAACCTGCATCCCTGCAGGTATAGGTTATGCTATTGACATGCTTGGCGGTTACGTAAGCGACCTTAAATATGTGTTCACCGCCGACGGAGCTAAGCAACTGGGTGGTTTCGGTGCCATCGGCTCTATGTTCCCACCAGTATGGGACTGGCATCTATTCTGGATGATGACAGCATTCCTGTCTATCATCCTTGCATTCATGAACATTCTGCCAATCCCTGCGCTTGACGGTGGACACGTAATGTTCCTGCTTTACGAGATGATATTCCGTCGCAAACCAGGCGACAACTTCATGGTTCGTGCAGAATATATAGGTATGGGCATACTGTTCCTGCTTATGTTTGTGGCCAACATGAACGATATTCTGCGCTTCTTCGGAATAATGTATTAATTCGTTGTTTGGTGGTTTGGTGGTTTTGTCGTTTAGTTGTTTAATTGTTTGTTACTTAGTTAACAAATGAAACTGATAACTAAACAACAAGACATAGAAACGACTAAACGACAAAACCACCAAACAACTAAACGACTAAACGACAAAACCACTAAACAACCAAACAACAAAATATACATGAACGGCAAACTACTGATATTCTCCGCACCAAGCGGCTGCGGAAAATCGACCATCATCAACTGGCTGATGAATGAACATCCAGAACTGAAGATGCACTTCTCTATCAGTTGTACATCACGAGCACCACGCGGAACGGAACAGAATGGCGTAGAATATTTTTTCCTCTCACCAGAAGAGTTTCGCGAGAAAATAGCAAACGATGAGTTCGTGGAATACGAAGAGGTATATACCGATCGCTATTACGGCACGCTGAAGTCACAGGTGCAGAAGCAGTTGGACAATGGTGAGAACGTAGTCTTTGACGTAGATGTTCACGGTGCCATGAATATCAAGAAGGCATACGGCAGCGATGCACTCAGCATCTTCATCATGCCCCCATCAGTAGAGGAACTGCGCCGACGCTTGGAACACCGTGGCACGGACGCTCCCGAGGTTATAGAACAGCGCATTGGTCGCGCGGAATACGAGATTTCATACGCTGAGAAGTTTGATACTGTTGTAGTAAACGACGACCTTGACAAAGCGAAACAAGATGCGCTGAAGGTTATAAGCGACTTTATCAAGTAACAATCACATAACGCTCAAATAACGCACAACGCGTACTTATTCACAATAAAAGGCTGACATCCAAACAATGGTGTCAGCCTTTTATTGTATTTTCATGTCAGTCCTTGTGACATAATGTTTTGTGAGGTTCATATTCATGCACCTTTTCTCGC
>DAIUFT010000073.1:0-3490 GCA_036844425.1 Prevotella sp. | reverse complement strand
CATGGCAGAACATAAGTAAACTTAGTTCTGCTCATCTGGCTTAACGAAAACGTTCATATTCATGCACCTTTTCTCGCCATGGCAGAACATAAGTAAACTTAGTTCTGCTCATCTGGCTTAACGAAAACGTTCTATAATTTATCACCCTTATTGCAATTCAAGGAGTAATTCCTTTCTCATAGCAGCGAAAGAGGAATTCTTCTCCGTCAGTTTCTTGAGGAAGTCCGCGGGGTTAAGACGTGTAACAGTTTCTTTCGGTTCCTCATAACGCAGTGCCACTTTTACGCCACCGTTATGCAACACCTTCGCCATCGTCACCTCAACGCCGTTCAGCAGTTTCTCTATTTCCTCATAAAGCAGTGAACTTCCTACCACGCACTCCAGTTTTGGGAACTCTGTTATCTTCACCTTTGCCGACATCATGCGTGCTCCTAACGAGCGATCTTTCTTATATGCTATTCTGTTGCACATAGACAGCCACTCTCTTCTTACGTCATCATCATCGAAACTCTTGTTTTCCTTAGCAGTATCGCCAAGTTGATAACGCACCTTTCGTTCTTCCTGCACCTGCTTTTCGCGCTGCAAACTCTTGAAGGTCATGCCCTGCGCTATCACCACATGCGGACGTTTCGGTTTCTCCTGACTGTCGTTCCCACCCGCGTTTGCAGCGTTACCTGCCACTGCACTTGCCTCAGCACGTACTGTATCACTTGTACGCGAGGCGGAACCATTACCGTTGGCTTCACTCTTTTGTTGCTGCCCTACTCCCTCGGAGCGGTTAGAAGAAGCCGCAGCCACGGTGGCAACCTCCCCCATCAGTTTTCTGAACAGCGTCTTTAATCGTTTACAGGGCTTACGCCCATGAGAGTCTTCCGCATCATCCGCCTGCGTAATCTGCGCCACTTGTATCAGCGTCAACTCCACAAGTAGGCGTTTATTGCTACTTTGGCGATAGTTAACGTCACACTGGTTCAGTATCTTCAACGCACGATACAGGAACTTGGTGTCGCACTTCTTTGCCTGCTCCGCATAACGCTGACGCTGCTGGTCGCTTGCCTCAATAAGTCGAGTAGTGCCAGGGTCAAGAGCCATCAGTAGGTTACGTACATGTGATGCCAAACCGCTCACCGCCTGACCAGCATCGAAGCCACGGCTCAATATGCCGTCAAGGGCAAGCATTATGTCCGACACCTTGTTCTCAAGACATTTGTCTATGATATTAAAATAGTTGTCGGCATCGAGCACGTTAAGGTCTTCTATCACCTTTTCGTACGTTATATTGCCTTCGCAGAACGATGCTGCCTGGTCGAATATGGACAAAGCGTCACGCATACCACCGTCTGCCTTTTCGGCTATCACGTTGAGAGCATTCTCCTCGTAGGATATTCCCTCACTCTCTGCCACATGCTTCAGGTGACCTATAATGCCCTGCACCGTCATGCGCTCAAAGTCATACACCTGGCATCGTGATATGATTGTGGGCAATATTTTATGTTTCTCCGTTGTAGCAAGGATGAATACGACGTGTGCTGGTGGTTCCTCCAGTGTCTTAAGGAACGCATTAAACGCTGCCGTTGAGAGCATGTGCACCTCGTCAATGATAAAGACCTTGTAACGTCCTGTCTGTGGCGGTATGCGCGTTTGCTCCATCAGTGCCTTTATTTGCTCCACGCCGTTGTTCGACGCAGCGTCAAGTTCAAAGATATTCAGTGAACGCCCTTCATCAAAAGCCTTACAACTCTCACATTCTCCACAGGCATCGCCTGTCGATGTAGGATTAAGACAGTTTATTACCTTTGCAAAGATACGTGCACATGTAGTCTTGCCCACGCCACGAGGTCCACAGAAAAGGTAGGCGTGTGCCAACTTTCCGGAGGACACAGCGTTCTTTAGTGTGGTGGTAAGAGCCGTCTGTCCCACAACGCTATCGAACGTCATAGGGCGGTATTTACGTGCTGATACTATATAGTCTGACATTTATTATGGTTTTAGGGTGATTCTATAAATTACCTTGTTTACTTACTCTTTGTCCCTACTGCGGAACCACGTTGCGAGTATCGTACCCGAGATAGAGTGCCACGCACAACTTACGGCGCACGGAATAACTGCCAACGGACACGTAGCGGCAAAGAATGATGACGCCAAGACCGTGGCAAGCCCTGCATTTTGCATTCCCACCTCTATAGAGACTGTTCTGTTCTTTGCCTTTGAGAAGTGGAACATCTTGCCTACAGAGTAACCTGTAAGGTAGCCCAGTGAGTTATGACACAGTACTACAGCAAAGACTATAAGGAAGAAGCCTACTCCCTCGCGCAGCAGTTCGTCATGAACAGCGGATATCACTCCGCCCACGATGCACGCCAGTCCTAACACGCTGAAGGCTGGCATTACCGCCTGCGTCTTCATGAAGTTCTCGTTTTTGCCAAAAAAGACATTGGCGAAGAAACCTACCGTTACTGGTATCAACGTCACTATAAGGATATTGAGGAACATTCCTACGGCATCTACCTCTACCTGCTCTCCCGCCAACCAGAGTACGAGCAGCGGTGTCATGACTGGCGCAAGGAGTGTGGAGGCGGTCGTCATGCCTACGGAGAACGCTACGTCTCCCCTGCATAGGTAAGACATAATGTTGCTCGACACGCCACCAGGACAGCAACCTACCAGTATTATACCCACAATAACGGGCTTAGGTATCGTTATGCCTATGTAACCAACGCCCACCGTCAGCGTCCAAGCAATGAGCGGCATAAGCGAGAACTGGGCACAGGTACCAATAAGGATGTCGAGCGGACGCGCTGCAAGCACTTTCATGTCCTGCACGGTTAGCGTCAGTCCCATGGTGAGCATGATAAAGCCCAAGATGCAAGACTGAGTTGTTCCGTGTACCCACGTAAACAGATTTGGCACCAAATACGTCACTATGGCTACAGCGATAATGAACCACGACGTGTAATTAGACAGCAATTGGCTGAATTTAAGTAACAGTTTGTACATTATTTTTTATTCCATTTTTTACTGAGGTGCTCCGCTCATCTGCATGCCGTGGGGCATCTGCTTGTTATCCGAATTGCAAATTTACAACTTTTTTCCATATCCCACAACCATAGTAATGTTAAAAAAATGACTTAATCAATTTTTATATCGTTTAGAGAAATGGTGCATTACACATTTTACATATGAAGAACCTACGAATAACACCGTTTCTGTCACTGCGCAATCATTGGTAAAACATGGCGTAAACAGTACTGTGCGGACACTATTTCACGGTTCTTCTCGAAAACACCGATTTCCCAAATTTACCATTTTGCGCATCCTAATGCGTCACATTTGTATATCATTACTAATCAACACGCAGTAAAAGCATAGTGATTACAGTGTAAAAGCTATCTAATTACACTGTAAAAGCATAGTGATTACAACGTAATTAAGCCCCTTTGTCTTTACCTGAAATAAGTCTACAAAATTACTTAGTTTTTACTGACTTTAT
>DAIUFT010000072.1:0-14071 GCA_036844425.1 Prevotella sp. | reverse complement strand
CGCTGCGCTTGTACTGATACTTGATGAACTCGGCAACATACTTTCTCACCGTTAGATACTTGTTGTAAGTAGTCTTTGCCCTGTCCTTACCCACACGCTTGGCAAAAGCTGCGTTCTCCTTGTCAAAGGCTCTGAGCAATGTCTCATACTCCGTTCCTATGCCTTGGTAGGCGTTTCTCACCATTTCTGCGGTAACGAATGCCTCACGGTCGGAAAGGCGTTGGTAATGCTTGGCAATTTGCGCCTTGATGTTGTCAAGCACAAAGTTCACCTCCTTGGCTTCCTTGCTCTTGCCGATGGCTCTGTTGCCCTTGGCATCCCAGATAGCCTTGGTAACGCTCTGCTTGCAACTGAACTGTGCGATAGTTCCGTTGATTGTCACACGTCCCATGATAGGGACAATTCCGTTTCTCTCCTTGCTTCCATTTACATAGAAGACTGTCTTGAAAGTGCATCTCATAATTCCTTACTTTTTTGTTCGGTGCAAAATTAAACTATGAGAGCTGCATGGCAAAATCGAAACCTACGCAGAATGGAGAAGATTGAACCGACATCGTTAAAAATGCTTATTAGGGCGTTTCTGTTGGGTAATGATTTGAAAGCGTTTCTATTTCTCCAATCTGCTTTTTCCTCATTTTCTTGTCACTGCCAATTAAAGCCAACGACTGCCACAACCAATTGAAACTCAAAACAAATGCTCTATTTCGCTATTTTTTGCTTTATTAGGCGTTCTTTTCTGTCAAAACCATTCCCCTGCAACAGTATTGTTTAGTTCGATACACACGGTTATCATTAGTACTTAAGGTGGGTTCTATAAATTACCACCGTAAAAAACATCATTAATTATATGGGTTACGTTTTGTCATCTTGCAGTCTCTTTTCGGTACAAATCGTCAGTTCACTCAGTCGTAATGCCCGCATTCTTCGCTGTGCTCAGGCGTTTCACGGAGTCCTCTTTCATTCACTAACAATTTGTCCTCGAAAATAGCCTTGCAATACGACAAAGCTAATTTATAGAACCCCACCTTAAAGGTACAATGCGTACCTTTAATGAAAGCAATAGGGATGGTCCATTACGCTATTCTACCTCTCCGCCCAGTCTCCTCGGTCCAGATTTCGATAACTAATAGCCTCAGCAAGATGGCGCAACTTAACCTCTGGCGATGCATCTAAATCGGCAATGGTACGTGCTACCTTCAGTATTCGGTTATAAGCACGTGCCGAAAGCGACATTCTCTCCATGGCCACACGCAGCATTTCCACGCCTTCTTCATCAGGTTGTGCAAACTGATGTATCATGTTCTCAGTCATTTGGGCGTTGCAATGTATTCCCTTAAAATCTTTATAGCGTTCCGCTTGTATCTTGCGAGCATTAATAACCCTCTCTCTTATCATTTCGCTCTTCTCCCCTTCTCTTACTGAAGCAATATCCTTAAACGGCACAGGCTGTATCTCACACTGTATATCTACCCTGTCCATTAAAGGTCCTGAAATCTTTGACATATAACGATGTCTTTGCGATGGAGTGCAGACACAGTTGTGTGTAGGGTCACCATAATAGCCACAGGGACACGGATTAGCACTTGCAACAAACATGAACGAGCAAGGAAAATCTACAGAATACTTCGCCCTCGTTATTGTTACATGCCTATCCTCTAAAGGCTGGCGAAGTACTTCAAGCGTTGCCTTATTAAACTCGGGCAACTCATCTGCAAACAATACCCCATTATGCGCCAGACTTATTTCTCCTGGTTGCGGTGTATTTCCACCGCCTACAAGGGCCACCTGTGATATTGTGTGGTGTGGAGCACGAAACGGACGCTGTGATATTAGCGATGTTCCCGACGGTAATTTACCTGCTACGGAATATATCTGTGTGGTTTCCAGACTCTCTGCCAGTGTCAATGGGGGCAAAATACTTGGTAATCGCTTTGCTACCATGCTCTTGCCTGAACCCGGAGGACCGACCATTATTAGGTTATGACCACCTGCTGCTGCCACTTCCATGGCACGTTTTACATTCTCCTGTCCCTTGACATCAGCGAAATCAAGTTCGCACTTATATTGCTGCTCATAGAAAACCTTGCGCGTATCAAAGACCATTGGGTCTCTGTCTATCTGGCCTGTGAGAAACTGCACGACTTCGTGAAAAGTCTCCATGCCATAAACATCAAGATTATTCACCACAGCCGCCTCCATCTCATTCTCCTTTGGAACGATAAAACCTTTGTATTTAAGTTTTCGTGCCAGTATGGCTACGGGTAAAGCACCCTTTACAGGCTTTAATTTTCCGTCAAGACCTAATTCTCCCATCAGCAGATAATCATTCAACCTCTCGTCTGTCATACCTCCATTTGCAGCCAAAAGGCTTATGGCTATAGGAAGGTCAAAGCCAGAACCTGCCTTACGTAAGTTTGCAGGAGAAAGGTTTATCGTTATACCTCTGTTAGGATATTTATAATTACTATACACAAACGCAGTACGGATGCGGCTCAAACTCTCCTTTACAGCCTCATCTCCCAAACCTGTAAGCACTGTAGTTTGTCCCGACTCTACGCTTGTCTCTATCGTGACTATATTAACTTCCAGTCCGTTTACTGCTGCACTATACGTCTTTACCAACATTGATTTAGGTCGTTTTTTATTCTTAAATAAGTATTCAAAATTATTTTTATAATTGAGTAAGTTTATGTTCTTATAATATCGAGAATAATTTTGAACACTTACTTAATTCTAAAATAAATAGGATTAATAACTTGCTTTGTAATATATTTAGAGGGCACAGCATAGTGCTACGCCCTCTTTTTTAATATCTCAAGCAGTTTCTCTGTTGCTCCTGAGCGTGATTTTACGTAGTTGCCCGCAGCATTGGCCGCCTTCGTTAGAAGTTCCTCTGAAGCATTGAAATCATCCATTATCTTTTGGAAATCATTGGCATCGTTAATTGAAAAACCTCCGCCACATTCCTTTAGTTCTATCGCCTCCTGGAACTTTTGATGATTGGGACCAAAGATAACTGGTATGTTCCATACCGCAGCCTCAGGCAAATTGTGTATTCCTACACCAAAACCACCACCTACATACGCCACATTACCATACTTATATATGGATGACAACAGTCCGAAGCAGTCGATAATGAGTACCTCTGCCTCGCCTATTAAATTCACATCATCTGCATCTATCTGCGTATAACGTAATACTTTGCGCCCCTCAAGCAACTTCATTATCTGCTCCAGATGGCTTTCGCCTATCACATGCGGTGCTATAATGACTTTCCAGTCAGGGTGTTTTGCGAGGTAAGGCAAGAATATCTGCTCATCAGGAAGCCACGAACTACCTGCCACAAATACCTTTTTGCCATTCTTGAACGCTTTAACTACCGGAATACTCTTACTTTCTTTTGCTATCTGAATAACTCTATCGAAGCGTGTATCACCCGTAACGATGACATTATCCATACCAAGCGTAGAAAGAAGTCGTTTACTTTCCTCATTCTGTACGAAGAAATGGGTAAAACATTTCAACACATGCCTGTACTGATAACCATACCATTTGAAGAACACTTGTTCCTTGCGGAATATGCTACTTACGCTATATACTGGCACATTCCTATGACGCAGGATGTGAAGATAATTATACCAGAACTCGTACTTGATGAAAAAAGCCACCACAGGACGCACTGTTCTTAAGAAGCGCAATGCATTCGTTGGCGTGTCTATAGGCAAATAGCACACGATATCGGCACCATCGTAATTCTTTCTTACTTCATAACCCGAAGGAGAGAAGAATGTTAGCAATATCTTATGCTGAGGAAATTCTCTGCGATACTCCTCTATGATAGGTCGTCCCTGCTCAAATTCGCCCAAGGACGCAGCATGAAACCATGCATACTGCGCCTCTGGGTCAACCTTTTCTTTCAGTAGTTTGAAAGCATCTCGTTCGCCTATCCACATTTTCTTTACCTTATCAGAGAAAAGTGTGGCAACGATGATGCCCAACTCGTATAGATATAATAATATGTTGTACATTATTATCCAAGCACCTCTACTGCTTTATTTATTCTGCTTATGGTCTCTTCTTTGCCAAGGAATGCGCTGATATCAAACATACCAGGTCCCTTTCCTTCGCCTACGAGACACAGACGGAAGGCATTCATCACCTCTCCCAGTTTGTAGCCCTTGCTTTCTATCCATGCCATAACGACTGGTTCCTGACCTTCTACAGAGAAGTCTTCCACTCCCTGCAGTACCTGCGCCAGTTCCTTCATTACCTCAGCCGAATTTTCCTTCCAACGTTTCTTTACGGTCTTCTCGTCGTAACTGTTTGGAGCATAGAAGAAGAATGAGCACAAAGGCCACAACTCCTGAACGAAGTTAACGCGATCTTTCATCATCTCCACTACCTTTGTTATCTGCTCCATGCTCGCGTCAGCACCATTGTTAGCAACGATTGGCGCAAAGAGACGTGCTATTTCGTCGGCTGACTTCATCAGCATATACTCATGGTTAAACCATATTCCCTTTTTGTAATCGAACTTGGCACCTGCCTTGGAACATCTTGATATGTCGAAAGCCTTTACAAGTTCGTCAAGTGAGAAGACCTCTTGCTCCGTGCCAGGATTCCATCCCAAGAGAGCGAGGAAGTTAACTACTGCCTCTGGGAAGTATCCACTCTCGCGATACCCCGAACTTACTTCTCCCGTCTTAGGGTCGTGCCACTCCAATGGGAACACAGGGAAGCCAAGGCGATCTCCATCACGTTTAGAGAGTTTTCCCTTGCCTTCTGGCTTCAATAGCAATGGCAGATGCGCGAACTGTGGCATGGTGTCCTCCCAGCCAAAGGCACGATAAAGCAATACGTGCAACGGAGCAGATGGCAACCATTCCTCTCCTCGTATTACGTGTGACACCTCCATAAGGTGGTCGTCCACGATATTCGCCAAGTGATATGTAGGCAGTTCGTCTGCACTCTTGTAAAGAACCTTGTCGTCAAGGATATCTGTCTTGATACGAACTTCACCGCGTATTAGGTCGTTTACTAATACCTCTTCGCCCGGCTGTATCTTAAAGCGCACTACATACTGCTTTCCGTCAGAAATAAGTTCATCAACCTCCTCCTTTGACAGTGTTAGCGAGTTACGCATCTGCAAACGAGTATGGGCATCATACTGGAAGTTCTTTATCTCATTACGCTTTGCCTCCAGTTCCTCTGGTGTATCAAAAGCAATATATGCCTTATCATTGTCGAGCAACTGCTGCACGTATTTCTTATATATCTCTCTACGTTCGCTCTGTCTGTACGGTCCCTTGTCGCCGCCAAAACTAACCCCTTCGTCAAAGGTTATGCCCAACCAGCGGAATGACTCTATAATATAGTCTTCTGCTCCTGGTACGAAACGGTTAGAGTCAGTATCTTCTATGCGGAATATAAGGTCTCCACCATGCTGGCGAGCAAAAAGATAATTAAACAAGGCTGTACGTACACCACCGATATGCAGTGCACCCGTAGGACTCGGTGCAAAGCGCACCCTTACTTTTCTCTCGTTCATAAAAATATTATAATCTTTTATCTTCTTTTATTGGTTATATAAAGCGTGATACGTGTATTTTTGTTGCAAAGTTAGCAAATAAATCCCGTAACGGCTAACTTTTTCTTTGTTTTTATAGTCAGAACCGTTTTTTTTTTGTATTTTCGCAGTCGAAAGTTATCTATATAAGAAAACTAACCCTATTAAATCACCATCACTATGGCTATGGAAAACGTGACAACTTCTAAGTTGTCCAACATAAAATCTATACTGGCTACGCTGGGCGTACTCATCATTACTGTATCGTTAGTAGTGTTGGTAATGCCTAACACTGAGAAGCCACGACTTACCTATACCATCAACGAACCTTGGATGAACCCGCAGTTAATCTCTCCTGGTCAAATCCTTATACAGAAAGACCCTAAGATTGTGGAGCAGGAACAGCAGGAGGCTTTACGCAATGAATACATCCCCTACTACACTCGCAACGATAACATCGGCAAGAAGCAGACATCGCTCTTCCTTGAGAAATACGGTGAAGGCTTGCCCGGCATTTCCGCTTACGCCATGCAACTGGTAGCAAATGCCATGACTGCCATCTACGATAAGGGCATTATGCGCCAAGAGGACTACCAACAGGCATACGCTAAAGACAGCCTTTTCACCTTCATGCTTGTAAACTACCAACAGGCTCAACGCACATCCCTGAGGGATATGTACACTACGAAGAAGGCTTATGAATCGCTATTCGCTGACAAAAGGCTCGAGAAATATCGTGAGGAACTTAAGAAATGTAACCTTAACGAATACCTCGTGCCCAACATTAGTTTTGACGCAAGGCGCAGCAAACTCGCTAAACAGGACATCATTTCTATGGTCCCAACCAACTCTGGCGTAATGAAACAGGGACAGGAGATTATCAACCGAGGCGATATCGTGACCGACGAGAAAGCACGCATGATTGACAGTTACAACGACTTCATCAGCACCGAGGCTCATAAAGGGCATTACGAACTGTTGCGCACGAACGGCATACAGTGGCTTTACGTAATGACCCTCATGTTGTTCTTCCTGACCTACATGATTTTCTTCCGCCGCGACTACCTCGACAAGCCCCGTTCGCTCGCCATGGTGTTCACCCTGCTCACCATCTTCCCCATGATGAACGCCCTGATGATGCGCCTCGACCCACGCAACATCTTCATCCTTCCACTGTGCATAGTACCTATGTTCATACGTGTGTTTCTCGACTCACGCACCGCTTTCATGGCACACGTCGTAATGGTACTGATATGTGCCGCGGCTGTCAGCGAGAAATTCGAGTTTATCTTGGTGCAATTTTGCGCTGGTGTCATTGCCATCTGTGCCCTGCGCGAACTGTCTCGACGCTCCCAGATGTTCAATACCGCAATTTTTGTCGCATTAACCTGCGCCATGACATACACCATAGTGAAGTTTCTTGACAACAAAGACATCACCTTTGAAGCCCTGCGCCACCCCTACTTCACCTTCATCTGCAATGGCGTCCTGCTACTGCTGACCTATCCATTGATGTTCGTCGTAGAGAAGACTTTCGGATTCATATCACCAGTTACGCTCTTTGAACTATCTGATATCAACCGTGATGCGCTCCGCAAACTGTCTGAAGTAGCGCCAGGAACTTTCCAACACTCCATCACCGTCAGCAACCTTGCCTCTGCCATAGCCAACGAAGTCGGAGCAAAGAGCCTGTTAGTAAGGACCGCTGCGCTTTATCATGACATAGGAAAAATGACTAACCCCGTATTCTTTACGGAAAACCAGGCTGGCGTAAATCCACACACACGCATGCAACCCAAGGAGAGCGCACAGATTATTATCAGCCATGTTACCGAGGGCGTAAAGATTGCCAAGAAGTATGGCATACCCGACGTAATAAGCAACTTCATCCTGACACACCACGGACGCGGACTTGCCAAGTACTTCTACACTACCTACCAGAATGCGCATCCCGACGAGGTGGTAGATGACACGCCTTTCCGCTACCCCGGCCCTAACCCCTTCAGCCGCGAACAAGCCATACTCATGATGGCTGACAGCGTAGAGGCAGCATCACGCTCTCTGCCGGAATATACGGAGACTACAATCTCTAACGTAGTGAACCGCATCATTGACGCACAAGTAAACGAGGGGTTCTTCCAGGAATGCCCTATCACCTTCCGCGACATTGCTACCGCGAAACGTGTGCTCATTGAAAGGCTTAAGAGCATATACCACACAAGAATACAATATCCTGAACTAAAAAAGGTGGTTCTATAAATTACCACCGCTATATAAAACAGAATTAACATAATGACGTTTTGTCATCTTTCGGGTTCTTTTCGGTTCAAAGCGTAAGTTCGCTCAGTCGAGTAGCACGCTACACTTCTTCACTCACTTACACTTTGACCTCAAAAATAACCACGAAATATAACAAAGGTAATTTATAGAACCACCCATAAAATAGAATGAACTTAATATCACGTTGGTGGCAAAGTAACGGCTTTGGTATCGAGTCTAAGACTGACTTTGCTTTTCTTCATGACGTAATACGTGAAAAAACGCCATACTATGCCTACGACGACCTTGCGACTCGCTTTCCCACAGCATCGTCCGCGGATACGGCTAAGGCACAATTAATGCTACGACTGGCTAACTACATACAGCCAGAGTCTATACTCACGCATGGCAACATGCCCGATATTATGGTAACAGCAATACACTATGGATGCGTGAGAACTGAAATCAAACAGCACGAATCCATATACGCCAGCCTTACCTCACTCTCCATCCACGCCACCCTCAACAGTGGAGTGCTCACTGAACTTATCGCGAAAAGAAGGGATGATGGCAACCAATGCAGTGCCATTGTATTGACCGACATTAATAATGGCAACGCTACACTATGGAACGACATTGTCAAAGCACAAACAATAACATACGACATGTGCGACATTGGCATTGCCCTCATCCGACCACACCGCTACCCAGAACACTATAAAATTCTTCCATGCAAATGAAACTAACAAAGATATACACACGAACAGGCGACAAGGGTACCACCTCGCTTGTTGGCGGACAACGTGTTTACAAGGATTCCGCTCGCCTTGAAGCCTACGGCACCATGGACGAACTGTCTTCCCAACTTGGCATGCTCGCATCATTATTAGGCTCCGACGAAGCCAGTAAGGCTATCGCCCAAGAGATTGAACGCACGCAATGCAACATATTCAACGTATGCACCTTCCTCGCAACCGATACCGACAATACGCCTATCTATCCATCCGCAAAACTGGCACAACAGGAAGTTGACCGCATAGAGACACTCATTGATGACGCCAACGCCTCGCTGCCTCCCCTCTCCAGTTTTATTCTGCCTGGTGGATGCACGCAAGCAGCACAATGCCATGTATGCCGAACGGTATGCCGACGTGCCGAACGACGCATCGTAACTCTCTATAGCGAAGCATATCCCACGGAAAACGACACCCCCAGCGAGGCATATCTGCAAGCACAAATAATGTTACGCTACGTAAACCGACTATCAGACTATCTCTTCGTATTATCAAGAAAATTAAACATTATTAATAATACAGAAGAAAAAACATGGCAAAATACTTGCAGATAGAAAAAAAAATAGTAACTTTGCCGCCAATTACAAAAGGGGGGGATATAGCGAACTATCACCATGACAGAAGCAATACCACCTTGACAAACCATAAAAATCAAAGAACTATGTATTGGACACTTGAACTTGCGTCAAAACTGGAAGATGCACCATGGCCAGCAACCAAGGAAGAGCTCCTTGACTATGCTAACCGTTCTGGCATATCAGCCGAAGTTATAGAGAACCTTGAAGAACTTGAGGACGAAGGCGAGCCTTACGACTCAATAGAAGATATTTGGCCCGACTACCCTACAAAGGACGACTTTCTCTTCGACGAGGAGGAGTATTAATCGCTCCGTTTGGGGGATTTATAGTCCTAAGTATTGAATATCAGCGATATGAGAATTTTGTTTTAACATTCTCATATCGCTGTTTTCGTTATTCAGAAAAAGATGACGATGAATACTATTCGTCTATATTATAAAGGTGGCATCATGCAAAAGACGCATGATGCCACCTTATATTTATTATATGCCTTGTTGTTGCAAGCTATCAGAATATCTTGTAGTCCTTATCTGTAAGATTAGAAATCGGCTTGAATAGACGCAATAGAACGAGTCCTATCACGATGAATGCTATTCGGACTACTACTGAGCCACTCATCGTAAAACCTCTCCATACGAGCAAAATAGGTGAGCACATAAGTGCTACGATGATTAGATACATCAATGCTGCTAGAAATGTTTTTGGTCCCATATCACAATCAATTTTATAGTTTGTAGTCAATGCTCTAATGAAGCAATGGCTTAATAGTCTGAGGGAGCAACGAAATAACCTTCTGGCAGGTCATGGAAGTACTTGCCATCTGCATCATTGGTCACATACGTTTCATTTTCTGGGTCTTCTGTCAAGAAATAGATTATCATATCCTTGAATCGATTTTTGAGAAGAGTGTGGAAATCGGTGATGAGTCCAAGCTCTTCCGCTTCCATACTTAGGAATCCTTCCGAAAGTTCACATTTCTTGATGTTACCACAGAGATTGCAAGTCCCATAGTCCACACCGAGTGCCAATATGATGTTTCCTTCCCAACCGGCATCTTCATCTTCCTCCATTACAGGACGCTGTTTGTGTATGAAGGCTTGGTAGAGGTTGTATATCTCCTCCAACTCTTCTCGTTTTCCCTCTAAGTTGTAGCGTACTTTTATGTTATGCATCAGCGATGCGAAAATAGCGATGTCAGATTCCATGTCTTGTCAATCAATATGATAGTGATACAAATACCTTAGGCTGTCACCAATAATCTCGAAAGCAACGATGTCATGGGCATACACGTTGCTATCCACTTTGGCAAGTAGGAAGAATACGTATGAGCGGTTGCCGTATTCATCATTGAGACTTACAATTTTCTGTACTTCATGGTGACTGTAGTCGTCATGAGGATGGGCGAGACGCAACAGAGGACGATGCTCTTCGTGTTGCTTGCCGTCAGATGATTTAAACTTCACCACACAGTCTATGTCGGGGGCTGTACCACCTTCGCCAGTATCGTACCAAATGGCAGTCACGAGACTGTCATCTGAGACTATTGTGTGACAAGTCTCGATAGAGTCAAACTTGTCTTCACTCTTGTCGAGACTTGTATCGTGAGACTTGTTCTGGCACGAAGAACATGTAAGCATTGCCAGTAGGGCAATGCTACAAAATTGGAGTATCCCTTTCACTTTCCTCATTCTTTTTATCGAACATATATGCCCGTTTCAGGCGTTCGTCCTCAAAATCACTCGTAAACATACATTCTGCCAAAATTTCACCGTCTTCAGATTCGGGGTCGAATACAAGTCCAGGGAGAGTAAGCGGCTCTTCTTGTCCATATATGTATGACCCGATATAGACGTATTCTTTGGGAGGTTCTACCTTATGGCTATCTAAAAAAATATTTCTTTCATCTGCGAGGTTAAAGTACTCGTCCTCGTATCCCTCGAAATCATTTAATTCCCAAACAAAGCAAAGTTCATACATCAAGCACTCGAAGAAGAACCGTTCGTTGTTTACTGTAACAAAGTGGCTATGCGTATCCTCTTGATAAAACATAGGATATAACTTCAGCTCAAACATCCAATTTTGACTTACCTCTGTGACTGTTTCCAGAATTTGCTCCTTAATGTGCTTGCTCCAAAGGCTGTCAACATGATAGGCATTGTCTTTCTTTACTTTCAGATATATTTTCATTTTGTTTATACTTTTATTCTGATGGAGGAAAAATCTGATTGATGACAACTTCATTGTCGTAATCAAGATACGCCCCGTCTATGTCATGACCTATTGACATGTATTCATCACTCTCAGCCCATCCTCCTATGCTCAATCGCTCGCTGGTTTCCTGGTAGAAGGCATCCATTATCTTCTCATATAGGTCGGGAGCCTTCGCCTTTAACCAAGGGTCAAACTTTTCCCAATATTCGTCTTCTTCCACGTTGCAAAGAATGGTGTCTTGTGCTTCTTTCCATAATGCCAGCAACCTTTCTGCTTCCTCGTCAGAAAGGTTGGCAGTAGCACCTTCATTAGTCCCATTTAAATATATTTCTACTTCAATCTCTTTCATTGTCAGCGATATAGTTTTGTTACTTTATGATTGATGTTTCGCCACCCACTCTTTTGCAAGAGTGGTGGCAAAGTCGTAAAAGTCTTTTTGATGAGCGTCAGACCATAGTTCTTCATTGTTTTGAAGATACTCTTGCAGTTGTGTTCTCAACTCTTCGTCTTCCGTTCTTTCAAGAACTACTCTGATGAGTGTTAGCGCTCGAATGTCGCCTAATTCAGTGTATATCATATCTTTTTGATAAGTTATTTTTCTGCTTCTTTTGCTGTCTTACGAATCTTTTGCAAGATAGCCTCTCGCATCCACCAGACTGCATAAGCCGCAAAGGTAAAACCACGCGACTTGTCGAACTTATGGCTGGCACGTATCAGTCCGTGGAGGCTGGCAGCGATAAGTTCGTCATCAGAGAGTCCCTTGCCGACATACTGCTTTGCCACAGCCTTGATGAATACGGTGCCGAGTTCAGCCAAGTCGTTCTCTGCATTGGTGTCGCCTTGCTGGATGAGGTCAATCAGACGCAGAGCCTTTTCGTTGTTAATAACTGGCTTCTTCTCACTGTTCGTTGTAGAGTTGTTGTTTGTCATATTTCTATTTTTTAGATGTTGTCACGCGAATAATACCCTGTTTTTCCGAGATAAGAAAATTCTGACTATAAAAAGTGCAGAAAACCCTTATATTTCTCTTGAATGTCGTACGGAATGGGATAATGAGGGGCAAAAACCTGCATTGCCGACACATGGTCATGATAGTCGTATCCCGGTCCGTCTATCACAGTATAGGAGTCGTCAGAAATGTCAAAGTCAAACGGCATGACTTCCGACCTCATCCTGTCTTGTATCTCTTTCAGTTTCTTACTTATCCATTCTTCAGTAGGCGGAGTGCCGACCACAACAGCAAGTCTCACATCGTGCCCTCTCATCACTTCCACAATGTCGCCCTTGTGAAACCTTATCTGTTCTTCAGTACGTCCATAGAATGTCTCATCGTCATGGCGGTCGTACTCAGATAGATTGCAGATGTTCGGACAATAAGTGCCGAAGCCTGTGCAGCAAAGACTCTTGTCTATTGATCTGCCTTCTGCATCATACATACGCTGCGAGAGATATTCGCCTTTTGAGAGCATAATGCCTAAAGGTTTCTCTGAAATGTAATAGCAGAATACATCTCTCATCCAGTCATCCGTCTCCTTCTGTTTCTTACGATAGAGAATGTCTTGGCGCATCAGTCTTTCTGCATCTTCCAATTTCGTGGCGTATGCAAGGCTATAAGTCCTCACCTTATATTGAGGATAATATGAGAGTAGTCCCTCTTCAACCTCTTCCGTCTCTATCACTTCGAGCAAAAAAATGGCAGGAACATTACGATGTCGTGGATGCTCTGCCAATAGTCTAAATTCTTTGTATGATGATATTTTTGTCATATTCTTATTATTCAAAGATGCTGAATATGGCTTGAATACCCCAGCCGATAATCATAAAAGCAAGTTGTATGAGACTTATCAGTATGTAACCGCCAAACACAACTATCAAGAGTCCGCACAGAAAGAGAAACATGTTTTACTCCTTTTTATAGGTTTTGCCTACTCCCTTTGCAGCGTTTCGGCTTACTCTGTCATGCTCTGAGCAACTATCATCATTGCTGTTCAACCTCAAATTTATTGAAATAGATGAATCCGTCTTCCCAAGGATGTTCTTGATTCCACTTGTCTATGTCCTCAATAGTGAGAGTGTTACGCTTCAAGATTCTGGCGAAATAGTCCAATGCTTCTTTCATGCTGTTGAACCGCTCGTAGCCAGCCATTACCGGTTCTGCCAAGTGATAGTCCACGCTGACACGTGTCGGGAAATACTTGCCTTCCACATCATTGGTTGCATAAGTCTCATCGCGATAACTCTCCAGCATATAGTATATCTTCATGCCGTCATAATGCCTTTCAAGCGGATGTCGGAAATCTGCCGTAACCCAATCTTCCTCGGCTTCAATACTCAGAGAGTTACCCACGAACTCACACCTTATTATATTACCCCTAAGAGTTGGCTTCTTGCAGTCTATCCCAAGACCATCAACTATGCTTAATTCTGAAACATGCTTGTCATTTCCCTTTTCATACTGCTTCTTGCTTAGAAGTGTCTGATATTGGTCGTATATTTCTTGAAGATCATTCTTTTTGCCTTCAATGCGATAACGCACACTTGCCCAATTTGCCATAGTTATAATTCAATAAGTTTTACGCCTTGCTCTTTATGGAGTTTCGGCATTTTTTTATTTATGGGTGGTTCTATAAATTACCTTTGTTATATTTCGAGGTTATTTTCGA
>DAIUFT010000071.1:0-14320 GCA_036844425.1 Prevotella sp. | reverse complement strand
TCCATATTCCAACTGCTCAAAACATTTGCTGTCCTGCCTTCGGCATTAGCAATGTGGCACATATAAGGACCGAAGTAAACAACATTAATAAACAAGCAACAAGGTTCAAGCAATAGGAATATGGAGCCGAAGTTTCCAACTTCGGTTATCCTTAAAAATAACATTAACGAACAAGCAACAGGTGTTCACGGCAATAGGAGTATGGAGCCGAAGTTAAAAACTTCGGCATTAGCAATGTGGCACAGGTATAACCGAAGTTAAAAACTTCGGCTCCATATTCCAACTGCTCAAAACATTTGCTGTCCTGCCTTCGGCATTAGCAATGTGGCACATATAAGGACCGAAGTAAACAACATTAATAAACAAGCAACAAGGTTCAAGCAATAGGAATATGGAGCCGAAGTTTCCAACTTCGGTTATCCTTAAAAATAACATTAACGAACAAGCAACATGTGTTCACGGCAATAGGAATATGGAGCCGAAGTTAAAAACTTCGGCATTAGCAATGTGTCACAGGAATAACCGAAGTTAAAAACTTCGGCTCCATATTCCAACTGCTCAAAACATTTGCTGTCCTGCCTTCGGCATTAGCAATGTGGCACATATAAGGACCGAAGTAAACAACATTAATAAACAAGCAACAAGGTTCAAGCAATAGGAATATGGAGCCGAAGTTTCCAACTTCGGTTATCCTTAAAAATAACATTAACGAACAAGCAACAGGTGTTCACGGCAATAGGAGTATGGAGCCGAAGTTTCCAACTTCGGCATTAGCAATGTGGCACAGGGATAACCGAAGTTAAAAACTTCGGCTCCATATTCCAACAATTCGAAACATTTTGCTGCTCTAACATTTTATTGACCGATGGTGGTTATAAGTACATGCATATATACAAGCGTATTAGAAAGGAAACATTGCTTTTATCGATATTTTTTTGTAACTTTGTCCCTCGTAAGTGACAATAGTATCATTTTACTCACACCTTAAATGTAAAGAATATGAACATAAGTAAAAAGTCATTTGCCACACTCATAATGGCTACGTTGCTTCCTGCATGCCTCGCGGCAGCGCCACAGACTGCGGAACCTCAGCAATACGAAAGTGCGAGAAATGCAGAACAGTCGTATAGCGGGCACCGCGTTACGGAAGAAGGAGCATGGTGTTGGTTCGCTGACCCACGCGCCATGCACTACGAGAGTAAGGACGGTAAGATTAACATGAGTTACCTTGGCTACATTGATATCCATGGCAACATAAAGGCTATGCAATATGACTTCACGGCAAAGAAACAGACAGAGGTACTCGTTCGCTCCTATTTCCAGCCTGATGACCATGACAACCCTACCTTCCTCGCCCTGCCCGATGGTAGAATAATGATTTTCTACTCACGCCATACCGACGAGCCGTGTTTCTATTATCGCATCAGCCGCGTGCCTGGCGACATCACTACGCTGGGCGAGGAGAAGGTCATTAAGACCAAGAACAATACTACCTATCCATCGCCCTTCATACTGTCAGACGACCCTACGCACTTCTACCTGTGTTGGCGCGGCATTAACTGGCATCCTACCATTGCCAAATACTCCCTGCCCGACGCTGAGGATGAGGTGAAAACAGAGTGGGGACCATACCAGATGGTGCAGTCAACGGGAGCACGCCCATACGCTAAATACGCCTCGAACGGCAAGGATAAGATTTACCTTACATATACCACGGGACATCCTGACAACGAGTCACCTAACTGGCTGTACTTTAATTACGTAGATATCAACCGACTGCAACTGGAGGATATCAACGGTAACGTACTGTCAAACATTGCCGATGGACCATTGAAGGTTACTAAGCGTGATGATTATGCAAAGCAATACCCTGCCACTCTTGTTGACATTACTGACGAAAGAGATTGGGTCTTCCAGGTGGTTCCCGACAAACAGGGACACCCTGTGATAGGCATGGTGAGAATATCAACCGACAAACGTTCGCACGACTTCTACTATGCGCGCTGGAACGGAAAGAAGTGGAACAAGACTTTTATCGGTAACTCTGGCGGACACTTTCATCAGTCGCCCGACATTGAGCACTGTTACAGCGCAGGAATGGCGATAGACCCTGCAGACGTCAACACGGTGTATGCCTCAATGCCCGTAAACGGCAAACACGGAAGGGTGTACGAGATCTTCAAATACAACGTTGATGAAAACGGAGTGGTAAGCCGTACCGAACAGATTACGCGTGACTCCGAGAAGAATAACGTTCGCCCTTACATCCTGCCAGAATCCGAAAACAACCCTCTGCGACTAATATGGATGCAGGGAGACTACTATGACTGGATTGTAAGCAAACAGCGTCCCGACGGTTATTGCACGGCAGTAAACTCTACTTTCGCTGGATTTAAGATGGAACAGGATGCTACGGACGTCATGCCGACAACGGAGTTAAAGAAATTTGACGAGAAGAAGAACTTCAACTTCGTTACCGACATAGACCTGAAGCAACAGAACTACCAGGGCTGTCTGTTCAAAGCGGGTAAACTGTCTTACTGGCTTGATGGCGAAACGCTGATTCCAGAGGTAAGATACAAGAAGCAGACATGGAGGAGTAGCAACAAACTTGCCACTGCCGACAGTTGGAAACGATACAACCGAGGCACCAACGGCAAGTGGTATGACCCCGAGAAGATTGACCATATACGCCTGCAACTGGTTTATGCTAATGGCACATTATCGGTTTACATTAACAACCTGTTAGACCAGAAAATAGTCATTAAGTAAAAATATGAATATAAGAGAGATTATAACATCCATAAAGAACGGCGATAAGGGCAAGGCGCAGTTCATAAGATTTATCATTAATGGTTGCATGGCGGCAGGAATACACTACGTTGTCTATCTGATAGCGCTCATGGTGATAGACTCTTACTTTCCCAGCATCATACAGTATATGTCGCGTGCCAATGCCACCAGCCTCGCTTACGTCATAGGCTACATCGTAAGTTTTGCGGTAAACTTCTATTTTACCTGCATCTTCACGTTCCGCGCCACTCCAACGTGGCACCGCTTCATAGGCTTCTCGGGTAGCCATGCCGTAAACTTCCTGTTGCATACCGTGCTCTTCTCTGCCTGTATGCATATAGGAATCCATCCCCTTATCGCTCCGTTCGTAGTGATGGGCATAGCCATGCTGGTGCAGTTTACTATCCTTAAGTTCGTCTTTAAGAAAAAGAATTGAAAACGAGGGATATAAAAATGCTCCTATATCGAAAGCATTTATGAACATGTAGAAGGTATTAAGGCAGTAGGAATATGGAGCCGAAGTTTCCAACTTCGGTATTGAAATGAGATATAAAAATGCTCCTATATCGAAAGCATTTATGAACATGCTAAAGGTATTAAGGCAGTAGGAATATGGAGCCGAAGTTTCCAACTTCGGTATTGGATGAGATACAGGGAACACCGAAGTTGAAAACTTCGGCTCCATATTCCAACTGCATGCTCCCAGTGCGGTACATTCATTAATGTTATTAACTTCGGCTACATATAAACGTGGGTATAATTTATAGAATCCCCCCTATGTAAATAACTCCGTTAAATTGTGTCAGGTTGTTTTTAACCGCCACTTAATAACCCTTTTATGCTGGGTCAACATCAAAATACACCGTCACCGCCTTGTAACGCTTGTCCTTTGCCAACGTTTCCGTTATTTGGCGTATGCGCTGTCTCGTGGCAGCCGATACGAGAGCCGGCTCCAGTTTTAAGACAATCTTGCGTATATGCAGCGTCTTTACCCTTGCTACGGATGGTTTATCGGGTCCCAACACCCGCTCGCCCAGGTACTGGCGCAGGCGGTATCCTAACTCGATAGCAGCGGTATCAACAGTACGTTCGTCCTTGTGTTTTAGGAATATGTCGATAAGTCGGGTAAATGGAGGATAATGAAACTCCTTGCGTTCCGCCATCAGCATGCGGAAGAAGCCCTTGTAGTCACCCTCCACCACTTGGCGTATTACGGGTAATCCCGGACTCATAGTCTGCAGAATTACCCGTCCGCGTTTTCCTTTTCTGCCTGCTCTGCCCGCCACCTGCGTCATCATCATGAAGGCATGTTCGTAAGCACGGAAGTCGGGTTGGTTCAGCATAGTGTCGGCAGAGAGTATGCCCACCACGCTAACATTATCAAAATCCAGTCCCTTCGTCACCATCTGCGTTCCTATCAGCAGGTTTTTCTTACCGTTGGAGAAGTCGGATATAATCCTTTCGTATGCGTTTCGTGTGTGTGTGGTGTCGAGGTCCATGCGTGCTATGCGTGCCATGGGGAATTCGTCGCTTATAGCGTCCTCCACCTTCTCGGTTCCCGCACCACGGTCGCGCAGGTCACGGTTGTGACAATCGGGGCACTCACGCGGCATGGGGTAGGTGTAACCGCAGTAGTGACATGTCAATGCCGACATCAGTTTGTGGTAGGTAAGCGACACATCGCAGTTAGGACACTTAGGCGACCAGCCGCATTCATGACACTCTATCACAGGCGAAAAGCCACGACGGTTCTGAAACAGTATCACCTGTTCGCCACCATTCAGAGCCTCGGCAATGGCGTTCTTCAATTGGGGTGACAGCAGTCCGCGCATAATCTTGCGGCGGCGTAGGTCCTTCACGTCAACAACCTCTATGTGAGGCAACTGTATGTTCTTGTAACGTTGCGTCAGTTCTACGAGGTTATACTTGTGTTGCGATGCCAGGAAATACGTTTCCGCAGCCGGCGTTGCCGTTCCCAGCACCACTTTCGCCCCGCTCCATCGTGCCATCATCAGTGCCACGGAGCGAGCATGATAACGCGGAGTGGGGTCATACTGTTTGAAACTGGACTCGTGTTCCTCGTCTATAATCACCAGTCCGAGACGTTGGTAAGGCAGGAATACAGCCGAACGTGCACCGAGGATTACGTCGTATGGAGCGTCAGAGAGTTGCTTTTGCCATATCTCCACGCGCTCAGCATCAGAATATTTAGAGTGGTATATGCCCAGACGGTTGCCGAACACCCGCTGAAGGCGATGCGTAATCTGCACGGTCAGCGCAATTTCTGGCAACAGATACATCACCTGTTCGCCACGGTCGATAGCCTCCTGTATAAGATGAATGTATATCTCGGTCTTACCCGACGAAGTAACACCGTGAAGTAGCGATATGCCCCCCGTGTCCTTACAGTTTTCCAGCGCATCCTTAGCCTGCTGTTGCGCCTCGCTCAACGGCTTGATATTCTCGGGGTGGGGCTCTCCGCTGCTGTTTAGTCTGCCAACTTCCTTCTCATATAGGCGCAGTATGCCGCGGTCCACGAGATTTTTTATTATCGACGTATTACAGTTAGCCGAGTTCGAGAGTTCCTCTCGCGTAATCTCCTTACTCCCCTTTCCTCCCTGTTCCACCGTCTTGTCCCATAGCGAAAGGGCGGTATATGTATTGAACGCCTGCTGTTGTTTGTATGACCTTGCCAGCATGCTCTGCGCGTTACGTATCGATTGCGCATTACGGTAGTCATTAGCAAGCGTCACATACGTCTCCGTGCGTGGCTTGTAGCCGTCTTCTTTCTTCATGCCCTGGGGCAGAGCGGCAACGAGAATATCGCCAATGGGCGACATGTAGTAGTCGGATATCCACGTCCACAGGCGATATTGCGACTCGAGCAGTATAGGTTTCTTGTCTATTATGGCAATGATATCTTTGATAACCATATCGCCATTGGGCTTGTCATGGTGCACACGTGCTACCACTCCGGTATGTGTCTTGGTGATACCGAATGGCACCGTGACCCTTACGAGGGGCATAACGCTCCCCTCTAATCCTTCGGGCACGGAATAAGTGAATAGCGCATATAGCGGTACTGGCAATATAACGTCAACGTATGTCATAAGTACAAAATTACAACTTTTATTTTGTAATACCAAAAAAAGATTGTTACTTTCATATTTTTTTAGTACCTTTGCAGTCAAGTAACTTGCAATACCTCACCTGATTATTTCAAAAAACGATGATGCAGATAGGCTACGACGCTAAGCGATATTATCATAACAACACGGGACTGGGCAACTACAGCCGCACACTCGTACAGGACGTACAGGAGATGTTTCCTGACATTACACCAGTACTTTATGACTGCAAGAGTATAGAACGCACCTTCCGATTGGGTAAAAAGGCGGCTAACGATGGTTGCCGATTGTTCCACGGTTTGTCAAACGAACTGCCACGCGACATCGTTAAGGCAGGAATACCCTCTATCGTGACCATGCACGACGTGGCATGGCGCACCTTCCCCGACATGTACACTATGATAGACCGCCACATTTACGACATGAAGTATGGTTGGTCGGCACGCAACGCTACGCACGTGGTGTGCATCAGTGAGTCGACAAAGCGTGACGTAATGCGCTTTTACGGTGTGCCCGAAGAGAGAATATCAGTAATATACCAGCCAGTGCAGCGCACGTTCTATTCGCCTATGGACATAGCCGAGGCGCAACGTATATGCAACCGCGTCCTGCCTTACACGCAGGGTAGGGAGTTTATCCTCACCGTAGGTTCCATAAACACTCGCAAGAATCTTCTCGGAATAGTAAAGGCACTGGATGCCATGCCCGATAACGAACGCCCATTGCTGATTGCTGTAGGTAATGGAAGGGAATACCGCAGCAAGGTAGAAAGGTACATAGAAGAGCGCAAACTGCGTAACTACGTGCGCATAGAGGGCAACATACACGATGTAGGCACTCTGCAGGCACTTTACCGTCGTGCGCGTTGCTTGGTGTACCCATCGTTCTACGAGGGCTTCGGACTACCAGTCGTTGAAGCAGCATTGCAGAAGTGTCCCGTGATAACGAGCAACGTATCGTCGCTTCCAGAGGCAGCAGGACCAGCAGCGATACAGGTAGATCCAACAAGAATAAAGCAAATAACGCAGGCGATACACCAACTCATGGCATCGTCAGAGGAATGCAAGGAACGAGGAGAGCAGGTGTACCAGTATTGCATGGAACGCTTCACACCAGAAAAACTCACCACGCAGATGGTAGAACTCTATCGTCGCATGACGAAATAAGTAACTAAACGCCCCCCAAACGACCAATCTCCCAAACGACTAAACGACTAATCTCCCAAACGACCAAACGACCAATCTCCCAAACGACCAAACGCCCAATCTCCCAAACGACTAAACGACTAATCTCCCAAACGACTAAACGCCCAATCTCCCAAACGCCCAATCTCCCAAACGCCCAATCTCCCAAACGACCAATCTCCCAAACAACCAAACAACCAATCTCCCAAACGCCCAATCTCCCAAACGACCAAACGACTAATCTCCCAAACGACCAAACAACCAAACAACCAAACAACTAAACTAACATGAAACAACTATTAATGGCTTGCACTATGGCGGCAGCAACAATGTTGCCAGTGCAGACGTCCGCAGCAGAGACATTGACAAAGCGTGCCCCAGTGGCAGTAGCAACAAAGACGGGCATCCTCGTAACATGGCGCGCACTGAAGGCAGACGATGGCGCCAATGTATCATACAACCTCTATCGAGATGGCGTAGCGATAGTAAAAGGACTAACCGCCAAGACCAACTACCTTGATAAGACAGGAAAGCCAGGAGCAACATACCGACTGGAGGAAGTGCGCTCAGGCAGCGTAAAGCAGACAGAAGAAGTGAAGGCGTGGGACAATATGTTCACCACGATAAAGGTAAACCGTCCTGCACCTCAAGCCGCTGCTAATGGCAAAACAGCATACTACACACCAGACGATATCAGCGTTGGCGACCTCGATGGCGATGGCAACTACGAATTGGTATTGAAGTGGATGCCGAGCAATCAGCAGGACAACGGCTATAACGGCTACACCTCGCCGTGCATCATTGACGCTTACCGCATGGACGGCACACAACTGTGGCGCATCAACCTCGGACTGAACATACGTTCGGGCAATCACTACACGCAGTTCCTCGTTTACGACTTTGACGGCGATGGCAAGGCAGAAGTAATCTGCAAGACAGCACCAGGCTCAAAGGACGGTAAGGGCAACTACGTCAGCAAGGCAGGAACGGAGGCAGCAGTGACCGATGTTGACAATACAAAGACTTACGTTAACAGCAATGGTCGCATCAGTGGCGGTGAGGAGTTCCTTACTGTATTCAACGGAGAGACGGGTGCCGCCATGCACACCATATACTATTCACCAAGCCGTTCGGCAGACTCTTTCCCTAAGGCGGCAACTTCATACAGTTCAAGTGCATGGGGCGACACCAACTATAACCGTGGCAACAGATACAACGCGGCTGTGGCTTACCTCGATGGCGAAGACGGAAAACCTACTGCCATCATGCAGCGTGGCTATTACACACGTTGCTACCTGTGGGCGATAGACTGGGACGGCAAGCAGTTATCTACACGCTGGCTACATCGCGGTACAGCGGCAAAGAGTTGGAACACGGTTGACGGTGATGGTAAGGTACTATCTTACGGCACAGACAAGTCCAGTTACGGACAGGGAGTGCATGGCATTAGCGTCGGCGACGTGAACGGCGATGGCTATGACGAGATAGTAATAGGTGGCGCAACTATAGGACATGACGGCTCGCTACTGTGTTCTACAGGTAAGGGGCACGGCGATGCCATACACTTGGCAGACCTCTGTCCAGACCGTAAGGGACTGGAGATAATGATGCCACATGAGGAAAGCCCGTACGGATATGACGTACACGACGCTACAACAGGCGAACTCCTTGTCAGTGCAACAGGCACGGAGGACAATGGACGCGGTCTGGCAGCCGACTTTATCCCAGCGCATCGTGGCTATGAGTTCTGGTCGTCAGCCGATGGTAACATTCGTTCGTGTGACACAGGCGATGTGCTACTCAGCAGCAAGCCTGATACGAACTACCGCATATACTGGACAGGCGACCCGTACGACCAAACCTTCGATGGACGTTACGACGGTGGCACCGGTAAGTGTGCACCACGCATCCGCACCTATAACACGGCAAGCAAGAAGATTACAACCTTTCAGGAGTTTGCAGCATACGGCAGTCCTTCAACATGTAACACAACGAAGGGCACACCCTGCCTGCAGGCAGACATCATGGGCGACTGGCGCGAAGAAATAATAATGTATGCGCACGAGGATGACCATACCTCCGCACAGTGCACGCTGATGATATTCTCTACGCCAGAAGAGACAAAGTATAAGGTGCCATGCCTAATGGAGGACCATCTCTACCGCATGGGCATAGCATGGCAAAACTCATCATACAACCAGCCACCTCACCTCGGCTACAGTCTGCCTGACTATCTCGGCATTAACGGAACAACGTATGTTACGAAGACAGTTAATAACGCCCCGGCCGCCCCTACAACGGATACACCTTCAGACCCAACAGACAGCGGTACAGAGGAACTGACAATGCCGGCAGAGGATAAGGGTAAGGTGAGTGGCACATGCTACGTAGCAGGCGAGAACCAAGAACTGACAGCGTCTGCAAAGAACGGCTATATTAAGATGCGCACTAATAACAATGGCAATACCATAACCTTCAGCGTAGCGTCGGGCTATGTTATAACAGGCATAAAACTGGAGGGTTATAGCAATAACACCTCTACCACAGCCGACCGTTCCATAACGTTAACAGATATATGCATTGATGGTGCTGATGCTTCAGTACTCGCCAGCGCGGTGAAACTGCCAGGCGGAACGGCTGGTTCAACGCCAGTAACGGCTGAGGCAAAGGGATTTTCTGCAACAAAGAACATCGTGCTGAAGTTCGACAACTCGCTCATTACTACCAGTGATGTGGATGCTGCGGGAAAGAATAAACAGATTATGGGTAAGGTAACGTTTACTTATACGAAAGCAACAGGCATCGCAACAGTAGAGTCACAACTGTCCGCCCCTAATCATAAAACTGCCATATATGACATTAATGGACGCCGTATCACCGCTCCACAGAAAGGCATATACATCGTTGGCGACAAGAAAATAAGGTACTGATGATACAGTAAACCATAGATGTAAACGAAATTTGTTACAGACATAAATGTATAAGGTCTTGTTCCTGACAATGAGTTAGGAGCAAGACCTTTTTGTAAGTAAGTGTTCAATAAGCCTGGAAGGCTGTACTTTTAGTAACCAGGGACGAAGTCTCTGGATATTTATAGCATACAAATAGCAGATTTGTAAAACATTTCTACATGAAAACGCAGGAAGTTGAGAGATTTCGGGACGAAGATGGTTATAAAATGTAAGAAAAACAGTATCTTTGTGGAATAAATCCGTATTTGGTATATAAAACCATTATTATGTGACGGTGAAAAAATAAAATGGTATAATTTATGTCATAGATTTTTGAGATAGTTTGGAGACGTGAAGAATGAGAACTCCGTGAAACGCCTGAGCATAGCGAAGAATGCCACGCATTGTGACTGATGAATGGCTTCAAAATATCCAAAAAGATATGACAAGGAAACCATATTTGTTATGTAATTTACTCCGTTAAATTGTGCCAAGTTATTTTTTTACCGTCACTATACGGGGAACCTGATAGATATATCCCAACACTACCGAAATAGGTGGAATGTAAAGTCGTCACATACATCAAAAGCATGATTTTATGAACAGTGTTATTGCGAAACAGGCGTTAGCATCCCAAATGATGACAGCCAACAATGACATAAAGTAGGGGGAGAGGTTATGAAGCAGGATTGCACGATTTCTCAATCTACAGCCAACGAAACAAAGGGATTTCAGCCAACTGAAAGCAATGAATTTCTAAAGGGCAAACACGTTTCTGAGCCAGAAGAGATAACTGGTCCAGTGGTAAAGAAATATACTGAGGTGAATACCTCCGACACTTCCTGGTGCTACCTTTTTGTGCACCATAAGAAGGTGTCATCATTCGAAGAACAAATCAAGAAAGACGGACTGACATACTTTGTTCATAGAACCATAAAGTACGTGCCGCGCCATAGAAACAGAGGCGGTATGCATGAGGTAGAAAAGCCAACTGTCAGTGGCTTGATTTTTATACAAGGAAACGCCAAAGAGATACAAGATTATTTGAAAGAAATAATGTCACCATACAGGTTGTGCAAGAATTGCAGCACTGGCGAGGTGGCAATAATACCCTGCAACCAGATGGAACCTTTTATGCGTGTTGCAGAGACAGAACCAGAACGTCTGCGTTTCCTTTTACGCCCATTCGTCTATTATTCAAAGAACCGCACCCTGCTGCGTATCGTAACAGGTGACTATGCAGGACTCGAGGGTTACGTCATCCGCATAGCGCGCGACCGCCGACTCGTCATGGACGTTGGCGGAATGGCTGTGGCAGTGTCGGGCGTTCATGCAGAGCGGTTTGAGGAAGTATGCAAGAACGAGGCGACAAAACAAGAACGTGCTACATTCTATAAACGTAACCTACACGAGCGCACTGCTTTCATCGACCGCTATTTCCATCAAGTAAAGACAGCGCAGGAAGTTGCCGCCCAGGTGGAGAATATCAATATACTGCGTCTGCAAACAATGAAAGATGTAAATGATAAGAAACTGGACTTGAAAGACGCTTTCGACACCTTTTATTTCATGATAGAAGAGATAGGATACTATTACGCACCGTTTATCGACAATTTTAAAGAAGAACTAACCCCCATCTTTAAAGCTGGACGAACACTAATGGAAGATATAGAATACACTACAAATAAGTTCGGGGAAAACAAAAATACAGAACTCTACCAGCGTTGTGAAGTGGAATACGAAGAGTTACGAAACAACTATGGCTATCTGTTTGAATAAAACTTAATACATTATGCGAGAATTTAAGGATATAAAAGTAGCCGTGGCAGGTACCGGCTACGTAGGACTGAGTATAGCGACACTCTTGGCGCAACATCATCATGTAACGGCAGTAGATGTAATCCCTGAGAAGGTAGAGAAACTTAACAATAAGATTTCTCCTATCCAGGATGATTACATAGAAAAGTATTTGGCAGAGAAACCTCTGAACCTCACCGCTACCCTCGATGGCAAGGCTGCCTATGCCGATGCCGACTTCGTAGTGATAGCAGCACCTACCAACTACGACCCTGTAAAGAATTACTTCGACACCAGTCATGTTGAGGAAGTGATAGACCTTGTGTTGGAGGTTAACCCCGATGCCATTATGGTCATCAAGTCAACCATCCCTGTAGGCTATACTCGCAACCTCTATTTGAAGTATGCGCAGAAAGGCGTAAAGAAATTCAATCTCCTCTTCTCACCAGAGTTCCTACGTGAGAGCAAGGCACTTTACGATAACCTCTATCCAAGTCGCATCATCGTAGGTTATCCCAAGATTATCAATAAGCCCGAATTCGAAGCAGAAAACAAGGCAATAGAGTCAGTAACAGACGTCGAGAAGATGCAGGAAGCAGCCAAGACTTTCGCTGCACTCTTGCAGGAAGGAGCCATCAAAGAAAATATTGACACTCTCTTCATGGGTATGAAGGAAGCCGAAGCCGTAAAACTCTTCGCCAATACTTATCTTGCCCTTCGTGTATCTTACTTCAACGAACTCGACACCTATGCCGAAGTCAAAGGACTCGACTCACGTGCCATCATCGAAGGCGTAGGACTCGACCCACGTATCGGCACACATTATAACAATCCTTCATTCGGTTACGGAGGCTACTGTTTGCCAAAAGATACCAAGCAACTCCTTGCCAACTATCAGGATGTACCGCAGAACATGATGTCCGCTATAGTAGAGTCAAACCGCACACGCAAGGACTATATTGCAGATGCAGTATTGCGCAAAGCAGGATGGTATGACTATTACAGTAATAACCAATATGGAGCAGAACCCAACGGCTGCGTCATCGGTGTCTATCGCTTGACCATGAAGTCCAACTCCGACAACTTCCGCCAGTCAGCCATTCAAGGCATCATGAAGCGTATCAAGGCAAAGGGGGCGGAAGTCATCATCTACGAACCAACACTTGAAAACGGCACAACCTTCTTTGGCAGCCGCGTAGTCAACGACCTTACCACGTTCAAGGCGCAGAGTAAAGCAATCATTGCCAACCGCTTTGACGATTGCCTGAAAGATGTAGAGGACAAAGTTTATACGCGAGACATATTCCGCAGAGACTGATTTTTTTGAATCTTTATAAAGATACTGCGGTGGGGAACAAATATGTTTATGCTACTTGATGAAAATCAATAAATCTTTTTGGCCGTTCATTTATTTGCTGCTTTACTATGCAGTATCAAAATTAATGTGTATATTTATAGCCAAAATAAGACAATAATATTATTAAAATGAGCGAACAACAATCACATAAGATAAGTTTCCTGGTGGCTCTGATAAATGAGTTCGGTCATCGTTTGGGTATCAGCGACAAAGAATCGTATGAATATCTGTCACGTTATGGAGGAATAGAAATGTTTCTCAAGCATTACAATATACTTCATACACTCTCTTTTGCCGATATGGTGGAGGGAATGGTAGCATATTGCAAACGTAAAGGAGGAAAACTTGCACTATGAAACTTTACCACGGTTCAAATACATTTATTGAAGAGATAGACCTTAGTCGTTCTAAACCCAACAAAGACTTTGGTAGGGCTTTTTACCTCTCTGATAATGTTAAGCAGGCGCAAGAAATGGCAGAAGTTAAGTGTGTCCAGTTTGGAGGTAAACCATGTGTAACGACATTCTGTATTGAAAAACAGGATATGGAGTTACTTGCATATAAGCGATTTGATGAATATAGTTCTGATTGGGCTCGCTTTGTTTATGATAACAGAGATGTTAAGAAGAATTTTATGCATGACTATGATATAGTATATGGACCTATTGCCGATGACTACATAGGATTGCAAATGCGTAAATTTAAATTTCAAAAGATAACCTTTGAAGAATTCCTTCAACAGATAAAATATCCAAAGGGTATAACCTACCAATATGCTTTTTGTACCCCATTGGCAATAAAACTTCTAAAAAGGATATGACAGTAACCCAAGAACAGTTCGAGGATATGGTTGAAGACATGACAACCGACCTTATTAGCCTTGTAATGGAAAGGGAAGGGGCTACAATGCCTGAAGCTTTTCATAAAGTGTACACATCCCCTCTGTATGATGTACTTAGGAACCCTAAGTCGCAGTTATACTACCAAAGTCCTGGTTATGTATATAGTTGTATGTTTGAGCGCACAAACTAATTACAAAATACCAATCTCCCCATCCGAGTGGCGGCAAGCGCAGAGCGATACTGCGGTGGGGAACAAATCCTAAATTTT
>DAIUFT010000070.1:8838-14438 GCA_036844425.1 Prevotella sp. | reverse complement strand
TTTACATCTTTGTCGGGATGACCAGACTCGAACTGGCGACCACACGCCCCCCAGATGATAATTTTTATTTTGCAAAGTACTAATATTCAACATTTTACATTTTTACCAATTTTGATTTGCAACGATTTTGCAACTTTTATCAACAAAGACACCGTTTTTGAAATTCTGAAAACCTCTCATTTAACTCGTTTTCTTGCACCTGCAGAGCGTGCTGCCAGCGGAGCAAATCAAAATTATCATACGAGATTATACCTTTGCACAGTTGCTCCCGTTCTAACTCTGTCATGACTGGAATATATTTTTTTATAGTGCATAAATGTACTATAAAATTAATGTCACTTGCTTGCATCTATATTGGTAAGGTTATCTATTATCTTATGTAGTTCCGTATTTTGCTGCAGGAGTAATGCTACCTCCTGGCGCAGTGCTCTTATTATCTCACTGTCAGAGCTGCAATTCTCTTTATAAGGTGCAATAACAGCATTAACCTTGGCAACGAGGTCGGGTGCTATATTACCTTTTATCTTCATGCGCCTCAAGAACGCTGACGGTGTAAAACCAATCTCACGAGCCACATTGGAGATTGATAAGCCAGTGCGCCGTATCTCTTCCTTTAATTGTTCGCCTGTCATATTATATATAATGTATATTAATTGTCTTTTGCCGTTATGCGGTCAAGAAGTTTTTGTAAAAATTCGTTTTGCTGGCGGAGTATTTCGTTTTGCGCTTTTAGTACTGCTATATCACTTTGCAAAGACTCTTCTGCCGCAGGAATAGAGTTAACCGCATTGAGATGTATGTTATAATCTTCGTGACAAGCAGTTATAGCTTGTTTGACGCTATCAAGAAAATCAGAACTTATTTTTTGACGGCTGTATTTATTAGAAATTACTTGCGGTGTGGTTCCCATTTTTTTTGCTAACTGTGTAATTGATATTCTTGAACTCATTACATAGTTTCTAAATTCTTCTCCAGTCATAGTTAATTAATTATTTATAAGTTAAACGCTTTTATTTGTTAAAATTTTTATTTTACATAATTTTTACACGTTTTTATTTGGTTTATTACACGTTTTTGTGTAACTTTGCAAACAGATACAAAAAGAAGTTTTTACAAAAATACAAAAATAAATACAAAAAGAAAAACAAAAACTAAAATAAATTACAAAAACTTACAAAAATGATAGAGTTTATATTTTTCGTAGTAGTTGGATTGATTGCTAACCAACTGTACAAGAAGAGTGAAACATACAGAAAGTGGGTTGACGACCCCTTCGGAGTAAGCAACAATAACCACCGTGAGGTGTAATAAATATTTTAATAACGTCTCCCATGGAGATTTTTGAACACTGTACCTCCTTCAGCGGAGGGAGGTACTAAAGAGAGGGCACGGTTTGCTTTAGCCATTTGATAAGGTTCGACTCCTTTACCTCTCACACTATGCGCATAAAGAGAGTTACGACATTTAGAGATACCATTTGAACCTACTCTATAATCAAGGGATGAAAGGGCGTCCGCCACGCTTATGGTGATTACGACCTGTTGTTATGGGAAGATAGCAGTTGAGGAAAGCGATACAAACCACACCCCTTTATTATCAAGACAATAATAAATAAAAATATGGCAGCAAATAGAATAGAACGAAAAATGCAGGAATACAAAGAGATAAAAGAAAAGCACCCCGATTCTTTACTGTTATTCCGAGTGGGAGATTTTTACGAGTCTTATGATGTGGATGCCAGCGTGTTGGCAGCGGTCTTAGGAATAACCTTAACGAAAAAAGAAGATTACAATCTTGCAGGCTTTCCAAGCCACGCCCTTGACACTTATCTTCCAAAATTGATAAAGGCAGGGAAAAAGGTTGCGATCATGGATAGAAAGGATAAACCAGCACCAAAAGAGGACGAGGCTACGACTTTGAGAAAGGAAATGATAAAGCGTGAAGATGAACATCAGAAAGACCTTCTAACACTTTGTACTGAGATAATTAAGTTAGGTAATATTCCTGATAATCTACAAGTACTCCTTTATGAATATATAGGAGAAATAGAGGTTATCAGAATTAAAGTAGAGAACAAGATACATCCATCCCTGGAAGAGGTGCAGTACTTGCTTAATGAATTGAAACAAAAATTTTAAAAAAGTCGTAAAGTCAGAATTACAGTGGTTCTGAACGATGGTTGTAAAGCGTAGGACGCCCACGGCTTATAATGATGGAGAAAATACAGATAAGAAGTCGGTCTGTAAGAAAGTTTGGCGTGCCGCTCCATTTTTTAGTAATTAATTAATCAAAAGAAAGGAATACATGACAAAGGAATTAATGACAGAAAGAGAAAAGCAAAGAAGTGCGCTTCACAAAAAAATTTGTAACGATTACACTATTCTAAAGGCGGAGAACCCAACTGCAGCGACCTGTCGTATATGTTCTGTAGTCGCTAAAAAATTTAAGATGAGTGAGGCAGGCGTAAGACAGATTATCTACAGTAACGGTCTGGCAACACCACGACCGTACAATAGAAAGAAAAAATAACTATGACTAACAATATTCCACAGGTTAACGACTCAGGACGTTACGGAATTGTAGCAACGTGCGCTGCTCTACAGATTGACCGTACTACGTTGTGGCGTTACACGAAGAAAGGTCTTATAAGACCAACATTCCATAAGACTGGGACAAAATTTTACAAAGGAAGCGAAATAATTAGATTTTGGAGGGCATTACTATGACAGAGAACGACAAAAAGATATTAGAAGTTTACAGGAAGGCAAAGAATTTCTGTGAGGTAGGTGGACTTGACCTTGATGAGCAGTTAGAGTCGGAAGAAGCGAAAAAAGAGGTGCATGACATTCTTTTCCGTCTTTATCACAATGAAGAATATGATGCAGATATGGCATAAAATATTAACAATTAAACACGATAAGTAATGGAAATTATAGAGGTAAAGCAAAGCGATATGCTCCAGGCAATCAATCGCAGTGAGATAGATATGCAGGTAAGCACGGCAAAAAATTATCCACGTGAGTTAACCCAGGTACTGAACAAGATTGAGACATACGCTACAATGGACACGGAGACCGCAGAGGACTGTTTCTATGTACTACGTAGAGGTGGCAGCACCATCGAAGGAATATCCGTTCGCATGGCGGAGATTATCGCCAGCGCCTGGGGCAATCTGCGAGTCCAGACACGTATTATTGGCAACGATGGCAAGACTATCACATCACAGGGCGTTTGCCATGACCTTGAGACGAATGTAGCAGTCTCGGTAGAGGTACAGAGACGTATAACTGACAAGAACGGCAGAACTTACAACGAAGACATGC
Organism: Prevotella sp.; assembly: GCA_036844425.1. Lineage (GTDB taxonomy): Bacteria > Bacteroidota > Bacteroidia > Bacteroidales > Bacteroidaceae > Prevotella. The sequence continues at coordinate 11,115 of DAIUFT010000070.1, read as the reverse complement.
AGGTGGTTACAGGTAATGCTGCGTCTGCAATCGCATTCCGAAACGCAGTCTTAAAGGTCGTACCGAAAGCAGTCACTAAGAAGGTAATCGCAAGAGCCAAGGAGGTTGCACTCGGGCAATCACTTGACCTCGAGACAAGCCGCCAGAACATGATACAGTACTTTGCTAAGTTAGGAGTGACTGAGCAACAGTTATTCGAGTATCTTGATATCAAGAGTCGTGAAGAGATAGACAAAGAAGCTGTCTTTGAATTGCGTGCTACTGCCAACGCTATCAAGGAAGGCACAACAACCGTTGAGGAGTCATTTATAAAGCCTATTGAAGCAAAAAAACAAGAAGTAGAAGCAGCAAAAAAAGCAAAGGAAGCAAGAGAGAAAGCGGAAGCAATGGCAGCACGTCTTGCTAAAACTACAACTGTTAAAACAAACGATAAAGAGGGTAAGTAATGGCATATTCTATAATTAAACCTAAAGACCGCATGGAGTGGCTTAAATATCGCGAAAGCGGTATTGGCTCCTCCGAGGTCGGTACTATATTAGGACTCAATCCTTTTGAAACACCTTACCAATTGTGGCGCAGAAAGAAAGGACTTGACGCACCGAAGCAAGAAAACTTTGCTATGAAAGCAGGACACTACTTGGAGGACGCAGTAAGTCTCTTCTATCAGGATGAGTCAGGACGTGAGATAATCAAGAGTTCAGCAGGTGACTGGCTTGTTGTTAACAAAGACAAACCATATATGCGTGTCAGTCCAGACCGTACATTCTGGTTACCTGACGCACCGCACAGTAAGTCGAACAAAGGCATACTTGAGTGCAAGACTACGCAACTGGAGATTGACGAAAACGACCTGCCTAAGCATTGGCTCTGTCAGATAACCTACCAGTTGGGCGTAGCAGAGTTGCAGTACGGTGCATTAGCGTGGCTTACACAAGGACGTATTTTTGGCTACAGAGACATTATATTTGATGAAGAATTTTATAGATATATTACGGACGAGGTAGAACGCTTTTGGCTTGATAACATCCAGGGCAATAAAGAGCCACTACCTATGTCGGTAGAGGATATACTTATCAAGAACCCACGTTCCACGCAAGGTAAGAGTATTGTTGCAGACACTGAGACCATTGAGCAAGTGTCTGAACTGTACGGCATCAAGGAGCAAATAAAACAATGCACAGCACGTAAAGAGGAACTGGAGAAAAGTATCAAGATGTTTATTGGTGATGCAGAGTCGCTAATTATTGAAGGAGAAAAGAAACCGCTTGTAACATGGAAGACCGGCAAAGATAAAGTCAAGTTTGACGAGAAGCGATTTGCAGCAGAACACGCAGAACTATACAAGCAGTATCTAACAACAACAGTAGGCAACAGGACATTTCTGATTAAATAACACGACACTATGGAAGAATTTTTATATGGTCCATTTAATTTAAGTAAGATTAAAAAGGAAGAGATATATACGGCAAAAAACGGTGATAAGATTATTAACATTTCTATCTGCAAAAGACGCACACCGTCAGCGTATGGGCACACACATTATATTAAGCAGTACGTTCCTAAAGACCGCATAAAGCAAGGTGAAAACTACTTCATCGGTGAATTGAAGACAGGCGGTCAGCAAGCGCAACAAACGGCAGCACCTTACCCTACTCAACCGCAACAGATGCGGCAACAGGTAGCACCAGCGAACGACGCTAACGATAACGATTTACCATTCTAAACGATAATAACAATGAGAAACATGATTATAATCAATACCTACAAGTTAGATGAACTCCTGAAAGAGTTTCCAGATGAAGAAGTAGGTATCGTATTCCGTGCACTGGTGAGTGTTGCACAAAGGCGAGACTATATGTTGCCTGATGATAGAGCGATAAGATTGCTCTATAAAGTGCTGTGGCTTAATTTTGACTCTAACTTCAAGAGATATGGCGAACGTTAAGAAATTATACTTCCCTCACGAGCATTATGCGAGGAACGACCCCAAGTTGCAAGAGTTGTTAATGTCACAAGGAGTTGCAGGAATTGGCGTATATTGGTGCATCGTAGAGATGTTGTACGAGCAGGGCGGTTATATGCCCCTAAAGTCGTTAAAAAGTATATCTTTCGCCCTGCATGTTGACAGTAAAGATATAAACGATATTGTTATGAATTATGACTTATTTAGCCATGATGAAGATAGATTTTGGTCAAATGTTGTTATAAGACACATAACCGAGATGCAAGCCGTTTCGCAACGTAATAGGAAAGCAGCGAATAAGCGTTGGAATAGTA
>DAIUFT010000070.1:0-8738 GCA_036844425.1 Prevotella sp. | reverse complement strand
ATGCAGATGCAATGCAAGTGCATAGCAAATGTAATGCAGATGCAATGCAAGTGCATAGCAAATGTAATGCAGATGCAATGCAAGTGCAATGCTATAAAAATAAAAATAAAAATAAAAATAAAAATGTTGTTTACAACAACAATAATAGTGCTGTTGTTGTTGCTGCTGGCTTGATAGACGAGTTAAAGTCGGACGAAACATGGAAAGAGACGATGATGATGCGTCATCACTTGACGAATGAAATACTATTACGTTATATTGACGATTTTGCACTTGATCTGCAGTGCCGAGGAACGGAAGCAGAGCACACGACATTAACCGACATTAAAAATCATATCAACAATTGGATAAGAATACAACAAGAAAATGAGCGAAAGAAAGAACAGCAACGAACCAAAGAAAATAGACGTGGCTACGCTGATGTCACGGCTCGAACAGCGGCAGACTACGAAGAGGACTCTTGAGTGGAAAGGACTGACGGTATTAGAGGCTGCCAAACTTCTGTGGAAAGCATATCAGGTGGAGGTTAGAAGTAGAAACCGCAAGTTTGAGCCAAGTCAGGAACTCAGAAACTTTATAATGCAGATAGCAGAGTTCATGACGAGTGGCGGTAATTCTTCTAAATTCGGCTTTTGGTTAAACGGCACCTGCGGCAACGGCAAGACGACACTTGTTAAGGCGGTACAGGACGTAACGAACTTGTATGACACGAAGTGCAACGGTAAAGGACTAAGGATAATGAACGCCACAGATATTGCAAGAATGGCAAAGGATGATGCTAATGGTTTTTCTCGCTTACAGGATTGTGTTGCACTGGGAATAGAAGACCTCGGCACTGAACCAGCGGAAATAATGGACTATGGAAATATTCTGAACCCGATGATTGATTTGTTGGAACGCCGTTACAACCGTATGCTTACAACATTCGTTACAACGAACCTTACACATAAAGAAATTGCACAACGTTATGGAGAGCGAATAGCAGACCGGCGAAAGGAAATGTTTTATATACTCAGGTTTACAAGCGATAGTTATCGAAAATAATAAAGTGCCGCTCTAAGCATATAAAATTACCACAGATAATAAAGTGTATACAAAAGCAGAGAAATGCGCTTGGAGTGGCTAAAAACAAGCAAAAATCGCGAATAATAAATATTATTTATAAAACAAAGAATTATAAATTACATAAAAACTAAAAAATGGAACTAAAAAATTATCAAGAGAAGGCAATGTCAACGTGTATGCCGACATGTAACAATTTCTCTTACATGATGCTCAACCTCGTTGGAGAGTTAGGGGAATTTTCGTCTAAGATAGCAAAACTTATTCGCAAAGGGAAAGCGCACATGGACGAAGAGAACCATTTGATTTTTCATGATGACGTAACGCAGGAAGAGATTGTTGATATACGAGCAGAACTCGGGGACTGCTTCTGGCAACTAAATGGACTTTGTTCCTCTTTCGGTTGGCAGGCGGAAGAGATATGCCAAGAAAATCTTGACAAACTTGCATCACGCAAAAAGAGAGGAGCAATTGACGGTAACGGTGACAATAGATGAGAGGAATTGATTACGGGCACAATTACGAGGATGCGGTGAACCACAACAGAGCATTGGAAGCCCTGGCGCAGATGAAGGCTCTGGAAGCGGAAAGAAAAGAATACATGACAACTGTGAAGGTTAACCGTCATAAGGTCTCTTGCACTGGGGAACACGAGATGGAAAGAACAATAAAATACATCAAAAGCAATTGGTAAAAATGACAGACAGAGGTAAGATACAGATAGACCTGAACAAAGGAACAGTCAAGGCAGGTCTTAAGCTAATAATAACAGGTGTTTTGACCACCGCTTACGGAATATATCGTAATGTCAACTATGTGGTAAAGCATTACCCCTGGGCGGTAATTGGAATAATCACTGCGCTATATATCGGTGCAAGTGTAATGCTATTCGTACATTGCAGAGCATCGCAGGTAACGGCAGAAGCGCAGCGTGACAGCATTGGAATGGAACTGGAAAGAATAACATCAACAGCATACTACAGGTATGCTAAATAAAAAAAGAATATGATATACATAATCACAATCACATTAGCCATTATAGTTGTGCTATTAATGGCGATATTAATAGAGTGCCGCAAGAGGATAAACTATCTGCAACGTTCTGTAGATTTTCTGGAGGACGAAAACTGTGACATGCAGGCATAGTTGGATTTCTTGAACAATTTGATAAAGAAAACGGAATGAGTAAGTTACTACATGAACAACGAAGAAATACTAACAAATGAAATACTTGCGCTGCAAGATGAAAACGAAGCGTTGAAACGTGATTGTAAACGACTCTTCGCAGTGTTACATAATTACATTAAACGATATGGATATACAGACATACAGGACAGCAAGAGCGAGCCTGCTAACAAGGTACTATCAGGCAGCCAGAGCACACTGCCCACGCACTGCGGACGCAAGGCTCAGAGACTTGGCAAAGTTGGATAGTCAGCATGATGGTAGAGATTACGAAACAGTGCTTAACGAATTGACAGAAAGGTTTAAAGATGAGCAAAGTATATAACGATTGGATATGTGTAAGAGATGCACTACCCGACTACGAGGAGGAGGTACTTGTATGCAGTGAGAGAGACCCTGCATATATGTGGTTCAGCCACCGCAGCGAGAACCCCGATGTTATCCGTGACGAGCACCAGTTTTGTAGCGGTGTAAGGATGCCGAATATAACTCACTGGATGAGGATTAAACAACTAAACGAATAATAACATGATAGAGATAAAGATACACCCTGGAGTAAGCATCGAGGACGCTTGCGAGAAAGTACAAAATACAGCCTACAAGGTTAAGGAAAGGGTAAGAGCGGAATTCAACGGCTTTCTGATAGATTCTAACCGTGACATGGTTGGCAACATAGACGCTTATAATAATTACATGACAATCAATAAGCAAACGTTGTGGCATGATGCGAATGAGATACCAATTAGGGATGCTGGCCCTTTATTGATTGAATATCTTGGCTACTATCGGAATGGCGCAGAGACCACAAAATACAAGACCTATTATGTTGGCTATTACTCTAATGAGTTAAAGTCAGCAGCTGATATTAATTTAGTACCTTTACGTTGGTGTTACATAACAGATATAGTATAATTTAAGAGGGATTGAAATGAACACTCTATATTGGTTAACCGTATTAGGAAAATTGGGCGACTTGTTACCTGCCATAATGATAATAACAAGTATATTACTCATTATTATAGGAATTGGCTCTTTGATATTCCATGTCGAGAACGAAGAAAATGCACCATTATTAACAAAGGCAACTTTATTCTGCTTTTTTACACTTGTGACACTTGGTCTGATTTCGTTATTCGTTCCAACTAAAAAGGAACTATACATTATATATGGCGTTGGTAGTGCTGTCGATTACATAAAAGACAATCCTGATGCTAAGCAACTTCCCACAAAATGTATAGAAACAATAGATAAATGGGCTGAGTCTTTATCAGATAATAATAATAAACAAGATGAACAATAAAGAGCGCAGACAAGAAGAAAAGGAGTTGGAGCAAGCCGTTAGGGTCTTGCGTTCCACGCTCCGCAGCATCGCACACCGCAAGGCAGCACGCTACGAGCAGGAGTTTCTGCACCGTGTAAGAGATATGTTAGACGAGGAGATTGCCGACCATGCACTCTTTGATAAGCACGAGACGAAATGTGTAGTAAATAGCGTAGAGCAAGCACGTAAGCAGGGGCTAAAGACCGTGTGCTTGGAATGGGAAAGAAAAGATAGCCCTAAATGGGTGCTTGACTGGTATCTGCGACAAGGCTATGACGAAAAGGAGTTTGGAAGAGATTGCGAATTTCTTGTTAAACAAATTAGCGATTAGAACAATATGGATAGAGAAATAATATTTAAGGCGAAAGCACTTGATGGTGGAAAATGGGTCTATGGCTATTTCTATGAGGAGTGCGGAAACACCTATATTATTGACAACAGACAAAAGGAGAGCGAACTCAACAGAAATCACCCTGTCAAGGTTGACCCTGCAACTGTTTGCCAGTACACAGGAATAAGAGACAGTAATGGGAAACGAATATATTTTGATGATGTACTGGAAGCCTCCGAAGATAGAAGCGATATTCGCTTACCACAATTCAAGGTTTGTTGTGATGACGACAATCAGTTACTATTCTTCGGAAGAAATGAAATAGTACGAGGTTATTGTTACACATTATTCGATATGCAATACTGGTTTGACTTCGACAATTCCTCAAAAATCACAGGTAACATACACGACAAGGAGGAAGAAAAATGAGATATCACACATCACCAACTTGCGAGCACTGCGTTTCGTATGATGGTAACAAAAACTACTGCAAGGAAAAAGGTTCAGACTATTTCGGGGGGGGCATCAGCCCCTTCCACCTTGCTTGTAACAAGTACATATCCGCCTTTCAAGCGTTTGCACCAATCAAGAAAAAGAAATGGTTCAAGGTAAAGACGATGGAGGATATGGATAAGGCAGGGGCAAAGTGTTATTAATAGATATAATATCAATATATAATATTATGGATAAGATAATTAATAATAAAAAGAGAGTATATAGTAATATATATAATATTATAATAGGCATAGACCCTGACGTTGATAAGAATGGAGTCGCAATTTATAACGCTACAACAAAAAAAATAGACCTGCAGTCGTTAACTTTTCCATGCTTAATGGACTTCCTTAAAGATAATCTGCAACAGCAATCTACCACAGATTACATCATAGTTATTGAAGCAGGATGGATAAATAAAGCACACTGGCACTTAACTCCCTATGACACGAAGCAATCAGCAGCAGCAAAAGGAAATAGTACAGGACGTAATCACGAGGTCGGCAGAAAGATTGCAGAAATGTGTGAACACATGAAACTGAATTACAAGTTAATAAAACCTCTGCAAAAAACGATAAGCAAATTTCACCTATGGAAAGGTAAAGATGGTAAGATAACGCACGAAGAACTTGTTAAACTCGTTGGAAGTGACCGCATAACTTCTAAGCGCAGTAACCAGGAAGAGAGGGATGCTGCACTTATTGCATTCTCAATTAATGGGTATCAGTAGAAGAAAATAGTCGAACAAAAACAAAGAATATTAATCTTTTTACTTATTTTTATGTTAAATCAGTGTTAATTGTACAAAAAGAACTATTGATTATTAATAAAAATAGTTACATTTGCGACATATTCAACGTATTTAAAAACGATTAGAGAGAGAACAATGAAACAACCAACGACACAAGCACCAACGTATGTAGAGATACCATTGGTGCAACTTAAACTAAATGAAGGGCAGTTAGAAGGATTGCCTGCGAACCCTCGAGAAATAAGCACAGAGAAGTTTGAACTGCTAAAACAGAATTTACAAAAATATCCAGAAATGCTTGGTTATCGCTCTTTGCTTGTATATCCATTACCTAAAGAGAAGTATATTGTAATAGGCGGTAATATGCGCTTACGTGCAATGTTAGACCTTGGTATGCACTCAGCACCATGCGTTATTATACCACAGGATACAGGTATTGATAAATTAAAAGCGTACACAATTCTTGATAATAACGGCTTCGGAAAATGGGAGTGGAACATGATTGCTAATGAATGGGGAACAGAAGAAGTGAATAACTGGGGACTTGATGTTTGGGATAGTAATAATAGTAATATTGATAATTTTTTTCAAGAAATAGAAAAAAGTAACGAGACTGAAGACTCTGGTACTACCGAACATATCACAATTACTATACCATCTGAATATATTGATACAAAAGATGAGATAAAGAAACTTGTAAAAGATTCTCTTAGTGAGTACCAGTATATAAAAATCGTATAGCAATGAAATTATATTTAGCTGGGGGGGTATCGGGAAATATCCGTGATTTTTGGTTGAAGATTATGAAAGTATATGAAGCATCGCCCAAGTCAAGAAGTGAGGTGGTAGAAGCCATGAGAGCTTTCATCGCAGGGAATAGTGATTGTGAATTACCATTCTTTGCAGAGGATTTGCGCTCTATCAATATTCTCGAAAGTTTCTATTACCTCAGAAAGAATGAGAACTTTATGGAGATAGTCAAGCATTTTGGCTCATTCCTTTTGGATAGTGGAGCTTTCACGTTCATGTCGGGTTCTCATAAAGGCGGCATTGATTGGGATGAATATATTGAACAGTATGCTGCATTCATAAACAAATGGGATATAAAGCTCTTTTTTGAACTTGATATTGATAGCGTGGTGGGAATACAGGAGGTTGAGAGATTGAGGGCAAAGCTCGAATCACTCACCAATAAGAAGCCCATTCCTGTATGGCATAAGAACAGAGGAAAGAATTATTTCATCAAGATGTGTGAGGATTATCCGTATGTGGCTCTTGGTGGAATCGTGACAAAAGAGATACCTCGAAAGGTCTATGAGAGCGCATTTCCTTGGTTCATCAAGACTGCTCACAAACATGGGGCAAAGATTCATGGATTGGGATATACCACTGTTGCCAACTTGAAGAAATATCATTTTGATTCAGTTGATAGCACCACATGGCTTTATGGGAACAGAGGGGGGTATCTTTATAAATTCAATCCTCATACAGGATTGCTGGAACAACTCTCTAAGGATGGATGTAGATTGAAATCAAGAGAGGGAGCGGTAAATAATTTCAATGAGTGGGTGAAGTTCAGTATCTATGCTGACAGAGAACTATAAAGTCGTATTATTCGTATTTTCTATATAAAAGCAAAGAATATGAAAAAATCATTGATTATTCTGAGTGGGGGCATGGATTCCGTTACCCTACTCTATGACAAGAAAGAAGAGATTGCATTGGCGGTCACTTTCGATTATGGAAGCAATCACAATAAGCGTGAGCAGGAGTTTGCAAAGGAACATTGCAAGGCTCTCGGAATTGAGCATATCATCATTCCTCTCGCTTTCATGCACGATTACTTCAAGTCTTCATTGCTGGATGGTGCGGATGCAATCCCCGAAGGTCACTATGCAGCGGAGAACATGAAATCAACGGTCGTTCCGTTCCGTAATGGCATCATGTTGTCAATCGCATGTGGACTTGCAGAAAGCCGTGGTCTTTCTTCCGTCCTCATTGCGAATCACTATGGAGACCATTCTATCTATCCCGATTGTTGCGAGCCGTTCATCAAGGCGATGGGTGATGCAATGAAGCTCGGAACTTATGCAGGAATCAAGATTGATGCTCCATACACTAACATCACGAAAACCGATGTGGCAAAGATTGGCAAGGCTCTCGGAGTGGATTACTCCAAGACTTACTCTTGCTATAAGGGAGGCAAGAAACATTGTGGAAAATGTGGCACTTGTGTTGAGCGAAAAGAGGCTCTCCGTGATGCTGGCATTGATGACCCAACCGAATATGAGGATTAATCATTCACAAATTCAAGTATATCAAGATTATGTATTACGTAGCAAAACAAATGGAGATTGCAGGTTGTCATAAACTCAACCTCTCCTATGATAGTAAGTGCAAGAACTTGCATGGTCATAATTGGATTATCACCGTATATTGCAAGGCTAAGAAGCTCAACAAGGACGGCATGGTTTTCGACTTTAAGCACGCAAAGGAGAAGATTCATGGTTATCTCGACCATGGCAATTTCAATGAACTTTTGCCATTCAATCCAACCGCTGAGAACATCGCAAGATGGTGTACTGAGCAGATTCCCGAATGCTACAAGGCTAAGGTGCAGGAATCAGAGGGCAATATTGCCGTTTATATCAAAGACAAGGAGTAAGCCATGAGAGTAAATGAAATATTCTACTCATTGCAGGGTGAGGGCGCATATACAGGAGTGGCATCAATATTCATTCGCCTTGCTGGATGCAATCTGAGATGCCAATTTTGCGATACCAAGCATGAACCTTATAAAGTCCTCACTGAGGAAGAGATAATGGCTCAAATCGAAGATTTTCCATCAAAGCATATCGTCTTCACAGGTGGAGAGCCATCTTTGCAGCTCACTGCGGAGATATGCCATTATTTCAGAGTCCGTGGCTATACCATCCAAGTAGAGACCAATGGAACGATGAAGCTCCCTCATAATTGTGTTGATTGGGTAACGTGCAGCCCAAAGACCGATTATTGCCCTCATGCTGAAATCAAGCAAGAGAGGATTGATGAGGTAAAGGTGGTTTTCGATGGGAAGATTGACGTGAGCAAATATCTCAATATCGAAGCCAAGTATTATAGCCTGCAACCTTGCGATGTCGGAGACGTGATGAAAAATGAGGAAATCACAAAGCAATGCGTTGAGTATATCCTCGCTCACCCTCAATGGCATCTATCTTTGCAGACACAGAAATTTCTAAAGGTGAGATAATTATGAATAAAGAAATCAAAAGAGAGGATGCGGAGAAAGCTCTGCAAACTCTCTTATCCTATATAGGGGAAGACCCAAGTCGTGAAGGACTGAAAGAGACTCCTGACCGCATCATCCGAATGTGGGATGAAATATTCCGCGGATATAACCCATTAAAAAAACCAAAGATTACGACTTTCGAGAATGAAGAACATTCTGTGGAAATGGTCTTTGATAGCGGTGATTACTACTCTATGTGCGAGCATCATGTTTTACCATTTTTCGGTCAATACTACTTCGCATATATCCCGGCGCAGCCGACAAACCCTGTGGGGAAGCTGTACGGACGCTAACCCAAAACTGT
>DAIUFT010000069.1:0-15402 GCA_036844425.1 Prevotella sp. | reverse complement strand
TCATTACATCAATTAAGTTTTACATAACGGTGGTAATTTATAGAACCACCCTTAAGTGTCCGAGTATTTTGTGACGAAAAAAAATAACTTGGTACAATTTATTTTTTCACCGTCACTTATCAGAAAAGAAATAAGATTATGAGCACAACAATATCACGCGTATCCACATCATTTAGGTTACCACCAGAACTTCTTGAAGAACTCAAAGAGTATGCCAAAGCTACCAACCGTAGCCTTAACAATTATGTTGAGAGTATTCTTACAGATGTAATGAGAAAGACAAAAAAGGAAGAAGTGAATACCATCACTCCTGCCTTGCAAGAAAAACTTGACAAAGCAAGAGAAGAAATCCGCAATGGACAATGCGTCACATTGAGGTCTCATGAGGATATCGACAAATACTTCGCAAGTCTATGACATACACTATCATCACTTCTAAAAGTGCAGAGAGTGTCATCAAGAAATGGAAGAAATCAAACCCTAACCTTTTCAAAAAATATACAAGGAACTGATAGAACACCCCAGAACGGGAATTGGTCACCCAGAACCTCTGGTTGGGGGTAATTCCATTCTCTATTCCAGACATATCTCTGCACACGACAGAATTATCTATGAAATTCATGATGATGTCATAACTGTTCTTGTATTAGATGTCGAAGGGCACTACAATGACAAGTAGGCCTTCTCCCACCAACAAACGTATAACAAATAACAACAACATATAAATAAGAAACTAAAAGAATAGAAAGATAATAATAACGAAATATTAAACTTGCGTTTACTAATTTGTTCGGAATACACTTGAAATTTGGCGATTGAAAGTATTGTTATCCACGAATGAATAAGTTCTGTGAACGCCTGCGCTGTAGCGTGGGCGGAACTTATCGTGGATAACGGGCATCGCCAAAGCCTCAAGTGTTGATAAGGGAAGCCTGCGCTTCTTTTTGTCTGCACTTAACCGAGAGGCTTTATTATCCCGCCGATGCCCGTTTTGCTCCGATAACGATTTGGTTCCATACGCAGCCCTTACGTTATAGCAATGGACAGACTAAGAATGACGAGTAGTAATGGTGTCGAGGACAACATTATGAAGATTGCGCAGTTGTTTCCCGACTGCGTTACTGAGACCGTGGACGAGCGTAGCGGTCAACCTAAACACTTGATTGATTTCGGAAAACTAAAACAGAACCTTTCTGATAGCATTATGTCGGAACGCGCGGAGCGTTATCAGTTCACATGGCCAGACAAGAGCAAGGCTATTCTCCTTGCCAACTCTCCCAGCAATTCTACCCTTCGCCCTTGTCGCGAAGATAGTGTTGACTTCGACAACACCCAAAACCTTTATATTGAGGGTGACAACCTCGACGTATTGAAGTGTCTTAAAGAAACATACTTACATAAGGTGAAGATGATTTATATTGACCCGCCTTATAATACTGGCAACGACTTTATTTATGAGGATGACTTCGCACAGTCATCAGAAGAATATATCGCCAACTCAGGACAGTATGACGAGCAAGGCAACCGTATGGTGACCAATACAGAAAGCAACGGACGTTTCCACACAGACTGGCTCAACATGATTTATCCAAGACTGAAGGTTGCAAGAGACTTGCTGACGGATGACGGGGCTATATTTATAAGTATTGGAGATGATGAAGGCGCAAACTTACAGAAAGTCTGTGATGAAATATTTGGAGAAAAGAATTTTATTGCAGACATTTGTCACAAACACAGGGCTTCTGTATCCAACGATAGAATTATATCAGAAAACCATAACCATCTTTTATTTTACTGTAAGAATATAAATGTACTATTTGCGAAACATAATCAAATAGGAGAAGACCCTATTTTGAACGGCTTCAATCAAAAAGATGAAAAAGGAGATTATAAACTAACACCTGTTGATGGACCTGGAGGTGCCAAGAAAGGAAATCCTTACTATGAATTCTTAGGAGTAACTGGCTACTGGCGTTATTCTAAAAAAATGATGCAGGAAAGATACAATCAAGGATTAATTGTCAGGACTCCCAACGGACTACAACAGAAATATTACTTAGAGCAAGCAAAACTATCAAGACGTACAGTTACAACATGGTGGGACGATGACTTTCTTACCTCATCAGCAACAAAGCAACTAAAAGACCTAATGGGGGCTAAGGTCTTTGATAATCCTAAGAACATAAATCTATTACTACGTTGCCTAAAGATGACTACCAAGTTTGAAAAAGATGCATTAGTTCTTGATTTCTTTAGCGGAAGTTGTACCACAGCCCATGCAGTAATGCAACTCAATGCAGAAGATGATGGTACCCGAAGGTTTATTATGGTACAACTTCCAGAGAAGACAGAGGAGAAGAGTGAGGCATATAAAGCTGGTTACAAGAACATCTGCGAAATAGGCAAAGAAAGAATAAGGCGTGCTGGCAAGAAGATAAAGGAGGAATCTCCTGCAACAACCCAAGACCTCGACACTGGCTTCCGTGTCTTGAAACTTGACTCCACGAATATGAAGGATATATATTATTCTCCAAAGAACACAGAACAACAATACCTATTTAATATGGTAGATAACGTGAAGCCAGACCGCAGTGGCGAGGACCTTCTGTTCCAAGTAATGCTTGAACTCGGGGCTACGCTCGACTCGAAGATAGAGACTACAACCGTAGAGGGCATGACCATATACAACGTTGCCGACAATTATCTCGTGGCTTGCTTTGATATGGACGTTACCGATAAGGTGGTGACTGCTATAGCTAAGGAGAAACCTGCCTACGCTGTGCTACGTGACACGGGCATGAAGAGCGATGACACAATGACAAACTTCGAGCAAATATTCAATACTTATTCACCAGACACTGTTACGAAAATCATTTAAGGAATATGGAGCCGAGGTTTCCTACCTCGGTATAAAGGAATTACTGTTATAACTTAACCGAGGTAAAAAAACGGCTCCATAACTAAACATCGAAGAAGAAGATAAAGATAATGAAGTTAAAGTTTAAGATACAACAATATCAAACTGACGCCGTACAGAGCGTGGTGGACGTGTTCAAGGGGCAACCGAACCAAGACAGTCTTGCATATAAGATAGACAGGGGAAGAGAATATATACAGGAAAGCAAGACGCACGACATAAAGAGAGAACAAACTAACATAGATTTTGACTATGACAATGGCTTGGGCTATAAGAACAACCGACTCGTCATTAGCGCCGACACCCTATTAAACAATATCCACCAAATACAGACGGAGAATAACATACACCTTGACAATAAACTGTGCCATGAACTCGGTGCCTGTCAACTCGACGTGGAGATGGAGACGGGCACGGGAAAGACATACGTCTATACCAAGACCATGTTTGAACTGAACAAGCACTACGGCTGGACTAAATTTATCGTGGTGGTTCATAACAAAGCAATAAGAGAGGGCGTAAAGAAGAGTTTTGACATTACCGTGGACCACTTCATGGAGCAATACGGTAAGAAGGCGCGATACTTCATATACGACAGCAATCGCCTAAATGATATAGACTCCTTCTCGCAGAGCAGCGATATCAATGTGATGATTGTCAACATTCAGTCATTCTTTACCATTAAGGCGAAGCGTATCATTAGCAAAGAGCGAGACGAGTTTGGGTCACGCAAACCTATCGACGTGCTTGCAGCCAACAACCCCATCCTAATCCTTGACGAACCACAGAACATGGAAGGCATTGCCACGCAGACCAAGCTAAAGGACTTCAATCCTCTCTTCACCTTAAACTATTCCGCAACTCACAAGAAACATCACAATACGGTGTATGTGCTCGACGCCCTCGACGCATACAACCATAAGTTGGTGAAGAAGATAGAGGTGGTGGGCTTTGAACTGAAGAACCTGAATGGCACCGACAGTTACATATACTTTGACGAACTACTCCTTTCTAAGGACAAAGCGCCACAGGTAAGGCTGGAGATAGAGCAACAGAGCAAGGGAACGGGTAACATAAAGCGCATCTATAAGAAATTCAGCGAGGGCGATGACCTATACAGCATGTCGGGATCTATGGAACAATACAAGGGCTATCAGATTACCGACATCATAGTTGACAGTCTGCACCCAGCCAATAGCCAAGTGAAGTTTGGTAATGGCGTAACACTACAGTTGAAGGAAGTGACAGGTAACGTGGCTGCTGACCATAAGGCACGCATACAGATAAGGGAAACGGTTAAGGCACACTTCCGCAAGGAACGCACACTTTTCCATCGTGGCATTAAGTGCCTCTCGCTCTTCTTCATAGATAAAGTGGCAAATTATCGGCAGTATGACGAGGAGGGCGAGGAAGTACTCGGCAGATATGGTGAGATATTCGAACAGGAATATCTCGCTGAACTTAACGAGAACAGGGATATGTATGACCAAGAGTATATGGAGTATCTTAACAGCATACCCGTAAGAAAGACCCATGAGGGATACTTCGCCATTGACAAAAAGACCAAACGCATTAAGGACAGCGAGGAGAAGAAAGACGCAGGAAGTGATGATGTATTGGCATACGACCTCATCATGAAGGATAAGGAACGACTATTGAGTCTTGACCCAGCTTACTCACCTGTGCGTTTCATATTCTCACACTCAGCGCTAAGGGAGGGTTGGGACAATCCAAATGTCTTTCAGATATGTTCGCTACGCCAAGCCAACGACACCACAAAGAAGCGACAGGAGGTGGGACGAGGACTGCGACTATGCGTGGACAATAATGGCATAAGACAAGATGCCGACACCCTGCAAGACCAGGTACACGCCATCAACCGTCTTACGGTCATTGCCTCTGAGGGATATGCAGACTTCGTAGGCGACCTGCAGAAAGATATCGCAGAAGACTTGTACGACCGTCCAAAGGTAGCCGACATGGAATACTTCACTGGTAAGACCTTCACCATAGAGGATGGAAGCAGACACTGCATAACTGAGCAAGAGGCAAAACTGATATACAAGTATCTCGTCAAAAACGATTATATCGACGATGACGACCACGTGACGGAGACTTATCGCACAGCCACAGCCGATGGAGCACTCGCCCCTCTCCCTGCTGAATTGCAACAATACAGCAAGTGGATTCACAAGTTAGTGCAAGGTATATGGAACCCGAAGGTTCTCGATGGTATGATAGAAAACGGCAGCAAGCCACGAACACCAGAAAACAAACTGAACGAGAACTTCAGCAAGAAGGAGTTTCAGGAACTTTGGAACCGCATAAACCACAAGTACGCCTACACCGTACACTTCAACAGCGAGGAACTAATAAAGAACTCTGTGGCTGCGATAGACAAAGAACTGAACGTATCACGACTGAGTTATGTTGTGACGAGAGGCATACAGAGGGACAAACTGAAGCATGATGATATGGCGACAGGAGGCACGGGTATGATGGTTCAAGAGGATATGATGTATGATGACTTACAGACAGACATGGTGAGCACAGTAAGATACGACCTTCTGGGAAAGATTGCTGCCAACACTAAGTTGACTCGAAGAACAGTCGCCACAATACTTACACGCATACAACCCAACAAGTTTGATATGTTTAAGGCAAACCCTGAGGAATTTATACGTCGTGTTAGCAGATTGATACAGGAACAAAAGGCGACACTTATCATTGACGGCATCAGTTACAACGAGATAGATGGTAGTTACGATTCTACTATCTTTACAGAAGAGAAACATACAACGTTCGACAAGGCTTACATAGGCAAGAAAAGCATTGTGGACTACGTCTTTACGGACGGCACAGCAAAAGAAAGCGTGGAAAGGAAGTTCGTAAAACAACTCGACATTGCTGACAAGGTTGCCGTCTATGCAAAATTGCCAAAGGGCTTCCATATACCGACGCCAGTAGGCAACTATTCACCCGACTGGGCGATAGCATTTAAGGAAGGAACGGTGAAACACATCTACTTCATTGCGGAGACAAAGGGAAGTATGTCGTCACTCGACATTACTCCTATCGAGAGTAAAAAGATAGAATGTGCCGGGAAACTCTTTGAGAAACTATCAGACGAACAATTCTTCTATCATAAGGTAACAAACTACGATGACCTGATGGAATGGGTGAAGTGATTACTTTTTATAACAAAAACAACCAAAAAACTTACGATTTTCTTGCATATTTCATAAAAAAAAGTTATCTTTGCACCCGATTTAGAACAAATAATGAAGAACGATGAAAAATGTAAACATTATTAGCAACCTTATTATCGGTCTTCTCCTTCTACGAAAAAGGGGAAGTGATAAGGTGTGCCTATAATTGTGAACAACATACAACGTAAGCCTTTTTCACTTCCCGTGGGGAGCGAAGAAGGCTTTTTCATTATATAAGCATACACAAGATGTAAGCTAACGAAGCATAGAAAAATAAATAACATAATACATATTATATAATTATGGCAGATAGATTGTATATTTTCGACACCACCCTGCGCGACGGTGAGCAGGTTCCTGGATGTCAGTTGAACACTATTGAGAAAATTCAGGTAGCAAAAGCACTGGAGCAACTGGGAGTTGACGTCATCGAAGCAGGCTTCCCTATTTCAAGCCCTGGCGACTTCAACTCAGTAATCGAGATTTCAAAGGCTGTTACATGGCCTACTATCTGTGCCCTTACACGTGCCGTTGAGAAGGATATCGACTGCGCTGCAGAGGCCCTTAAATATGCTAAACACAAGCGTATTCACACTGGTATCGGTACCAGTGAGTCACACATCAAATATAAGTTCAACTCTACTCGCGAGGAAATTATTGAGCGTGCCGTTCGTGCCGTGAAGTATGCGAAGAAGTATGTAGAGGATGTAGAGTTCTACGCAGAGGACGCTGGTCGTACTGACAATGAGTATCTGGCTCGCGTTATAGACGCTGTAACGAAGGCTGGTGCTACTGTATGTAACATTCCTGACACTACTGGTTTCCGTCTTCCTAGCGAATACGAGGAGAAGATTAAGTACCTCTATGAGCACGTTGACGCTTTCGCTGCCGGTAAGTCTATCCTCTCTACCCACTGCCACAACGACCTCGGCATGGCAACCGCTAATACTGTTGCAGGCGTTCTCGGTGGCGCACGCCAGGTAGAGGTTACTATAAACGGTATAGGTGAGCGTGCGGGCAATACTGCACTTGAAGAGATTACTATGATTTTCAAGACTCACCCAGACCTTAACATTGAGACGAACATCAACACACAACGCATCTGGCCTACAAGCCGTATGGTATCTACGCTGATGAACATGCCAGTGCAGCCTAACAAGGCTATCGTTGGTAAGAACGCTTTTGCTCACTCAAGTGGTATTCACCAAGACGGCGTATTGAAGAACGCAAGCACATACGAGATTATGGATCCTAAGGAGGTGGGCATTGAGGAGAACGCTATCGTACTGACAGCCCGTTCTGGTCGCGCTGCCCTGAAGCACCGTCTGCACATTCTTGGCATTGAGATGGATCAGGAGAAACTGGACAAGACTTACGAGAAGTTCTTGCAGATGGCAGACAAGAAGAAGCAGCTCGGTGATGAGGACTTGCTCGTTCTGGCTGGTGTATCATCTTCTGCTGACTCTAACCTCGTTCAGTTGGAGACTCTGCAGGTAACAAGTGGTAAGGGTGTTACTCCTATCGCTGCTATGCGTCTGAAGGTTGCCAACGAGATATTCGAGGCTGCAGCAACAGGTAACGGTCCTGTTGATGCCTCTATCAAGGCTCTGAAGCAGATTATACACCGTAAGATGGAACTGAAGGAACTTACCATTCAGGCTATATCAAAGGGATCTGACGATATCTGTAAGGTTCACATACAGGTAGAGCACGAAGGTTCTACATACTACGGTTTCGGAACAAACACCGACATCGTTACAGCCAGCGTAGAGGCATACATTGATTGTATTAACAAGTTTAAGGTTGCCAAAATCTAAAGAAACGTAAACACTATATTATAAGCAAAAAACTTATGAATACATTATTCGACAAAATCTGGGACGCTCACGTTATTCAGAACGTAGAAGATGGTCCTACACAGTTGTATATAGACCGCCTCTACGCTCATGAGGTAACAAGTCCACAGGCTTTTGACACTCTGCGTGATAAAGGTCTTAAGGTATTCCGTCCTGACCACGTTATCGCTATGCCTGACCACAACACGCCTTCTGACCAGCAGGAGGTTATCAACGACCCTGTTGGTCGTAAGCAGGTAGAGACTCTGAAGGCTAACTGCGCTGAGTTCGGCATCAAACACTTTACCATGGGCACTAAGGACAACGGTATCATACACGTTGTTGGTCCAGAGAAGGCTCTCTCTCTTCCTGGCATGACTATCGTTTGTGGTGACTCTCACACCTCTACTCACGGTGCCGTTGGTGCTATCGCTATGGGTATCGGTACATCAGAGGTAGCACAGGTGTTGGCTTCTGAGTGCATACTGCAGTCGAAGCCTAAGACTATGCGCATCAACGTGGAAGGCGAACTGCCAAAGGGTACCACTGCAAAGGACGTTGCTCTTTACATCATGGCACAGATGACAACATCTGGTGCTACGGGTTACGCCGTTGAGTACGCTGGCTCTGCCATCCGCAACATGTCTATGGAAGGACGTCTTACATTGTCAAACCTCTCTATCGAGATGGGTTCACGTGCCGGTATCATTGCTCCTGACGAGACCACTTTCGCTTACCTCAAAGGACGTGAATACGCTCCTAAGGGTGAGGCATGGGATAAGGCTGTAGAGTACTGGAAGACACTGAAGAGCGATGACGACGCTGTGTTCGACAAGGAGGTTACATATCGTGCTGAGGACATTACGCCACGCATTACATACGGTACAAACCCAGGAGCAGGTATTGCTATCGATGGCACAGTTCCTACTCTTGACTCTGTATCTGAAGAAGAGGCAGCACAGCTCAAGGCACAGCTCGACTATATGCAGTTTGAGCCAGGACAGAAGTTGGAGGGCACTCCTGTTGACTACTGCTTCCTTGGTGCTTGTACTAACGGTCGTATTGAAGACTTCCGCGCTTTCGCTTCTGTAGTGAAAGGCAAGAAGAAGGCTGACAACGTTGTAGCATGGTTAGTACCTGGCTCATGGCTCGTTAGACAGCAGATTATTGATGAGGGTATTGACAAGATTTTGGAAGAGGCTGGTTTCGAACTGCGTCTGCCTTCTTGCTCAGCTTGTCTGGCTATGAACCCAGATAAGGTGCCTGCTGGCAAACTGGCTATATCTACCAGCAACCGTAACTTCGTTGGTCGTCAGGGACCTGGTGCTCGCACCGTACTGGCTTCACCATTGACCGTTGCAGCATCTGCTATCACAGGCGTAATCACTGACCCAAGAAAAATCTAAGACTACAAAGATATGGCTAACAAGAAATTCAACATTATAAAGTCAACTTGCTTACCTATTGCTATTGACAACAACAATACTGATAATATTATACCAGCACGTTACCTTGCCTTCACTACGCGTGACCCTAAGTTCTATGGTGATGCCTTCATGCACGACATTCGTTTTGACGCTGACAACAAGCCTGTTGCTGACTTCATTATGAACAAGGCGCCATTCAATGAGAAACCTTCTGAGGGCGTACGCGAAATTATTATCGGAGGTAAGAACTGGGGCTCAGGTTCTTCACGTGAGCACGCTGCATGGGCTATCGCAGGTTACGGAGTGCGCGTTGTAATATCTTCTTCATTCGCTGATATTCACCGTAACAACCTCCTTAACTGCTTCGTGCTCCCTGTTATCGTAACACCGGAGTTCCAAGCTGAACTATTCGCTACCGTTGAGAAGGACGCAAACGCTATCGTTACGGTAGATCTTCCTAACCAGACCGTTACCAATGAGGCAACTGGTCACTCTGAAAAATTTGAGATAAACTCTTACAAGAAGTATTGTCTCGAAAATGGTCTCGATGACATCGACTTCTTGTTGGAGAACCAAGACAAGATTGTAAAGTGGGAAAACAAAGAATCGAAATAATGGATTCGACACTCCGTGATGGTGAACAGACCAACGGAGTGTCATTCCTTCCTCATGAAAAACTGAGCATCGCGCGTATGTTGCTACGCGATGTGAAAGTAGATAGGATTGAGGTCGCCTCTGCCCGTGTGTCAGAAGGCGAAAAAGATGCGGTGAAGATGATTTGCCGCTACGCTAACCAGTTGGGAAAACTGGACGCTGTTGAGGTGCTGGGCTTTGTTGACGGCAATAAGTCGGTAGATTGGATAAATGACTGTGGAGGAAAGGTAATAAACCTTCTGTCAAAGGGATCATACCGCCATTGCTTTCATCAGCTGCATAAAGAGCCAGACGAGCATATCGCTGACATTAAAAAGACTATTGCCTACGCTCACGAAAAAGGCTTTACTGTAAACCTTTACCTTGAGGACTGGAGCAACGGTATGAAGGATTCGCCAGACTATGTGTACCACATGGTTGAAGCATTGAAGGACGAAGGTATTGAGCGTTTCCTGCTTCCTGATACTCTCGGAGTGCTGACACCCGAGATGACAGGACGCTTCTTTAAGGACATCACTACCCGATTCCCGGAGATTCGCTTTGACTTTCACGCGCACAACGACTACGACCTCGCTGTAGGCAACTCCCTCGCTGCCGTAATGAACGGTGCCACGGGACTGCATTGCACAGTAAACGGATTGGGAGAGCGTTGTGGTAACGCTCCTTTGGCATCTGTTCAGGCTGTGTTACACGACCAATGCGGCATTGAGACTAACATTCAGGAGGATATGCTTAACGAGATTAGCCACCTTGTAGAAGGATATTCGGGCATCGCCATCGCTGCAAATCAGCCTATTGTTGGTGAAAACGTCTTCACACAGGTTGCTGGTGTTCATGCTGATGGCGATAACAAGCATAACCTTTATTGTAATGCTCTCGTACCAGAACGATTCGGAAGAAAACGTGAGTATGCCCTCGGCAAGAACTCTGGCAAGGCTAACATCGAGCGTAACCTACAGGAACTGGGCTTAGAACTGACTCCTGAGCAGACAAAGCGCGTTACACAGCGCATCACAGAACTGGGTGACCGCAAAGCTCTTGTTACGCAGGATGACCTGCCATTCATAGTTGCAGACGTCTTGAAACACTCTGCTCCTGAAGAGAGAATTAGGCTAAAGGGGTACATGGTGAGCCTTTCCTACGGTCTGAAGCCACACGCCTGCATCAAGATTGAGATTGACGGCATGCGATTTGAGGCTGACGCTACGGGCGACGGACAGTATGACGCTTTCGTGAAAGCACTGCGACATATATATAAGGAGACGCTGAACAGAACGTTCCCTATGCTGGAGAACTACACTGTTTCTATTCCTCCAGGTGGACGTACCGACGCTCTTGTGCAGACACAGATTACCTGGCGCATGAAGGATGGGAAGACATTGCGCACCCGTGCGCTTGATGCTGACCAGACGGAAGCGGCTATCAAGGCAACGATTAAGATGCTTAACCAAATAGAAGATAGTTATCCACTATCTGTAAAAGAAATAATTACACAAGGTAATGAGGAAGAAAAGTAGAGAAATGGACAGCGAATGGGCATTACAAATTATGCGCAAGGCTCCATACATTACCGTTAGTTTCACACGTGAAGATGGTACTGCATACGGCCTTCCATTGTCTTTAGCTTGCACAGATGATGATACATGGTATTTTCATTGCGCCAATGATGGAGATAAGCTGGATGCAATTCGCCATAATCCAGATGTATGCCTGTCAGCAGTAACACGTTGTCAGCCTACTGTTGGTCCCAAAGACTTGTCTTTTACCGTACAATACAAATCTGCCATTGCCTTCGGTAAGGCAGAGATTGTTACTGATGAGGAAGAGAAGGTATTGGGGTTACGTGCTATTTGCGAACGTTTCCTACCTCAAAACATGTCTGCTTTCGATGCAAGCATAGCCAGAAGTCTCTCAAGAACAACCGTTGTTAGAATAAAACTTACCGAAAAGCCCACTGGCAAACGTAAGGAATATGACAAGAACGGAGAAGAGATGAAATGGCAACGCATGGAATAACGACCTGTACCTTAGTGACGGTGAAAGAATAAATTGGTATAATTTATGTCGTAGATTTTTGAGATAGTTTGGAGACATGAAGAAGGTTGCCCTCCCCCGCCAAACGGGGGAGATGCGAAAGCGGAGGGGGTCAATGCGAGCATTGTGACTGATGAATGGCTCCAAAATATCCAAAAAGATATGACAAGACAACTTTATCTTAGATATTATATGTATCGTTAAATTGTACCAAGTTATTTTTTTACCGTCACTTAACAATAATAATGTAAAATAGCAACCTGATAATAATAAAAACAGCGATGAAGAATAGCAATATCCTTCATCGCTGTTTTTTTTTTTTCTGAGAAAATTCAGCTAAAATCTACCGAATAGCTTAAAATGAGCGATTTATGAGTTCTTCACCTCAATAGAGGTAATGATTTGGCAACAGTTCTATTTTCTGCAATGTGCATAGGATTGCTTGTCAAACAACTCTTTTCGGTTGCAAAAGTACAACAAAAATTTCGGCTCGCAAAAATATAGTTTATCTTTTATGATTTATTTTCAGTTATGATTTAGATGATTTCAACTGAGTTTACAAATGTACCTCGCAATATGTCTGTTAGTTCTTGATGTGCAATTATATGTAGCCAAAATGTTAAAAATGTAGCATAAGATGGCTTTTTATTGCAAATGTTTCTTTTTTATGAAACAATATAAGTATCTTTGTCAACCAAAAAGAATAATATGGCACAAAATATCTTCCGACTTGTCTTGACAGACGAGGCACAGGACTTCATTGAGAGTTTACCCGAAGCGGTATCTTACAAGATATACTACAACATCAAGCGTGTTGCAGGAGGAGAACGCAACAAGGAACTTTTCAAAAAGTTGGAAAATTCGGAGATATGGGAGTTCCGTACATTATATAATAAGACTGCTTATCGGCTTTTTGCCTTTTGGGATAGGGACAAAGAGACATTGGTGATTGCCACTCACGGCATTGTCAAGAAAACTCAAAAGACCCCAAGTAAGGAAATTGCGAAAGCAGAAGCAATCAGAAAAGAATATTTCAAAAATAAGTAATTATGGCACAGATGAATCTTACTCCATTGGATGATGTTCTTGACAAGCATTTCGGTAAAATTGGCACTCCAAAACGTGACGCTTTTGAAAGTGACGTAGATGAAGCGTTGCATGCTTATCGTTTGGGCGAAGCCATCAAGAAAGCTCGTATTGAACAGAACTTGACCCAAGAGCAGTTGGGTGAGCGTATCGGTGTGAAAAGAGCGCAGATTTCTCGCTTGGAAAGAGGTTATAGCATAACTATTCCAACAATGAGAAGAGTTTTCAAGGCTCTTGGCGTTGTAACCGCAACCATAGATTTGGGTATTGCAGGAAAAGTGGCATTGTGGTGAAATACAATATAAAAACATGGAAAGTAAATTCAATACTTCGGTAATCTCTCCAAGTATTGTGTTGTATTTTATCCCAACAGGCTTGTAATTCAGGAATTTTTCTACATTTGTAATGTAATTGTTGAACCATAAAAACGAAGATTATGAAAAAGTTATTTGTTATGTTTCTTGGGCTGCTTTTGTGCGGTATAACACAAGCACAGCAAGTAGAAGTGACCCTGAAAAATGGTAAAGTTGTGAAAGGAGAAACGCCTTCCTTCTCTTTTTATGTAGATAACGTCCATGGGATTAGAGTGAAGGATAATGCGAGCGGTGAAAAGTCTGATTTCACCTCTACTGACGTAAAAGTAATAAAATACTATGACAAGAAAGCCAAAGAATGGACAAATTGGGTTCCTATGGTAGCACAGATGGGACTGAGTATGTCTTATAAAGAGAACCCAAAACTCTACAAAAATCCAGTATTCCTCCAGCCCGTTTATGAGGGGAAAAACATTTCCGCCTATATCCACTACATAAGCACAGCTACCCATGTGAAATCGGGAAGTATCTACGGATTTGCCATCATGTTTTATTACAAAGCCAAGAATGACGACTTTGCGAGAAGTTATTATGTTAAGGATAACAGCGTTGCTGGAATTGGTCAGAAGGCAGTGCTGAAAAGATATTTCAAGGACTATCCGCAAATAAAGGAAGTGCTCAAAGACCTTAGCATGAAAGAGTTTCGTAAAGACCCAATGATATTAGTCAAGAAACTTGATGAAGTCTTGAAATAGACGGACACCCCTCACTCCGAATTTATAGGTTATGTCATAAAAAGAAATGTCAGAACGATAAATGATAAAGACAAAAGAGAATACACCTTACAGTAGAATATTCTCTTTTGTCTTTTAGACTGTTATAATCTGCGCCATTTATGGCAAATTCGATTTTTCATGTTATCACATTGCTCTTTAAACCATTCAACAATAGGCTGTCTATTGATATATAAAAATAGTTGGTTCGGCTTGGTAGAATCAGAGAACACCTTGATTTCCGCACACTCCACGTTGAACTTACGTCTGTGTTCCTCAGAATAGAGCGAACCGCTAAAGTTCAATGCCTTTCCTGTAAGAAGCACTCCGATTTGCTCAGCTGTGAAGCCAATTTTCTGGCACAAGTTTTCCATTTGTAAGCGTGCCTCCAACATCGGGAACCAACGCTTGGCTTTGCGGATGATTCCATTGAGCGTAGTCACCTCAGAAGTGTGCTTACTTGTCAACTTCTCAACCTCAGATTGGTGCTTCTGCTGCATCTCGCCGAGCTGCCGTTCATGGCTGTCCTCCATCCGCTGCATCTTCTCATGCAGTTCGTCAATGTATTGCTCTCGGTCGGTGACAAGCTCGCATAGCTTCTTGTTGGCTTGCTCCACCTCCTTTAACTTTCCACTGCCCAAAAGAGAACCAATCTTTGAGACAAGGGCGGTCTTGGCTTCCGTCTTTGCAGCCTGTAACTTCTCCGTGTTGACTTCGCTCTTGGTCTTTTGAAGAAGTCGCTGCGCCTCATTGATGTCCGATTGCAATAGCTTCATGCAGTTCTGAAGCCTATCCGTCTCTCGCTTGATATTGCGATAATACTGTGCCGTGGTGGTATGTCTTGCCTCAGAGCCACGGACACCTCGCTCTAATCCGTACTTGCTCATGGCTTGCGCATAACTATCGTGGTAGCCTATCATCTTGTCTCGGTTGAGTACATCGTCGGCACATAGTCTCACGGCATTGGCTTTCTTGCGGTATGTCCACTTGCCTTCCTCCGTAGGCTTTGCCCTTGCCTTTCTTCTCTCGCCTGTCACTATCGGAACGATGGAAGCATGGAGGTGTGGTGTATGCTCGTCCATGTGGAGAACCACCGACACGACATTCTCCTTGCCGAATGTGTCCTGCAACCACTTCAAGCTGTCGTTGCACC
>DAIUFT010000068.1:0-15504 GCA_036844425.1 Prevotella sp. | reverse complement strand
TTTGTCCTCGAAAATAGCCTTGCAATATGACAAAGCTAATTTATAGAACCCACCTTAAAGGAACAATGCGTACAGAAGCCGAGAAAATAGAATATCGCATAACGAAACTATTCCATAAGGGATGCGTGGAGTATGGGCTGATAGAAGATAAGGACCGCATACTGGTAGCATTGTCGGGAGGCAAGGATTCGCTGATGCTGCTGAGGCTGTTGGCACGCCAAAGCCGTTTGCATAAGCCAGCAATAAAGGTAGAGGCAGCGCATGTTATCATGGACAACATACCGTATGAGACGGACCGGTCGTATCTCGTAAGATACTGTGACGAACTGGGCGTGAAACTGCACATATTGCACACCTCGTTCGAAGAGTCAACGGACAAGCGCAAAACGAAATGTTTCCTGTGTTCGTGGAACCGTCGCAAGACATTGTTCACGTTTGCCTCGGAACATGGATTTAATAAAGTCGCACTGGGACACCATCAAGATGATATCATAATAACGATGCTGATGAACCAGACGTTCGAGGGCTCGTTTCAGACAATGCCGCCAAAGTTGAAGATGGAACATTACCCATTATCTCTGATTCGACCAATGTGTCTTGTGCCAGAGAGCCTCGTTAAGACCATAGCGCAGTTGTTATGCTTTGAGAAACAAAAAGCGTTATGCCCGTATGAGACGGTTACCCACCGCGCAACGATGACGGAACTGTTTCATAAACTGGAAGAAATAAATCCAGAGGCACGCTACAGCCTGTGGAACGCAATGAAGAATGTGCACCACGAACTGTTAGTATAATAAGGGTAAAAAACGCCCATGGAAATTCATCAATAGCAGCCCCATTAAGTCGGTCATTTAGACATGGCAAAAATGGTAAATTTGGGAAATCGTGTAAAAGGGGCTTAATTACACTGTAATCACTATGCTTTTACCATGTAAAAAGATAGAGATTACACAGTAAAAGCATAGTGATTACAACGTAAAAAGATAGATATTGCGAAGCGATGCTGTAAGTCTTTGATATAGAGATATATACAAAAAGGTGTATGCTATTGCTGAAAATGGTAAATTTGGGAAATCGCAATAATTGCGAATTACCGAAAAGATATTAATATTTAACCCATAAAAGTTAGAAAGAAATGGACTTGATACCAAGTTTTGCCGTGGATCATACAAACCTGAAGCCCGGCATCTACATCTCTCGCCAAGATTCAGTTGGCGATAACGTGATAACCACCTACGACATACGCATGACAGCACCAAACCAAGAACCAGCGTTGGCACCGTCGGCGATACACACCATAGAGCACCTCGTGGCGACATACTTGCGTAATGATGAGGCGTGGAAGGACCGCATAATATACTGGGGACCTATGGGATGCCTCACAGGAAACTACCTTATAGTAAAAGGAGAGTACAGTTGTGAGGAAATACGCACGCTGATGTTGCGTGCCTTTAGGTATGTTATAGATTATGATGACGTGGTGCCAGGAACCACGCCAGCAACGTGTGGCAACTATCTGTTGCACGACCTGCCAATGGCAAAATATGAGGCACGCCGATATATGCACCGCCTGCAGAGTGAATTCGTGTGTGAATACCCAGGCGTAGAGCGACCAAAGGATGTAAACGGAATGCAATTCTTTGACGCATAAGAAAAATAAGGGCGGTAATTTATAGAGACCGCCCATGATACGAAACAAGCAGCAAGCGAAACATTACTCATTATGTTATAGTTTGCTGCTTAGTTGTTTATTTGTAATTAAAGTATGGTACTTTGGTTAATATTTGAGAAAAGATAAAAAATAAACACGTTAAACTGTTGTAATAAAAAAATAAATCTGTAACTTTGCCACAGAAACGTTAGAGAACAAGATGAAGAAGTCAACAATATGGGCTATCGCCATCATTATGGGAATATCTTTTGTAGGCCTTTTATGGATACAGGTATCCTATATAGAGGAGATGGCGAAGATGAAGAGAGAGCAGTTTGATGAGTCTGTGACAAGGGCTCTGTATCAAGCATCGCGCAACTTGGAACTGAACGAGACGCTGCGCTTCCTTGAAAAAGACGTAAACGAGACGGAACGTAAGGCGTTTAGCACCGTCACCGAAACAAAGAATGATAACTTTGGCGGTGCTGTGCAGCAGTCGCATCAGTATTCAGTGGCAGGAGATGACGGTACGATATACTCATCTTTCGAACTGCGCACAATCTCTTTAAGTCCACAGAAGGTTCAGAAGGGACTGTTGGTAAAGAACGACAAGAACGCAATGTCGGAGGCTCAGAAGAGTATGCAGCAGATAGTACGTAACAGATACGTGTATCAGAAGGCGTTACTTGACGAAGTAGTTTACAGCATACTATATACCGCCAGCGAGAAACCGTTGCGCGATCGCATTAACTTCAAGCAACTGGACCAGGACATACGCAGCGAATTGCTCAATAATGGCATCGACTTGCAGTACCATTTTACAGTACAGACCAGCGATGGCAGGGAGATATACCGTTGTCCTGATTACAGCGAGGAAGGAAAGGAGATAACGTATTCGCAGATATTGTTCCGTAATGATCCTGCGTCGAAGACCGGAACGGTGATTGTGCATTTCCCAGATATCAATGGATACATATATTCAAGTGTCCACTTCATGATACCTGCGCTGGTGTTTACGATAGTATTGCTCATCACGTTCATATTCACTATAGTCGTAATCTTCCGTCAGAAGAGATTCTCAGAAATGAGAAATGACTTCATTAACAATATGACGCATGAGTTAAAGACACCAATCTCGAGCATATCTCTTGCCTCACAGATGCTGAACGATAAGAGCGTGAAGAAGAGTGAGCAGATGATAACACACCTCGGCGGAGTCATTAACGACGAGAGTAAGCGACTGAGGTTCCTTGTCGAGAAGGTGTTACAGATGTCGATGTTCGACAAGAAGAAGTCAATATTCAAGATGAAGGAACTTGACCTGAACGACCTGTTGGAAGGTATAGCAAATTCTTTCACCTTGCGAGTGGAACACACTGGCGGCCATGTATATACAGAGGTAGAGGCTGTGGACTCTACAGTGTTCGTGGAAGAGATGCACTTCAGTAATGCAATCTTTAACTTGCTTGACAATGCCGTAAAGTATTGCAAGCCCGACGAACCGCTAAACATATATATACGTACGTGGAACCCAGCGCCAGGAAAGGTAAGCGTGTCAATCCGCGATACGGGTATAGGCATAAAGAAAGACAATCTAAAGAAGATATTTGAACGCTTCTACCGCGTGCATACAGGCAATAGGCACGACGTAAAGGGCTTCGGTTTAGGTTTGGCGTACGTAAAGAAGGTGATAGACCTTCACAAAGGCTCCATACATGTAGAGTCAGAATACGGCAAGGGTACAACCTTCACCATTACGATAGCGGTAATAGAAGAAAAATAACATAAATTGAAAAAATAAAAAGACTATGGAAGAAAACCTTAAGATCCTTCTTTGTGAAGATGATGAGAACTTGGGTATGCTCCTTCGTGAGTACCTTCAGGCAAAAGGCTTTGAGACAGAC
Source organism: Prevotella sp. (assembly GCA_036844425.1). Lineage (GTDB taxonomy): Bacteria > Bacteroidota > Bacteroidia > Bacteroidales > Bacteroidaceae > Prevotella. The sequence goes on along the minus strand of DAIUFT010000068.1, from coordinate 11,949 downwards.
TTGTGTGCTGACGGCGAAGCAGGTTATCGTGCGTTCCTAAAAAACTCGTACGACATTTGTGTGCTTGACGTTATGATGCCAAAGAAAGACGGCTTCCAACTTGCAACAGAGATACGTCAGGCAAACTCGGAGATTCCTATTATATTCCTTACTGCGCGCCAGATGAAGGAAGATATACTGGAGGGATTCAAGATTGGTGCGGATGATTACATCACCAAGCCATTCTCTATGGAAGAACTCGTGTTCCGTATAGAGGCTATACTTCGCCGCGTACATGGTAAGAAGAATAAGGAAAGCACTCAATACCACATTGGTAAGTTCCTCTTTGATACGCAGAAGCAACTGCTTACTATTGGTGATAAGCAGACAAAACTTACAACCAAGGAAAATGAGTTGCTGTCACTCCTTTGCAGTCACTCCAACGAGATATTGCAGCGTGACTTTGCCCTGAAGACAATATGGATTGACGACAACTACTTCAATGCACGCTCAATGGATGTTTACATCACTAAGTTGCGTAAGCACCTGCGTGATGATGACCAGATTGAGATTATAAATATCCACGGTAAGGGCTACAAGTTGATCATCCCAGAACAGGACGATAAACCCGTAGCGTAACGAAACTGTAGCGGTATGCAGGCAATGATATTCGCAGCGGGACTGGGTACCCGCCTAAAACCAATCACAGACACTATGCCCAAGGCGCTGGTACCTATTGCAGGAAAGCCACTCCTGGAGCATGTGCTGCTGAAATTAGTAGGTGCCGGATATGATGATATCGTAATAAACATTCATCATTTTGCCGACATGATAGAGCAGTGGGTAGCGGAACATCCTATTCCCAATGTGCGTATCCGTTTGAGCGATGAACGACGGGAACTCCTTGAGACGGGCGGTGGCATACGTCATGCGGCACCATTCCTGCAAGATTCCGACCGCTTCTTGATTCACAATGTGGACATCCTCAGCAATACGGATATTGCCGATTTTACAAAGAATTTCCGTGGCGATGCCATGCTGCTTGTGAGTGAACGAGAGACGCAGCGCTATCTTATATTTGATAAGGATAATCGCTTGGTAGGATGGACAAACATCAAGACGGGAGAGGTGCGCACACCGTTCCCTGCGGTACGCGAAGCGTTTGATGAAAACTATACCGCCACCGTGAATACCATTACCATGCAGATGTGTCCATTCAACAAACAAGAGGGGAGTGGACCGTACACACTGCTGGCCTTTGCTGGCATACACCAGATGAGTAGTTCGCTATTGCCGCTGATGGACATGTGGCCAGACAAGTTTAGTATTATAGATTTCTACCTTTCCATTTGTAAGGAACATCCTATCTATGCCTATGTGCAGAAGGATTTGCGACTAATGGATGTAGGAAAACTTGATACACTGGCGGCTGCGGATGAATTTGTGAAAAGTCTTTGATAAGTATTTAATCAAAAAAACTTGTACAAGGACTTCGTAATTTATAAAGAAACATATAACAATAAAATATGCAAAAAATAATAATTCTTGACTTTGGTTCACAGACAACGCAACTTATAGGTCGCCGTGTCAGAGAACTTGACACGTTCTGTGAAATCATGCCATACAACAAGTTCCCTAAGGATGACCCGTCAGTGATAGGCGTTATCCTCAGTGGTTCACCGTTCTCTGTGCATGATCCAGAGGCTTTCAAAGTAGATCTTGACCAGTTTGTTGGCAAGATTCCAGTACTTGGCATCTGTTATGGTGCGCAGTTTATTTCACACACACTTGGCGGTAAGGTAGAGAAGGCAGACTCTCGCGAGTATGGTCGTGCCAACCTCGTAGAGTTTGACGCAGACAATGCACTCTTCAAGGGATTTACCGAGAACTCTCAGGTGTGGATGAGCCATGGCGATACTATTACAGCAATACCAGAGGACTTTAAGTGCATTGCGTCAACAGACAATGTGAAGTATGCTGCTTATGCGTCAACGAAGCAACCCGTGTGGGCAGTGCAGTTCCACCCAGAGGTGTTCCATTCACTACAGGGAACCCAACTGCTGAAGAACTTCGTTGTTGACATCTGCGGATCAAAGCAGGATTGGAGTGCAGACTCTTTCGTAGAGACTACCGTTGCAGAACTGAAAGCGCAGTTAGGCGATGATAAGGTTATCCTTGGATTGTCTGGTGGCGTAGATTCAAGCGTTGCAGCAGTGTTGCTGAATAAGGCTATTGGCAAGAATTTGACATGTATCTTCGTTGACCATGGTATGCTTCGTAAGAACGAGTTCCATGATGTGATGGAAGACTACAAGTGCCTTGGACTTAACGTTATTGGCGTTGACGCATCAGAGAAGTTCTTCGCTGACCTTGCTGGCGTATCAGATCCAGAGCAGAAGCGTAAGATAATCGGTCGTGACTTCGTAGAGGTCTTCAATGCAGAGGCAAAGAAGCAAACAGGTGCCAAGTGGCTTGCACAGGGTACAATCTACCCAGACCGTATAGAGTCACTTAACATAACAGGTAAGGTTATTAAGAGCCACCATAACGTAGGCGGTCTTCCTAAGGAGATGAACCTTCAACTTTGTGAGCCATTGAAGTGGTTGTTCAAGGATGAGGTGCGCCGTGTAGGTCGCTCGATGGGTATGCCAGAGCATCTTATCACTCGCCATCCATTCCCTGGTCCAGGTCTTGCTGTGCGCATACTCGGTGATATCACTCCAGAGAAAGTACGTATATTACAGGATGCAGACGATATCTATATCCGCGGACTACGTGAATATAAGACAAAACTTTCAGGCGAAGAGGCACGCCGTGTGCTTGCAGCAGGTGTGCCAGCCGACATGAAGAATGGTGAAATAGAGGTAAGCCTCTATGACCAGATATGGCAGGCTGGAACAGTATTGCTATCTACCGTACGCTCTGTAGGCGTAATGGGAGACGAGCGTACATACGAACATCCGGTAGCACTGCGTGCCGTTACCTCTACAGACGCAATGACAGCCGATTGGGCTCACCTGCCATACGACTTCATGGCGAAGGTAAGTAATGAGATAATAAATAAGGTAAAGGGAGTCAACCGCGTATGTTATGACATCTCTTCAAAGCCACCTTCAACAATCGAGTGGGAATAGTCGCATTGCCGATAAACAGCCACTCCGATAAAGATGAATTAATTTAAACTCAATAAGTTAGGGGGTTCGTTGACGTAAATCGCTGATTGTCAACAAATCCCCTTCCTTGTACATTTTATCCAAAACCGTCCCCGATTTCGTCCCTGCTTATCCCCGATATGATGGTTATCCGACAGAGTTGAAATCCAATAGCTTGGCAATTTGCTCGGGGGTTGCTTTTACATATTTGTAGAACGTGCGTTCATTGGTATGACCTGTAAGCTGCATAATAGCATAGGTAGGCTTTCTTGCGAGAAACATATTTGTAGCAAATGACCTGCGAGCAGTGTGGAAGCCTATCAAGTCATATTTTTTGTGTTTGAGTGTTGTTACCTTTCCACCCCTATTTTCTGTTTTAGTTGTAATCTCGTCAACGCCTGCCAATCTTCCAAGATTTTTCAAGTGTTCATTACAGTTGTGCTTGTCTCCAAGTTTAGGTAACACACCATGATATTTGTTGTAGATGGCTCGTACATATGGATGCAATGGTATGATAACACGCTTCTTTGTCTTCTCAGCAACAACAGAAACGGTATTCCTATCCTCGTCTAAATTCCAAACACCATCATTCAATTTGTTCAAATCGCTTCTTCGTAAGCCTGTATAGCAGCCAATGATGAAGAGGTCTCTTGTCTTTTCCATTGTACTTTTTTCGTCTATCAATCCTTCTTGCTTGAGCTTTGGAATGTCTAAATTGTAGATGGCTTTAATCTCGTTCTCATTGAGATAGATGTTGTCCACGTCCTTTCCCTTTCCTCTCAGTTGTTTATAATATGTATCATCTATATCAAATTTTGCTCTTTTGGCTGCATTCAGTTGAGCCTTTACAATTTCATAAGTGGCATAGATTGTATTTTCTGTATAATTTTTCTTGCTATAACCCCAATCCATAAATTTAGTTCCAAAGTTTTGCGCTGTGAAAGTCTCAAATCTATCTGCAAGATTGCAATCTTCCAAGAATGATTGCAAACGATGAATGACGGTCGCTTGTGCATTCTTCGTTCTGTCAGCTACATATCGTCCTGTGTGGCTATCAAGTCTATCACTGTTTATATTGCTCAGCATCCATTCTGTAGCTTTTGTTTCTTGCTTATCCATCGCTTTCAACTCTCCATCGAAAAACCAATCAGCATAACGTTTGATATTTCTTGTAAACTCGTCTTTGTCTGTTAAGCGCCTATTATAATCATTCCAATAGCTTATCTTGTCCAACATAAAATTGTTGAATTTCTTCAAGAAGGTATTGGTCTTTGTTGCAGAACGATTATCTCTGTCCTTGAATTTTTCCTTAGATGTATAGCAAAGGTGTGTTTCTTTGTCCCACATCTTTGTTTTTACTACTTGCTTGGTTGACACCTTGGTTGTCATACCATTGCAACGAACGATGAAAAACACCAAACTCTCTTCTCTCTTTGGGTATTGCAGTATATAACTGCATTTTACTTCATTTTGAACCATTTTTTATTATAATTTTGTTTATTTCTTGTCGCAAATATATTACGTGGTACTATACTATTGACGAAACTCTTAGCCAAAATTTGTTAAATCACGTACTTTACGCAATGTGTTCACACTTGTGTGGGTAATTTTAGATACATTTCTCAAAGAAATTCCCTTTTTCAAGAGGCGTATTTCCTCAGCATATTCATCTTTCATTTTCTCAGTGGATTTCTTGTAACCTTGCTTTCTGCCAACCTTGCCACCTGTTGCACGATAATGATTATAGCCACTTTCCATGCGACTTCTTATGAGTCCTCTTTCCATGCTATTAAACTGCGCAATCATACCAAGTACAAGTTGTGCAATTGGATTTGGTTTGCCGTCTGCTTGTAACGTTTCTAAGCCATTTTGAAGAATGAAAAGTGATATGCCTTTTTCTGTCAACTGCTCTATGACTTGCAGAAAGTCAACAATTCGTCTGCTCAAACGACTACATTCGTATATTAATACCTTATCTATATGGTGAGTCTCAACGTAATTCAATAGTTCCGATAACTGTTCACGTTCTGCGACTTTCTTTGCTCCCGAAATCTTTTCTGAGAACTCTTTTACAACGACATAATCCATCTTTTTTGCATATTCGCGCAAATCTGAGATTTGTCGGTCGTAATCCTGTGAGTTGGTTGAAACTCTTGCATATATAACTACTCTTTTCATACTTGTATTGATATTATGTGTTACTATTTGGCCGCTAAAGTACATATAATATCAATTGGAACCAAATTATTAGTGATATCTAAAGTTAAATCGTGAGATTTTGATTGATATTTAATATCAATTTGCTAACTTTGCAGTAAAAATGAATGATATGAAAGCTAATTTAAGTACAACAGTTAAGGTATTGTGTAATAGCCAAGGAATGACATTGAAAGATTTAGCAAATAAAATGGAGATTGCTCCCGAAAGCCTCTCCCGAGCTTTAAACGGCAATCCTCAGTTAGCTACGTTGGAGAATATTGCTAAATGCTTGGAAATTGATATTCGTGATTTGTTTCCTTCATCTACTGCTAATAATGTTGTATCTTTACATTCTATTATAGTATATGATGGGGTTGCATATATTTCTGATGATTTGGATAGTTTGATAAATGATGTAAGGACTATTTGCGACAAAGAAGGCATTAATTTGAATAAAGAATAACTACCAAGCATTGATAATAATTTCAACACTTGGTAGTTTCAAATGCGTATTAATCAATTATTACTTTGATTCTATGCGTACTTGCTCATACAACTTTATCAAGTCTTTCTCTACTTGTGAAAAAGTTGCATCCATTTCCATAGCCTCAACATTGTCAAACTGTTTGGTCGTGGTAAATCCTTTGAATGGCTTAGTCATAGTGACCTTGAAAGAATTAGAAGAGACCATTTCACAAACACCTTCCAAATGACATTCTTTGCCGTTGATGATGGGATTGATGTCTATATCAAATCGGTACATATCGCTTGCTTGTTAGAATAATCCCCATTCTGCAAATTTTTCAAAGCCTCCCACTTGTTTGATGTAGTTGCGAGCGATTTCCACAATTTCGGAATATGGTTTCCCGTCAATCTCTGTATCACCGATGGCACAAAACAGTTCTACCTTCTTGCCTGTTTGTTGGGCTTTCAAAAAAGCGTAAATGTTCACAGAAACGTCAGCTTTGCTTAAATCCTTTGCATTTATACCTCCGCCCGAAACGGATTGTGCCATATCGCTGCCCAACTTTCTGTTTGTTGCACCTGCGTCCACATCTGTTCCACCGCTCCAATCGCCCAATGGATTGATAACGGCATTTGGATAGAGCTTCTTCAAATCCTCTGTCTTTGCATTACTTTGACAGATAATCAATTTGTTGTCAGCTAATACATACTTGCCGTCGGATGGATAAATCTTATAGATGTCATGGGCAATTTCACTGAGCCGCTTCTCTTCGTCTGTGAGCGGTACACCCTTGAAAATACCATTATCGCCACAACGGATTTCATTATCTTGGTTGTGGGCAAGGATAGGGTCTTGAGCTACCAAGACGAGAGACACATTCAAGTCTGTACGCTTAGTAATACGGCTAACAATAGCCTCAGCCTCAGCGTCTGAAATGTTCACGCTACTCTCTATAATGAGATTAACTACACCATGTCCAAGCAGTACTTCAACTGCAATTTTCGGGTTCTTTACCTTTGAATAAGCAAGGTCTACAAGAGCACCTGCAATTCTGTCTGCCACCTTATCCGGATGGCTTGGATTTACTTTTTCAATCATAGTTCTTACTTGTTTAATTTGTTATTCTTTTTATCTTGTATGTATTTCTCTATCATATAGTAATCTATGCAATCGTCATGGAATCTATGAAAGACATCATAGTTCTTACTGCCAATTTTATTTCTTAAATCGAAAATACGCTTTTTCAGCGGACTCAATGTACGTTGGTAGGTGATGTTGTCTATACAGCCACTCTTTAACTTGGCTTTCAACTCTCGCTTTTGTTTGGCAAGTTGTTCGATTTCTGCATCAACACTTGCTTGAAGAGACTGATATTCATCATAAATTTCCCTAACCATAGCATCGTTATGCTTCATCCATGTGTCAACATACATAGAGTGCCATTTGGCGGATTCTGCTGTAAGTCGCTCTACTTTCTTTTTCAATTCGTTTATCTCAGACTGCATGAAGCGTTCTTTGATTTGAGAAGAATAGTCCCAACCCTTACCATCCTCAGTATGCAAGATGGCAAGCACCTGTTCAAGTGTATAGGCTTGATAGATGTGCTTTGCCTCGTCATAGCGTGTATTGATGGTTGTGAAAGGTTGCCAATGGCTTATAAATGAAGAGACTTGTACAGGCACAACCTTACCATCCTCATAAACTTCTGCACAATGGTTTGCTCCGCTCAACGGACTACCTGCTAAATGATAGAGGAGACTTCGATTACCATCCTCATCTGTTCGCAAAGCTATAGGACATTCATTCCACCACTCCAAGTATATGCCCAAGGTAGGGGCATGAAAACCTGATGTGCCTGTGTATGCGAGTCCGTTTTGTATAGCCACAGGAGTAAGAAACATTCGGCTGTCACGCATGATGCGCTCACTATGTGCCAACAAATAGAAAGCGTTGTCAGTGAAGAGCTTTTTCTGTCGCTCCTTTTCTTCAGTAGAATTTGGTTGTGGTTTACATGGCTTATTGCCGACACTCAGATATGTGCCTGTTGTATCTAACTGTATTTTATCAGTTACAAAGTCTGTTTGAGGTTTTGGATAGCATTCAAGTACTGCGCCATTCATCAGTACAATGCTGTTTGAATTTGATGATAATTTGTTCATAATCAGAATTTTATTAGCGTTATTACTAATCGCATGTTCGCCACCGTTATTCTGAACCGGTTGGCACTGAATTAAATCAGTTCGTAATGCTTAAATGAATTACAATGTCATGTATAGACACGACAAAAGAGGCATATTGGCAAAAATGCCGATATGCCAATCGTGTTCACCATTAATATGATGAACAGAGATAAATGTTTCTAAACTTGATTTGATTTCTTACCATAAATGATTTTATTTAAAAGTTAATACTTTTCATGTCGATGCTCCACCGTGGCTTGTTCTGCTCGGTTGGCATCACCTTGTACAAGGCTACTCTTGACATTTTCGAGTGCAAAGGTAATATGTTTGTTGGAGAAAGACGAATAATCCGTGCTAAGAATGGTTAATGAGCAGTAGTTTAGAAAATTGCTAAATAGTATTGGCTATGATTCATTGATGTTGGCAAATAAAAGAGGCTGCCCAGAAGCAGCCTCCATTTAACCTATTGTGTGTTACTCGTCCAATGTGAATGTTATCGTACCGTTGATTGTGATTTTTTGCTTGCTGTTTGAGCTAACGCTCGTGTAACGCTCGAAGCTAAAATCCTTGAACTCAATGGTAATCTTGTCTCCGCTGATGGATTTGACAGTGGCATTTCCGCTGCATTCATCTGTGTAGCGTGCAGTATCATCGCCAAAGAAAATGCCGCTCACAACAAGTTTTTGTCCTGCTTTGATATTCTCACGGCTTTGGAACTGCCAATACGTGTAATAGTTGTCTCCGTCTGTGAAAGTCACGCTGAAGGTAGCACCGCTATCATAGTCGTAGTGTGTTGTCCCCTCTACGCTTTGTGAAAACAACTCAAAGGTAGCTTGCTGCACAGAATAGTTTTCTGTCTTAGCACCTTCATACTTCACGGACACTTTACCGTTGTTGTTACCGCTACCGCCCTGTTCATCATCATCGTCAGATGAGCAACCTACCAATGCCAATGTGCTGACAGACATAAGCATGGCAATGAAAAGAAATAAATACTTTTTCATTTTGAATGATAATTTAAAGTTTGACATAAAATTGTATAAAACTCTCAAAATCGTCTTCGATTTGGTCTTTGCCTGTTTCCGAATGTCTTTCTATCTTGTTTTGGCGTTTCACGCAAATTCCGTTCTTGCTGATTTCCAAATGAATTTCTCCTATACCTCAGTGCTTCACCCCGATTTCTCATTACTTCACGATTTGGATAGGTTCTATTGACCGATTGAGGTTCTTCTGTCTCGTTTTCTGTACCGAATAGAATATTTAATATTGATTTCTTTTTTCTTCTGATGAGGTGTTGTGTTTCAGTGTCAGCTTCATTTGGAGATAAGGCAGTGCTTTTACCAACATACATTTCATCATTGCTACTTTTTTCATGTGAGTTGTCTGCTCCTAACTTTTGGGTACTGTCTTTCACCTTTTTTCCTTCTCGGTCTATCTCCCAAACTTTCCCTTTGCGATAAACTTTGCAAGTGCCATTTTGGAATTTGTCCACCCTGTCGTACTCTTTTGGTTTGATAGCTACATTGCCCAATTTGTCTATGAAGAGGTATTTACCATGCTCGTTGACAACCGCTGCCAATCCTTCCGAATAGTCATGGGCTTGTGAGTAAATGAAAGGCACAGTTTCTTTTCCCTCTTCATTGAGAAAACCATATTTATCCCCAACTTTAGCCACTAACATATCGTCAGAATATACTCCCAACGAATCGTATTTAACAGGTATGAAATCCTCGCCATTTGCTTTCAACATACCTACTTTGCCGTTGTTGCGTACATACATTTTCGATTGAAATGCCATACTTGGCATACTCTGCTCAGACAGACTGCTGCCATCTATTTCTACATTATCATATATGGCTAATTGAATTGTTTTGTTGTTTGTGTCAATTATACCCCATTTGCCATTTGATTTGTAGAAAGCCTTGCCTGTTTTGATAGGCGAGAGGTATTCATACATACATGGGATGATAGTCTCAAATGTAGAACCACTTATTAATCCTGTTAATCCATTGCGTTCAATGTATATGTAATCGGCAGATGGGCAGTCTGTGTATGATAGCTCTTTTATATAGGTATATGATAGTTCTTTTAAGTTGTAGTCAGTCGGAATATATGCTTTGTCTATGTCGCATGGTTGTATCTCTTTGCCTTCATTGCTGTATATGCCGTGCTTCCCATCTTTTTCCACCCAAATGATGCTGCAACCATTGCTTGTATGGCAGAGGCCGCTAACTTCGGAATATTCAAAAGGGATAATGATGTTGTTTTGGCTGTCAATCATACCCTTCTTGCCTTTCAACGTGGCATGGATATATGAGTCTGAGGAATAGTCCCCCAAACTCTCATATATACAAGGTATCAACGTTGTTATGCTGCTTGTACCATTTAGTTGTACATAGCCATATTTTCCACTTTTGCATGTTCGCCAAATATTGTTCCCCACATTGTTGAGGTTGTTGTATTCACAAGGCAAAAGAGTGCCATTGGTAGAACTGACAACCCCCCATTTTCCTTTCTTCTCGCATTTATACACATTGTCTTCGTATGTGCTACCTTCTTTGATGAGTTCTAATTGCTCGTATTCCTCAGGTATATATACGATACCTCCGTCATTTACTACGCCATACACATGCAACAATACAGGATCTCCATTATTTGATAATACAATTTCTTCATTACTAACTATATATAAGCCATTATGACAGCTTCCTGTGATAGAATATTTCGATAACGGATTCTTTTCTATCTCCGCCTTTCTTGTTAGGTCGGCAATGGATTGGGCATGGCTGATTGTTGGGAGCAATGCCAATATTATTATGTATAATGCTCTTCTCATATTGAAAGGTTTGTCTTTTAATAGTCGTAGTCGTATGAGTCTCCGTTGTTGTTGTCTACAAGCCTACAGCCGTCTCTAATCACTGTTAGGGATATAGATGGGCGTGCCGTAATGATTCCTTTATTGAGCGATATTTTGCGGAACACAGGCTTAGATGTAGAAATCTTATTGTCGTTTGCATACACGGCTTCGTCTGTAATTCTGATGGTAATGCCGTTGTGCAAATAACTATTGCCGACAACGAAATCCATCACATCTGTATTTGACTTAAAGCCGATTTCTTCCTCTTCTATCTGTTCGTTATCATTGTAATTGTTACTTGGTATGATTGTGTCTGCTGTGGCTGCACCATTTGTAGTGGAAACTTTAGCAGCAGTGTCTGACATCACAGTATCAATAGGGATGGACTCTGTTGTCAGTGTGTCAGATGGTGTGACAAAATCTGTATTTTGATTTTCGTTTGTAAGAAACATGTAGCCACCAAAACCAATTGCGATAACTGCAAGTACAATAACCAAAGCTACCAATCCTTTATTTGTTTTATTTTCTTCGTCGGTGTCTTGTATGGTTGTTGCTTCGTTATCATTGCTATTGAATTTTTCGGTCGTTGAAACAGCTTCGGTATTTATAGCAGAAGCCTCTTCGTTAACAGAGGTGTCTTGTGCTTTGGAAGTCTCCTCTTTTGCAGAATACTCTTTTAGGCAACCACAGTGAGGACAGAAGTCTGCTCTATCGCTCATCACATGACCGCAATTATTACATTTTATCAGTGCCATAATTATTTTATTTTAGTTAGAGGCAAACGAAGCTTTGGATTTCTTGCGTCCGCTGCCGTTGAATTAAAATATATGTATTTACCATCAATACAGAAACGACCACAGGCTTCTGTTGTAGGATAACCATAATCATTCAACATTAATTCACTGCTTGGAAAAAATATAGTTGGTGCTGAACCCGAACATGTAAATTGAGCATAATTCATGTCGTCATATTTATACCATGAAGCATAAGCCTTACTTTCTCTATCTTTTATTCCTATTGTAGCTGTTTCATTTGTATTGACAACAAGAATCCAATCATTACCCACATTATCAGTGAATTCAAATGTACCTATATGTCCATATTCCTTTTCTGTTT
>DAIUFT010000067.1:0-16186 GCA_036844425.1 Prevotella sp. | reverse complement strand
TAATCGAGAGATGACGCTTACTCATTATATAAAAATAATTTTGAATACTTACTTATAGAAAAACATAAACTATTATGAAACGATTTTATCTCTTTAATCTGTTGGCTTTGCTTGCGATGTGTGCTGCGCAGATGCATGCACAGGTAGGGCTTAACATCTCGCCCAGCCTTCGTGGCAGTGCCATCACGCCCCTGCACTATGGCATTTTCTTTGAGGAAATAAACCATGCAGGTGATGGCGGACTGTATGCGGAACTTATCCGCAACCGCTCTTTTGAAGATAATGCATCCACTGAGTATTGGACTGCTAACGACGGTGCCACGATATTGCGCTCCACTACCTCGCCACTTAATGCTGCACAGGAGGGTTACGCCGACGTGACGCTCCCGCAAAAGGGTAGCAATGTGGTCAATGCTGGCTTCTGGGGAATGAACTTTGAACAAGGAAAGACATACAAGGCGTCTTTCTATGTAAAGGCAAACAGTAAACTATCGCTGCTCCTTCAGTTGCAGGACGCGGACGGAAACAGCCTCGGAGAGACCACGGTTGCGGTAAGTGCAAAGACTGCGTGGCAGAAGGTAAAGGCGGAAATCGTAGCCAAAGGGAACTGCGCAAAGGGGCAGTTTGCCATTGTGAATGCCGCTACTTCTAAGGCGTCATTCAGTCTTGACGTAGTGAGCCTCTTCCCACCAACATATAAAGACCGCGAAAACGGATGCCGCATAGACCTTGCCGAGAAGTTGGCAGCCATGAAACCAGCCTTCATGCGCTTCCCTGGTGGATGCTACATAGAGGGAGAATACAAAGACGGCAAGCAGAATAGGTTTGAATGGAAGAAGACGATAGGAGCGATAGAAGAGCGTCCTGGCCACATGAATGTCAACTGGAATTACCGTGTCAGCGATGGCTTAGGCTTCCACGAGATGTTGCAGTTGGCAGAAGATATAGGCGCAGAGCCACTCTTTGTCGTAAATATAGGTCTGGGTCATAGGTGGTATCAGCCCCTGACCGACCTCGATGAATACATACAGGAGGCGCTCGACGCTATGGAGTACGCTAACGGCGACGCCACGACAAAATATGGCGCGATGCGTATTGCTAATGGTCATGAGGCTCCATTCAACCTGCGTCTTATAGAGATAGGCAACGAGAACTATAATTTCTATTCCGATAACAACAACGACCAGAGCCTTGAGTACGCAGAGCGTTACTATAAGTTCTATCAGGCTATCAAGGCCAAGTATCCTGAAGCCATCTGCATAGGCAACGTTGAGGCGTGGGGAACCGATAACCCTACGTGGCGTAATGACTACCCGGTGGATGCCGTTGATGAACACTACTACCGCAATCCGGCGTGGTTCGTAAGTCAATACCGCAAGTATGACGCTTATGACCGTGCCACATCGCCAAAGGTCTATGCTGGAGAATATGCCGTAACAAGCAATTTCGGTAGTACGGGTAACCTTGCCGCCGCCCTTGGCGAGGCTGTATATATGCAGGGAATGGAGAACAATTCCGACATCTGCGTAATGGGAAGTTATGCTCCTATCTTCGTTAATGAGAACGACCAGAAGTGGATGCCCGACATGATACGCTTCAATTCCAGCGAGAGTTACGGCACACCTTCGTACTATGTGCAGCAACTTATGCCTAACTACGTGGGCAAGGAGAACGTAAAATGGACCGAAACGGGCAACGTAAAGAATAATGGCAAGAACTACGGAGGACTCAGCACGTGGCTTACCGCTGCCAACTTTGCTAACTATAAGGTTACGAAAGCCGATGGAACAGTATATTCTGCTAAGTTTGATGGCACTGAAGACTGGACCTCAACAGGTGGTACGTGGACCGAGAACAGTGGCACATTGACGCAGGGAAATACGTCGATGGAAGGCAAGGTGTACCTCAATTCTTCAGTGGAGTTAGGCGATGACTATACCATAGAGGTTGACGCCACGAAGACAGGAGGTAAAGAAGGCTTCCTCATAGCCTTTAATTATAATGACGCAGACAACTACTGCTGGTGGAATCTTGGTGGATGGGGCAACACGCAACATGCCGTAGAGGTGTGTAAGAACGGCACGAAGAGCACCGTAGCAAGTTGTGCCGGCAGCCTGGAGACTGGCAAGACATATCACCTGAAGATAGAGGTGAAGGGAACATCCGTTAAATGTTACATGGATGGAGCCTTGACACACTCGTTCTCTCTGCCCGTTGAGCAAAAGGTATTCGTATCTTCAAGCATCAATGACGAGACAGGAAAACTCTATGTTAAGATTGTAAATCCTTATGCAGAGGCGCAGAATACTACCGTAAACCTCAAGGGATACCATGCTGAAGGAGCAAAAAAGGTTCTACTCACTGCCGACACTGACCAGGCGGAGAATACAAATAAAGACCATTACGCCGTGGTGCCAGTGGAGGAAACTCTGCCTACTGCTGGCAGCAAGGTAGTCGTAAACGTTCCTGCTTACTCGCTCGTCATCCTCGAGTTAGACGTGGCAGAGGGCGAGACGGCAAGCGAAACCGCCACAGTAACTGAGGGTATCACATACCTGTATAATAAGGAACTCGATGCTTTCCTTGGCAGAGGAGCCAACTGGGGCACGCAAGCAGTCGTGGAGAAATACGGCGTACCAGTGGAAATAAAGAAGAATGCTGACGGAAATTACACACTCCGTAATGCTGACCTTGCCAATAAATACATTGGCATCGACGGTGATATATATACCGATAAGGACGCTACGGCACCAGTAGCATGGCAGTTTGTGCCTGCTGCTGACGGCAGACTGCTCATACGCAACGCCGAGACTCAGACCTACATCACCTGCGATGCACTGAACGGTGGATGCACCCACACTGCAGACGCAGCGAAAGCCACAGCCTTCGAACTCGTTAGCGGCAGTAAGTACGATGCTATCGTTGCGCAGGAGGATTCTCTGCTCAATGCTGCTAAGGGTACAGTGGCAGTGGATATGACCGATATGCTTGCCAACGCTACAATGGCTCAGGGCACCGATGGATGGGAGTGCAAGGGATATATTAACAATAGTACCTACACCCCTACAAACAGGGCGGGCGTAAACGAACTCTACGAGAAGTGTGGTACACTGAGCCAGACTGTCAAGGGACTTACTCCTGGTGCCATGTACCGTTTCTCTTTGCAGGGCTTTTTCCGCAATTCCAGCAATAGCACCAATGCTGCCAATCGTGACATGGGCTACGATATGAGTAACGCATATATCTACGCAGGCAACAGTCAACACCGTTTTGCCGACTGGGCGAGCGAGCGTACCGACGACAAGGAGCCTAACTCCATGGAGGCTGCTGCCGCTTGCTTCAAGGAAGGTAAATACAAGAACAGTGTGGTAGGGCGTGCCGACAAGGACGGTAACCTTACCGTCGGTCTGCAATTGCGCCAGCGTGTGGGAGGCAACTGGCTGATATGGGGCGCTGCAACGTTAGAGTTGTGTGAGGCAGTGGACTATACCGACCATATAAACAACCCAAGTTTTGAGAATGGCTTCACTGGTTGGGAGAACAACGGCATGCAGACACAGGGCAATAACGAGCCAAACGCTATGAAGGATGGCGCGCTCTATTGCGAGAAGTGGACCCCCGCACCAGGTGCTTTAGCCGATGCCAGCGTGCAACAGACCGTTACAGGACTGAAAGATGGCGTGTATAAACTCACAGCGGCATGTCACGCAGAGAACCAGAGTGGCACGCCAGCCAAGGTGAGCGGTGTATATCTCTTTGCAGGAGAGAACAGTGTAGAGGTAAATAAGGCTGCGGACTATACTGTTACGGGTACTGCTGTGGGCGGAGAACTGACCATAGGCTTCAAGAGCGTGGGTACAGATGCCAACTGGATGACCGTGGATAACTTCCGACTGGAGCGTACTGATGCAACAGCCGACAGTTATCGCAAGTCCGTGGAGATGTGGATTACGAAGTTACAGGAACTCGTTGCCACGAAAAAGATACTCGGTAGCGAGCAGAAACAACAGGCGCAAAAGGTTATAGACACTGCCAATGCAGCACAGACAGAACAGGAACTCATTGATGCCCTTGCTGCATTGAAGGCTAAGTATGACGAACTTGATGCTTATCGTCTGCCTGTTGACCGCTCTGCTGAGGGATATAAGGGTTATCTCTTTACCTATTTCCCTTCAAATAGCGATGAGAATCTATATTACGCTTACTCTGACGATGGCTTTAACTATACCGTGTTGAACAATGGTCAGCGCGTGATGGCGTCAGACACCGTGGCTATAAAGAAAGGAATACGTGACCCACACATCCTCAGAGGCGTTGATGGCAAGACATTTTATATGGTCGCTACCGACATGCGTTGCGCTGAGGGATGGGCAAGCAACCGCGGTATTGTGATGTATAAGAGTACCGACCTCATTCACTGGCAGCACTCTACGGTACACTTCCCAACACGTTTCCCTGACGGTTGGAGCAGCGTTACGCGTGTATGGGCACCAGAGGTGATATGGGATAAGGACTATGTTAATGCCGACGGAACGAAAGGTCGCTACATGGTTTACTTCTCGCTGCTCACCAGTGACGACGGTACGTGCACCTACGACAAAGTATATTACTGCTATGCCAACGACGATTTCACGGATCTTCTTGACTATCCAGTGCATTTCTATGACCGTGGTTCCGCAACAATCGATGCCGACATCATATATGACGAGACCGATCAACTCTACCACATGATATATAAAAACGAGGGTTCAGGCGGTATCTGTCATGTAACGGCAGAACGACTGACACCTGCTGAAGGCGAAGCGACCGGCAGCCAGTGGAGTAAACCAACGGGCACCGTGCAGCAAACGAACGTAGCAGTGGAAGGGGGCGGAATGTTCCGACTCATAGGTGAGAATACGTGGGTGGTGATGTACGACTGTTATGGCAGTGGTTACTATCAGTTCTGTACCACTACCGATTGGAAGAAGTTTACTCTTAGTGCGCAGACAGCCACCAGTGGTGCCTTCACACCGCGTCACGGTACGGTGATGCCTATAACCGCAACGGAATACAATAACCTTATAAAGGCATTCCCAGCAAATGGACTTAGCACCAGCCTTGTAGGCGATGTGAATGCTGACGGAGCGTTGACCGTGGGCGATGCCAATATGGTTGTAAACCACGCTGTAGGCAATGTGCAAGAGAATTTCGTACGCACAGTGGCAGATTTCAATAATGATGGTGTCATAACTGTTGGCGATGCCAATGGAATTGTGAACGATTTCCTTGAGAAATAAAGTATGGGTGGTATTTTATAGAACCATCCATATATACAAACAGTAAATAACATCTTTACCATTACTAAGGTCTATACCGTTTGACAAGCAAACGGTATAGACCTTTTTTTGAATATATAAGCGATGTTATTAACCTCAGTTTTGCCATGGCAAGGTGTATTTTTTACGACCGTATATACATGGTAAAACCGTTGTAGAATCCTTACTTTTTACGCCTTTTTTCTAATGGCAAAAATGGTAAATTTGGGAAATCGAGTAAAAGCGGCCTAATTACACTGTAATCACTATGCTTTTACCGTGTAATCACTACCTGATTACAGTGTAAAAGCGGCCTGATTACAGCGCAATTAGGTACATAACGCTGCGCGGTGTTGTAACTCTTTGATATATAGGTATATGCGTTTGCGCTATGTGCCACCGATAAAAATGGTAAATTTGGGAAAATGCAGTATTTAAGAATTACGCAAAAAGTCACTACATAATGTAACGTTTTCGTTAAGCCACATGAGCAGAACCAAACTTGTTTGAGCTCTGCCATGGCGAGAAAACGAAGGATGAAATCCAACTATTCCTGCGATTTGTTGCACACCTATAGGCGTGCCTGTTTGCACCATTTGCTTACCAGCCATTAGCATGGCTGGCTACCATATAATACTCCTAACGGAGTAGTACAGAGTTACCACACCAGCCGCAGAACAGTTACTGAAGAACGTGACCTTTCAACGCTGTTTTTAAGTATGTTTACGTGCAAAGTAAAGATGGGGGATTAGCCTGGAAGGCTATATTTTTAGTAACCGTGGGCGAAGCCTACGGACATTGATGTGTAGTGGAGCATCTGCCTAAACTCGGCTCTGCCGCTTGCCTTAGCAAGAAGGCAGTACATAATCTGCTGCGTACTGCCCTCCAGGCAGCATATAGAGAGTATAAAATCCGGAGACTTCGTCCCCGGTTACTCAAAGTATTGGCTTTCTTGCTAAGGCAAGCGGCAAAGCCGAGCGCAGCCAAAACAAGCGGTGAAGCAAAACGCAGCAAAATACTTCAAGCAGATGAAATATGGAGCCGAAGTTTCCAACTTCGGTATTGGCGAGGAAACGTAACTACCGCGGAATAGTCACTAAAGCACTCTTTACTGTTAATATCTGTTATCAAAAAAAAAAAAATACAAAGAGCGAGTCGTTTCTTGTGCTTAATACATGTAAAGTATGTAACTTTGTACTTAATAAATCTATCCTAAATGGCAAGGGAGCCAAATCGTTTACGTGAGTAAAACGTACCAATAACGGATAAAAAACTCCTCACTAATAACCATAACTTAACATGCTGAAAAAAGACGATTGTAAAAAGAAAGACGAGACAAGCATTTTTCGTGAGAAAATGTTTGGTAGGAAAAAGCGTCACGATATGTATGAAAATGCGTTGAAGGCGCTACTTGTGATTGTTGCCATATTATTGGCGATACTCATAGTGCTTACTTATATGTAAGGCTATGTAAGGGAATCATTACTCAAGTTTCGGATTTAGTTTTTCATCAAAGCGTCCACCGCCTACGGCGAGTGGACTCGGGTCAAAGCAACACAGATAACACTGAGATGCACAGATTGGTCTTTTCACGGATCCTGACCCGTGCTAAATTTGGATTTACCCACGCCTGCGGCGCTGATTTTAAGGGATTTTGCGAGCAAGCTCGCCTTGTAGATATGGCTAATTATTAATATAGAAACAATATGCAGCCACCAAGCAAAGCTGGACGCTTTGCGTCCAAAATCAGTTAAAATCAGCGCCGCAGGCGTGGGTAAATCCAAATTTATATGGTCAAAGGATCCGTGAAAGACCAATCCGTCTTATTCGTGCAATCCGTGTTCCTTTGACCATTTCTCAGTAGCCGAAGGCTCTGAGAACCAACTCCGAACTTTCCCTTATGCCACGTACTTAGTAGTTTCCACGTGTCCGTGTAGGTATCGCAGACCGTAGGCGAAGATTACTTCAAAGCAAAGCAGTGGCACAATGTATGCCAGGCTTATAGACTGTGTGCTGTCGGCTATCAGTCCCATAAGGGGTGGTGCTATGGCTCCGCCCACTATCGTCATGATAAGGTAAGATGATGCGCGCTCAAGGCTTATCTTCGCAGAACGCAGCGCAAGGGCGAATATAGTGGGGAACATTATAGACTCGCAGAGAAAGACTATAAAGAAGGCTATGATGGTTGCCTCTCCGCTGCCAAGGATGATGAAGAGTGTGGCGAAGGTGGCAATGAGAGCATACAGTATCAGGAGTTTCTCACTGCGCATGTAATTCATCATCACGCCTCCAGTGAAACGACCCACGACAAACAGTCCCATGCCACCGAAGGCAAGCCAGCGTGATGCTACAGTACTGCTGATACCTACATTCTCTATCATGTAGTTGATAAAGAAACAGTTCATGCCAGTTTGGGCGGCAACGTAACAGAAGAGCGTTACAAGACCGAAGAAGAGGGTGGGATACTTTATTTTAACCGCGCTGTCGTTCTCTAATGTCATATTCTTCTCTTCCTTTATTTGTTGTTTGGTGATAACAGGCAGTTTTAGAAAAGCGAACACCACGGCAATTAATAGCACCGCAATACCCACAATGGCGTATGGTATAGCGATGCTTCCACCACTGAACAGTAGGGCGCCACCGGCGTAAGGGCCGATAATCCAGCCCAGACCGTTGAGGCACTGTGCGAGGTTAATGCGGCTTTCCGCCTTCATAGGGTCGCCAAGTACGGTGGTGTAAGGGTTGGCAGAGGTTTCAAGACATGTCAATCCACACCCTATGACGAACAGTGAAAAGACAAAGAAATAGAAGGAGTTGATTTCTGCTCCAGGAATGAAGAGCAGTGCTCCTATGCCGTAGAGACAGAGTCCAGTGAGCACACCTGCCTTATATCCCCATCGGGAGATGATATATCCAGCAGGCAACGCCATGAGGAAATAGCCTCCATATACCGCAGCCTGAACCAAGGACGCAATAGTCTTGGATATATGGAATGCCTCTTGACAGTGCGGGTTCAGTACTTCAAGAATACTGTGGGCAAATCCCCACAGGAAGAAAAGAGATGATATAAGTATGAAAGGCAACAGATAGTTGTGTCCTTTGTATTTAAATAGTGACATGGTTTGTTTGTTAATAGGCGGTTTTTAAAATTCATAATTCATAATTCATAATTCATAATTCATAATTTTTGGCGTTATGCATTATGCATTATGAATTGTGAATTATGAATTAAGAATTGACTCTTATCATTGTCAGTCCGTCGCGCAGTGGCAGTATGACCCTTGTTACGCGGTTGTCCTTTGCTATGTAATCATTAAAACGGCGTATTCCCAGCGTCTGTTTGTCGCGGTCATAGTCAGGGTCTATCACGTGTCCGTCCCACAGGGTGTTGTCGGCAATGATAATAGCGCCAGGCGACATCAGTGGCAGCAATGCCTCGAAGGTCTCGATATACGTGCGTTTGTCCCCGTCGATGAACGCCATGTCGAACGTCTTGCCCAGTTTCTGTGCTTCAGTAATAGCATCGCCGATGATAAACGTTATTCTGTCTGCCCATGGAGAGTTCTCTATCCATGGACGTGTGAACGGCTCCTGCTCGTCGTTAATCTCGAAAGTATAGAGATGCCCATCCCCCTCCAGTCCTTCTGCCATGCAGAGAGCGGAGTAACCAGAGAATGTGCCAACCTCGATGATATTACGAGGACGAACCATTTGCACCATCATCTTCAGCAGACGCCCTTGCAGTCGTCCTGAAGCCATGCGGCCGTGGAGTATATGTATGTTAGTGGCACGCCACAGGTGGTACAGGTATTCTGGTTCAGGGTCGGAGTGGTTCAGTACATAATCGTCAAGCAGAGCCTCACGTTCGCTACCCTCTCCCGCTGGAATGGGAGTGGTATGCAGTGGGTTTTGAGTATGTGACTTAGCCATAGTAATGTTAAAAAAATAACTTGACAGGTTTTATTAATGTAAGGGGAATATTATTTTACGCATTTTTTATCTCATCTTGTTGGCTATTTTGTGGCTATTCATCAGTCACGATGCTCGCATCGCTCCTTCTTCATATCCCCAAAATACCTCAGCAATCTGAGGTAAAAACTGCGCAAGTTATTTTCTCAACATTACTTAGCGGTTACATTCGATGAGAGCCTCAATGCCAAGGCGGTAACTATCAAGTCCGAAACCGCATATCACGCCCTTGCATGCAGGTGACAGGTAAGAGTGGTGGCGGAACTCCTCACGGGTGTGAACATTGCTGATATGAACCTCAATGACAGGGCATTTCAGCGAGCGTATGCAGTCGTGTAGGGCTACAGAGGTGTGGGTGTAAGCACCAGCATTGAGCACTACGCCATCGTATGTGAAGCCAACCTCCTGCAGTTTGTTTATCATCTCGCCCTCGATGTTGCTCTGGTAGTATTCCAGTTCGATGTTAGGGTAACGACCTTTCAGTTGTGGCAAGTAACTCTCGAACGAGTTATTGCCGTAGATGCCCGGCTCCCTCACGCCAAGGAGGTTGAGGTTAGGGCCATTCATTATAAGTATTTTCATAAGTGTCAGTTTTAAATAAATGAAGAATGAATTTTAAATTCATTCTTCATTTAAAATTATTTAGTATCTCAATAAGTTTCCTCATTCCTTCGGTTGCTCCACATTGCAGATGTGTAACATTGCTCTGCGTTGTTACCGGCTTAGGGTCAATGAGATAGATAGGAGTGCCAGGGCGAACATACTGCACCAGCCCAGCAGCGGGATATACGTTGAGCGATGTACCGATAATGACGAAGATGTCAGCCGTAAGAGTCTCCTTCACAGCAGGCTCCATGTTAGGTACCGATTCACCGAAGAACACTATGTAAGGGCGCAGCAACGAACCGTCAGCGGCTTTCTCCCCGTGTGGCACTTCAAGACCAGTAGGTCCGAACCCCTCATGAGGCAGTGTTACGTGGCAACGCGGATTGTCCACGTCTCTGCTTGAACACATCTTCATCATCTCGCCATGCAGGTGTACCACGTGTGTAGAGCCAGCGGCTTCGTGCAGAGAGTCAACATTCTGTGTTACCACCGTTACGTCATAATCCTTCTCAAGTTCCTTCAACAAGCGATGCGCCTCACATGGCTGGACATCCTTGTATTTGGTGCGGAGCATATTATAGAAATCGTTCACATAGCAAGGGTCAGCCTCCCATCCCTCGTGCGTAGCCACACGTTCTACAGGGTAGTTATCCCATAATCCGCCAGCATCGCGGAAGGTGCTGAGTCCACTCTCTACCGATATACCAGCCCCTGTCAGAGCTACTATTTTCTTTCTTTTTTCCATAGGCGTGTATATTCCTTCAAGGCTTGGCGTAATTTCCAAGCCTTATGCAAAGTTAGGTATTTTTCTTGATTTATGTTAGTAGCAAAGGTTCATTTATGTTCGTATAATGCAGTCTTAACAATATTTAGCATTGAACGGAGTGTTTTATTCTAAACTTTTGCTTAATTTTGCCGTAATAATGCGTCGATATTAAATCATTAAAAACAAAATATAACACAAAGAATGGACAAAGTAAGTTATGCCCTTGGTTTGGGTATCGGAACCCAGTTGAAGAGCATGGGTGCAGAGAAGTTAAACATTGACGATTTCGCACAGGCTATTAAGGACTCAATCGCAGGCAAACAGCAAATGACCGCTGCCGAAGCGCAGAAGATTGCCACAGAGTTTTTTAAGGAACAGGAAGAAGTACAGCGTGCTAAGGCTGCCGAGAGCGGCAAGAAAGCAAAGGAAGAAGGCGAGAAGTATCTTGCTGAGAACGCTAAGAAGGAAGGCGTTAAGACTACCGAGTCGGGCTTACAGTATATGGTACTGAAGGAAGGTAACGGCAAGCAGCCTAAGGCTACAGATAGCGTAAAGTGTCACTACGAGGGCTTCTTGACCGACGGCACACTGTTCGACTCAAGCGTTCAGCGCGGTGAGCCTGCTACATTCCCACTTGGTGGCGTTATTGCAGGATGGACAGAAGGTCTGCAACTGATGAAGGAAGGTGCGAAGTATCGTTTCTTCATACCTTATAACCTTGCATACGGTGAGGCAGGTGCTGCAGGTGCTATACCTCCATTCGCTACACTTATCTTCGATGTAGAGTTGATAGAAGTAAAGTAAGAATATTAAAAAATAATAAACAAAAACACAAAGATGAAGAAATTCACATTCGCAGCAATCATTGCAGTGGTAGTGGCTGCATTTACATCATGTGGCAACAGCACTCCAAAGGCAAGCCTCAATGATGACATTGACACACTTAGTTACGCTCTCGGCATGACCCAGTCAGACGGTTTCAAGATGTATCTGTCTGAGCGTATGGGTATAGACACAGCATATATTGACGACTTCCTCAAAGGTGTAACAGAGGGTGCCACAGCAGGTGAGGACAAGAAGAAGGCTGCTTACTATGCAGGTCTGCAGATAGGTCAGCAGTTTGGCACACAGATGCTGAAGGGCGCTAACCAGGAATTCTTTGGTAATGACTCAACAAAGACTATCTCTTTGAAGAACGTTATCGCAGGTTTCTGCGCTGGTGTAAGGGAGAAGGGACAACTCATGACTATCGACGAAGCACGCCAGGCATTCGAGACAAAGATGAGAGTCATTAAGGAAGAGAGCATGTCTAAGCAGTACGCTGCGTACAAGAAGCAGAACGAGGCTTATCTTGCAGCAAACGCTAAGAAGGAAGGTGTGAAGGTACTGCCAAGCGGCGTACAGTATAAGGTTATCACCATGGGTACTGGTGCCGTTGCAACAGACACTACTGTAGTAAAGGTAAACTACGAGGGTAAGACTATTGACGGACGCGTATTCGACTCAAGTTACCAGCGTGGTGAGCCAGTGCAGATGCGTGCTAACCAGGTAATCCCAGGATGGAGAGAAGTGCTCAAGATAATGCCTGCAGGTTCAAAGTGGGAGGTTACAATCCCTGCTGACCTTGCTTACGGTCCTAATGGACAGGGACAGGTCATCAAGCCATTCTCTACACTCGTATTCACCATTGAGGTACTTGGTAAGTAATAAGTAAATGGGTAATAGCGAATTGCCCGTATGCTGAAATACATAATAGATTAAAGAAAAATAAAGTTAAGGCTCCACTTCCTGACTCCGAAAGGGGTGGAGGTGGAGTCTTTTTAATATACGAACATGAAAAAGACATTATTAGTAGTAATTGCCGTAGCCTGTGCAATGACCGTTACAATGGCGAAGAAGAAGGCTCCTAAGCAGCCAGAGAAGGCTGTTGTAGAGTTGAAGAACAGCAGCGACTCTGTTAGTTATGCTGCAGGATATACCAACACACAGGGACTTGTACCCTTCATACAGCAACAGCATAATGTGGACACTGCTTACATGGCAGATTTTATTCAGGGTTTCAACGATGCGAAGAATAAGTCTTACGCGCCTAAGTTAGTGGCTTATGTGGCAGGTCAGAACATTGCGCAGATGGTTGAGTCACGTATGATAAAAGGTATGGGTGATGACCTAAAGGACTCTCCAGACTCTCTTGTGCGCGACCTTTTCTATCAAGGCTTTGTGGCAGCCCTGCAGAACGACACTGCTAAGTTTGATATGGCAAGTGCCAGCAAATACTTCCAGACACGCATGAAGGCAGACTATGATGCGAAGATGGAGAAACTCTATGGCGAGAATAAAAAGGCTGGTGAGGCATTCCTCGCAGAGAACAAGACAAAATTTGGAGTCAAGACCACTGCCAGTGGACTGCAATACAAGGTGCTGACCGAAGGATTTGGACCAAAGCCTGTTGCCAGTCAGGAGGTAAGTGTAAAGTACGAAGGCAAACTTGTTGACGGCACAGTGTTCGACTCAAGTTATACACGTACAGACTCTATCACCAAGTTTAAGTGTAATCAGGTAATAAAGGGATGGACAGAGGCTCTTACGATGATGCCTATCGGTTCGAAGTGGGAACTCTATATACCTTACAACCTTGCTTACGGTGAGCGTGAGACAGGTAAGATAAAGCCATTCTCAGCCCTTATCTTCACCGTAGAACTTGTGGGTATTAAGGGCGTAGAATATCCTGCAAAGCCAAAGGAGGTAATCCCTGTCGCTACATTGACACCAGCAAAGAAGGTGGCTAAGGCAAAGACAACCAAGACAAAGAGTAAGAAATTCGGGAAATAGGTAAGTGTTCAAAGTGATTTTGAACACTTACTTACTAAAATAAACGAGGCAGTGGAGATTTAAAACATCCTGTGCGTGGTGCAAAGTCTTCGCTGTCTCGTTTGTTTTTTAGCAACTAACGACAACTATCTATACTAACTAACTAAAACTATGAGACTTATACTATTGGTAATGGCGTTCATTGCCAGCAATGTAATGGCGCAACCCAAGTCGTGGAAGAAAATATTAAGGACAGAAGACGAAACATTCTTTAAAACAGAAGAGGCACGAAGAATAGGCGATCAGGTGTTGCTGTATCAACGCGTTACGGGCGGTTGGGCAAAGAATATAGATATAGTAAAACCTCTTACGGACAAAGAACGACAGCAAGTGGTAGCGGACAAGACACGCCGGGATGATTCAACTACAGATAACGATGCTACAAACATACAGATGGCATATCTTGCCCGACTGTATGAGGCTACAAAGGATAAGAAATATCGTGATGCGTTTCGCAATGGCGTGGAATATCTTCTCAGTGGACAGTACGCTAATGGCGGGTGGCCACAGTTCTGGCCAGAGCAGCGTGACTATCAGATACATATAACTTATAATGACGATGCCATGGTGAACACCATGCAACTGTTGTGGGCTGTCATGAACAATAAAAAGCCTTACGACAGCGACATCGTTGACAGGGCTATGAAAGCAAGGATAAAGAAAACTTTCTATAAAGGCGTTGATTGCATCCTCGCTACGCAAATACGCATAGACTGTAAAGGCAAGGTAACAAGAAATCCTAAAGGTACACTGACGGTATGGTGTCAGCAACACGACCGTGAGACGTTGCTCCCAGCACCAGCACGTGCATACGAACTGCCGTCTTACTGCTCGCAGGAGAGTGCTTCTATAGTAGCCCTGCTCATGCAGTTGCCTAATCCTTCGGCAAAGGTAAAGGCTTCCGTGCATGCTGCCATGGCTTGGTTTGACAAATACAAAATTACGGGCTATCGTGTCGTGACAACTCGTGAAGCGGACATTAGTGACCGCAAACTCGTAAAGTCGGATGATGCTGCACCTATGTGGGCACGTTACTATGACCTTGACCACTGTGAGCCATACGTCTGCGATCGTGATGGACTGCCACGCCGCAGCCTTGACCGTGTAGGTATAGAGAGGCGTATGGGCTATGGATGGTATGGCGACCGCCCGGCAACGCTGTATGATGAGTATAAGGCGTGGGCAAAGAAGTATGACCCTAAGCACATGGTCAATATAAGTCTTGCTACCAAGGGCGGCAATGAGACAGGACTTATCCACATGTTTAGTACACCAAAGATTGATGTTAGCCGTTTTGATGCAGTGGTGAAGCGTGGTGAGAGTATTCAGAAAGCCATTGAGGCAGCACCAGAGACGCCAGAGAAGCCTTATCTTATATACATTAAGAAGGGTGTGTACAACGAAAAGGTTGTTATAGACCGTCCTAATATAGTGCTTGTGGGCGAGAACCGAGACAGTTGTATCATTGTTGGGGCAGAGACGTCTAACTACCATATGCGGACAGAATACAAGGGAGGAAAGGTGCATGACGGAATACTTGTGCTGACAGAGAAAGCCAATGACTGCATATTGGCATCCCTCACAGTTATCAATAACTATGGCACTACCGTCAATCCTACAACAACGCATCAGTTTGCGGTGTTCGGTTACGCTACACGTACTATCATTCTCAACAGTAACATCATTTCAGATGGTAATGATGCCTTGTCGCTATGGGCGAAGAATGACGGCATGTATTACCACGCAGACCTTTATCTGCGTTGTCCAGGAGTAGATTTTATCTGCCCACGTGGTAACTGTTATGCTACACGCTGTCGCTTTTATGGCGATACCCGCGCTATACTGTGGCATGATGGTCGTGGAGATAAGGATGCGAAGTTTGTTGTAACCAACTCTTTCTTCGATGGTAAGCAGCCGACGGTGCTTGGGCGTTATCACCATGATTCACAGTTCTATATCATTAATTGTCACATGACACGTAACATCCTTGATGAGAACATAGACCACGCTTATGCCAAGACACGTGAGCAGCGTCTGCGTGAGGGAAAGGATGTAGATCCTTGTCCGTGGGGCAAGCGTGTGTATTATTACGGATGCACGCGTGAAGGAGGGCATGGCTCGTGGCTCAATGACAATCTAAACGAAGCCCCAGGCAGTCCAGCCTTTCATGCTATCACTGCTCGATGGACCTTTAATGATAGGTGGGACCCAGAGGCAACAGTTCGTCAGTTGTGGAGTGTGTTGGAATATTGATTTTGTTATGATATAAAGCCCATATCCCTTGGCTTGAAAAACTTCGTTGCTTTGTTTGTCAACGCTTGTGTCTGCCTGCTTGGTATATGGTTTTCATCCAAATTTATGAGTAACTGTATGTTTACCCATGGCTACTTGCCGTACAGCCTTACGTCTTTAACCCAGATGAGTCAAGTCAAACTTTGTTTTGACTTTGCCATGGCGGGAAAAGTGGTCTGTAAGTGAACAAAACAGGTCTATATCGTTTTATCATCAAGCGATATAGACCTGTTTATTTGTCATAAGTTTACCGTTCTATCGTCCTGCCAAGAAAAAAGCAAGAACTAAGTAAGTGTTCAAAATTATTTTTATATTTAATATAGGCTATTTGGGAAACAGATGCCCCAAAGAGACTGTATTAAATATTCTCAATAATCGAGAGATG
>DAIUFT010000066.1:0-16406 GCA_036844425.1 Prevotella sp. | reverse complement strand
GAACGAACTTACGCTTTGGGCCGAAAAGAACTCGAAAGATGACAAAACGTCATTATACCATTTAAGTTTTATATAACGGTGGTAATTTATAGAACCACCCTTTAATGACTGTGAGGCATGAAACAAGGCAAAATATATCTGTATGACAACTATGTGGGGCTGCTGACGGAAGACGAGACGGGCTTCACTTTCGCCTATGATGCCGACTACTTGGCATTGAAAGAGGCGGAGGCTATCAGTCTTACGCTGCCGTTGACGGAGGCCCCGTATCATGATACCGTGCTGTTTCCCTTCTTCGATGGTTTGATACCTGAAGGGTGGCTACTCAGCATAGCCGAAAACAGTTGGAAGATTGACCATCGCGACCGTATGTCGCTGCTTCTTGCATGTTGCAAAGACTGCATCGGGGCGGTGAGTGTGGTACCTAATGAACAGAAAGGAGAGTAAGTATGGAGAGATGTTTATGCTGTTATAAGGAACTGAAGCCTGGGCAAACGGATTATCATCCTGCCTGCGCACGCAAACTTTTCGGTACAAAGAACGTGCCTGTGCTGCCCTACACACGCAGCCAGATTGGCGACCTTGCAAAGCAGGTTATAAGAAGTCAGACCACTCTGACGGGTGTTCAGGCGAAACTGTCGCTCGACATCAACCAGGGCAGGAAGAACGAACCTGCACGGTTCACCATCGTAGGGCTGTGGGGACGCTATATTCTCAAGCCTCAAACCACCCGCTATCGCTGTCTGCCTGAGTTAGAAGACCTGACCATGCACTTGGCAAAAGAGGCTAAGATTGATGTTGTTCCCCATGGATTGATACGTTTTGCTGATGGTGAACTTTGCTACATCACACGCAGAATAGACCGTAACGACGATGGGACGAAGGTGCCTATGGAGGATATGTGCCAACTCTCCGAACGATTGACGGAATATAAATACAAGG
This sequence comes from Prevotella sp., assembly GCA_036844425.1. Classification (GTDB taxonomy): domain Bacteria; phylum Bacteroidota; class Bacteroidia; order Bacteroidales; family Bacteroidaceae; genus Prevotella. The sequence goes on along the minus strand of DAIUFT010000066.1, from coordinate 15,464 downwards.
GTTCTTATGAGCAAATAGCAAAACAAATAAAGAAATACTCTGCCTTTCCTCAACTGGACCTGCTGAACTTCTGGGAGGTTGTAATCTTCTCTTGGATTACAGGCAATGCTGATATGCACCTAAAGAATTTCTCCTTATATAATAGGAATAGGTTGGGATATGCCCTTACTCCTGCCTACGACCTTCTCTCTACTGCCCTCGTGCTGCCCGAAGATACTGAGGAACTGGCTCTTACGCTCAACGGAAAGAAGCGAAAAATAAAGAAAGAAGATTTTATCAAGGCCATGCAAGCATCGGGTATTAACGATAAGGTGATAGAGAACACCGCACGTAAGTTTCGTCGTGCGGTCATAAAATGGCTCAACATGATTGATGTTTCCTTCCTGCCCCAGAACATGAAGAAAGAGTATAAGCGACTAATCCTCGCAAGAGTAGTGGCACTGAGGTGAGTAAAAATAACTATGAGTAACCATGGGCGATTGCTCACGATTACTCATAGTACAGTCAACATATCTTACTTCCATTCTTCCATCACACTTTGTTTCATCATCGTTACCTTTCCTTTCACTAGGAATTTATAAACGGCTTTACCGAAACATTCGCCCACTTCCTTCATAGGGTCACGGAAGGTGATGTGGTCTTTTGAGTCACCGTCAGAGCCTTTGAAGTAGAATGTGGCCACAGTCTCGCCCGTTGAGATGTTGACGAGCAAGACATCGGCAATGATTTTTCCACCGTTGTCCACATGCTTCACCTTCACAACAACCTTATAGTTCACGTCCTTTGTCTCTTTACTTGCCTCGATGGTTGTTACCTCATCATTAAACCACTCGTAGAAGTACTTCATAGACTTCTCCTCCCAACCTCTGTCTCGCCTTGTCTTCGCGAGGTAAGCGTCAAAGGGCCTGTCCTTACCCCATACAGTCTCCGAGCAATCTATCTCTGCCGTAAGATACTTCTCGTTGCGTAAACACTCCATACTGCCGCTGACCATCTTCAGATCTGCCGCCATACTTGCCATGCAGCAGAGGCATAGCAACAATGTCATAATAGTTTTCCTCATATCTATTTTAGTTATGTTGTTATCGGTACATTTATCTTTTATGCTCTCCCCTTGAGTATCTTTATTTTGATATTCGACCTACTATAACTTGCATTACTTTAAAAATGTTGCAACGTTATCTAACTGAGAATGAGCAAATATCATTAAAGTTGTTCGACTATATATCGTCGTTAACAGACTCCGTAGAGTCATAATAGTCTACACAAACGTAAAACTGCATTTGTCCTCCATTAGACTTTCCTTTAGTAATGTATATTAATATAGGATAACGGTCGTTTTCAACCATTCCACACTTGTATGCCTTACGTCCAAAACTATCTACAAAAGATTTCATATTCATATACTTCTGGCGATATTGGGCAGCTACGTTGTCACGGAACTCTTTGGCTTTATTGAATGCGCTAATTGGGAACCACTTAATTAAACTTGCGGCAGTGAATTTGTCTGATGTAAAATAGAAACTTGCATACGAGAATTTTATTCCACCAATAGTAGGTGCGTTGTAGTATGTTATGTACGAACCAGAATCTTCACTACTGAGATACCCGAACCGACTGTTAAATTCACTTATTGCTTTGCTCTTTGATTCGTTAAACTTAACTCCTGCTACCGAAACAACTTCATAGTCCGAATCATAATCAGGATCGTACTCTTCATCCTGTGCTGATATGCTTATAGAGAATAATATTGCGAACAAGGCGAACAATATTCTTATATAACGGTTTGAATTTTTCATAATCTTTTGTTTTTATTTGGTTAGTTATGATATTGGTAGCAAAAGTAGAAATTATTTCAAAAATATGCAAATTTTTACCTGGTTCATTTCAAATCATTTGCGTAATAAAGTGTTTTTACACACAACTTACAATCAGAAAACGTCCAAGTAACGAAGCAAAAGGAATATGGAGCCGTGGGTGCAAGAAGTATTAACGATAGCTCAAAAAAATAGAAAATATGCAAATACCAACTGCTCGTGACCGACAAAGTCTGTCCTATCTTCCTTTCTTTCACTCATAATATAGCAGTATAACACTCATCGAAATTTTATATTAGGACAGAACGCTTTTAGCAAAGGACCATATTTCTTTATTTCGGCATTGCTCATGCTTCTTGCAGAATCGCTGACTTGAGAGAATGTCCCGTCTTTGTTCTCTTGCCATACTTGAACATGAACTCTACCTTTAGAAAATACTCTACCATCTGTGGAATTACGATGATTGTGACTCCAGTCAAAGTCTAGATACTTTTTCTGTCCAACATACACACGAGCCTGACAAACACCATTGGCATTTTTCCTAAAATACAAATCAGATGTATTCGAATAGTAGGGTAAGTTGGTGTGAGTGTCAGAATCTCCAACCTTCTTGATAACGCTACCTTTTATTCCATTTACTATTTTCGATGGAGCAATAGGAACATATTCCGAGCGACGCCCCTTGGCATCACGCGAAAAGAAATCTGTAGCATTTCCCATTATCTCTCCAAATCGTGGTTTCTATTATAGTTCACATATACATAGTCGCATTCACGCAACCATTCCAACAGAGTTAGATTTCGGTTCAATAAACCGGCATCTTTTAGATTTGTTGCTAAAGCTTCAGATAGTGACATGACATGTTCTTCGCGTGCGCCATCAGAACCAATACCCTGACCTACAAGGTACTCTTCATAATACATCCTAACAAGATATATCTCATCTTTGTTCTCGTACTCTGAAACAAGGAGATCGTTTAACCCTGTAATCTCATATTCTTCTTTATATTGAAGATTCTTAAAGAAATTCTCTTCATTTGGAGAAACATAACGTCCTTCCATAGAACAGAAGAGTTCCTCGTCTTCATTTGGTATGATATGTTTTTTAGTTGTCATAATAAACAAAGTTTTGTTGTTATAAAAGTTGAGAATATGCATCTTGATATGCCTATCCTCAACTTAATAATATCCTATGGACGGAATTTGACATTAGGATTGAAGTGATGTATAATCGGACCGTACTTTGCAATTTCTGCCTCAGTCATCAGACGGGCATTGTTCGACTTTCGCTTAAACTTTTCAACGTATTTGTTATACTTGGGACTCCAGATCCTAACAGAAGTATATTCTTGAACATGTACAACTCCTTTATGAAAAGTCTCTGTTACTCTTCCGCTACTTTTATTCTCGTGTGTGTGATCCCAGTCAAAGTCTAGTACCATTTTTTTCCCAGAATAAAGTTTAGCCTGGGTAGCTTTCTCGTCCTTGTCAGGATAAAAATACACATCACACTTTCCTGCGTATGCAGGCAGATGCGTATGATCACCAAATGGATCATTCTTATCTGCAATCATTCTACCTGTAACGCCATTGATTATCACACGTTGTGACATTGATGTGTATAGATAAGAATGAAAATCATTCTTACCTTTTACATAAGCTCTTTGATTACCCATGTTACAAGTAAGCATAATTATGGTCATACATAACACCATCGTAGTCGATACGACGTAACCATTCCCAGAATGTGATATTGTCTTCCAAGTAACCTTTGTCTTTCATGTTTATATCCAGGACATCTGAGAGTTTCATGGTGTGCACTTCTTCCTTTCGATTCGAACCAATTCCTTGCCCAAGGATAAATTCGTCGTATTGGTCACGAAGAAGATATACGTTATCAGCATTCTTCTTTTCTGATATGAGTAGTTCCTTACAAGGTGCCAGTTCTGCAAGCATCTTCATGCGCATGGTTTCAAAAAAATGTCGTTCATTATCACTGATATAATGATTATCCATCTGTTGAAACATGCGTGAGTCTTCAGGCCAAAGCTCGTTCTCAATCATATTTTTATCTATCTGTTGCATTTTCTGATTTTTCTTGAAATATTATCCTCAATAAAAACAAGTTGTGTATGTAGTCCGGGGACTTCCAAATCCGTGCCGTAAACAATGATAATAAGAGGAGAAAGTTTCTCTTCTAAAGCTCTCATTCCATATTGCCATAACTGGTATGAGGCTTGACACCATTTTACACCAGTTCCGCATACAGCAATAACACTGTTTGAAGGAAGTCCCTCAAAGCAATATTCAAAAGAGTCAGCATTGCTCCAACTGGCTGTGGGTATTACATTAAAACCACATTGTTGCCAAAAAGCACCAGCAAATCTTGAGAGAAAGATATTGTGTTTGTTCATCTGCACTGGCATATCAACATACAAAGAATAATCTGGTGTAAAGATGCAATCAAACTTTGACAAAAGACTAGTGGTCTTCTCTAAATTCCTATCACATGCTGTAGCAAACTTATAATCATCCATAAAAAAGTGAATAGCTTGCCCGTGTCCATCTAATTTTGTATGTGAGCCAAAAGCATGAAAAGCATAGTCTATACTTGAACTGTATGGACGAAGTACAGGAAACTCATTAGGGTAGGAGAACTCCATTCCGTCTGTCAAGTGCATATTATTCTGCTTAAGTTTCCTACGTCTAGACGAAGTCAACTCTTGAAATACTGATAGATATCCGTTTTGTGTACAAGTCAGTTTGTACATCTCTTTTGGATGAAAAAGAGAATTTTCTTGAAAAATCTTTATCATATAAAAAAATTTCAGTGGTTCCTTTAACCACGTTGAAATGTTAAACCTATGCCGATTTTTCGAGATTTATGCGGTTCTCTGCAAAAAAGTGAGTAATTTTGCAGTTGATTTCCGACACGCACATCTCGAGCTTCACAGGCTAAAGACCTTGAAATCGACGAATGCAAGTCTCTATAATCCTCATATTATCGCCAAATGATATGGGGATTTTTTTCGCCTATAAAAGTTTAATATCTCATAGGCAACCTCCTTTCTTTTCTTGTTCACCATCCCATAGCTTGAGGCGTTTCTCAATCTCATCCTTGGGCAGGCGAGGGTTAATTATATAGAGTGATGCAAGCTTCTCGGAGGCTATCTCTAATGGGATAGTCCCAGTTTCAACTAGCATATCCAAAACATAAAATATTCCTTTTACGCCTATGCCATCGTATATTGCAGAATGTCGAAGTTTATAATCGCCAATCAGCATCATATAGCCATTTTGCTTAGCGTAATACCACACGGAACAATCTGTCAGCGAAACATTTGTCTTCTTGCTGAAACGCTGCTGTAATTTGTTAATTTCAATAATCTCTTCAAATCCAAACTGTGCAACATGCAACTTTCCTGCATCTTTAAAGTGCAAAAGCGCATTTCTTTGATTTTCGCATTGCAATTTTGACATCACAAGGTCAGTAGTATACATCTCCCAAGGCAAATGGAAGAATTCATCCAAAAGTCCCACTTCGAGCAGGTCGATGAATATGTTGATATCGTTTACAACTATCTGCTTCATCAAATGACATTAAGATGTTTGCGTACAGAGGAAATTGAGGAATGTAGCAACGAAGCGGCCTTTGACGTGCTGATGAGATCCTTGGCAGCAGCAGCGTATACAAGGGTTTCAAACCTGTCGGTGAGATTTTCCTTGTAGCATGATTTCTCAATATATTTGCACAATGAGGTATCCTTATTCTTTCGAATATTATAGCCTTTATACCTGCTCTCGCTCACTATGCCCAATTCATAAAGCTTGTGCATTATTGCATCTATAGAGATGCCATATATTTGTTGTAACTTCCGCAGCTCGGACAAGGATATTTTCTCACCTGGACTGAAGATTCTTCGCAGCGTAGCAGAAGGAAGCAACATCTCACTTGCAAAAGCATTACACAACTTCTCTTGCTGACGCGGAGTAAGTTCTGCGGCAAACCTATCATTATATAATAGGTGTCCCAATTCATGCATACCTGTAAAGCGACGACGCTCCACGTGTTCTTGTATACTATTGAGCACCACGATATAATCCCTGCCTCCCACAACACCGCTCACACCATCAAAACCTTCAGGAGCTTCGGTTGCTATAACCTTTATGCCTTTAGATTCCAGAACGTCCTGCACATTGCCTATGGCATCTTCGCCAAGGTTCCAATCACGGCGCACCTCCATTGCTAACTTTCTCATTTGTTCTGGCGTAGAGATTGAAGTTCCCTCACTACGACAGAAGCTACCTGCCCCTTTTCCTAGAATTTCCTCCACTTCAATATAACGTTCCACCTGGTCTTGAATCTGAACCTTCAGTGCGTTAATATCCTTGGCACTGGTATTAGATTTCTTTCTGAAAGATACCTGAAACTGATTGGTATCAAAAGCAAATGGACGCAGGAAATACTCCACGTCTTCATCCAGTGCCGTTGCCAGAGCTATCATAATGGTACTGGTAGGCTTCATCTTCGCTGACTCGTACTTAGAGATTGCTTGTTTTGTGACAAGCCCTCCTATAAGTTCTACCAGCTTATCCATCGAAATCTTCTTCAGAATTCTTGCCTGTTTTAGTCGCTGTGCAAATATCTCTATTTCTGTCATAATTGTGCCATTTTTAATTCTGTTGACAAAGGTACTAATATTTTCCGAATGTAAACAAGAAAATCTGAAGAAATTTGCATTTAGAGTTGATTTTTTCTTCGTTTTAGCAATAATGTCAACCGGTAAAGATATATTAGACTAATTGAGTGTACAATTCACGTCCACCAACCGAGAAAATCCGCTACCCCAGCATAATTGATAAAAAGTTTTTCTTGTTTAGGCTAACGAGAATCTATGCATAATCCACACGCTTTTGCAGGTGGTCCAAAATTATCATATTTTTGCACTGGCAAAAAGGTAAATTTGGGAAATCAAGTAAAAGGGGCTTAATTACCATGTAATCACTATGCTTTTACCATGTAAAAAGATAGAGATTACACTCTAAAAGCATAGTGATTACTGAGTAAAAAGATACATACAGCAATTCGTTCCTGTAAGTCTCTGGAATATAGGTATATACGCGAAGGGTGTAAATCGTTATCGAAAATGGTAAATTTGGGAAATCGCTGCAATAGAGACTTCCCTCTTTTTGTATGCCAGTGTCGCTACACAATACGGCAGGAAACTGGCAGGAATATCCTCTTTTATATGGCCGCCTACAAATGAACCGAAATGAACCTTGCGAGTTCTAAATATTATGCGTAAATTTGCACAGTAGCATATAGTTCAATGCATCATCATATTTTTGCTCGACAATTTCTGCCGATGCGTTAAAGATAAAAAGCATAATAAGACACTAACGATAAGGGTATGGAGAAAGTTATTGTTGTTATATTAATATTATTAATATTCTATTATTTCTGGAAATCGCAAGATGGAGATAAGAAAGTAGAGGAAGAAATGGAACGCATAGCAAATGCGCCAAACATGACACGGGCTGCTGAGAAATCTGCTGGTGAAACGAATGAAACGTTGCATACTAAAGAATTGTGCGTAGAAACTCTGCGTAAGTTGAACTGTAACGTTCAGTTCAATGAAAAAGATGATAGTTATCTGGATTTTGTTTATCAGGGAGAAAATTTCCGAATCAGAACATTTCCGAATTATGGGTTCATAGAGATATTGGATGTTTGGTGGAAGACGTTTAACTTAGATGATATAGATGAGATATGTAATGTTAGGAAAGCCGTTAATAATGTAAATATTTTTTATCCGTGTACTTTATTTTATCCTATACAAGAGGATGAAAAACTATTGGTCCTACACACTAGACGCATATGCGTGTTTATATATGAGATACCAAATATAGAAGACTACCTTGCCACTATACTTGGTGATTTCTTTACTACGAAACATGCCTTTGTGAATGAGATGGCGGAAATAAACCAAAGCAAGGTGAGGCAGTGAAGCCAGAGTGTTTTCCAACATAAAATATAAAAGTGAAAGTTTAATAACTATTGATAAGAATTGATATATGATTACATGGTCAGATGGTAACGGTGGAATAGTAAGTGATGATTGGAAAGTCTTAATAAAAGGACCAAATGATTGCGTGAACTATGTAATACCTAAAGGGGTAGAGCACATAGCACCAAAGGCATTTTCTGGATCTGGGGCATTAAGTATAGATATTCCAAACACTGTGAAAAGCATAGGAACGAGGGCTTTCGAATTTTGTGATAATTTATATTCTTTAGAAATACCAGAATCTGTGGAGAAAATCTATGGTAATCCTTTCGTGAATTATTATTATGATCTTTATGTGGATTCACCGCATTTCGTTTTAGAGGATGACGTATTATACACCGCTGATAAACGGAAGGTCGTAGCCTGTCTTTATGTGCATGGTACTTATGTAACTCCGCCAGAGGTGGAAGAAATAGGTGAATATGCGTTTGCTTTTCAGACGCAGTTAAAGGAGGTTGTCTTAACGGAAAACGTTCGAAAAATAAGTGATAATGCATTTTACTCCTGTTGTACACTTGAAAAGGTTACGATGAAAAGTGTAACACAAATAGGTAAGTTTGCGTTCTATGGCTGCTTTAAACTTGCAATGGTAGAATTTGGCGAAAGGTTGAACATGATAGATGAGTATGCCTTTGCCATGAATATGGCACTTGAGGAAGTGGAATTGCCGAGAAGTTTAAAACGTATAGGGATAGGTGTATTCATGTGCTGCATGGGACTAAGAAGTTTAAAGTATCATGATTTGGATGTTGACCGCAGTCATTTTATTTGTTGTTTTAATTTACCTTCAATAAATGGCCAAGAATATAGTGTGAGGGATTATGATGATTATTCGGATAATAAGGTGATTAGCAAGATACTTTCACATACAAAGAAGGCCTTAGATACCGAATATAAAAATAGTTTGATAATTAATGCGTTAGCCTGGGGAGATGAAGAGATGGAAAATGAATTAGAAGAGGAGCCAAAAGAAAAATATCCGTATGAATATGGTGAAGGATATATCGTTGATACAGATTTTTGAAATACATAGCAATATCCTTACTTGGAGTGAGCAGTTCATGGTGAGTTATTTCACCATGAACAACTCGATGCCTTTATTGAGTCCCATGTTTCTGCTGTATTGCTTGTCTTGAGCATTATTCCAATGTTCGAACACTCCCAGACTGCCAGTCTTGACACCGTTCGGACGGTAGTCTCCCAATTGTGCGTTCCATCCCCTTGCTGCCTCCTTAAGGTAATTGTCGCAGTTCTGGCTTGACCCTTTTTTGAACTGTGGCGCCCCACTGAAGCCCAGTTCCTTGCCAAACTCCGCAAAAAGGAAGTCGAGTCCTACGCATTCAATGGCTACTGGGTCGAGAGACATAAAGTAACTGCCGCTCCACTGCCCGCCAAACATCTTCCAGCGGTCACGCTCTGGCTTAGGAGCACCTACGTTGGTCTGCATACCATAAAGTCCATCTACAATATATAATAAGGTCTTCTTGCCAAGATTGGGGCAGCCCATCAAGTCAACATACGCGCTATAGTCGCCTTCCTTTCCCGACATCTGGCTTACAGTGTGCGTGTTATGCATCCTGGCAGGGAAGGGGATAGAGCCAAAGTGATTCTTTGCGCATAGCGTGGCACCCGTTATCTCATGCCCCTTCAGCAGTGCCATGTTGATGATATAAGATGCTTCTACTACCGCCTTAGGTAACATTGTGCCAAGAGTAACGCTTGGGTCAGTGTAAGAGATGGCATCTTTCACCCAGTGTGCGGAATCTACTCCGTCAGAACCAGCGGCACTCATCCATTTTACTTTAGGAAACAAGCGGTGCACAGGTTGGAAGATCCTGTCGGGCATGGCTCTTGTCTTCCAGCCTATTGTGGCGTCATATACCGTAATACATTCTTGTGGCACGCCAGCGTTGTTAGTCAGTTGACGGAGAATGGCGATAGTAGCCTGTGGCGATTGGTCTATGTCGTTGTCACGGTCGGAGGTGTTATAGGTATTGTTCAGATTAATCTTTATAACCACTTGCTCCCCTTTTCTGTAACCGTGGCTGTCACGATTGTTGTGCGAATTATAGTATTTGAAAATGCTTTTCCATGCCTTCTTTACTGATTGCTCACCAGTCAAAGCGCATAGCGAGCGGTCGTACATACCCTCAAGGCGCACTTGGTCAATGTTTCCCTCATCCCACCAGTGACCGTCATGCCCGTTCCACAGTGCTACCAGGGAGTCTCTTACCCATGTTACCCTGCCGGGGAAGATACCTTTAGCCTCGCCAATAGGTTTGTTTGATTCGTAATGCAGTTCCTGTGCAGACGCTTGTGGTAAAGGAGCGCAAAACAATAATGTCGGTAATATCAGCGCCTTGATGCGGCTGATGACATTCTTTTCTTTTCTATTAGCCATATTCCTGAAAGTCTGAATTTAGATGCAAAGGTAATAAAAATGTGTTGCAGAACAGTCACATTATGCTGTTGTAACAGTGAACAAACGTTAAAAGAATGCTGTTTGTGTAAGAAATACACAATAATATTTTGCAGGTCAAAGATAAATAATTACCTTTGCGTCAAACTTACACAAAGTAATAACTTATAAACAGTAGAGAAATGAAGATTTTTAGTTTGTTTAGCAAGAAGTCTGCCTCTGCTAACTTGCAGGGCGAGGACAAGAAAAAAGCAGTAAAGTCAGAAGTATCGAAGGGTTCTGAACAGGTACAGAAAGAGGAAGGCAACGATAAGAGTGGAGAGGCTCCAAAATCGTGTGCGGCAAAGACTGAAGCCCATGGTAATGGAGGGTCAACCTCGATTGTGTATAACCTTATTATCCTTGATGAGAGTGGTTCAATGAGTGGTGTAACGAGTCAGACCATTTCTGGATGTAACGAGACGCTCAATGGCATTCGTGCTACGGCAAAAGAGAACAAAGAGCAGAAGCAGTATGTGTCCATCTATTGCTTTGATACGTCACGGTCACGCTATCTCTTTGAGAACAAACCAATAGAGGAGGTAAAAGAACTTACGGCAAAAGATTATAGACCCAATGCCGCTACTCCCCTTTATGATGCAATAGGTAACACCGTCAGTAGGTTGCAAAGAATTGCTACTGATACGGATTCCGTAGCGAAAGTTACGATTATAACTGACGGTTATGAAAACGCTTCAAAGCAATGGAGTCATGCTTCAATAGTAACGTTGATTGAAAGTATGAAGAAGAAAGGTTGGCTCTTCACTTTTATAGGCGCGAATATTGATGTAGAGAGAACCTCGCGCGATCTTGGCATAAGCAGTTTTATGAAGTTCGATCAAACAGATGCTGGTATGAAAGAAATGTTTGATTGTGAGCGTCGCAGCCAGGAGGCGTATGCCAAGAAGATGGCTTATCTGCGCAAGAGGGATGCCTTCAGAAACGCTTGCGAGGAAGAACGCTGGGAAATGCTCGGAGCCATGAACGAGAACTATTTTACGGAGGGCGAGCGTGTCGCTCCACACTTTATCCGTTCTCTTGCCCCCGATGAAGTATTTGTGTTTGGTAGCAACATTATGGGAAACCACAATGGAGGTGCTGCCTATATTGCCTTAAGCCGTTTTGGCGCGGTGATGGGACAGGAGGAAGGTATGCAGGGACAGAGTTATGCCATTCCATCAGTAGGCTGCACGTTTGAAGATGTTAGAAGAGCGGTAGAACGTTTTACGGAATATGCCGTTCTGCACCCTGATAAGAAGTTCATGCTGACAGCCATAGGGTGTGGCAATGCAGGCTACACACCACGTCAGATAGCCCCACTGTTCCGCACAGCGTACGGTTTTGGTAACGTTTATGTGCCTGCCAGTTTCCTGCCGTATGTACGATAGGCTGACATGTAAAGAGCAAAGAGAGACAAAGTTTCTATTCTAATTACATTTAATAAAAATGAATTATACAATAACAGACCTTACATTGGGAGCCAAGGCAATGGCTAAAAGTGTTTTCGGAAAAAAGAAAGAATATCAACTTCAATTTAACCATGAAGAAGATGGTTTATGGTATATAAATTATCCTAACTGGCCTTTTAACCATCATAACCTGCTTATGGTAAATGGAGCAGATGCACTTTGTGCTTTTCTTTCAGATGATGATAAATTCACAAGAGTTAGTGTTATTCCATCAAAAGAAAGAGAGAAGCATAAAGGATATTTTGAACTTGAACAAATTGAGAGCGGACTTACCACAGGTAGTACCTATAAGGTAAACAACCTTGAAGGGTTTGTCAGAAACATCTGGATATGTCCAGTCACCCTTTTTGTGTTAGGACAATATCCTAAGTTTATATATGTGAAGAAACTATAGTGAGATAATCTGCCTATTGATGCCCGTACTGATAACAACTGTACCATACAGTGTTAATCACAAATGCTGGGTTCTATAAATTAGCTTTGCAAGATGACAAAACGTACCCCATATAATTAATGATGTTTTTTACGGTGGTAATTTATAGAACCCACCAAATAGCAAACGGGACTAAGATATACTCTAATTATGCTTGTATATTCGATAAAAAATAGATACCTTTGTCATCGTAATGGAACAGAAGAAGAGAGATGAACGCTAAGGCAAAGAACAAAGCTTGGAGCAAGAGAAGTGTACATACAGAATAGTAGGAAGTATGAAGAACGAGAAACGAACCATAGCCTGCGTGCAGTATTACGACTCACCGTGCGGCAGGATAATCCTTGCTTCGGTGTACAACGAACTGTGCTTGTGCGATTGGTACGAAAAGCCATGCGCAGAGCGTAACAAACGCAGGTTGGTACGATGGATGAATGTAGAATACAGAGAAGAACCGTCAGACGTGTTGCAACAGACCGTGTGCCAACTTGACGAGTATTTTGCTGGTCACCGTAAGACCTTCGACATACCCCTGCATCCAGTGGGGACAGAGTTCCAAAAACGAGTGTGGGAGGCACTGGAGGAGATACCTTATGGCGAGACAAGGTCGTACAAAGACATTGCCGTGAGGGTAGGCAACGTGAAGGGCGTAAGGGCAGTGGCGCAGGCAGTGGGGGCAAACGGGATAAGCATCATTATACCGTGCCACCGTGTAATAGGCATCAACCATACATTGACGGGATTTGCAGGAGGACTGGAGGCAAAGAAGATACTGTTAGAAATAGAAAGACGGGACAGCAGCAGTGACTTCACGCTGCGCTATTGACGGCAAGAAGTAGGCGTCTTGCCATATCTCCGTGACATAGAAGCCAAAGAAAATTTTGGGCATTACAAATAAAAGTAATAACTTTGCATGCAAAAACAGACGAATATGGATTATATGTCACAAGAAGGCTACGATAAACTCGTAGCAGAGTTGCGCCAGTTGGAGACAGTAGATCTGCCACAGGTGCGCGATGCCATTGCAGAGGCGCGTGATAAAGGCGACCTTAGCGAGAACTTTGAATATCATGCAGCAAAGCGTGAACAAGGACGACTGCTGAGCAGAATACGCTTTAAGCAGAAGAGACTGGAGAACGCACGCGTGATAGACAAGTCGATACTGAAGACAGATTGCGTAGGACTGTTGAGCAAGGTACAGATGACGAACCTTGGCAACAACAGGACAATGTCGTACACCATAGTAAGCCCTACAGAAGCAGACATGGCGGAAGGCAAAATATCCGTCAAGTCGCCCATTGCCCAGGCGTTGCTGAACAAGAAGCAAGGCGACATAGTAGAGGTGAGAGTGCCGGCAGGACTGCTGAAACTGCGCATAGACAGTTTTGAGGTATAGTTGCCACACACTTCGGGAACATGAAAAAAAGGAATAGAAACTATGGAAAACTGTTCTTGTAACTCGTAATTTACGCCCCTAAAGTGTTTAATATTAATAATTTCCAAGGAAAAGTTTGGCTATGTCGCAAAAAAGTAGTAATTTTGCACACGAATTTGCGGTATAGTGCCGCACAAACTAAATATTAACATTAAAAACAAAAAGCAAAAACAATGATTATTGTACCTGTAAAGGAAGGCGAGAACATCGAAAGAGCCCTCAAGAAGTTTAAGAGAAAGTTTGAAAAGACTGGTGTCGTTAAGGAACTCCGTGCACGTCAGCAGTTCAACAAGCCTTCTGTACTGAAGAGACTCAAGATGGAGCACGCTATCTACGTACAGAAGCTCCGTCAGAGCGAGGAGTGTTAAAACTCGCAAAAAATTTGGTGGTCTGAATTTGTTTTAGTAAATTCGCATCATGATTACCGAAGACTTCCTGAGATATATGGAGGCGGAGAAAGACGCGTCGCCGAAAACGATTGAAACATATCGTGATGCGCTTAGTGATTTTCTCGCCTTTCTCAGAAAGATTGATGGTAGTCTAACTCCAGAGAATGTTGATAGCGACATAATCAGAGACTGGGTAGAGGATATGATGGACAGTGGATGTAAAGCCACTTACACATGTAAGAAACTCAGTGCGGTGAAGTCGCTGTATAGATACGCCCTAAGACGAGGCATTGTAAAGAAAGACCCTGCACATTGTGTTAGCGGTCCAAAGAGGCAAAAAACGTTGCCGTATTTTTTGAAGGAAACGGAGGCGAACAAACTCTTTGATGAAATGCCTTGGGACTATAATAATATAGATGATGTGTGCGCGCGTACTATTATATTATTATTATATAGCACGGGGATAAGACGTGGGGAACTGGCGACGTTGAGGGACGAAGATGTTGATTATGTAGCAAGGCAGTTGAAAGTAACGGGCAAGAGACGTAAACAACGTGTAGTACCACTTGGTGAAGAAATGATTGACGCATTACAACAATACGTGAAGATGCGTGATGAAGAAACACCAGCAACGGATGACAGTGGAGCACTCTTCAGAAACGGAAAGGGTGGGCAGATAACCTATAATCAAATATATAAAATTGTAAAAGGTAAACTGTCGCTTGTTACGTCAATGAAAAAACGCTCACCGCACGTGTTAAGGCACTCTTTCGCTACAGCGATGTTAAACAATGGCGCTGGTTTGGGAAGTGTGCAAAAACTATTAGGACATGAAAGTCTTAATACAACGCAAATCTATACGCATGTGACATTTGAGGAACTGAAGCGAATATATTCCGGGGCACATCCTCGGTCGAAAGATTAACTAAAATCCTTAAAAGCTATGGAAATCAAAATTCAGTCACTACATTTTGACGCAACAGAGAAACTGCAAGAGTTTGCTACAAAAAAAGTAGAGAAACTCGCTAAGTCTTACGAAGAGATACAGAAAGTAGAGGTGCAATTTAAGGTCGTAAAGCCGCAGACCGCTATGAACAAGACAACGAGCATCACTGTGGCAGCACCTGGCGGAACACAATTCGTAGAGAAGACGTGTGATACATTTGAGGAAGGAATCGACCTCTGTGTAGATGCTTTGAAGGTGAAACTGACCAAAATCAAAGAAAAAGCAAGGAAATATTAAAAAACTTACCAAAAAATTTGGAGGTTTCATAAATTATGCGTACCTTTGCATCCGAAATCAGAAATGACGTTCAAAAAACATCTGATGGATGCTAAAGCATGCCTCTTTAGCTCAGTTGGCCAGAGCACGTGATTTGTAATCTCGGGGTCGTTG
>DAIUFT010000065.1:0-16639 GCA_036844425.1 Prevotella sp. | reverse complement strand
TAATATAGTTGAAATTATGGCTCCCATAAACACACATAAGATAATTTGTTTAATAAATAGCGTTTATCACAATACAGGTATTTCTGCCCTTCCATTGGAATATCCAATTCCTGAGTCATATTCAAAAACTACATTCAATTTTATATCTACATTGCCTGTTTCTGGAATATTAATAGTACAGTTACCTAATAATTTATAACCTAATTGCACTATGTCTCCTTGTGCACTGCGAGTTAGTGAATACGACTTTTCTTTATGATTATGAGTTACAACAATTTTTGCAGTAAAACTTCTATCAGTAAAATTTGAAGGACTGTAAGAAGCACTCACAAAAAGGATGTGCCCCTCGATTCTTATACTCACTATATAATTAAAAGAAGCTCTCATTCCTACATTCTCAACCAAAGAATATAGTTGCGCAATTCCTCGTTTTGTTTGTGAACCTTGTGGGTAATAATTTTTTTGTATTATCAATAACGCCACCATCATACGAAGGATGCGTATCATAATCTTCGTTATCAGAGCCGAATAACGAAGAGCATGACGAACAAAGGGAATCCCACACATCAAAAAGACTTCCCCAAAAACCGCTACTATTAGACGTGTGTTTCGAACCTTTTACAACAACATCTTGTAAAACATAGCCCATTCCTTGAACGAATCCTCCTTTCCATGTACCATCTATAAGCATTTCATTATACTCAGAAACAGTGTAAGGATTGTTTGCGCTACCTTTGGGAGCGCCATTAATTTGTTCTTCCGAACTGTAATTGTTACTTGTACTCATAATTTTTTTATTTAATAATTTATTAATTGTGCTCCTTCTCTGATTAGTAAGTTATTGTTTCCTCTATTGTTATGTCCTGATAAATAAAAGTAAAATTAGGAAATTGTTTTAGTAGTTTTAAATTCCATGGACTTCCGGTACTAAGGTTATCCAAACAGATTGTTTCCTTTCCTTCTTTTAACAATCGAAGACATAGGTTGGTTCCAATGAAGCCTACTCTTCCTGTCACAAGAATCGTTTCTCTCATAAAATTAAAAGTTATTAAGTTTGTGCAAGTACTATTGCTTACGACAACAAAATTATAAAAAAAAGAACATATGGGCAAATGTTTAACGTAAAAATTTATAAACTATAACCTTTTAGGTGGGTTCTATAAATTAGCTTTGGCATATTGCAAGGCTATTTTTGAGGACAAATCGTCAGTGAATGAAGAAGTAATGCGGGCATTACGACTGAGTGAACTGGCGATTTGTACCGAAAAGAGACTGCAAGATGGCAAAACGTAACCCATATAATTAATGATGTTTTTTACGGTGGTAATTTATAGAACCCACCTTTAGTTTATTCTTAAATCCGCAATCTATAGGTAGGGGATTATATGAATATACAAGAATAGCCCTGCAAGGCAACACAAAGAAGTGTCCGTCCTTGCAGGGCTAAATCTATATATTATGCTGATAAAGTATTAGTCAAGCCACTTGATGTAGCAGAAGTCCTGGCGGTGAGGCAGGAGGTCGCTCTTAGGATACATACGTACGCATGTCTTGTATGCGCCAGCCTGGTTAGCCTCGATCTTGCACTCGAAGGTGTAGATGTTGCCCTCGTGCTTAACAAGTTCGAATGGAGTAACCTTATGAATCTGACGGTCAGATGCGTTCTGGTCGTTGTTAAGAACAACAAGTTCAAGACCAATAGCGTCGTTAAGACCTTGCTCGTCAATAGAGTAACTGAGTGTGTACTGCTTACCTGTCTCAGCACCTGTGTTGATAACAGAAGTATCAGAAGCAACAACCTTGATACCATCCCAACGCTCTGCTACGTTCTCCTTCCACTGTGCTATGTCCTTAGCCATCTGGTAGTCGTTAGCGTTGATCTTAGCAGAACGCTCAGCGAGTTTGGTATAGAACTTAGTGTAGTAGTCATCAAGCTGACGCTTCATGGTGTAGTGAGGTGCGATGGTCGCGATAGAGTTCTTGATAACCTTGATCCAGTCCTTAGAGATACCATTCTTGTCCTTGTCGTAATAGAGAGGTACAATCTCGTTCTCGAGCATGTTGTAGATAGTAGCAGCATCGAGCTGGTCCTGATAACCCTGGTTCTGATATGTACGCTCCTGCTTAAGAGCCCAACCAGCACCCTTACGGTAACCTTCAACCCACCATCCATCGAGGACAGAGAGGTTAACAACACCGTTCATCTCAGCCTTCTCACCTGATGTACCAGATGCTTCGAGTGGACGGGTAGGAGTGTTCATCCAAATGTCCACACCAGAAACGAGGCGACGAGCAAGCTGGAAGTCATAGTCCTCAAGGAAGATAATCTTTCCAAGGAACTCTGGGCGCTGCGAGATCTCGAAGATACGCTTGATGAGACCCTGACCAGCACCGTCTGCAGGGTGTGCCTTACCTGAGAAGAAGAAGAGGACAGGACGCTCAGGATTGTTAACAATCTTAGAGAGACGGTCGAGGTCAGTGAAGAGGAGGTGAGCACGCTTGTAGGTAGCGAAACGACGGCAGAAACCGATCATCAAAGCGTTAGGGTTGATGCGCTCAAGGAGTGATACTACACGTGCAGGGTCACCCTGGTTCTTAAGCCATGACTCTGTGAACTTGTCGCGGATATACTTAACGAGTTTCTGCTTAAGAGCCATATGTGTCTCCCATATCTCTGTGTCTGGGCAGTCATAGATGCCGTGCCACAGTTCCTCGTTTGACTGGTCCTCATAGAATCCCTTCTTGAGGTATTTGTCGTAAACCTTACGCCACTCTGTAGCGCACCATGATGGGAAGTGAACACCGTTAGTTACGTAACCAACGTGGTTCTCCTCTGGGTAGTAACCGTTCCAGATAGAAGAGAACATCTTCTGTGATACCCAACCGTGGAGTTTAGATACACCGTTAACCTCCTGACATGTGTTGCAAGCGAATGTTGACATGCAGAAACGCTCGTTGTCGTCGTCTGGGTTGATACGTCCCATGCCTATGAACTCGTTCCAAGAGATGCCGAGCATCTGTGGATAGCCACCCATGTATTTGCCGAAGAGGTCCTTGTCGAAGTAGTCGTGACCTGCAGGTACTGGTGTGTGAACGGTATAGAGAGAAGATGCGCGAACGATCTCCATTGCCTGGTTGAAGGTGAAGCCCTGCTGTACGTAGTCAACGAGACGCTCCAGGTTACAGAGTGCTGCGTGACCCTCGTTGCAGTGATAAACCTGCTTCTTGATGCCGAGTTTCTTCAGCATCAGCATACCACCGATACCGAGAAGAATCTCCTGCTTCAGACGGTTCTCCCAGTCACCACCGTAAAGGGCGTGAGTGATAGGACGGTCGTACTCAGAGTTCATGTCGTTGTCGGTATCAAGGAGATACAGAGTTACACGACCAACGTTAGCCTGCCATACCAGTGCGTGAACCATGTAGTTCATGTAAGGTACGTCAACAACAACCTGGTTACCGTTCTCGTCGAGAGTACGTGTGATAGGCAGTGAGTTGAAGTTCTGTGCATCGTAGTTGGCAATCTGCTGACCGTCCATTGAGAGGCTCTGCTTGAAGTAGCCATAGCGATAGAGGAAACCGATACCGCACATATCAACGTTAGAGTCAGATGCTTCCTTAATGTAGTCACCAGCGAGCATACCGAGACCGCCTGAGTATATCTTCAGAGAGTTGTGGATACCAAACTCCATTGAGAAGTAAGCAACAGAAGGGCGTGTAGCGTCTGGCTTAACGCTCATGTATTCCTGGAAGTGCTTATATACGGCCTTAACATCAGCCATAATCTTCTTATCCTTCACAATCTCCTCCTTGCGCTCATAGCTGAGTTGTTCAAGGAGTTGTACTGGGTTATGAGAAACCTTCTCGTAAAGTTCCTCATCAAGGCTACGGAACATCTCGCGTGCATCGTAGTTCCATACCCACCAAAGGTTGTGTGCAATCTCGTCAAGGCACTCCAATTCCTTAGGGAGTGTTGACTTCACGTTAAACTCCTTCCATACAGGAGTATTTGTGTAGTCTGATTTAATCTTCATAATTTTTAATTTGGGTTATGTTTTTCTTTATTTGTTCTTCAAGGCGAAGTCGTATGCCTGCCAATAATATTTGATGAACTCGCTCCACAGTGCCTTCTTCGACAGTTTGTCGGCAGCGGTTCGTGCTTTCTTCACCTGTGCGTCGGTAAAGTTTGAATACTCGCTAATGGTGTCCTTTATGGCGTCTGCCACCTCCGAGTAGTTATAGTCTGTGCGGTGAACGGTCTTCACGCCGTCAGCAATCTCGCTGTATGCGCCTTTCTCTGAGTTTGCCCAAAGGCCGAAGCCAGCGAGGTCGGTAGTGATACAAGGCACCTTGAAAGCCACAGCCTCCAGTGGGGTGTAGCCCCATGGCTCGTAGTATGAAGGGTAAACGTTGAGGTCATTGCCTATGATGCAGTCATAGTAGGAGAGGTTCAGAATGCCATCGTTGCCAGTAAGATAGCATGGCACGAAGATCACCTTTACCTTGTTCTCCTTTTGGTTCCACATGTTGAGGCTCTTCATCATGCAGAGTGCCTTGTCCTCGTTCATGTTGTGAAGCCAGTGTGTTATCATTGGTGTGTCGAGGGCAGTGTCGAAGGTCTTACCACTCTCCATGCGTTCTGCGAGGTCTTCGCGTGGGTCACCCACCCATGCAGGCACCTCAATGAGTGCAAGAACCTGTTTGTTCAGTTTCTCGTCGTAGTTAAGGCGGTTCATTGCCTCAATGAAAACGTCGATGCCCTTGTTGCGGAACTCATAACGTCCGCTGGTAGCTACAATCAGGGTGTCGTCGTTAAACTCGCAGCCAGTCAAGCAGTTTGCCATGTGAAGGATGCGCTTGCGTGCCTCCTTACGCTTAGCGGTAAACTTTGCTCCTTTAGGTACAAAGTCGTTCTCGAAACCGTTTGGCAGCACAACGTCAACGGGTTCTATCAGTTCCTTACATTCCGTGGCAGTAATGTCGCTGACGGTGGTGAAGCAGTCAACGTAATGCGCAGTCTGGCGTTCAATAGAGTGTTTTGACTCCATATTGAGTTCCTGCGCCATTTGGTCACCGTTGTATGCCCACAGATATTCATAGAGCGGTTTGTTGTTGCCTGCTATGGAGCGACCAATTGAAGTGGCGTGTGTAGTAAATACTGTACCGATAGCAGGAATGTGCTTGTGGATGTATAGCGCACCGAGTCCGCACATCCATTCGTTAGCGTGGTATATTACCTTCTTCTTCTGTAGTTTCAAGAAGTTGTAGAGGCTTTCCACCACCAGTGCGGCAGCGTAAGAGAACATGCTTGCCTCGTCATAGTCACCGTAGGCGTGAAGAGAGTCAACCTGGAAGTCTTCCCACATCTGCTGGTAAATCTCGTTCTTGATTTCGAAATAAGGTTTGAAATCTACAAGAACAGATATTGGCTGACCTGGTATGTCCCATCGTCCTACACGAACCTTCAGTCCTTCCTCAGCAGCTTTCTTTTGCCAATCGGCAAGCAGAGTGTCGTCTTGCTTGAAGTAAGGGCAGGGGTTCTCGCCCCAACAGTCGGGACCTATGAAGAAGAGACGGTCGGGAAGTGCAGTTTGTAAGGTTTTGGCTCTTGTTGAAAGAACAGCGTAGATACCACCAACCTTATTGCAAACCTCCCAACTTGATTCAAAAATATAATCGGGTTTAATTAGCTTTTTATCCATAGTTCTACGTGTTAATGATGCAAAAGTACCAAAAAAAACTTAAAAAAGAGAGCAAAATGATGATTTTCTTCTATAAATTTGTAAAATAATTGATTTATATTGTGTACTTTTGTTACTGTAAACGCACACGAAAAAAATACAGTTTTCAAAATGTTGACTGTAATTTGTGTTACGAAGGTAAAAAGTGGAATATAGAATATATAATAGGTATAAAAGAATATGAAAAGAAGATTGCTTTTAATGCTCATTGTTTGCCTGATGCAAACTGTTGGTGCTTTGGCTCAAGAGAAGGTGTTCTTGGGACGTTTCCATAATACGGAGTTAGATCTTGTGCTTGACATGAACCTATATGAAGAGACGGTAAAAATTCCTGGTCAAGACGTGTTGGGCGAAGTCTATGGTTATGTAAAGAAGAATACCGACTCGCGTGTGTGGATTATTATGGGTGTGAAACTTTCTGATGACAATAAGTCGGCAGAACTCTCGGTTATCAATGATTATGGTTCTGAGGATCTCGTGGCAACAATCTCTCACGATGATGATGGCGGTTTTACGCTTCGCCAGCAGGAGGGCAGCACCATGAAGGTTGCTGTAAGAGGAAAATGGGTAAAACTGCCTAAGGTGATGAAGTTTATGCCGGCAAAGAAGTAATGTTGTACTTTGCGCGTAATCTCTCTTAAATCATCGCAGAATAGTTACTGTTTTCGCAAAATTGGCTGCGCTCGGCTCTGCCGCTTACCTAAGCAAGAAAGCCATAAAACTCATAGCCCAGTGCATCGCCTTGGGTGTAATATAATGTTCTAATCAGTGCGCTCTGTAAGAGCAAAAGCGTAGTGAACCAATTGGCAACGGTATGCTTTTGCTCTTACAGAGCGCATTGATACATTCATATTCCATTACCCAGAGTGTCGCTGCGCTTGCCCTGGGCTATAAGTTGCTGGGCTTGCAGCCCGCTTTGCTTATATTCGCTTGGTAATTACCAGCGCAATATGGTAACCCCTACTGGTGGTTTCCATACCGTTGATGAGGTTCATGCCAAATAGTGACAATATTATTGGCAGCCCCCAAGGTATTAATGAAAGATTAATGAAAGATTAATGGAGATTAACGTGATAAAAATGGTGCAAAGCACCTCCCCACTTATAGCAGGTTCTTATGTCTCAGTATAAGCCATGAGCCTATGCTGACTATTATTGATATTACCAGCGCAATAGGGAAACCCCAACTGTTGCTTTCCATACCATTGATGAGGTTCATACCAAAAAGAGATGATATCAGGGTAGGGAACATCAAGATGATGGAGAACGATGTCAGGGTACGCATCACCGTGTTCATGTTGTTGTTGATGATAGAGGTGTACGTGTCCATTGTCGATTCTAAAATCTCTGAGTAAATGTGCGTTGTCTCTCGCGCCTGCGACATCTCAATGTTAACGTCCTCAATGAGGTCGGCATCCAGTTCATCAATAGGCAGTTTGAACTTTAGCTTCTGTAGCAACGTCTCGTTGCCCCTGATAGAGGTGATGAAGTATGTTAGAGAGTCTTGTAGGCGTGACAGGTTTACAAGCGAGGTGTTGTTCACGCTATGGTCCATAGAACGCTTAGCTCTATCCAACAGCATAGAAATCTGCTTCAAGCGTTTCAGATACCATACTGAAGATGAGAGGAATAGACGGAATATCATGTCAACATAGTCCGTAAAACCTTCGCCACGACGTTGCTGATAGCTTACGAAATCTATCATCATGTCTGTCTCAAAGTAACACACGGTGATGAGAATATCCCCCTTATGTATTATGCCGAGAGGCACGGTGGTATAAGGAGTGCGTGAGCGCACCTCCTTCATGTAAGGGATACGTATAATAATTAATTGCCAACCTTCATCAAACTCGAAACGCGCCCTCTCATCGGCATC
Organism: Prevotella sp.; assembly: GCA_036844425.1. Classification (GTDB taxonomy): domain Bacteria; phylum Bacteroidota; class Bacteroidia; order Bacteroidales; family Bacteroidaceae; genus Prevotella. The sequence continues at coordinate 9,023 of DAIUFT010000065.1, read as the reverse complement.
CGAGATGTCAGAGAAGAAATATTCTGGTATTTGGTACTGTTTCTCTAATTGCTGGCGGTCTTCATCAGTAGGACATGTTACTTGTATCCAGCAATTTGGCTCCCACTCCTCAATGGCGTGGATGCCTTTGGTAGTGTTCCAAAGTCTTTTCATTGGTAGCTCCTCTTCAAAAAAAAATCACAAACGAATAAAGTACCGCTTGCGTTGAGGAGCGTATATTCTTCTTGTTATAATGAGAAGACCGTTGCTTCCTCACGCGCAGTGGTTGTCATGTTATCGTTTTCCGCGTGATAGTCGTCCATTTATATTTATACTTTAGTTACTTTTTACGGGAAGAATGAGTGTCGCTATGTAATAATAATGTTACAGTTCAAACCCCGGTTCATGTTTTGTGACTGCAAAATTACGAAAAAAAAATGATATATCAATGCTTTTGTTAATACATTTTTCTTACAAAGTAATTAGTGGGTGCGGTGTCTCACCGTACGACTCGAGGTTTTACACCATTATTAGGTCCGACATTACGTCATCGCTTATGTAAAGCCCCTTGCGTGTAAGGTGCAGACAATTGTTGGTTATCGCCAGCGTGCCAGCGTCGAGGCTGTTTCGGGCGTTCCTTAATATATAGGTATGGTCTTGTGGAGTTAGTTTGCTCAAGTCGATACCCTCGCGTGTGCGCAGTGCCGTGGTTATCATGTCGTTATATCGGGTGATGTCGTCGATGCGTTCCGTTTCCGCTGGCACCACACCTTTCTCTATAGACTCTATGTACCCCTTCACGTCGCTAACGTTCCATTGTCTTGAAACAGTATTATAGGAATGAGCAGCAGCCCCCAGACCTATGTATTGCGTTCCGTTCCAATATGATGAGTTGTGCATAGAGCGAAAGCCAGGTCGGGCGAAGTTGCTTATCTCGTAATGCTCGTAACCAGCGGAGGTCAGTGTGTCGATAAGCGTGTCATACATCTCCACACTTACGTTCTCGTCGTTTTCCTTTATTTCGCCTTTCTCCAATAAGTTAAAGAGCCTGGTGCCCTCCTCGTACATAAGGGAGTAGGCAGAGAGGTGTCTAACGTCTAACGCCACGGCTTCCCTTAGGTCCTCCTCCCATTCCTTGAGCGTTTCGTTTGGGAAGCCAAACATAAGGTCTATGCTGATGTTGTGAATGCCGCTTGCGTGCAGGTTGTCTATTGCTACGGGAATATCCTTAGCGGTGTGGCGTCTGTTTAGGAAGCGTAGCCTCTCGTCCGAGAAAGTCTGTACGCCCATAGACACCCTGTTGATGCCACAATCGTGCAGCGTCTCGCAAAGTTCGGGGGTGATGTCGTCAGGGTTACATTCTATGGTAAATTCCTTGGTTACCCCTTCCTGGTAAACCGCTTCAGATATTTTTCTGATGTTCGCCTCGCTAAGAAGTGAGGGAGTGCCACCGCCAATATATATTGTTTTAGTATTAACATCGTCAAGAAACCCCTGCCTTAACTTGCGTTCAGTTAAAAGAGCATTGACATATCTGTCCTGCAGGCTCAATAATCCGACGGAAGAATAAAACCCGCAGTATATGCATCTGCTTTTGCAAAAAGGTATGTGAATGTAAGTTCCTGCCATGTTTGTTTTGGGCGTTTTTTGATGATGTTTTTGTGTATATATTGATGCTGTCCCTGTATATATGCCAACTTACAATTTGAAAGCATTGTGTTTGCCGTGTAATCACTACCTAATTACCATGTAATCTCTATGTGATTACACGGTAATTTGGTACTAATTGCGTTTCTTTGAAGTGCCGCTGAAAACTGTAAGTAAATGTCCTGTTTTTGCTTGCAGATTGTAAGGAAAACCTGTATAGACCACATATCTGTTTGCAAAGTTACTTGTTTTTGACGAAAGTAGCAAAAAAAGTACAATTTTATCTTCTTCCTCGTGCGTTTTCTCAAAATTTATTTGTACCTTTGCCATGGTGTTTCCGACAAGGTTTCACCTACTGCATTGAGCATCATTTGTTAATGATCAGAACTGCCTTTTATAACCGTACAGTAGGAAAACTAAATCTCCCAGCACGGTTAGGCAGAAGCGCCCTGAAATGGCAAAAGCATAATTTACTAATCATAAAAACAAGAAGAAAACAGAAAAAACTAATATTTAGACATATTATATAATATAGCGCATTTACTATTATTCGGAGTCTCTTGAAATTTGGCGATTGAAAATTGACTACACATAATGAGTAAGTAGATGCTCACGCTCATAAGGCGTGAGCTAAACTTATCTATGTGTAGCAGGTCACGCCAAATACCTAAGAGACTGATAAGGGAGGCTTACGCCTTTCTTGTGTCTTCTCTTCAACATAGGTATTTGTATTCTGACCTGCTAAATCCGATAAAGTTAACGCTCACTAACCCTTATGGCGACAAAGAAAAGCGTTTTATTCTTTGTCCCCATTGTCGTACAATGAATAAAATGCAACCTTATGACAGACTTAGAATTGAAGAAACTAAAGGACAACCTTTGGCATTCTGCTGATATGCTGCGTGCCGGTGCCCACCTTGCAGCCAACAAATATGGTCAACCTATCCTTGGACTCATCTTCCTGCGTTATGCCGATGTGCTCTTTAAGCAGCATAAGGCGGAGATAGACGAAGAATACAACAAGTACAAAGGCTCGCGAATGGAGCGCACGTATAAGGACATTGCCGTGGAGAAGTGTGGCTTCTTCTTGCCAGAGTGTGCTTACTTCGATTATATCAATGATGCGCCCGACGATGCCCACAAGGCGGTGCTCGTGAAAGAAGCGATGGAGGCGATAGAGCGAGAGAACCCTCGCATGGAGGGAGTACTGCCCAAGGAGGTGTATGGTCAGTTGGTGCCAGAGGAAGAACCCGAACTGTTGAGCCGCATAGTGCGTGTGTTCAAGGATATTCCAGAGAACATCAGCATCGACATTTTGGGTCAGATTTACGAATACTTCCTTGGCAACTTCGCCTTGGCAGAGGGGCAGGGTGGTGGAGCCTTCTATACGCCAGCCTCGGTAGTGCAATACATGGTGGAAGTGCTCAGACCCGTTACGGGCGACAAGAAGTTTCTCGACCCCGCCTGCGGTTCGGGAGGTATGTTCGTGCAAGCGGCTCGCTATATGCACCGCCACAATGCCACCAACCAAGACATGATGAGTTTCCGTTGCTATGGCGTAGAGAAAGAACCCGACACCGTTAAGTTGGCGAAGATGAACCTTTTGCTTAACAACGTGCGAGGCGAGATAACAGAGGCGAACTCTTTCTATAGTGACCCTTACAATGCCTTCGGACTGTTCGACTATGTCATGGCGAACCCTCCATTCAATGTAGATGAGGTGGTGTTCGACAAGGTTAAAGACGATGCCCGATTCAATACCTACGGTGTGCCTCGCAACAAGACCAAGTCTGCTAAGAAAACAAGCGACAAGAAAGAGACCGTGCCTAACGCCAACTATCTCTGGATAGGTTACTTCGCCACAGCCCTCAACGACAATGGTAAGGCGGCTCTCGTTATGGCAAACTCAGCAAGTGATGCAGGCGGAAGCGAGTTAGAAATCCGCAAGAAGATGATAGAGGATGGCATCATCAGTCAGATGGTCACACTGCCAAGCAATATGTTCTCTACCGTAACACTCCCTGCCACACTTTGGTTCTTCGACAAGTCTCAGGCGAGTGAAACTCGGAACTTCAATAAACAACGCACCAAGAAGGATGAAATACTCTTCATTGATGCTCGCAACATCTTTACGCAAGTAGATCGTGCCCACCGCAAGTTCTCTGACGAACAAATCAAGAACCTCGGCATCATCACTCGTCTCTACGAGGGAGATAGCGAAGCGTTCTGGCAGTTGGTAGATGAGTACAAGGCTGAAGGTAAGCAGTCGGAAGTGGATTGGTTGCTCGAACGTTGGCCAGAAGGGAAATACCAAGACGTCATCGGCTTGTGTAAGGTGGCGAAAATAACAGGCGAAGACGGCATAGAGGACAACGATTGGAGTCTCAACGCAGGTCGTTATGTAGGGGTAGTGATAGAAGATGACGGCATGACAGAAGAGGAATTCCGTCAGGAAATGCTGTCGCTCAATGGCGAATTCTCAAAACTCAATGCTGAGGCTGAGGAGTTGCAGAAGGAGATAGGGAAGAATATGGTCGAACTGTTTGGGGAGGAATAGGACATGGAAAAAATAGGAAAGTTCTATGATGTTATTTCTGGATATGCTTTTAAATCTAAAGATTTGAAAGATGTTGATGATGTTCCTGTTGTAAAAATAGGTAACATCAGCAATGGGAGAAATATTGTACGTGAGAATTTGCAATATGTTTCAAATGATTTATTGAAGATAAATAAAAAGTATCATATAGAAAAAAGGGATGTACTTGTTTCTTTGACTGGTAGTCATATGAATCAACCGAATTCTATGGTTGGACGCTCTTGCCGAAGTTATGATGAGCAGGTATACTTGTTGAATCAAAGAGCAGGTAAGGTTATTCAGAAAGGAGATTTCTCGCTTGATTATATTTATTATGTTCTACAAACGAAAGCGATGAAAGAAATGATTGTTTGTAGAGCTTATGGAGCAGCCAATCAAGTAAATGTAAGTCCAAGTTCTATAATGGGAATAAAATGGAATTTTCCTTCAGTGTCAGCAACGAATAGCATCGCCTCCATCCTCTCCGCCTACGATTCTCTGATAGAGAACAACACGAAGCGTATTCGTCTTTTAGAGAAAATGGCAGAGAACCTATATAAAGAATGGTTCGTTCGCTTCCGCTTCCCTGGACATGAGAACGTGGAAATGGAGAATGGATTGCCAAAAGGGTGGAGGGGAGGCTCTTTATCAGAAGTATGTGAGTTTAAACGAGGTAAGAATATTACATCAAGTGAAATGCAGGATGGAGCGATTCCTGTAATTTCTGCGGGTATATCTCCTTCGGGCTTCCATACGGAAGCAAATGTGCATGGTATATCTGTGACAATGAGTTCTTCTGGGGCTAATGCAGGATTTATTGCCATCCATTACTCTGATATATGGGCAGCGGATTGTTCTTACATAGGAGAAGCATCTACACCTTATATATATTATGTATATGAATTGCTGAATAATATTCGTAGTGTTATTACTAACTTTCAACGTGGTGCTGCCCAACCTCATGTTTATCCTAAAGATATTAATCACATAAAGTTGATAATTCCATCGGAAAATTTGAGAAAAGAAGCAAATGACAGATTATCGATTCTTCATAAAGAAATTGCTAATTACCAACAGCAGAACACTCTTCTTGCTCGCCAGCGAGATCTCCTTCTCCCTCGCCTCATGTCAGGAAAACTTGAAGTATAGTCGTGTTATGGAGCCGAGGTTTCCAACCTCGGTATAGAAAAACATTAATAGAGCCGAGGTTTCCAACCCTGGTATAGAAAAACATTGATAGAGCCGAGGTTTCCAACCTCGGTATAGAGAAGCATTAATAGACCGAGGTTAAAAACCTCGGCTCCATAACAAAACAGTAACTAACCACAAAACACCAATAATAACCATGAAGTCATTTATCAGTGAAGACGATATAGAGCAATCTATCTGCAACCGTTTGGCGCAAGCAGAATATGGATGGAAGAGAATAGAGTGTGATGCAAGGGTGGAGGCACAAGACGAGGTCTCCACCACGGGGCGTGCCAATCCATCGGAGTGCATACTGCCCAACGTGTTCCTCGCTGCCCTAAAGCGACTGAACCCACAGGTGAACGAAGACATTCTAGAGGGCATACTACGGGACTTTCGCAAGGACTATACAGGGACGGACATGGTGGACACCAATTATAAGTTCTACAACCAGATGCGAAATGGCATAAAGGTGCAGGTGCGCAAGGACGGAAAGGAAGACTTCGAGATAGTGCGACTCTTCGACTTTGACCATCCCGACCGCAACGAATTCCATTGTGTTAACCAGATGTGGATAAAGGGACATTATCGTTATCGTCGTCCCGACGTGTTGCTCTTTGTCAACGGTCTGCCAATAGTTTTTATAGAACTGAAGAACTCCACGGTAAAGATAGAGGAGGCGTACAACAAGAACCTGACGAGTTATCGCAAGGACATACCTAACGTCTTCGCGATGAACCAGGTGTGCGTGCTCAGCAACGGATTGCAGACAAAGATGGGAGCATGGAACAGTAACTATGAGTTCTACTTTGAGTGGCTTCGTGTGGACGACGAGAAGGAGCACCTTGACCGTGAACAGATAGAGAACCACGGACTGAGCATTACAAACCTGATAGACGGTCTCTTCAAGAAAGAACGCCTGTTGGATTATATTGAGAACTTCATCTTCTTTGACAACAAGCGCATTAAGATTATCGCCAAGAACCATCAATACCTGGGTGTGAACAACTTGATGAAGAGCGTAGGGAACAGAGACAAGTTGAACGGCAAACTCGGAGTGTTTTGGCATACGCAAGGCTCAGGCAAGAGTTACTCCATGGTGATGTTCGTAAGGAAAGTGAAGCGTAAGATGCAGGGCAACTTTACCTTCCTCGTCATTACCGACCGCGAGGACTTGGACACACAGATACACAAGACCTTTGTGCGCACGGAGGTGATAGGCAACAAGGAAGAGTGTCAGCCGAAGAACTCCACGCAACTGCGTGACTTCCTGAGGGGCAACAAGCCGATGGTCTTTACCTTGATACATAAGTTTCAGTACGACAAGACGAAGAAATATCCAGTCTTGTCTGAGCGCAACGACATCTTTGTATTGGTAGATGAGGCGCACCGCACGCAGTATAAGCAACTGGCGGAGAATATGCACACAGGTCTGCCAAACGCCAACTATATCGCCTTTACAGGTACGCCACTCTTGGGCAGCAAGCGATTGACCAACCAGTGGTTTGGCGACTACGTATCAGAATATAACTTTGCGCAAGCCATTGAGGACGGCAGTACAGTACCATTGTTCTATAGTCGAAGAGTGCCAGAGGTGGGCTTGACCAATGACTGGCTCGATACCGACATCGACCAGATATGCGATGACGAAAACCTCAACGACCGAGAGAAGGAACTGTTGGAGAACTCACCGTCACGCATCTTGGAGGTAATAAAGCGAGAAGAACGACTGGACTCCATCGCACGAGACATTGCCCATCATTTTCCCCGTAGAGGATTCTTGGGCAAGGGCATGGTGGTGAGTGTGGACAAATACACTGCGGTAAGGATGTACGACAAGGTGAAACACTATCTGCCCGAAGAAAAGAAGAAACTCGTAAAGGAGCGTAACAACGCAAGGACCGAAGAGGAGAGGGCAGAGAAGAGTCGCCAACTTGAATATCTGAACAAGATGGAGATGGCTGTGGTCATCAGTAAGGAAGACGGCGAGGAAGAGAAGTTTGCCGCTCAAGGACTTGACATAACGCCACACCGCAGGAAGTTAGAGGCAATCTCGCCCGACGGAAAGGACATAGAGGATAGGTTTAAGGATAAGAACGATTCGTTGTGTCTGGTTTTTGTCTGCGCCATGTGGCTGACAGGCTTTGACGTGCCGTCGCTCTCCACGCTCTATCTCGACAAACCAATGAAGGGACACACCTTGATGCAAGCCATAGCAAGAGCCAATAGAGTGTTCCCAGGAAAGCCGTGTGGCATCATCGTGGATTACGTTAATGTGTTCAAGTATATGCAGCAGGCATTGTCGGACTATGCTTCAACGGGTGATGATACGGAATACCCAGCCAAGGACATAGAGCAGTTGATAGCCAATATAGACCAGACAATCGTGGAGTGTGACGCCTTCTTGCAGTCAATAGGTATAAAGATAGGTGACATTATCGCTGAAAGTAATACCCTTGATCGACTTGAGATGCTCCGCAAGACATATAACCGTATATTAGAAAAGGATGAATGGAAAGCCCGCTTTAAGGTGCTCTCCAATCTCTTGATGAATCTTTACGATGCGGCAAAGCCAGAGATATTTGAACGAGATTGGCACAACGATAACTTTGCCCCATTGTCTTATCTCAATGGATTGTTCTGTAACCAGATTGACGATGAGAAACTGCGCCGTGCAAAGGCGAGGATGGCAGAGACGCTGGACCAAAGTGTATCTTCTACGAGGGTTGATGCAACGAGTAATGGAGACGCGATGGAAGGTATGGCGGCAGAAGAGTTACACGCAGACTACGTAATTCATCAGGGCAAGGTCATTGACCTCAGTAAACTGGATGTTGAGGCTCTACGTAAAGAAATAGACGCGACACCTTACAAGGCTCTCGAGATAGACGACCTCCGTGACTTTATAGAGCGTGCCTTAAAGCAAATGATTAACAAGAACACCACTCGTGTAAAGTTCTCGGAACGATACAGGGGCATCATCGACCGGTATAATGCAGGAGGCAGTGAGAATGAGGATTATTATGAAAAACTACTTCAACTTATTGAAGATTTGAAGCAAGAGCAGTCTCGCTCTACTGACCTCGGATTGGAGGAAGAGGAACTGGAAATCTACGACCTATTGTCGGCAAACAGAAAGTTGACAAAGGCAGAAGAGCAGAAGGTAATTCTTGCGGCAAAGAATCTCTACCAAAAGTTGTTGAAGGAAAAGGACAAAGTGATGGTAGTAGATTGGTTCAAGGATGAGCAGCCTCGACATCAAGTCTTTGCTTTGATACAAACATCGCTCAATGACGACTTACCGATGAGTTACGACAAAACCGCCTTCAACGAAAAGTCAAACTTATTGTTTGATCATTTCGTAGATATGGCGGTGCAAGGCTATGGTTGGGTGGCGTAAATTGTTATCATGCTATTTCTTACTGTCACTTACTCTTAGTTAAGCCTTCATCATCATGGCAACGTGTTTATGAATTCAGAAATCAGAAATATATAATACTGAATAGAATTCTGTATTGTTAAGAGTCAGATTTAAAAAAAATATTGCTCAGCAAACTATTTAAAATATAATCCCCGTCTCCTTTGGCTCCTTGTGCGGCGGCGTTTCTACGCCGCCGTTCTCCCTTTCACCCAA
>DAIUFT010000064.1:0-17436 GCA_036844425.1 Prevotella sp. | reverse complement strand
TTTTGGGTTAGCGTCTGCACAGCTTCCCCACAGGGTTTGTCGGCTGCGCCAAAAAGACTTATCCGTGATTGTCCGTGATATCAGTGTGTTTTTGACTACGCTTCTACTGCCAGCGGCAGTAGAACCCAATGCTAAACACTGTGCTCACAGCATACAGCCGACATCTATGGTCAAAAAAAACACGGATAGCGGATAATCACGGATCTATCTTTTCACGGATCTAACGTGCCTAAAGGCACGGACCAACTTGTATCGCAAACTAATAAACAATATCATAAGTTTCATACCACATAATATCCGCACCGTTAGGTGCAACATCATAATATCTGAACTACATCAAAAATCCGTGAAAAAGACTTATCCGTGATTGTCCGTGATATCAGTGTGTTTTTGATTACGCTTCTACTGCCAGCGGCAGTAGAACTCAATGCTAAACACTGTGCTCACAGCATACAGCCGATAAGCTATGGTCAAAAAAAACTTTATATCCGCACCGTTAGGTGCTACATCATAATATCATAACCATATCAAAAATCCGTGAAAAAGACTTATCCGTGATTGTCTGTGATATCAGTGTGTTTTTGATTACGCTTCTACTGCCAGCGGCAGTAGAACCCAATGCTAAACACATCGCTCACAGCATACAGCCGATAAGCTATGGTCAAAAAAAACACGGATAGCACGGACAATCACGGATAGGTCTTTTTCACGGATCTAACGTGCCTAAAGGCACGGACCAACTCGTATCGCAAACTAATAAACAATATCATAAGTTTCATACCACATAATATCCGCATCGTTAGGTGCAACATCATAATATCTGAACTGCATCAAAAATCCGTGAAAAAGACTTATCCGTGATTGTCCGTGATATCAGTGTGTTTTTGATTACGCTTCTACTGCCAGCGGCAGTAGAACTCAATGCTAAACACTGTGCTCACAGCATATAGCCGACAATCTATGGTCAAAAAAAACACGGATAGCACGGATAATCACGGATAGGTCTTTTTCACGGATCTAACGTGCCTAAAGGCACGGACCAATGTCTCCACATATATATGTATATAAAAATCAAGGCAAGAAAAGTAAAAAAAAACCGCCGATGAACAGTCTCTCTTGACCGTCACATCGGCGAATTTTGTGTGGACAGAGGCGTTTCACAACGGCTCTCATCCATCAGTAAAAATATTACCTACCAAATAACTAACTAATCGTTTGTAGAACTAACTATCAAATCTAAAACTTTGTATCTAATTCATTATATCTTATAAAACCTAAAGTCTAAATGATGCGGCGAAGACCTTCTCTCACCAACTTGCGAGCCTTGAACTGATGACATTCTACCGTACGGGTACTAATGTTCAGTTGCTCCGCAATCTCTGATATGGTGTTGCCCCCTATACGAGTCATCTCATACACACGGCGCATTGCCGGTGGAAGAGTGAGCATCATACAACTTTCACGTTCTGCGATATCGTGGAAAACGGCTACCTGCTCTGGCGTGAGCACTGGAGCAGACGATGCCTCGTCGTACATATATACGCTAGCCTCGAGGCGCTTGTAATGACGGCGGATATGATCCGTCACCAAGTTACTGACCACCGTAAAGCAAAGACTCTTAACAGTCTCTGGGGTTATCACATCATAACCTAACAAACGAACAAATGCATCCTGCACTATATCCTCTGCTTCTTGTACATTATTAATACGTCGCGTTGCGTACGCTACGAGCATTGAGAAATAGCAGTCGTAAGCCTCTTCTATTATGTTCTTGTCAGTTGTCATGTTTTGTGATTAGTAAGTTGTTAATGTTTGTGGTTAGTGAATGTCGTTTTCTGTATTTCGACGTTGCAAAGTTAATCAGTTTTTTACATTCCAGCAAGACTTTTCATAATCCAAGTCTCTATTCTATTCCAAAAAGACAACGATTTGCGTATCTAACTATAACACAGCTTCTTATATATAGTCCGTCTAAATTATACAAACCTATTTAGACTATAATATTTATAGAGAATGGACTATTTTTAATCATTTTTCTTGTTCGTTCGAAGGTTTTTGTGTACCTTTGCTTACACATTACCTACTTACAAAGAAATAATAGCAGAACCAACATGAGGAAGACATTTCTTCTTTATACCATTATTATCATCTCATTACTATGCGGTAGCCGCAGTTTTGCCGTACCTGAACACATGCGAAGCCTTACCATATACGAAGGCCTTGCAGGCGAATCCGTGTACGCTATTTACCGCGACAAGGCGGGACTGACATGGATAGGAACCGTAAACGGTATCACATGCTATGATGGCTACAGCATGACGTCGTATGACGTTAACGGCACACGCTCGAAAAACTCTGTCAACGGCTTTGCCATGACAAGCGATGGAACATTCTATGCTGCTGCAAACAGCGGACTATACGTCAGAGACAATGAGACGGGACTGTTCAGACTCTTTGATAATACCATTACTGATAAAATCAACACTATTACCGCAAATGGCGAAACGCTATATGCTGGGTCTGCAAAGGGACTATATATAAGGTATAGAGGAAACACAACGCATATATGGCCTACGAGCAACTACCTATCACGCAGCAACAGCGTGGAGGACATAAAGGTAACGCCCGACGGAAAGATATTGGTGCTGTGTAGCAACGAACTGTACACATACAATCCGAAGCAAAAACGACTAATGCCGCTCGGACTGGCAAAAACAGCCAACACACCGGGAGACTACAGGTGCATGGTTATTCAAGGCAAAAGGATTATCCTCGGCACATACAACAGTGGACTGTACTGTTACTACACCACCGAGCATACACTACGCAACTATACCGACGTGGGGTGTAACATCATTACCTGCCTCTCCATTGACCACGGAAGGCTATACGTGGGTACCGATGGTGCGGGAATGTCGGTTATATCGCTGAAGAACGATGGAATCGTAGAAAAATATGACAATAGCCCTACAAGCAGATACCATCTGCTGGACAACACGGTATATGCCTTCTTGCGCGACAAGAACGGTGTATGCTTCTTCGGCTACTTTCGTCGCGGACTGCATCACTCGTACTATACCCGCCCATTGTTTCACTGTTACAAAACTGAGGGCTTCAACAGTCGTGGTGTCAACGTAAGAAGTTTTTGGCTGGACGGACCTATAAAGGTGTTAGGTTCACGCGGCGGACTATACTTCATCAACGAGACTTCAGGCGTACACAAATTCTTCACACCGGCAGAATTGGGCGGTTCCATCGTTACGAACGTAGTAAAATATGGCAACTTCTACTACTGTTGCACCTTCAACGGTGGCGTGATGCGCATAGACCCCAAGTCGCTCACTGTCTCACGTTTCGGGAAAAGCGAAATTCTACGCAAAGGTAGTTTCAACACTCTCGTCATCTCGCCCGACAATGAACTGTGGATGGGCGGAACACGCGGCGTTTTCGTTTACAACAGCGCAACGGACACTGAGCGCATGTACAACGACCGCAACTCTCAACTCTACCCCGCATCATGCTATAACCTGCTGTTCGACAGTCAGGGACGTTGCTGGATATCTACTGCTAAGGGCATATGCCTCTACGACCCCATAGAGAAGGTTATACACAACACGGGATTTCCTGACCGTTTCTTCAACAAGAGGTATGACACCGTGGGCGAACTGGGAGACAATGGCAAACTGCTCTTCTCGTGCATCGACGGACTCTACAGCACTAACGAGGAACTGACACAGTTCGGGCAGATTGACCTAACGCAGACTATAGGCAATGACTACATATCACAGGTAATATACGACCGTCGCCACCGCAACTACTGGGTGGGAACGGAACGCGGACTGTTCCGCTTCGACACATCGTTCCGCCACGTGGCGAAATATGCGCAGGAGGTAGGACTGGATTCGCGCGAGTTCAGTTTGGGAGCCATCAGCATCGACAATAAGAACCGACTATGGACAGGAACGGTAGATGGACTGTTCTATGCCGACCTCGACGAGGTACAGAGATATACCGCTGGCAATACACCTATTATATTGTCTGACGTCAAGAAAGGAACGAAGCCCATTTCATTCCGCTCGCAACAGAGCATGATAAACTATAAGAGTATCAACCTCACATACAACTGGGGAGTACAGGCACTATCGTTCCTGCCACTGACACTTAACTACAGCGACCCCGACGGACAGTGTTATGAATATAAGGTAAACAACGGCGACTGGGTAATACTGAAGAACCGTGAACGTGCCGTGATAACAGGAATGTTTAACATAGGTGGTAACACCCTGCAGGTTCGACTCGCTGGGCAGAAGAGCGGAACACTGTACCACGTCAGCGTATGGCCATCATGGCTATGGGTAATAGAGATAATTGGCATTACCATATTCCTTATTATAATAGCGGTATCACTACGTCTGCGCCGAGTTAACCAACGTCAGATAGAACAAATGGCACTGGTAAAACAGGAACTGGAGGACACAAAGCGTAAATACAGTCGTGTGGCGACGTCTGACGACGAACTGAAGCGTCTCTTCACACGCCTTGAGGTACTGATGCTGGGAGAGAAACCATATCTTAACCCTGAGTTAAAACTTTCGGACGTGGCGGCACGCCTTGATGTATCGACCGTGAAATTATCACAGATGCTTAACATCTATGCCAAGACAAATTATTACGACTTCGTGAACCGCTACCGCCTTGACGAATTCAAGATGCGACTGAGCGACCGCCACTATGCCAACTACACACAACTGGCACTGGCGGAGAGTTGCGGTTTTAAACGCTCCAGTTTCTTCGCCACCTTCAAGAAGGTAGAGGGCGTAACGCCAATGGAATACGTTAAGAAACAGGAAGGGAGAGAATAACAACACGTTTAAGGTCACAATTTGTGATCTCAAAAATAAAGATAGAAATATGGCAGATAATATAGAACATCAAGATAAAGGAGAACTGGTCGCAAATTGCGACCGGTTGGTTGGCGTTGACAATATAGAGCCTCTAATAAAAATCATTAGAGGACAACAAGTTATGCTTGACCGTGACCTTGCCACACTTTATGGCGTTGAAACAAAGCGTCTTAATGAGCAAGTAAAACGTAATATTAAACGATTTCCAGAAGATTTCATGTTTCAATTGACCAAGGACGAATGTTTAAGGTCGCAAATTGCGACCTTAAACGAAGGACGCGGACAACATTTGAAATACATGCCTTACGTATTTACTGAAAACGGAGTCGCTATGCTTAGTAGTGTTTTACGTTCTGACACTGCGATTGAGGTGAATATTCGAATAATGCGAGCTTTCACTTCAATGCGTCACTTTCTACAGAACAATGCCGAAGTGTTTCAGCGTCTCTCGACTATGGAATACCATCAATTGGAAATGCAACAACACTTGCAAGAATCCGACAAGCGTATAGAAGAAGTGTTTCGCAGATTGGACGAGGGCAATGCAAAGCCGAAACAAGGTGTGTTCTACAATGGGCAAGTTTATGATGCCTATACTTTCGTGTCCGACTTGATTAAGAGTGCGAAGAAACGTATTGTCCTTATCGACAACTATGTTGACGAGACTGTACTGACATTGCTCGATAAAAGAGATAATAACGTGTCTGCAATCATCTACACTCAGCAGATAAGCCGTCAGTTCCAACTCGACATAGACCGTCATAATGCTCAATATGCACCGATTGATGTTGAAACATTCCGTTTATCACATGACCGCTTCCTTTGTATAGACGATGATGTATATCACATAGGTGCATCCATAAAAGACTTGGGCAAGAGGTGGTTCGGTTTCTCGAAGATGGAGATACTTACACCTGATGAATTGGTGGAAAAAATCAATAGAGTGTAAGATGCATCTATATGTAAAGTGACTTTCCCATTTGCCATTAACAGATGGTCGTTCAGGGAGAAAAATTGATGCAATAGTTGACACTGGCGCATCGGGAACCATCCCGATAATAGCATTTAACATTTTTTATACTATAATATTTTTGTTATTTTAACGAATTTATTAACTTTGCTCCCATATTAATAAGTTCTTACAGATAATTACAAAAACGCTAAACACTAACGTATTATGAGGAAACTGAATCTTTACCTTGCAATGGTTGCCGCTGCATGCTTGGCTTCATGCTCAAGCATTGACGATGGTGCAGGCGAGATGCCAAAGCGCGAAAGTAGCAACGTGATTAACTTCGCACCTGCCAAGAAGACAGAAATTGCGTTCACGTCTAACGACATTGATGTGTCACAGAACGCTATCATTACATGGGAGCCTGTAACAACCACGGCCATTGACCGTACGGCGGAGGAAACTCTTGTGAAGAGTGTACTGCCAGAAAAGAATGGCAACCTTGACCAAATTACAACTGATTTCATGTACTACGCCAAGGATGCAGACATGGAATTGGAGTTTTATCCTGTATATTCACAGACAAGCCAGTATCACAAACTTGGCGTCTTCTATTACGATGAAGACGGAAATAAACACGAACAAATCGTGTGGGACAACATTAATCCATGGGGGCTGTATGAAACAGTTTATACCTGGAATAAGGATAAAAATGCCAACGACATTTCATATAAGAGTAAAGGCATAAAGATAACCATTAAGAAAGGTTATAAATTTGGATTCTTCTGGGATGGCTACTATGCAGCAGACAACTGGCAGTCTGTCAATACCACTTGGTACAGCAAATCAGACTTAAACGACGACGCTTACTGTACAACAGGAGAAGGTCAAAGATTAACCACACGTTCACGTATTCACGCTGGCACATTTGTACGCAACGGTAAGACATACCTCGGCATAGAAGACTGGACTGACTTTGATTACCAAGACATCGTCTTCACCTGCGACAAGGAAATACCTACCGTACCTGCCAATGACGTGAAGCCTACACCTGAAAACCCGACAGAACCTGTTACGCCTACGGATCCAGACCCAGGTACAACTGACCCTGAACAGCCTACAGTACCAGAAGATCCTGCTGACCCTGCTGTAAAAGCTATCGGTGGTTCGGTAGAGGTGAACCTCGCTCTAAATGCTGAGCACGAGAAGGATGACTGGAAGGAATCTCACCTCTCTGTTCACGTACGTGACACAACTGACTTCACTCTCTTCATTCCTATAAAGGCTGAGTACTACTGCCCACAGGATGACATGATGATCGTACAGAAGCATGACACTGACTACGTTTACAATACTACCAACGAGACGCTCTCTATGGTAATTAATGGTCAGACCGTTACACTTGACGTAGCATTCAGCGAGAATGGTATCACATTCACATCACACGGTATCAATGCCGACGTACTGAAGTACTGCCGCGATACTTACGGTGACGGTATCACATTCGAGGTACGTAACTATTATAACGATGCTCTAAACCGCACACAGTTGCAGGAGATTCTAAACCAGAGCACTATCTCCTTCACCAACCCACCTGCAGCATATCTATATGCTAAGGGTATATGGGAGGGCGTTATCGACACACTCGCATGCAAGGTATTGCCAACCGACGCTGAAAACCGCGAGGCTGAGGAGACATTCATAGGAGAGACTAACAGTGCAGAACTGCACTTGTTTAAGAAGAAATAAAGACATACAACAGCAGAAAGGCTGGAATAGAAACGAAACAAGGGAGGACGCGCTGACAAGTGCAGCAAAGTCCTCCCTTGTTTTCTATTATGGAGCCGAAGTTTCCAAATTCACACCTAATATGCGACATAGCGTAAAACGGGAGTTAGAAGCAAAACATTTCAAGCAGAGGGAATATGGAGCCGAAGTTTCCAACTTCGGTATATCCTGATAAATGCTTTTAATCGAAGTAAAAAAATCGGTAAGTTCAGGCAAATGCTTTTTACCGAAGTTAAAAACTTCGGCTCCATAGTCATACTACATGAACACTGCTGCATGTACATTAATGCCTTAGACATATTATCTCCATATAATAATAGTATAAAAAATTTTAATAAGAACATACATGGAAAACGAGGAAAAAATAAACAAGGTCTTGGAATTCCTTGACCTTAATAACATAAAATACTCTTGCTATACTCATCCCGAAGGGAAGACGATAGAGGAGGCACGCAGATGGTGGAAGGACGATGGCTCCGTGCACTGCAAGAATATCTTTCTGCGTAACCACAAGGGCAACCGCCATTACCTGGTATGCTTCGACTGCGACCACGACCTCGCCATTCACGACCTGGAAGCAAAATTGAAGGCATCACTACAGGCACAAGGACTGCCATCGTGCGGAAAACTGTCGTTTGCTTCGCCAGAACGCATGATGAAGTACTTAGGACTGGAGCCAGGTAGCGTCTCACCGTTCGGACTTATCAACGATACAGAAAACCATGTACACCTCTTCCTCGACGAAACATTACGCAACGCGAAGACACTCAGTTTCCACCCTAATGACTGCAGGGCGACAGTAGTGATAGAGAGAGAAGAGTTTGAACAATACCTTAATATAATAGGAAACACTTACGAATATCTGCAATTATATACGCTTTAAATGTTAAATACGAAGTTACGTACATAAAATTATACAGTAAAGTATTGCAAATTACGAGTTTTATATGTAACTTTGCACCATAACATAATAACACCAAATATCATTTTCTGCAAACTTTTTAATGGATTAAGCATTATGAAAGCGTTAATTTTCAACAAAGCCCTCTTGCTAACAGCATTAGCGGGACTCGCCTTCACATCTTGTTCGAACAATGATGATGGCGATGTGGAAGCACCTGGTAACTTGACTAACTATTCTTTTAAACTGCAAAAGACTGCTGAGACTTTCTGTTCTTCAAACGATATCGCCCTTGGTCAGAATGAGGACTGGTATCAGAAGATACAAGACTTTAGAACTGCAGGTGATGAACAGAATGAGCGAAATCATCCTTATTATTTCCTGCATAAGGATAAGGCTCCTGCAAGTAACGGCAATGTAGATGAGGCAGAAAAGACATTCGTTCTTAACTATCTGTCTCAGCATCCTAACGAGGGCTCTACTGATTTCAGCCACTACAACTACTACATTCAAAATGTTGGCGGTTCGAAAGCTTCATACACTACAGCCCCTGACATGAACAACGCTAAGAGTTCTGTTATTGGCTCCAACCAAATGGACTATCTAGAGTTCAAAAACCAAAACGGAGAATGGAAGCATTTTAATGACTGGAATGCCAACTATGGTCCAGTAGCATTAGTGCTCAACACTCAGATTACAGGTGCAAGATACCACGATTCATGGGGTAGCAATACTTGGGAGAACAAATATAAGTTCTACGAGATAGAATATAACGGACAGAAAAACCTTTACCTCTGCTTCGATTATGCTACGAAGAAGGATAACGCTGGCATTGCAGAGTGTTGTACAGATGGTGTTTACAATGACTGGGTTATCAAGGTTATCCCGGCTTGTGATGATGAAAACAACGGAGGCGATGTTGACCCAACACCTGATCCAGATCCTGTTGACCCAACACCAACACCAGATCCTGTTGACCCAACACCAACACCTGATCCAGATCCAGCTCCAACACCTGACAAGCCTTCATACGAGAACAAAGGCATGGTAGAGGTGAACCTCAGCGCACAGGATCATAAGGACGAGGAGTGCTCTAAACTCTCTGTTCATGTACGTGATACATGTAACTTTAAGGTATTCATTCCTGTTCCTGCAACTGCTTACTGCGAGGCTGACGACATGTACATCGTTGAGAAACATTACGAAAACATGTCTTACAATGAGCAGACCAACGTAATGGAGCGTGAGATTAATGGTCAGAAAGTTACTCTCACTGTTTCATACGTAGCAGATGGTATCTACATCGAGTCACAGGGTATCAACGCCAAGGTGCTTGAGTACTGCCGCAACGTATATGGTGACGGTATCACATTCGAGGTTTGGAACTACTACAACATCAAGAAACTGACACGTGAGGAACTGCTCAAGAACCTCAACGAGGCTACAATTGAGTTTACTGACAATCAGCCGTACAAGTACGTTAACACCATCGTAGCCAAGAACGTTGATACAAAGGGTAACCTATTGGACTGCACAGTTACCAAGAAATAAAAACGTTAAATAAATAACTGTCGGTGCAGAGAAATCACGACACCGCTAATACACACTAAAAAAGAAAGAGAGACTGCATCTGCGGAAGAAGCAGGTGCAGTCTTTTTCTTCTTGTTCATGTTCTTATCGATATTACACATAATAGAATCAATTGCTTTAAGTAGCACCAATGCTATAACACAGCCTGGAGGGCTGCCAGCATTATATACCGGAACGGTATTCGGAGGTCCTGTGGAATTAGACCGTTGGGAACTGTTTAAGTTCTATATCCACATGATAGATGACTTCTATGCTGACTATCCTTGGCAGGTGGTGGCTTCCTATAACATTTCTATAGGATGTATGATAGCACTGGTGGTACTTTTTGTCATGTTCCTCTGTAAGGTGCAGATACAACAGCACAGAAAGAAAAAAGAGGCAAAACTTTATGCGTACTATTCTGACAAGTTGCATAACATTCTCGGTAGTGCAGAGGAACTGTCACACGAACAGATGCTCGACATACTGGGGAAAACGGACGAGGAGATTAGAGAGAATGACTCTTACTACTACGCCAACATGCTGGAGGAGGTTCGTATGGATATGTACGAAATCGTCTGTCTGCCTAACATGCAGACGCTCGCATCGGTTTTAGGCGTATGTGAAAGATTTGAAATGCAGTTGCTGAAGCATACTGACGTGTTCCGCACGTTGCAGATGCTACTGATGCTGCAGATAACGGTAAGCGAGGGCTTGCTCGCCAACTTCGTGAACCACGGAGACAGAGAGATAAGAATGATGGCGAGACTGAACTACATTACTTGTTCACGTAATTCGCCCTACAGATACCTTATTATAGAACTGGAGGAGGGACAGTCGCTCTACAGACCGATGATTCTTAGTTACGTGTTCGGTTGGATGATGTTCCAAGAACGACTGATGCCTAACTTCCTTAATATTGCCGACCGCCTGAAGAACGAAGACTCTGCTGCATTCATGGTACACGAGGTGGCATACTGGGGCAAGGAGAACGAGAAGTTAGAGGTAAAGAACTACTTCCTTGACAACAGACTGAAGGTGCGCTCTGCTGCCATTGGCGTGGTAGCGTCATTGGGCGACACTACGGCTGAGGAGAAACTCGTAAATTCATATTTCCAACAGCCAGAGCACATACGACAAGAGGTATTGAAAGCACTCTTGGCCCTAAATTCTGGCGAACAAACGGAATTCTTCAAGAAAGCATACGAATTGTCATCATCACGCGAGACAAGACTGGTAGCGCTAATGTGCCTATACCAATACGGAAACTCTGGACGACGACTGTTCGAAATCATGCGTAGCGAAGCAGACGAGGAGACAAGAACGCTTATTGATCAGGTGGACTCCGCTGTACTGCTTGAGCAGTTGCAGGTATTGCAATAACAAAAAGATTACTACCGTAAAGAAGAACAACACATGTGGCAGTTTATTTGTACATTCTACGGATACTTCGTATTCTTCTACTCACTGTTGCTGATAACCAGTTACGTATTTCTGATTATCATGGCGTACAGGTACACATCGCACTACAAACGATGGACACTTGACTACGTGCAACAGATGGTGGAGACAAGCCCTTTTACGCCTGGCGTGTCTATCGTAGCACCGGCTTATAACGAGGGCGTGAACATCGTGGAAAATGTAAACTCGCTACTGAGACAGAAATATCCTAAGTACGAGGTTATCATTGTAAACGATGGCTCGAAAGACGATACGCTGGAGAAACTGATTAATAACTTCAGTCTCGTGGAGGTGCCGTATGACTATGTGTACCACATTAACTGTAAGCCATTCAAACGTTTGTTCCGCTCAACGGACTATCACTTCAAGAACCTTACCGTAGTAGATAAGACTAACGGTGGTACGAAGGCGGATGCCGTGAACGGTGGACTCAACGTGGTACAGTACCCATACTTTATCAATACCGACTCTGACTGTATATTGTCGCGTGACGCTATATACCAGTGTATCTTCCCTGTGTTGCTTAACAACAACATCATCGCAGTTTCAGGCACGATGAGTATGAGTAACGGCTTTGAGTTGAAGGACAACGAGATAGTTGAGTTCAAAACGTCAAGCAACCCACTGGCGGTATTTCAGGACTTGGAGTACAAGCGCTCATTCCTTGTGGGTAAGATGGGATGGTCTAACATTAACGCCATGCCTAACGTGTCTGGTGGTTACGGATTGTTCAATACTGAGGTAGTATTGGCGGCTGGCGGCTATGGCTTCGACTCGTTCGCTGAGGATATGGACATGATATGCCGCATGATTCGCTACTGTTGTGACTTCGGCAGACCTTACCGCGTGGTACAGATTCCACACACCTGCTGCTGGACGGAGGGACCGTCAACACTGAAAGTGCTTTACCGCCAGCGTACTCGTTGGGGACGAGGACTGATACAGTTGATTCACCAGCACCACAGGATGATACTGAACCCGAAGTACAGACAATTGGGAATGATAACACTGCCGTACATCGTGCTGTTTGAGTTCCTCGCACCTATAATCGAGATTGTAGGTCTCTTAATGTTCATATATCTTGTGCTGACTGGCGGTGTAAACTGGGACACATTCTGGATTGTGCTCACCATGCTTTACGTCTTTGCCGTCATGCTGTCGCAGTTCGTAATATTCTACGACTACATTCTCGGTAGTTCATACACAAAGGCTATATCATATTGGCGACTGTTCGTGGCAGGACTGGTAGAGCCTGTTACCTATCACCCAATAATAACATACTGCTCTATAAGAGGATACCTTAACTACATATTACGTACCAAGGCTTCTTGGGGCGCTATGACACGTAAACGATACAACACTGGCAAGTAAATATAAGAATGAAGCGTACTACACACATTATATTTTTCACCGCACTGCTGCTCTGCTTCACTACTGGGGGATATGCCATCTTCACAAAGTACAGGACACCAGACTATTACGAACAGAACGCACGTGACCACTTCCGACACAACAGATGGACGGAGGGTAAACTGATGCTGGACGAAGGATGGAAGGATTATGGCGACCTTTCGGTGATGAACGAACTGATGGGTAAGTACTACTACCACTTTAAGGAGTACGATAAGGCACGTTTCTACCTCGTAAGGGCACTTCGCGATGATGCCACAAACACGCAGGCAAGGGAGATTATTGTCAACGTGGAAGAGGAAACGCATAACTATTCTAGTGCCATATGCTACATAAACGAACTGCTGGAACGTAACCCTTACAGCCGCGGATGGTGGAGAAGAAAGATTAACATCTACCGCAAGATGGGTAACAACCAGGAGGCGGACAGACTGCTCGTGCGACTGAACCAGATATATCCTAACGACGAAGTGGTGAAGAAGGATATTGTTTACCTTCACGAACAACGCATGATAAAGCAGAAACGTGCTGGCGACATCAACGGACAGTTGGAGTCACTGCAGGGACTGGTACAGGCATTTCCAACCAATCCTGACTATTACTTGCCACTGTGTAACATGCTGCTGCAGACAGGCAGAAACAGTGAAGCGGCAGAAGTGGCAGGCAGAGGCGCACGACTGACGGGAAGCATTACGCTCATGAAGAAACGAGCAGCGATACTTACCGAACAGGGTATGTACACCGAGGCTATCAACTATCTAAAGGAATGCATGAGGGCACACCATATCCCCTCACTACAAAAGGAAATAGACGAGATTGAAAGGACTGCTGCTATCAACGCACAAATGAATGACCCTTACACCTCCATGGCAAGGGTGTACGCCAAGCAACACACGGAAGAGTCCTTGAATTATCTGCTCAGCACCTCCATGTCAAGGGGATATTATGAGGATGCTCTTATGTATATCAAGGATGCAGAAAAAAGAAAAGGTGAGACACACAAACTACTCTACATGGAGTTTGTAGCAAACAGACGACTTGGCAACAAGAGTCAGGCGATGGCACTGCTCAACAAACTCTTCAAGATGGATCCTAAGGACGAAGACGTAAGGGGCTATCTGTCTGAGATGAGGTATGACGCCGCAAAGGACGCAATGACCAACGACATGTACGAGGAGGCAATACCAGAACTGGAGTTCGTAGAACAGTATGCTGTAGAACCCGAAATGAGATACGGGGCTATGACAAGACTGTATAACTGCTACTTCGAACTAAAGCAATACACCAAAGCAAATGAAGCCCTCGAGAAACTGAAGGATAAATATCACTACGACCATTACATACTGCAAAAGGCAGCACTCTGTAAGGCTGACGGACGACTTGAGGTGGCGCTGAACACACTCTTCGCTGCTTACGAAAAAGAGACTGACGAAAAGATGGCGCAACTCATAGCATATCAGTATGAGGAATACGCACTGCCATACATAAAAGATATGGTACAACGAGGCATGATACGTAGTGCCCACAAGGCGGTAAAGAACGCACTGCTCGTGGCTCCTACCTCTAACGAACTGTTACATCTCGCCATCACCACGTCAGATATGCTCGGTATGAAGGACGATTACGCTGACATGGTAAGAGCAGGTAAGGAGAAATACCCTGACGACCCATTCTTTATAGTTAAGGAAGCAGGACTGATGGATGCAGAGGGAGACCATGCAGGAGCCGTTAAAATGCTGTACCCACAATTGGAAGTGTACCTTGGCGATACTGTTCTTGTCAAGGCTTTCTCGGCATTCAGCCGTAATCTTGCAATGGATCAAGCAAAGGCAAAGGCTTACAACAGTGCAATAGCAACGCTTGACACAGCATTGGTTTATAACCATTCTAACAACGAACTGCTCTATACGAAAGGGCTTGTTTACGAGGCTATGCACCAATATGACTCTGCATACGTGTACCAAAAGTACTACAAGCCTACACTGATGGACTTCCGTGAGCATAGCCGCCACCTGGAAGAACTACAGGGACAGGGCTTTAAAAACGAGGTAACCATTACTTACCAGCAGGCAAGACCAGGAAGTGAAGACATCATATCGGCTAATGCTTATGCGTCATACCTAAAAAAAGGGGAGCGTAACGACTATACGTTCAGCATGGCATATGCAGGAAGAGACGGCTCGTCAGCCGATGACCTAACAAAAGATGAGATGGAATCGGGCGGTACTGGCGTTATGCTAGGACTGGATTGGCACCACCGTTTTAGGAACAACTCACCATGGGCATTCACTGTCGGCGCATCATTGGCAAGCAAATACTTCCCTGTCATTACCCTCAGAGCCACCATAGAAAGAGAGATGTGGGACACTTGGCTGATTAACGCTCACGCAAGTTACCGTAGCATCAAGGCCTACACCAAACGATATAAGTGGATAGAGAACGAGGAAAGAACAAGCGATGCTGACCCTGAATACGTATATGTTAGCGATGGCTGGAAGCAAAAGGATGCTCCGTTAACACAGTTCGGCCTGACAGCACAGCGCACTATACCACAGTTTGTAATCCAAGGAGGCGTTGATGGCTTCATCATGAACAACAAACTGTACTTCAGTGGACAGTTGAAAGGACAGTTCTTCCCACTGGAAGGCAGTCGCACACATGTCTTCGCTATGGGCGGCATAGGCTCCGCACCACAGACAGAACTGCTTGACCAGTCTATGCCAGCAGGCTTCAGCAAACTGAACACCTTCGTAGGAGGAGGTCTAACATGGTTCTTCAATAAACACATCGCTGCATCGCTCAGCGGTACGTGGTACACTATGTACCGTTCGCAGGACATACAGACAGGTATTTGGGGCAACGAAGAGTATTCTGTCGACAAGTCATCATCAACCAACTACAAGAACATGTACTACGTACAGGGACAGATTATCGCCACCTTCTGATAAGTAATCTGAGGAAAACTGCGCAAGTTATTTTTCCAACATAACTAAAGCAGAAAATACAATGTGTCCGAATCCCTTCATACGATACACTCAAAACATAGATATGATGAAACTGATTCACTACTTCATAGCATCACTTCTCATGCTATCGGCATGCGGCAAGGCAGCAAAGCCAGAGCCAAAGGCATTTGAGTACCGTGCTCTCTGCACACCGACAAATGCCAACCCGAAGGAGTTTGACCTCACCAAGACAAACAACGTAGATTATGACTGGTCGTTATGGGGGCACAATCTATGGAAGGTAGTAGGCAAGGAAGCGCCAGATGATGTCTACGCAATAATCGACGGACACCGCGACAAATCCCAGTTCTGCTTCTCATCACAGCGTCTTTACACCATTATCGATGAATGGATAATAGACCAATGGGGATCTAAGGGCGGGAGATTTACCATCATGCCTGCCGATAACAAGAAGGTATGTCAATGCGAACAATGCCGCAAAATTGGCAATACAGCACAGAGTGCAACACCTGCCGTGGCGGCTCTAATGACGAAACTGGCAAATAAATACCCAGAACACCAGTTCTTCCTGACGGCATACCACACCACGAAAGAACCACCAACAGCAAAGATGCCAAAGAATGCGGGCGTAATGCTATCGACAATGGATATCCCCATGCGTTTCGTTTTCGAACAGAGTGGTGGCTATCATAAGTTCGACATGATGGTAAAGGCATGGAAGAAAGTCACTCCCCTACTCTACGTATGGGAATACGACCGCAATTTCGACGACTACCTTACGCCATATCCATGCCTGATGATAATGCAACAACGCCTAAAATATTACCAGAAAGTAGGCATAACGGGTGTCTTCATCAATGGCAGCGGCGATGATTACTCTACCTTTGACGATGTACAGTCATACGTCTTGTCACGTCTTCTTCTTGATGTCAACGCTGATGTAGAGGCACTTGTGCGTGAATTCTACTCTAAATTCTATCCAGAATGCGGACAGTTCATCGCAGATTACTATCTCTCTCTGGAGAAAAGTCTGCGTCGTACCAACCGCGTCATGCCCTATTACGGCACTATTGACGAGACTGTGTCAGCATATCTTGACAAAAAAGAATTCATAGACTTCTGGGTAACGCTTGACAAAAAGAGCAAGAGCGTAAGCGGAGAAGAAAGAAAACTGCTCAACAACATGCTCACCGCCATGGCATACACTCGCCTACAATTGAAGCCATCTGACGATGAACGCGCTGAAATGATACTCATACTGAAGGAATACAAGAGCGTTCCACGACTCATAAACTACAAGGAAACTAAAGGTTCCCTGGAAGAATACCTCAAAGGTAAGTGACGGTGAAAAAATAAATTGGTATAATTGATGTCATAGATTTTTGAGATAGTTTGGAGACATGAAGATGGTTGCCCTCCCCCGTCAAACGGGGGGAGAAGCGGAGCGGAGGGGGTGTAAAGACCATTGACCAATGCCACGCATTG